>DAHXLX010000012.1 GCA_027365775.1 Candidatus Saccharimonadota bacterium | reverse complement strand
CAGTAAGGCCAAGACTTACCACCATCGGATGGGCAGTTGACGACGTATCCTGCTGCCAATAGGTCTGCCATTGGGATAACGATAGACCGTAGCAGGCATCGGTACCGGATCCGCCCCATTGGAGAGCGGTGCCGGACCAGGTTATCGTGCAGGTGGCCGCTTGTTCATAGCCATCAAAAGTCCAATTACCGTAGTAGGTGTTATTCTGCCACAGGTCATTGAATGGGGTCTCGCTGTTGACGTTAGCTTGATAAGAGTTCGTGCCTAATAACGGGCTGCCCGAGGCATTAAGGTTGTTATACGGCGCAGCAAAGGCGGTATTACTCATCATCGCATTTGACTCCGATGCATTATTGTAGGGCGCGTTACCGGGGAACTGATAGCCCATGGCATTCTGCCCGCAATTTCCGCTGGTGCCGGTCTGGCAATTCACATTTGATCCCCAAGTTCCACCACCTGGATAGTTGGCCGCATTAAATTGACCCGGATTTATATAAAATGTATTGTTTTCTACGGTGATGTTTCGTGTTTGCCACTGGCAGTCATCCCAGTACGGGTTACCGCTTGGGTCAAGCGGTGAAGACGGGGTTGAACCGTCGGTCACATAAAACCGGCAGGTCCCCGTATTATATATACTTTGGCTGGCGGTAATATTCGATGTAATGGTCGGACTGACTTCTACTTCGGCATTATTTACACAGCTGCCCCCGGGGCAGGTTACGCTTGTAACTTGGTAAGGCAAAACCGCTTCCACCTCATAGCCGCTGGCCAGCGATCCGGCGCCCATGGCATTGCCCTGAGCGTCTTTGATCAAGCTTACGCCGCCAAATTGTGTAGCACTGACAATCGAGCTATAAGATACGACTGCGCCGACTCCACCGCCGGGTGTTTGGGCGGTTGTTTGCAGCATTAAATCGCCCGATGACGGGAACCCGGCAGTGGATGTAACGTTAAGGGTAGTAACACTTCCATTACCGGCTCCCCCAAAGTCGCTTACCGGCGTAGTATCGGTAGTCGATGTTACATAGGAAGGAACTTCACTGACCTGATCTGAGCCGGCGGTTAGTGTTGGGCCACCGTTGCAACCTCCTTGATAAGATACACCACCTAGCTGAGTGCTACTAATGACAGAAGTATAAAAATAGGTTACACATGTGTCATTTGAAAATTGAAGTTCACCTTTACTGGTAAAACCGGTGGTCGATGAAACGTCTAATGTAGCAGGCACAGATCCACTGTCCTCGACTGTTGCCGTGCCGCTGCCGGCAGCCCCGGCGAAGCCCAGCCAATCATTCAGTGCCGGTGCTTTATTCAATAACAAAGGATTGCTGGCGGTACCGCACGGATTGCTGGTCGTACATGTCTGGTCTTCGACGGCGGCATAAGGGGCACCGGTGATACCGTCACTATAGTGACTGGCATAGGCGGTGCCATTGGTGGTAACCGGTGATGATGGCGTACCGGTAGCGAATGCGTTATTTGGAAATCCATCGCTGCAGTAATTAGAATTTCCGGCTTGGATACCTAGGCCCGGAATCGCTTCACCACTGTTCTGGCAGGATCTACCGCTTGCTTGCCAGATGTTAACCGCATCCACAACATTATCGAAAATGTTATCACTAATTATAATCTCGTCATTGTAGCGGCTGCCGGGTATGTTCCAACCGCCGGAACTGTTCATGTATATGCCCTGATTGACATCCTGGAATAAGTTATCGGTGTATTCGGAATTGAAACCAGTTTCATTTTGAATTACCCGTCCGGTATCGTTATAGAAGTAATTACCTTGTACGAGTTGTCCGGTATTGCCGTTATCGAACCAAAGCGTACCTCGACTGTTTGTGAACGTATTATCAACTATATCGTTGTTAAGTGATCCCCACCACTTGCCGATGCCTGTCTGTCCGTTCCCGGATAAATCGGGATTATATGGGGTGCTATCTACCTGGTTGTAATCAAATACGGTGTTTGATCCGCCACCGTTTAGAGCGTACTCGCCGAAACGCTGGAAACAGTTGTATTCGACAATACCGTTGCTGATACCGTTTATGGCTTGTCCGGCTGCGTTAGTGGTGGCATAGTTAGCGCCACCGGCGTAGTCGTCGTGAATGTCCGTATGTTCGATCGTCCAGCCGACTCCGGCACCATAAAAAGCGTTGGTACCGCTGGCGACAGCATTGCCGACGTTTATATATTCAATCGTTACACCACCGGCCGTGCCACTGTATGCGACCGGTGCATTGGCCGGCACTGCGGCCGGTAATGGTCCGGTCAAAGTTAGGGTATCACCGGAAACTGACGAGATAGTAATAGCGGAGTCTGACGCGGCACCTCCGGTAAGTGTAGAGCCTACATCCAGTTCGTCCCACGGGGTATAAGGAAAGTTAACCGGGGCGCTAGTCGTGATGGTTGTGGATCCGGCGGCCGCTGCCGTGGTAACAGTGCCAATAGTTTGATAGTTTGCTCCCAGCCAAAAATTGGTGCCGGCAGCCTCGGTGACCGCACTGGCCAGAGTGATGGTGTTGCCGGTTATGCTGGTTACGCCAACTGTTGTCCCATCCGGAAAGTAAATTTCATTTATACTGCCACCATCCCCATTCCAACCGCCGGGGACAAAACCGCTTGATGCGGTAATCGTCGTGCTTCCCGTGGCAGCAACAGCTAAACTGCCATAACCCGGATAAGCATTAAAGTGGGAGTTGCTAGAACCGAAACCACCGCCGGTACCGACCGGTTCGGGATAGCCTGAAGCTGAGCCGCCGAATACCTCATCGCCGCCCAACAAGGTTCCGCTGATTCCACCGGGATAATTGCCGCCCTCAATGTAATATAGCTCGGTCGGATTATATGGCGAGATACTGGCTGATCCGCCGGGCGCAAAAATAGTAGCCACAGTGTCGGTGGAAGGTTCGTTTGCCAGATAACTGGGTAGAGGCGGCAGGGTAGTGCCATATCCGTTCAAGGCCTCATACTGACTGACGGTATAACTTTGGCTGCCGCTTGCTAAAGCGTCATAAGTCCACGGGCTGGTCAGATACTGGTTGTTATCGTTACATATCTGATAACTTTCGCCGGGTACGGTAGGCGCCTGGTAAGCTGCTAGATTATCATTCAGTACGTAATTTAAATTAGCGCCGACGATACCAATAATCATACCGACTAAAACCAAACTATCAATTAGCACTGCGCGAAGACGCTGTGCCTTAAGTCGGCCCCAGGACATGTGTTTGGGTTTTCTGGCCCCCACTTTATTTATCTGTTGCATTTTACGGCTTTTGATTCAATATGCTTATCCATATTGTAGGTGAGTAAGAGGTAAGTGTCAAAAATATACCTTTTAGCTAATTTTTCGAGTAAAGTGATTAGTTAATGCTATTAGTAATTGAAATTAAGTTATGACTGTCGATCTGTCATGATTTTGATTATTGTTTACGCGGTATTTGCCGCGGCCTTGAATGCCGGTTCAACTGCAATGCAACGATTAGCTTCCGGTCAGCGTGAAGCAAAAGAGTTGTTTACCCGAAGATTGGCTTTAATCATTACCCGACATCCATTATTCTTGTGGGGGCTAACTTTACAGATAGGAGCCGTTATCTTACAGGCTTTGGCATTAAACCAGGGCCCGTTGATAGTCGTGCAACCGATCATGACACTGGATTTGGCTTTTCTGTTTCTGATTATGAAGTTTAAATTGGGCCGGCAAACGCCAACTACCAACTGGCTATCGGTCATGGCCATTATATTGAGCCTGGGTGCGCTCTATTTTGTTGCCGATCCAATCAGCGGCCACAAGCCTTACCATTTTATACCTTGGCTGGTAATAGTTTGTGTTTATCTTGTCGCCATAACTGTCTTATCGGTTTTGGCTAGATACGTAGGCTCGCACAAGAAAAGAACGGTCATGATTGCCATAGTCACTTCTTGCGCATACGCTATGACAGCCGGCCTGGCAAAACTGGTGTTTATTCAGTTGCATGTTCATGGAGCCGGATATGTTTTAGCCAATTGGCCTTTTTATGCCTTGTTAACTAACTTGATTCTATCCATCTACTTAATGCAAAACGCCTATGCCGCTGGGCCGCTTAGTATTTCACAACCGATATTGGAATCATTATCGCCAACCCTAAGCGTTGTGCTTGGTTTGTCAATTTTTGGTGATTCAATTAAACATTCGGCCCTTAACATAATCGGTGAGCTCATCTGTTCCGGATTCTTGCTCTGGGGTATTATTACACTGGCTGAGTCAAAAGAAATTTATTCGTACACTAAGCGTACAAGTTAGGTTTGATCTGGTATATGGGCAATACCTATCTAGCCTTAATAGTTAATGCTATTTGTAATTACAATTAAGTTATGACTGCCGATCTGTCATGATGGGCTTTTGCCACCTGCCAATGACAATCTAAAGCCCCATGGCTTCGTCCTCGATAACAGGATATGGTTTATATATAAACTCAGTTTGTTTTAGCTAAGTCGCCAACCGATATGCTCCTGAAAATGGACATCGGTTCTTGGCGTATTAACCACGAAGGCGTTAACTTTCATCTTATTGTGCATAAAAAGATCTAGTTATTGACTGGTTATTGTCAATTGCTTCCTAAACGCTATGATGACTCGACTGTTTATCGAACTACCTTAAAAATGCTATTAAAGATCAAGGCCGTGCTGGTGACTAATACGTAGCTTGCAACTTGAACATACCGATCGGCGGTTAATTGTCTATCCAGTTCCAGTTTATCTTCCATCACTATACCGTCCGGTCGTGCGTTCGGCATACACATTTTTGCCTGATCCGTTCCGCCCCTGCATCCATATGCCAGAGCCCTTAGTAAGCAGAGTATATGGAATAACCGATTTAGTATCAACAGGTTATATTCAAGGCAGATAAGCTAAGTATGATTGAAACAGCACTCGCATTTAGCTTATTGCCATTACTCCCTCCACCCGTAGTTCTTGGCCAGCACTATCAAATCGGATAGATTAACCTGCGGTGTAGTAGTAGAAGTCGAACCGGTAATATTGCCCTGCGCATAGCTGAAGTTACCGGGCAAACCATAATGCTGGGCTAAGATAATAAGATCGGATAGATTAACCGCTCCATCGCCATTAAGGTCACCGTTGGCGATATAGACA
>DAHXLX010000007.1 GCA_027365775.1 Candidatus Saccharimonadota bacterium | reverse complement strand
GTGGAGGGTCTGGTATTATTACCGCTGTAATTAATTGGGCTCGTAGTGAAGAGGCCTATCACGCCTCCCTGTCACGGAGGAGATCGCCGGTTCGAATCCGGTCGGGCCCGCCAGATTAAACTTGACAATAATTTTTGTTTTAAGTTAAACTTAGAGTATGAACACGATTACTACAAAACAATTACGAGATAATATGTCCCAGGTTATTCATGACCTACGGCTAGGCAACTCTATAAAACTAAGCTATAGACATAAGGTTATTGGCATCCTGCAACCAATTGATGCTCCTAACCAGGCATTACGGCGTGGCTCTTCTGAAGCTATAAGACAAGGCTTAAGAAGTCTACAAAGCGTAGTAGTACCCGATTCAATTCGTCAAGATTCGCGCAGCATTAAAGAACAAATATCTGAGTTACGATCCAGAAAGTACGGTGAATGACTTTTGTAGACGTTAATATTTTACTGGAGGTGATTCAAAAACGAACTCGCGCAAAGGCTTGCGAGCAATTCTTAGTTAACGATAGAGCTAAGGCTATATCAACCTTAACTATTGATTTAGTTATGTATTTTATAGAAAGAGACAGGCTTGCATGGGAGCCTATTAAGGATTTTCTAGGAAGTTTTAGTTGGCTACCGTTAACCGATGCGGATGCTCAGTGGGCTTTTATGAATTTTCAAGGTAATGACTTTGAAGATGCTTTACAGATCGCCTGCGCTCTAAGAGAGGGGTGTAGCAGTTTCGCAACTCTAGACGGAACTCTATCTAAAAAGTATGGACAAACCATGATGATTGACTTGATCCGCTAACGAAATAGTTCCAAACCTGACCTGCTACGGCCCGCCAATTACTATTTTCAACCATATATTTTTGATTGATTCGAATGGTTCTTTATGCTGATAAACTAGTTTTCACCATCTAATTGAAGATTAGGCACTACGAAGTCTAAAAGATAGTTTTTGTCTGAAAATGAAAACCGCCCAAGTTAAGAGTGGCAATCTAACACCTAAGCTACCTTATTTTTTAGCTTTAAAGTTTATGAACTCTGTCGTAAACAGCTGCAGCAGCTTGAGCGTGCTTATCAGCTTCTTGTCTTGCCAATACAGCAGCTTGTAGTGAGTTTACGGCAGCACCTATAGCACCATAACCATGGTTGGCTTTGCTTTGCCAGTCGTTCCCTTCACCCATGTGACTAGCAGCTTCTAGTGCGTCTTTACGATGTGCTACAACCCGTTCCTCTTGACTTTTTGAACCGTAGGCCATAATTAAAGCTTTAACTGGGTCTACTACAGCATTAGGGTGTTCTGTTAAGTAATTGTCAGGTTGTTTCTCTGATTGAGGCATCGGTGTTTGTTCGCTCATTGTTTTAGTGTCCCTTACTTAATATTATTTTATAGTTTTGTTTTATTGAATAAATAAATATTAGCATAAGATTGTTGTATCGTCAATTATTACGTGTTATTATGCTAAAGTTAACTTGATAAAGAGAACAAAATTGATGTCAGAGACATTAAGCCCACAACCCGCGGCAGTAGACCCAAGCCTTACTGCTGGTAGCACACTTGGTACGCCTGAGCTACAAGTTCGCTTCCATACATTTGAAGAAGCTCAGACGGCAGAAAAAAAGTTCTCCGATAGCTTTATAGACGGAGCTATAAACGATAATCTTCGTGTAGGCAACGAAGAAGTTGGTGTTAAGGGCTATCTTGATAAAGTTGAGGCTACCGAAAATGATGATGCAATCATTGCTGATCCCTTAGCAATAGCCGGGCTGTATCTTCGAACGACAGACATGCTGGCCCGAAATCTCAAAATACTGACTGTTGGTAATCCAGACCCTAATAAAGAGGCTGATCGGAGGGCGGTTATCAAAACCGCCAAAGATACGTTCATAGGCAAACTACATGATGAGTCGAGAGATGTGGTGGACGCAGTTGTTGATTGGTGTGGCGATTTTCGCAATAAACGTTTTCCTGTAGACGCAATGGAGTACAAGGGTTTAGTTATTGACGGCTCAGACACATTAAATGCAGACAGTAAATCTGCTGAAGATTTTCGTCCTAACTTCAAAGTACAACGCCAGATTGGTGGTATCTTTATCATGGGCTATTCTGACCAACGTGTTAGAGATAAAATCCAGAAACAAGACAACCAGCTAGGCAAACGAATATACTTGAACCCCGATGCCCTAGCTGTGCCAGAAGTTTTTGAGAAAGTTCTTACCGCCGCTAATCAAACAGGACTTTCAATACAGCTTAAAATGTTTCAACGTGCACCTGAGTTTGCTCAAGCACACGTTACCCGTAAACAAGGTCGGGCAATGGACGGATTTAGAGGAGATGGGATTGTAGTATATACTGACGAGACACAGGCCAATGACGTTTTAGCGATGGTTCTAGGCATTGCCCAAGACAAACACCAGGCGTTTGTGGGCCGCCAAACATCAAAAATACCTCAAAACGTTGCAGAGGGCATCGCCGTAGGAGACGAGCCAATGCAGATGAAAGGTAAATCATTAACCTCGCACCGTGAAATGATAGTAAGTTATGCGGCTGAGTATGTGAGCAAGTCCGGCAAAACTGGCGAAGAAGCTAGAGACCTGTTTAGGCGTTGTCTTGCTGCTACTGCAAAGGCCAATAAGGTTGAACCCAAGAACCTAGCATTTAATATGACAGTTTAATTACAGTATTAGGACTTAGAGTTTTTGAAGTAACAAAATAATCCATATAGCTTCCGTTAAGGCCTGTCTATCCGATTTTCAAACATTTTTATATAGAATTTTAAGTAGTTCTCTAGTTGTTAAAGCCATTTTTTATTGCTCAAAATTTAGTTCTTACCTAAATAAAGCATGAGTTGTCGGCGTTCTTCGTCATTTGCCATTTTCAAACATCACCAATGCTAGTAACTCCTTAAAAGGTTTCATTACACACTGCCAACAGAGTTTGGATGAAAGTCTAATATTCCAGCACAGGACTTGTTGTTAAGCCGAGTTAAGTTTGTATCGTAGAACCCGGTCATGTTGAATAAAGCTGTATTGAACCATGATGGCATTCATCCTTATTAATGTTTTTTGTTACAAACAACAATGTACGTGGAAGCCTAATGACTCTTCAAGTATTTCTTAAAATTGCATTTTTAGCACATTCGGGGCAATTATATTGACTTATTAATTATAAAATGGTATTATATTCATGAAGGCGTGAGGATGTCGGAAGTTATTTCACACTTATATAATGCATCTGGATCAGACTTGATTGCCAAATGCCATGGATTCGATGACGCTACTCACCTGGCACGAGCTTTGTCGGATGGTGCTTGGGTTTTAGACGCCAGTCCACACCCCACACAGCTTGGTGAAAGGGTCGCGGCATTGAACCCGAATATCAGATGGCAAAATCTTTATATCGATGACCAGGCAAAAACCCCTGAATCAGGCAAATACTCACATTCTAATGCAGAAACCTTTGTCGGTAAGATAGATAAGCTAGACAAATATGATGTTAACAGTTTCGACGCTGTATTCTCGTATATGCTATTACAGGAACTTTCCACTAATAATTTGGAATCGGCGCTACATGCCGCCAAGACAATATTTAATATTACTAAGCCCGGAGGTTTGATATTGATTGGACCAATTAAATCCGGACTAAATCCACTCAAGAAATTTACATCCGGCGTTCAGGTTATCAAGAACGAGACAATTGATGACGGGATATTTGCTGAACGAATTGTATCGGTAACTAGGGCGCCGAAAGCGGTTAAATATATACAAGCAATAGGAACCCTAATTATGCGCGGATAAACGTAAGGCTCTTTGTTATATAACTACTATAACTATTTGTACAATATAATGTTGAGGTCACTATGATAAAAGAAATAATCGTCGAGATACCTAAATACGTTACTGAGACAGATGCGATAAATGCCCTATTAGATCCAGCAGCATATATCGAGCAAACCTTCGTTTGTGATAGTCAAAAAATTACAGAACATAAAGACAGTTGGACGCAGCATGGTGGAGACGGAAGCATAACCGCAACAATATATAGGGGCAACTCGGTTCTTGATATACAGCTTGGTTATAAATTCCCCAGCGCTTTGCGAAGAACACTTGCCAGGATGTTGGGAAGAGATCCGAAAACAATAGAATATCTAGGTATATACGATACACATGAGTAATGGTCTTAAACTAATTATCATAAACTAAGCCTTGGCAGTAAAAGGAACCAAACATAGTGAATTTGCATCGAACAGAGAACCTTCCCCAATGGGAAACCGTAGCTGAAAATAAGCGTAATATCTGGCAAAAAATTGCGAATACCACCAACGGAGTAATTACGCCCGGCAATATGTTCAGTCTGACCGGTCTATTATTGGTCGGCCAAGGGATCAAAGATATTACATCAGGTAAAAAGCTAGCTGGGATAATAAAAATAGGACTTGGTAGAAGTTTAGATTATGCTGACGGCAAAGCAGCCGAAGCAACCAAAACTAAAAGCCCGATGGGGGAGCTGATTGATGCTTCTTTTGATAAAATTCAGGCCGGTGCAGCCTTTCCGGTTTTTTATCATTCGAATTTGGCCCCAAAATCTATACTTGGCATCTTTGCCGCACAACAGCTAACAAACGCCAGCCTGACAGCCATCGCCAAACATAAAGACAACGAAATACATCCATCCCTAGAGGGAAAATTATCCACTTTTGGCCAATGGAGCTCCATCTTACTTTATGCTATGTCAAGAATTGCGGCCGATGAAACCAAGCCGGTAATTGCTCATAGTCTAGATAAAGCTGCGAAGCTGACTTCTGCAGTAACTATCGTTTTGGGATCTAAAGCTATTGTGGGCTATTTTAATGATACTTTTCCTTCTACAAACATAAATGCTGAAAAAGCTTAGTTATTCTCACGAATTTTAATAGAAGTGGCTTATAGTTCTTATACCCCATCGGAACGATAGTTAATTATCAAATTGTTTTTTGTAACGGTTTATTTGTTAGACTTTTAACATGGCAAGTGTTATAGACAAATTTGAAACCCATAAGCCTTTTACGCCCGCTGAAGCCTGGACAGTATTCAAACTATTCGCATTTGCCGAAGCAATTGGTTGGTCTATCTTAATAGCAGCGCTATTGATTTATCATTACAAGTTGCCGGGCAATAATTTATCTATACCTATTGCCGGGCAAATTCACGGAACAATATTTTTAGCCTATTTTGCTGTAGTGTTTTTTGTATATCCAAGCTTGGGCTGGAAAAGAACAATAACATTGTTCGCACTTTTAGCCGGAGTTGTTCCATACGGAACGCTTATATTTGAACAAGCTCTCTTAAAGACGTTGTATAAAAATTTTACTCACAATCGGTCTGAGTCTGTAAGCTTACTGGCAACAAAAGGAGAAAAAGTATTGGTTATGCAACCCAGCAAGGGAATAGTCTGGTCGCTTCCCACATTACCGGTTAATGTCGGAGAAAGCCATGATGCAGCCATTATACGATTAATGAATACATTTTTGGGTACATCTTTCTTAGTCAAACAAGTGAAGAAATATTCAACCAATACGAATACCTGCTTTAGGATTTGCGGAGACTTCGACTTTAATAAGCTGGATTTAATTGACGCCGCCAGCAAGTCGCCTTTTGCAGATGAATTCGCCGTAGTTAGCATTGATCAGATGCCTAACTTAATACATGGTTACGATAAGCAGTATTAAACATTAACAAAGTATTCTGGTTTGTGTGCTTTTTCCAATGGTCCTATATATTTGGCGATCGAGCTTAAATTGAAAGAAATGTGTGCTGCTTGTACTTTGCTACCCTCCACTTGCAGCAATTTCACAATTTCAAGCGTATATCCGGTATTAATAATCCCGGATACTTGTCCCGGCTTCATAGTAAACAATGCCTGAGTAATTTGAGGGGCAATATTCGGATCGTTTTTAGCTATTAAACCGGGAAACACTCCGCCGTTAGATTTGGTAGACGCATCATCAGAATATTGTGTGGCCAGCGTCGCAAAATCTGAGCCGCTCTTTAAAAGCGCCAATACTTTTTGGGCACGGTTGTAGGTAGAGGTGTCTAATTTAGCCACCACCGCTTGTTGTAGCATCTGCTGCTTCAGTTCTCGCGCAAAGTCTGCTTCAGTCCATCCCCAAAAATCACTAAGTACGGCATCAAACTCCTGCTGGCTACTGCCTAAACGATTTTGGCTCCTGACCATCGAAATTTCGTTGTTGACCTGTTGTTGAGTTACGGTTACATGATACTGTCGAGCCAATTCCTTAACGTACGCGTCGGTTATAACCTCGTTCATGGCTCTTTTCTTATACGTCTGTAATTGCTTCTCACTTTTAGGGGTAGAAAAATTTATCTGTTGTTGGGTTTCGTAATAATGCATATACCGCCTTAACTCAAACAGGTAATTTTCATATGACACCCACCTGCCCCCGGCTTTTGCAATCGGCAAAGGCAATACTTGGGTGACGCCATAAATAAATCCCGACGTTGACTGAAACTTGTACAGTGCCAAGCCAATATAAGTAAAAAACACCAGGACAGCCAAAACCAATATCGATACTGATGTATAGACTATTTTCTTGCGCGAATGCTGCAAGGGATAGATATACTTCCGCGCACTGGCCAAAACTTGTTCTCTATGTTCCGCAACCGTCTCATTGGTAATCTTTGGAACATTCGCGAATGCCTCGTGCATCCGTTCTTCGGGCGCTTTACGACGCTTAAGCTGGGGCAATTTAACCTTTTCAGTTAGCTTTGGTAATCTAGACTTCTTGGGTTTGTTCTTCATGATCTGTTGTTGTCGATAGTGGATAATTGACACCACTTATGCCGAGGTCCCTCAGAACGCCGACAATTCTTTTCTGGATCTTCGCTGGATGATGCACATCATGTATAACAATATCTCCAACATAAGTCCGCATAGTTATTGTACCAAATCCAAGCAGTGTTTCCTGAATGCCATTAATTTCAGAGCTAACGGCTTGAATTTGATGCAATGCCAAATCAGATACGCTCCTAGTAAACAAACCCTTCTGTTTTATCTGGATGAACCGCTGATCGGTAACGATAAAGACACTGAAATGCCAGCCAATCCAACTTGGGAAAAAAATAATCAGGCCCAGCACTAAGCCGACCAGAAAACCGAGTAGAAAAACGTTCATGCCGAAGTCCGGGTGAATAGCGGCCGGTAGAACACCTATCACCGGCCCGATCAGTCCCAAAATGAGTCCTTTCCTCATTACTACCGGATGTTTTCTGAATAAAAATAAAACTTCTTCGTCATCGAATTGATCAGCGAAGTATTTTTTATGGGTCGCTTCACTGTGAGAGGCCATATATAGTACATATTGTACCCCCGATCATAGTTTTGCGCTTATATGTATATTCTAAACACGATTCTAGCTCTTGTTGACAATCGGCAGTCAGTTTCAATCTTATGCACAATTTCCCAACTAAGCGGTTATTTGGTGCCCCTAGAAGGATTCGAACCTCCAGCTTCTCCTTAGGACGGAGCTATTTTGTCCATTGAACTATAGGGGCAAACTATATACAAGTCTTATTCGGCTTATGGCTTTCCTTGGGTAAATTTATCATGGACCGTTGAATATTCAAAGATTTCGTTTGGCTCGAACCAATGAGCAATTTCTTGCTTGGCCTCTTCTTCGCTACCGGATGCATGAATTAGGTTGGGTATGGATATCCCGAACTTGTTAGCATAAGAAAAGCTTATATGCGAGAAATCTCCCCGTATCGTTCCCGGTTGGGCAGATTTTGGCTCTGTTGTACCGATCATTTTCCTAACCAATGATACTGCTTCGATCCCCTCAAGCACCATTGCCAATACTGGACCCTCTTGCATGAAGCGCAAAGTAACATCGAAGACTTCCTGTCCCCGTCGAGATATCATTTTACCGATTGTTTCATAATGATGATAATACTGTTCTTGAGTCGGCTTGATGACTTTAGCGGCGACAATTTTTAATCCAACTCTTTCAAAGCGAGTAACAATCTCGCCGACAATGGCCCTCTGCAAGGCATCAGGCTTTAGCAATATAAGGGTCTGTTCCACTTATTTATTCCTTGCTTATTATGTCTCAATTGTAACAGATGATTATACAACTCCATAGCTTGTGAATTATGCACTGCATCGTAAAATATTGATATGTACTTCGCTAAAGCTAAAACCGATTTTCTTGAATACCTGGAAATCGAACAAAACCGTTCGCAGAAAACAATTGCCAATTACGATCATTATCTCACGCGGTTGATCGACTTCGCCGGTGATATCAAGGTGGAAGATATAGACAATGAGACTGTCCGCAAGTGGCGTTTATGGTTGAATCGACTAGGCACTAATACCAATGACGAGCTAGACAAGGCCACATTAAATTATCATCTTATTGCCTTAAGAAGTTTTCTAAAATTTTGTGCCAAACGCAATATCAATGCCCTGTCCGCCGAAAAGATCGAATTAGCGCGGTCTTTTCGCAAACAGGTAACATTCTTAAACGAAGATGAGTTGGCTAGATTGTTCGCTCAGCCGGACACGACGAAAGTTAACGGTGTTCGCGACCGTGCGATATTAGAACTTCTCTTTAGCACTGGCCTAAGAGTAAGCGAGCTAGCAAAATTGGATCGCGACAGTATTAATCTCAAACGAAGGGAATTTCTGGTACGAGGTAAGGGTCAAAAAGATCGTCCGGTATTTGTGAGTGATTCGGCCGCTAAATGGATTGAGCGATATTTGGAAATACGACAAGACAATAGCAAGCCTCTGTTTATCCGTTATGGCGGTACGAAATCAGTTGATTTAAGCGGTAACTACCACCGGCTGAGTGTGAGAAGTATCCAAAGATTGGTTGAAAAGTATGCTAAATTGGCCGGCATAACCAAACATGTCAGCCCTCATACCATGCGGCACTCATTCGCAACCGATTTATTAATGAATGGAGCCGACTTACGGAGCGTCCAAGCCATGCTTGGCCATAGCAATATTGCCACTACCCAAATATATACTCATGTCACCGATCCTCATTTGCGGGCTATACATCAAAAATTTCATGACAAGCACTAAGCTTATACTAAATATTGCATATTAAATCACCCGACAGGACAACTAATGCTATCGATTGGGTCGATCACGGCTGGTCGTGCCTTAAAGTACTTGCATATATTTGCATCAGATTGTATGGCATTATATGGGGCCTGGTTATCACAGACCGTGTTAATGCATATTCTCTCTTCTAGCCGTTTTAATACGCCGTCAGCATTACCGGTAGCATCAATTACAGCTTGAGCACCGTATAAGCCAACAGGCGTACCGCTAGAATAAGCGTTAAGTCTCAAGTTGGCATTTCTGTAAAAAGGTACGATATGGAAATAATAACGACCGCTGGATGACCAACTACCCGTCAAAGTACTAGAAGACGACAACTGCATGGTAATGTTCGCGACACATCTAAATTGATAACCGGATGGAACAGTCTTAGAACAACTAGCACCGTATACTTTTCCGTTAACAATATGGTCAATGGTACCACTACAAGAAGTATGATCACAAGGTTCAAGATATATAGTTCTTGTATAATTTAGGAGGGTTGTCGGATCTTTAAAAGCTAGGCTGGAAATTGGAACAATGTCCACCTGTAGAACCGGCGCTGCACAATAGGGACTAAAATTTGTCGCTGGCGGTGAGACCGAACTTGCCGGCGGAAACTGGCCCACGCTTGGACACTGTGTAAAGTTAATGTTGACCGGATTAGCATCTTCCCAATTGATAGTTACATGATCTATTTTCGGTGGACGTGTGGCAGGCATGCTAGGAGGCGTACTTTGAACAGGTATTGTTTCGCCCGTACCTTGCAGGATGGGCATATATTCTAAATCCAACGGACTTGGATTGACGAGCAGACACGAGTAGATGGTGTTCGAACTTAGCTTATTTGAAGGTGTTTGGATATATGAATTATTACCACTATTGTCCTTAGTACAGTGTTTGGTCTGAGGGATAATATTCGTGAAACTACCACTACTAGGGCCAGTTTGCTGCAGCGTAGCTGTTATCAGACTATACGCCGTATTTATACCACTTTCGGCAGCATAATAGGCCGCTTCGCTAAGTTGATTGTTTAAAGCCGTGGCCTGTTCAGATCTGGCATTATTAGCAAACCCCAGCGTAATCAAACTCATTATTATCATGATCAGAAGAGTAACGGCGAAGGCTGCATAACCAGATTCTTCGCTGTTAAAATTATGTGCTAGATTATACATATAAACGCTTATCCTTTAATTGTTTATACGTGAGGTTACGGTTGTTGTCAAAGCGGAAATGGCACAGAACGTATTGCCAAACAGTTGATTTACGCAATGATAGTGGTGATTAGAACATTGCGGATTATTATAATTGTCATAAGCATAAGGTGCTTTATTCCATGCTACTAAGCTGCATGAGTTATTCAAACTTTGCGGCAAACTAGTCGATGATCCACCCGAGTTATCGTTTAGTACATAATTGTCACCATAAGCTACGGTTACACTAATTGAATAAGTTGCTGTTGATAATCGTTGAACTGCCAACTGTCCAAGTCGTTCATGGGCTGATAATAACTCACGGCCCTGTTGAGGGCCGCCAATGGCCGTAGAAGGAATGCAGCTGCCACCGCTTTCGTTTGATTCAACCAAAGCATAATTGCTATATTCGCCAGATAATGATGTTGAATTCGGCAACAATTCCCTGTCCAGGGTATATGTATAGACATTGCTTCCGATACAAAAATAAAATTCATCTGTGTTGGTATACGGCTCGTTAGGCAGATCACTGGTTAGTTGGATAACCGTTGGACTTGAAACCGTAAATTCAATATTGTTGGCTATAGCTGTAAGAATATTTCGTGCCGTGTCTTGAACTTGAGAACTAATCTCTCCCCGAATGTATGTCTGACTGACAAATATAACCGCAACCGTCACAATCAGCATGACAACCGTAAAAATCGCGGATGCAATTAATAGTTCAATGATCGTAAAACCACTTGCATGACTATCTTTTTTGTCTGCCATAATACGGTTTTTATAGTTTGTTCTATCAACAATTTGCTTATTTTTAACCCTGCACACTGTTCCGGTTTTTATTGTTTGGAAATTAATCATACTGACTATTCATTCATAAGCGTTTTATAATATTGTAACACTTTAATTTAATTTAATCAGTTAAGGGTTAACTTAAGACAAGCTGGGCGGCTGATAATAAAGCATGACCTGGTTATTCCCTCCAAATAAAGACGGCCAGCTTACGGTTATAGTATATGTTTTTACGTCTAGGTATGTTGCAGAACCTGGGCGACCAACAATTAAATGACTTGTACTTGTATTGCTAATTGTTACGGCGTAATAATAAGCCGGAACCGGGTTAGAAGACGACTTTGAAGTGGGGCCGGCCGATATATTGTCATTGGCTACATAACAATTGGTTGACGGTTCAGGTGTTAAGTTTTTATCAAAACAGCCGTTAGATTTTATCGAATGATTGCCATAGCGGTAAAGATCTTCTACTTGCGTTTGGGCAATCGTTAACGCCTCCGTGTGTTCTTGGGCATCGCGCTCGGATAGAATAGACCGGTTAACGGTGACATAGGCACCGACCATAATTAATGCCAGGACCGCCATAGACAGCAACACCTCTACTATAGTGTCGCCAGACTCAAACTTCGGTCTATGCACCGGAGCATCCTTTACTGCTATATCTAGTAGTCGCAATTAGACTACCGCTGTTATTGCCGCCGATATTGATCAATGCGGACTC
This sequence comes from Candidatus Saccharimonadota bacterium, assembly GCA_027365775.1. Taxonomy (GTDB): domain Bacteria; phylum Patescibacteriota; class Saccharimonadia; order Saccharimonadales; family UBA4665; genus JAJZWH01. The sequence goes on along the minus strand of DAHXLX010000007.1, from coordinate 25,862 downwards.
ATTGGTCGTCCCGCTATTCAAACAAATTAAAACGCCTCCAGACGGATCGATTGGCGCAAGATCTGTCGGTGGTAATCCTGCTTGACAAGTATAATTAAGCTTGGCGCAAGAATCTGTTAAACCATTGACTAGAGAAACAGTGTTGGCTACAGATGGTGGTGTAGTTTGAGATCCGACTATCGGTGCAAGCCTTACGTACTGGGAATTTGACTTCAATAGATCGGTATGACTGATGTAACCGTTATAGTCAGTCAAAACACCCAAAACCTTGAATGGCTTAGTGCCAGAACGAACTTTGTATTTCATAGAAGCAACTGAAATACCGTATGGCAACTGCGTAAATGTAGCTAGCCAAGGAGCAGTTACCGGTTCCGATTGTTCAAGATTTGTCGATACCTGCAAATCTGGATTGGTAGCGCTTGTTTCATAGCCATATTTGTAATTGTAGCCGATGATCGGTAGAACACTGTACTGATAGTTATTATTGCTAGAGGTTGGTGGAATGAATGTTATTGCTTCACCGATTATGATGCATACCGGGTTAGCTCCTAGTCCGGGACCACCACTTGGTTTTAAATATGCACGGCCGCCGGAAGGAGATTCGGTACAATTCATGCTGGGATCTGGAATTTTGTAGTTTCCGGTTGCAACATCGCTAATATCTGACTGCAATTCAGTGGTTATAGTACCGAGACCGATACTGAATTCAGTTTTTTCTTGATTGCCTTGCATTTGGAGTAATGCCATAGTAAATAATAACCCGCTCACCGCTAAAAATATCATTATCTCTACGATTGTAAAACCGCTTGAGCCAGCACGAGAGATATTGCCAGCTTTCATATGCAAATTATACCATAAGCGTTGTTATGTTGATGCAAACCAGAAGATGATAACAATCTTATAACCATGAATAATGACACCCTGTTTCAGCCTGGTAATATGGAGTATAAGAAGAACCAGCCGGCACCCCATAAATTTGTTTGCATATACTTTGGTTTGATTGCAAAGCAAAGGGCACGCCACCCAAGTTATTTAACGGTATAGTCGCGTCCAGACGCTTAAGCACCCCTTGCGCTTTACCGGTAACGTCTATATTCGCTTGGATATTATAAAGTGGCTGCGGTTGGCCGCCTGCTATGGCACTAACATTCAAATTAATGTTGCCGTAAATCGGCATCACCCTTACGTAATACAATCCGCTAGGATGCACTTTAAGTTTTAGCTCACAGCTATATGTCAAATTTGGTAAGCTACCGTTAGATTGGCATGGCACCGATAAGCCATAAACACCGGGTGAAGTCGTGTTTATGTTATGAATCTGGTTTGCGCTTTGATTCGGGGTAACAAAAATTGTATAGTAGTGCTTTTGGTCATATGCTAGGCTTGTGTCATTACTACCATCGATTAAATCTATCTGGATTGCCGATGGCGGACAGCTTCCATTCCATTGACTGTATGGATAAAAATAACCGGTACTTGGACATGACCAACTAGCTGAGCCCAAAGTAGCGCTACCAGTCCAGGTGAAATCGATTGACTGGAAGGCAGCAGTAGCGTTTGGATTAATTTCGACAGGAAACGCCCAATAACTACCTTGGGCTATCGATTGTTGTGCATAAGTTGGAGTATTGTCAACATTAACACATGTATAAACTACGTCCTGAGACGATGAAGACAAAGTATCGTACTGATTATAAACCGTGGTGCTGCATCTATGCTGATTGACGATCGGCTGACTAGCTTTAATGTCGGTTTCGACTATAGATACAGTATTATTTAAGCCGCTATTGGCGGCGTAATATGCTTCTAGACTGAGCTGCCTAAAAGCCGCTCGCTGATCCTCGTTATTGGCTAAGACTGAAAACGATATAACAACGAGAGTTATGACTATTATCATAACCATCGTTACTATAATCGACACTATGCCTTCTGCTGAATGAATAATTTTATTAGATCTTAACATTAATTGCCTCCGACAATTCGTTGTTGAACATCTGCTTGTAGTGTTGAGTAAGCACAGAAGTTACCGCCTAGACTTAATGGCGGACACGATCCAGTTGTAAGCACAGAGGTGGAGCATGAGCTACCGCTCGAACAATTACCATTGTATGGTGGAGAGCCGTAGGCAACTTCAATTTCAATTTTATAGAGCCGATTACTCATATTAAGCGGCGAAATACAAAAACATGTAAGAGCCATGTTCTTATCCAGTAGTTCCTGACTGTTTTGGCTGACGGAACTAGTCAACACTGGTTGGGGAAACGTTGAGCTAGTACACCCACCATTGGGAGTATCAACCAGTAATCCATTACGGTGACTGGGAGACCCGGTATATTCGTTGTTTAAGGCAAAGCTATATCGATGATCGGCTATACAGTACCCTTGAGCACTGCTGGTTGATTGAGTTGGTCCGAATTGAGTTGGTCCGATGTAACCGTTACTGAGTTCGATATCTGTGGCCACTTGCTGCTCGATCGCCCTGGCCGTAGCCTGCGTAAATGATTGGATGTAACCTTTAACATAGTCATCGGTCACAAACATGAAGGCATAGATAATAATTAACAAGACAACCGAAAAAACAGCGGTCGCGATCATCAATTCAACGATAGTGACGCCTTGTTGTTCTGTATGTCCAGCTATAATCATAAGCTATATATTTTATTTACAAATTCACACAGATGTTAATTGATGTGAATGGTTCTGTCCTTTTATCATAAGCGTTTTTATTGATACTCACCATTATAAAATTTATTAAAGTTGTTGTTTAGGCTTTTATGGGCAGATGAAGTTGGGTGGCTGGTAATACATATACACATAGTCAGTCCCTCCTTGAAGACTTGGCCAGCTTACTTGCACCTTATATGTTTCAAGGTTAGGAGATCTGCATCTTGAAGAACTGACATTGGATATAGTGACCGAATATAAGTTGTCAGTGCCCATACCTGAACATTGTGGCTTTCTTAATACAGCTTGATTTGACGGAGATAAACAGAAATCATGTGCTGTTATAGGTTGTGGACTTATTGCATTAAGAATTTCCGCCTCAGACTGCGCTAAGGTTATGGCTTGGTCACGTTCTTGAGCATCTCTAAGCGTATTTTGCGAATTATTGGCGGTAATGTATGCCGCAGTCAAAACCAAACTTATTATGGCAATTGCAAACAACGCTTCTACGATTGTATCACCGGCCTGAGACATGATTTTCATGAGCATGGATAGCTATGGATAGTTAGGTTGACCAGATTAGGGTTGCCTCCGGCTCCAATTGTTATAACTCCTGACTGGTTAGTGGTAGAACTATCGAAGCAATATACTATGCCAGAGGCAGGGTTATAGTCGCTACTTGGTGGATAATCTGTCGCCGGGCACACGCCGTTCGGATTATTATCTATACTGTCTATATAGCTTTCTGCGGTATTTTCATTAATTGATTTGTTATCACAATATGGTACTAAGTCAACTGACCCGCTACCATTGACCGCACTGCTGGCTCCGGTTAAGGAATAAACCCCGAACATATATGGGCATAAGTATGCTTGAGACACCGAATTACATTGAGTCAATATATTAGAGTTTATTGAATACAGGTGTATTCCATATGGCAATGTGACAGTTTGAATACTGTTGCTTACGGAGTTTGGAACCGCCAGCGGGTATGAGTTTGAAAGATTCGTTACAAGTGTGTTATTGCTACCTTGAAACTCAGCACCGGCTACGGTATAGACATTATATTCGTCTGGCTGGTTATTAGGATCGAACTGTATGGCTTCGCCAATATACTGACAACCGTTATTAGTACCTTGAGACGGTGTCGTTGTACTGGTTATCGTTATACCGCCACCGCTCTTGGGTTGGCATTTTAAATCCAAACTTGGGTAATAACCCAATGAAACATTACTGATGTCTGTCCGAATGTTTGATGCGATTTGTCTTATGCCCAGTATGAATTCACTATAATTTTGACGGCCAGTGATTAAGACATATGCACTGGATAATAGTATTCCACTTACTGCAAGATATATCATGACTTCAATTATCGTAAACCCACTTTTTGCAGATAATTGCATTTGTGCTAATTATAGCATAAGCATTTGGATACAACAGGGGTAGCCATCGATGCTCAGTTTATTGGCAATAAAGCCCTACTTTTTAGCCAATTAATGATGCTAGTGCCGAATAATACTGTTATCGTGGCCGCAACCAACAAAAACGGTCCGTATGGTATTTTACTGTCCCGTTTAACTTTCCCGGTAATTAGTAACGGTAACGAATATAACGTGCCCAGTAATGAAGAGCTGAATAACAGCAGGATGCTGGCGGCAGGTCCGCCGACAATAATCCCCAATAAGGTGCCCAATTTAACATCACCGCCACCAATCCAACGTCCGTTAGAGATCTGAAACAAAATATAAAAGACGCCGCCGCCGATTAGCGCACCCCAAACACTACTAAACAACAAACCGCTACCTTCTTTAAATAACGTTGAGACTATAATAACCTGTATTACCGCTAGTATAATTAACGGATATATGATCCGATTGGGTAGCACAAACCATCTTAAGTCGTATATCGCCAACGCAATAAAGCCAGTTAAAAAGATCAGCCACAACACGAAAACAAATAGGCTCTTACCGTTGACCGACATCGGCCAAAGATAAAAAGAAGCTATAAATAGTAACGCCGTCATAGCCTCAACGATCGGGTATTGTATACTGATTGGTTTATGGCAATATCTGCACTTAGCCCTTAAACTTAGCCAACTAAAGATAGGGATTAAGTCTATTGCGGCCAAAGTGTGATGGCAATTGGGACACATTGACCTACCATTAACTATAGACAGCTTTGACAGTGCTCGTTTTGTTAATTGTTTTTTTTTGCGGTCTAACTTATCTTGCTCATGAATACGCCAGACAAGTGCGTTGGTAAAGCTGCCACAAGCCAAACCTATTACTATAAGCAATAGCACTACCATTTAGACCATAATAACATAAAGAATCAGGCTCTAAAATCGAGCCTGATTCTTTTTTTATCATATTTTATTGCTCAGTGCATTGTTCAGATGGCGTACCGCCGGTCTCTATCCAATAAACAAGAGCCATTGTTCTCTGTCCGCCACCACTAGAACTCAAACCCGTACCAGACGAGTTACAAGTGTAACCTGATACTATATCTACTTGCTGTGTGTTTGCCACTGTAGGCGTTGTTATGCCCTGTACGGTACTTGCTGATACTATTTGTATCTCACCAGCACTTGTACTCCAACCGGTAGAAGAAGCTGTGTAATAACCAAGTTTGGCTTGTTCTGTATTACAAGTAGCAGACCCTGAACAGTTTGGTCCACCAAACATAATAATATTAGATCCGTTACCTTCCTTTATTTGCGTTGGCAATGTACCGCCGTTATTATCTATATAGTTGGCGATAGCGCTGGCCATCGCCGACACATCATTCTTACGCTGGGTATTCCTGGCGCTTCTTTGCAGCGCCGGTACGGCCAAGAATACTATCAGCATGATAAGCCCGGCGATCGCTAGTACGATCAACGTTTCAATAATCGTAAAGCCTGATTGATTAGGTCTTTTTATTTTGTAAAGCATTTGCAAATGCCCCCTTTGCAGATATTTATAATTGCTTATGCTTTAGGCATCATACTGTTGACTGGAGTAAAAAGCAAGCATTTATCCACAAGTCGGTACTTAGACACCCCCTTGGCTAATTGCGCCCGATCCAGCCAGGCTATAAATTGGCAGCAGTACTGCCGCTACGATTACCAGAGCAACAATACCAAGCAGCACCATCATTACTGGTTCGATAATCGTCGATATGTTCTTAACGGCGTTATCTACTTCTTTCTCATAATATTCGGCTGATTTAGCCAGCATTTGTTCCATTGAGCCTGATTGTTCGCCGATTTTCAGCATATTCGGTACCAAAGGCAAAAAGTAAGGATCGCCCGTCAGAGAATCGCCTAAGGATTTACCGCTTTTTACCTTTTCGCTGGCCTTTTTGATCGATTGCGAAACATGATAGTTACTCACCGAGTCAGCGGTTATCTGTAATACCTGTAGAAGCGGTACACCCGCAGCCACTAACGTCGAGGCAGTTCGGGCAAACCGGGCCATGTAGAGTTTTTTAAACAGCGTATTAAACGGCGGTGCGTTAATTTTAATGCTATCCATAATAATGATGCCACGCTTTGTCCGGGTTCCGTAAATCAAGCCGCCAATCAACCCTAAGACTATGATTAGCATCAGCCACCAGAAATGGATCACAAAGCTAGACAGATCGAGCAGCACTCTGGTATAAATCGGCAGTGTTGCGCCGGGAAAGCTAGTATATAGCATCTTAACTTGTGGCAATACTTTAACCAGCATGAATATAACCACTGCGATCATAACCAACACCACGATCAACGGGTAGATCATAGCACCACGAATCTTATGGATTATGTCAGAATCTTTCTCTTGTTGATTGGCTATACGCTCAAGCGACTCATCAAGCGTACCCGATGCTTCACCGGCAGCTACCAGACTTTGAAAAACATTGTTAAAGGTTCTAGGGTATCTGGCTAATGATGCAGAAAGCGATTTACCGGCTTCAATATCACTTATAACGCCACCAATCACTACTTTAAGCGGTTTGCTTGTCGTCTGGTCATTCACGCTCCGTAATGCCTGAACCAAAGGCAGACCGGCGTTAATAAGAGTACTGAGTTGTCGTGCAAACAATACCCGGTCCTTGGTTCTGACCTTACCCTTTTTTATCGATCCGAGCAGACCTTTGTCCGTGGCCAACTTTATTTCCAAAGGTGTCAGACCTTCTTTCATAATCAGAGCCGCTGCTGCGTGCTCGTCTTCTGCTTGAACCATCGCCTTAATCAGACTGCCGGTCTTTGTATTTCTTGCGGTGTAGTTATAATTCAACATTGTTTATATTTGCCTAACCCCTCATTAGTCTATCCAGCTCGTCGAGGTCTACGGCAAAGTCTTTCGCCTCGTCGTAACTGACTTGACCGGCCTTGATTAACTTAACCAAAGTATGGTCCATTGATTGCATGCCGAATTCGGCACCGGTCTGAATAACCGCTTCAAGCTGATGCGTTTTACCTTCGCGGATAATATTACGCACCGCTGGTGTAGCCACCAAAATCTCGGCTGCGGCAATCCGTCCTCCCCCCAATAATGGTATCAACCGCTGAGAACAGATCGCCATCAGTATGTTGCCTAGTTGGGATCTGATTTGAGACTGTTGGTGGGGTGGGAACACATCAATCATCCGATCGATTGATTGGCTAGCCGAGTTTGTGTGCAGTGTAGCAAAAACAAGATGGCCGGTTTCGGCAATCGTAATCGCGCTGGCGATGGTTTCGAGGTCTCGCATTTCTCCGATCAGAACAACGTCCGGGTCTTCACGCAGGGCAGATCTCAGTGCGGCACTGAAGGAATAAGTATCATAGTGGACTTCCCGCTGAACTATCACTGATTTACTGGAGTTGTGGGTATATTCAATCGGATCTTCTATAGTAATAATATGTCGAGCTTGTTCCAGATTTATCTTTTTGATTAGAGAGGCTAAAGATGTCGATTTTCCTGATCCGGTTGGGCCGGTAACCAGAACTAAGCCACGCGGGTAGTCGGCAAATTTGCCGACTACCGGTGGTAAACCCAGTTGCTCTATATCCGGTATTTCATTTGTAATGTACCTTAAAGCAGCCGCCAGATTTCCTCTCTCGTGAAACGCATTAACACGAAATCGTCCTAAATCACCAAATGCAAAACTAAAATCGAATTCTTTATCTTTTAACAAAATCTGTTTTTGATCCTCGTCCAGAATGGCAAATACCAAAGCTTCGATTGCCTCTTCGGTCAGTACATCTACGTCAGCTATCGGCACTAGTTTGCCATCTATTCTCAACATCGGTCTGGTACCTACTTGTAGATGCAAGTCAGAAGATTTTTTCTTGATTACTTCTTCCAAAAGTACTTCGATGCGGGGAGTATTTTGCATTAATTTTTGTCCTACTTTATTGTGCCAAAATTGTTATTTTGCCTCTTTACGCTGTTTGATAATCATTGGTTTTAACATGTCGTTCCACCCTTATATCTTAAGAACCTTGTTATGATGCATCGGCAGATGCGACGCGGTCAACTTCTTGTATGGTAGTCAGCCCGTCCAGTGCTTTAAGATAGCCGTCTTGACGCATGGTAATCATACCCTCTGAGCGGGCCGCATCTTGTATTTCGGCGGTTGTCGCCCGTTTAAGTATCAAGTCCTGGATTGATGAAGTAACTTCGAACGCTTCATAAATGCCGACCCGACCTTTAAAACCCTTAGGTGCTTGAGGACTATCTATGCCTCTAGTTAAAGTATAAGCATTTTGACCGGCTAGTGGCAAGTTCTGATATCCAAGGTCTTCGCTCACCTTTTTAACGTCATCTTCGGTCTTGGGGAGTATCATACCTATGCAATCATGTATGGCCGCATCCTCAACCGAACTCGCTTTGTAGGTTTCTATATCTTTGGCAACGCGTCGCACTAACCGCTGGCCGATAACCGTTCTGATTGTGCTGGCAATTAGAAACGGTTCTATCCCCATATCCAATAACCTGGGCAATATACCGGCAGCCGAGTTGGTGTGGAGAGTACTGAACACTAAGTGTCCGGTCAATGCCGCTTGTACGGCCAGTTCGGCTGTTTCATGATCGCGAATCTCGCCAACCATGATCACATCAGGATCCTGACGCAAAATCGATCTCAAGCCGGCGGCAAATGTCAGACCAACATCAGGATTAACTTGAATCTGATTAATTCCCTCCATCTTATATTCGACCGGATCTTCCATTGTGACAATGTTAACCGTGTCATTTTTGACTTCTTGTAATAAGGCATATAGCGATGTCGACTTACCGGAGCCGGTCGGCCCGGATGTCAGTACCATACCGCTGGTAGCCGCAATGCCATTGCGTACAGCCCTCAAAGCACGACCCTTATAGCCCATATCCTCTAATTTCAAACTGGTACTAGACTTGTCCAGTAAACGTATCACTACTTGTTCACCCCAGACGACCGGCGATATGGCAATACGTAAGTCAATCTTTTTATTGCCGACAACAATTGAAAATTCACCGTCTTGCGGTACACGGTGCTCGTCTATTTTCAGGTTTGATAGAATCTTTACTCTGGACACCAATGCCGGCTCTAATCCTTTGGGCAATTTCATAATTTCACGCAACACACCATCGATACGACAGCGTATTTTAAATGAGTCCTCGGTCGGCTCCATATGCACATCACTGGCGCGGTTGTTGCCGGCGTATTCAAGTATGGTCGACAATATTTTGCTGACCGGTGAATCCTGGACGAATGTAGCCACATTGGTTTCTTTTTTTGATTGCACAGGTGCTTTGGGTTCATCTTTAGCTAATTCCGCGACTGATTGACTGACTGCCCCGCTTATATCGCCTACGACATCCGCACCTATGTTCACCTTGTATTGCTGCAAGATATTACGGATGCCCTCTTCCGATGCGGCATAAACTTTGATCGGTCGACCGATTTTGTTAGACAGGAAGTCAATCGCTTGAACATTATCCGCGTCAAGCATTGCAACCACGACCCGGTGTTGTATCTCCCCTAGCGGTACGGCCATATAATGTTCGGCGATATCTTTAGGTATCAAATCTAATATTTTCTGGTCGATTATTGATTCGCTTAAATTGACATAGGGAACCTTATTGACCTTGGCGCTATATTTTGTAAGATCTTCATTGGATACCAAATGGTCTTTAACCAGTAAACTTATGAACGGCTCATGTTCTTTGTCCGCTTTTGTTTTTTCGGCTGTTAACTGAGCCTCGCTGATAATCTTGTTTTTAACCAATAGATCTTCTAGTTGTTTCTGTGAGCTTGCCGACAGTACGCTCATAATTTTGAAAACTCCTAGTTGCTTTGCGAATTGAAAGGTGTAATATTATTATTGTTGCCGATTTGGATATAAGGAGTAACGTCTAGTGACTGGTTATTGAAGTAGCGGTGACTAGGCGCCTCAAAACTATCGGTAATTACCGGCACTTTCTCAACTTGTAAATTATGGTTTGAGCCGAATAACATTTTCGGAACGAACAAGCTCACAACAATGCTAAAAAGAGCGATTACTCCTAATATTGCGACATCTTCTTTTTTCATCAGTTGATTGTTTCCTTGGTTAAGCTGAACTTTATCCCCGGCTGATAGAAAGTTTGCGCTGTTATATCCATTGTAATATCCGACTGATCTCCTGACAATTGGATCGTCTGTATTTGCATTGGGCGAATAGATCGATAAAACGCATTAACAACGCTTTGAATGTTTACATATGGCCCATCGACCGATACTTCAAAAGGAATAACACTAGCGTTAGTACCGGATAGAGTAGAATCTGAACTAGAAATATTGCTTGACTGTGAGCTGCCAACTTGATCGGTTCCACTAATGCTGTCGATGTTAACACCCTGATTTTGCAGTAGATTCTGCAGGCTTGTGGCTAGCTCCGGAAAATCATATTGCGCCGGTAACGCATCCAGTATAATCTTACCGTTATCGCCGTTGTTTTGACCAGTACCGCTCGTCGACCCACCTATTAGATTTATTGGCCCGCTAATAAACTTTGCATAATGTGATGACAATTTCTGCTCAGCCGTCAAATCACTTTGCAGTTGATTCAAAGACTTTTGTTGAGCGTCGATGACTTTATTTTGATAAGCAAGTTTGGAAATTAAATACTTGCATGAAAATAAACCAAAAATGATAATAAATATACAGATGCCTGCCACTATAACTGATGTGTTAGCTGCTTTTTTAATTTTTTCGTGCTTAATTGAACGCTCTGCCATATTATTTACCTTTATTGACCATTTGCTTTAACAAACAACGCCTTTGGATTCGGCTGATCTTGAATCGATCGAGTAGCAACTTCATTAGGCACCTGAATGGTTACATGACCGGTGCTAGTAAATAAAGTTGGATCAAAGTTCATTGTAATAGTATAGGAAGCGGGCTGTCCGGAATTATTACTGTTGCTGTAGCTGAAAGACGACAAATCTACGGCCGAGAAGGCAGGCTGATTAGTTTTTGTACCCCCTTGGTAGTATTTCACCGAGTATTGAGCCGCTTCTAGGATATCGACATATTGGTTGACGGTCTTGAGGCTGTCGGCGCTACCGCTGATAGTGATGGTGTTCTGGGTGAAGTCCGCATTGAAGGTTGATATTGTCGCGTTTATAGGTGTCAATGTTTGAAGATCACCGAATATTCTTGAAACTTTAGGTGTCTGACTTTCAAGAGCCGGTAGTGTATTTAACTGGTTTTGTACAGTTAAGATTTTGTTGAGGTTAGTATTGCTGTTAAGCTTAGAACTTGTGGCGCTAACTTGTTGGTTTAAGCTGGATAGATGAGTTTTTTGGTACACATCGACAAACAAGATTAAACCTATCAGACAAACCAGGACCGTGCCGGCTACAACTGTCGACACAACAATCAACGTCCACTTAACCCGCTGCGCTTTTATATAGTCTTGCTTGACATTTGGTAATAAATTAAATTGAATCATCCGTTCCTCTCCGCCAGGCCGGCTGCTACAGGAAACTGGCTTGATATAGCCAACAGTTCGTTTTGTCTAGTTGGGTCGTATGCTATATTACGCCACGCATTACCGATTTCTACATTTAAACCGAACTTATTGGCAATATAAACCGGGAAGTCCGGTAGAATTGCGGCGATACCGCTGACAATAATATGATCCAGCTTGGTATTCTGGTAACGGTTATAAAAGAACTTGATCGACTTTTCGATTTCTGATACCAGAGTATCTATTGTACCGCTGATCGCTTGGTATATCTGGCCCTCTAATTTATCCTTGATCAAACCGAATTTATAAACAAACTGCTCGGCTTGTCCTGCGTCGATATTTAAGTTCTGCATCGCCGCATTAATTATTGCTTCACTCCCGGTCGGAATGGATCTTGCAAGGCGAGGAGCTCCGTTTAAGGTAATTACCAAATCCGAGCTTTTACTGCCGATATCTATGATTAGCTCAGTTTGTTGCGAGCCTGGAGCAATCAAGGCTCGGCAAATAGCCAGTAAATCCGGCTCGAAAGCAATAATGTTTAATCCGATACTTTCTAACAAATCGAGCTGGCCCTCGAGATATTCATTGGTAACGCTTGACAATAAAATCTCAACTTTCGTTTGATCGACCGGTGAGTTACCTAGTAATTGCCAATCAATCATCGAATCCGCCATCGGCGTAGGGATAATCGAGTCGGCTTGAAATTTAATCGCCTTAGCCAGTTCTTTTTCCGGTAATCTATCGGTGTCGAACAGAGTGGTAAACACGCGCTGAGACGGCAAACCCACCGCAACGTGTTTGGTGGAAAAACCGGCTTTGTTGACCAATGCTTCAATCGTCTTGGCTAGACGGTCTCGGTCGGCCGGTGAATCACTTATGGCCAAGTTATCCGACAAAGGCACATAAGCATATCGCGCTAGGCTCTTAATTGGACCGGTGCCGCTTAACTGAACGGCGCGAATCGCACTGGTACCGATGTCAAGTCCGAAAAAATCAGTATGCCCACTCAAGATGCTCATATTGTCTCGATTATAGCATAAGCTTTGTAGGTATACAGTGGTTTAGTTGCATGTTTAGACATCTAGAGTACCGGGGGTAAATTAGTAATGGATTCGAACGAGGAATTGACCGGCAGCGGATTCGCAAGCCAATCCATCGGACTGTAACAAAATATCTCTGCCGCTTTATCGGCTGTGGAGCAGCTATTAAAAAATGTTGCTTGGCTTACGGTTCCGTACGTGCGCTGTAAATAAATCTGATTTGCAATAAATGCGCCATTTACCAGCAACTGATTGTCGCAACTACCTGTACCTCCTCTGTCAAAAGCATTGCCATTAACCCCTTTTACGTAACAAGTATAGATACTGCCTTGGCCTGCCGAACTTGGCTCAGCAATGAAAACACCATCCAGTACTTTTACATTAGGATCTATCTTAATATTGCCTCCGTGAACTATGACATAGAAATAGGGCATCCCAGCAGCATCGCTCCACCTGCAGTTGGGAGGTATTTTTATAGATGAGCTAATAGTGACATCTTCATTATTAAATAGATATACGTTTTGTGGACAATGGGACAAAGTAGGGTTGGTTGTCGGATAGCCATTAATATTGGTACTAAGACTGCTACGTGCTGAGCTTATAATGTGTGGATCATTTGGATAGGCACTAAACTCAGTATAGTAACTGACGGCGGATGATCCGTTACCGTAGCCGATACAAGGTGCTACCGAACCGAAATCGCCACCATATGGATAGTAACGGGGGGTTGAGCTATTAGACTCGCTATTAGCGAAGGTCAACGCTTGAGGCGGACCAGGACCAATACCTGATGATGAAGATGAGCCGGAGGATGAGGGAGATGTGAGTGATTGTCCATTATCAGTTGCGAATCCGTAAATCAGATCGGTAACAAACGCCGCAGAGTTCGTACTTGAACCATAATAACCGGAACCTGGATTCCACGCATATATGCTAGCGTACTTATTGACTTTACATTGTTGCGCCCCTGCCATACCGCTGCCGACAACTACATCACCTCCATATACTTTGAAGTATGGCTGCTTATCTATCGTAGCCAGACAGGTGCCACTGTAATTATCAAAACGATAGTATACGGTGTATTTGCCAGACGATACGGCATTGGTACGAGCAGTAATCACCTCAGTGCTGTTCTTAAACGGACTTGCCTGATACGTGTTCGGTATAACAAACGGTGCCTGAAAGTATACATAATCATTGTTGCCGGATATCGGCGGTGGATGATTTGGAAATTCAATTTTAGTATAGTCAGGAAAATAGTTAGTGATATAAAACGATGCTTTAAACTCGTTATTGCCGATCGTTGGCGGTGGGCTACAATTAACTATCGGTATAGTCTCTAATTGATCACAGCTAGCAGTACTATTACCAGTTAATAGACCGTCGTACAATGAGTAACTATAGCTTATATCATATGTACCTGGAGGTGGATCGTTCATGTTCGCCGTAACCGAAATCTGCGGGTTACTGGTTGAAAGTCCACTGACGCTATAAACATAACCCCCTATGCTGGGCTGGGCGTTACCAACTTCTGACGTTACATTGAACTGTATATAGTTATTTGAACCGGGAGGAATATCGTTAGTCGGATAGCCATCGATTGTAGAAAGCGAAATAGTCGCCTGTAATTGATCAACGTTACTTGTATTATTGCCGGGAGTAAAGGTAACCACTCCACACTCTGGAGTTACAACCGTAACATATATCCATAGATCTGCCGTACCCATACCGGTTGATGTGCAGAACGGAGAGTCCGATGGTAAATTATAACCACACAATGATCCGTAACCGGTAAAACTTATTAGATACCATCCAGTATTAGTAAAATCCGAGCCTTTTAGTGTTTCGGTGGTTTCGCTATAAGTCCATGTATTTGGTCCAAATGAGTATTGAGGCAAGGGTCCATAAACCGGAAAACAATTCTGTGGTGGTGTTAGATAATATGGGCTTGGCTGTGATAAACAAGAAGTAGTCGGTCCGGGCAATATGATAGCCCCGGCGCTAGCGTTTTGTTGGGCTGATGTATATGGAGTGCCCTCATACTGGGTTATATAATCCGTCGAATAATAAGTATTATCATTAGTAACCTTAGCACCGTTATTGACACAATCGATATTTCCTATTTTAACCTGAGTATCCTGATTGTTTATTACTTGTGCGTTGGTAACAAAGAAATCCCAGCCGACTAGTGTATTGTCGCTTAAACATTGATTACCCAATGAATTAATGTAATTCGAACTTTCTACACAACCTGCACTAGGAGGAATATTATTACCTGGATATTGGTTTTCGTAAACTACACAATCGGCAAAAACACGACCGCTAGGCGATAGCATCGTATATATGCTAGCAAATGCGCAAGCCACTACCGCTTCAATGATAAATAAGGTTAACTTGCGATGTTTGTTAAGAGTAGTGAATCTCATGATTATTTATGCTGCTTGTCTGATAACTTTTGCAACTGACTGGTGGACATCTCAAACTGTGGCGTGCCCAAATGAGTAGGAGTGGTAGTCTTTGAGAATGGAATACCCTTATAGCGAGTGATTGGATTGCTTTTGGATCTGTAACCTATAACAATCTTCCATGAAGCTAACGCGCCAATACATAACATAACTATTATTAAACCAGCAACCAATAAATGCTTAATCCTATGATTGGCTTTTAAGTTACGGTAAACTGCCCGTTTTTCGTTATTAGCTTCGGCCATCTTATCTGATTCTTTGTTATCTTTTACTCATTATTTAGTATAGCCATAGATTTAATGTCCGCAACATTAAAGTACCGGCGGTAAGCTGGTAATTGATTGGACAAGGGGTACTTGCTGCTGCGGAGTTAAGTCCTGCGCCTGGTTGGGAATAAGCCATTCCAGAGGAGAAAAATCAAACTCTTCGGCAGCATGCGAATTGCCAGCAGAATCTGTTGATTGGGCATCATGAATAGAGCCGTATGTCCTATAGAGATCGATCGTATTGGCGATAAACGCTCCACGAATTATAAGTTGCTGTGAGCATGTTTGCGTTGCAGTTGGAATAAGGGGCCTGGCGTCTTTAAACCTATCTTGACTAATTATAGGGGCAATTGGCATTACATAGTACTGCGCACAATCTATAATGGTACCGTGTTCGGCAACATATGTACCGTCAATCTCACTGACGTTATTGGCGATACCGATATTATTTCCATCGTTAATGATCATTAGGCTGGGTAAATCAGCTATGTGAGTATCGCCACCAGGCTGCATTTGGTATGTAATATTATCATCAATTAATACCGGTCCCTTGACGTACAACACAACATGTTGGCCCGGGTAAATCGTAACTGGTTGTTTAATTGTGCCACCGTCAACCTGCCAATAATAATTACCGGGAGTTCCCGCTGCTAAGAGAGTAAATGCTTTATTTATGCTAGATGTTGTTGGTAGGCTAGCGGGGTTATTGGTCTGTACCGGCCCGCCTCTCGATGACAACTGATCATAATAGCCGTCTGGGCTAGTTGAACATCCTGACGATGAATCCGCGAAATCACCGCCCCAAACACTATAGCCAGATCCAGGTGGTGTATATGCGTTAGCGAAGGTTAATTGCTTTGGCTTTGGCACAACACTTGATGTGTTATCATTTTGCGCACTTGCAAAACCAGTAATTTTAATCCGTGCAATTGCGGCCAAGCTGGTTCCAGACCCCAAGAAATCCGGTGAGTCTGTATTATTGGCGTAAATATTGCCATTATTGCTCTTATCTTCATAACAGACATCAATTTGACTAGAGTCAACACCGGCCGAAACATCTCCGCCAAAAACCTGCACATAGGGTTTGGCTTCTAGCGGTGATGAGCAACCATGACTATATGCTACAGGTTCAATTGGAGTTCCCTGTACAGTTCCTGTACTGTCTATAAATCCTTGGGAAGCGGCAGTAGACAAGATAAAGCAGGCTGAATCGCCATAATATACTAGTTGGTTTGGTCCATGATCAAGACTAACTGGACAGTTAGCGGATACATTTATATAGCCGTTGTAATTTCCGTTAGGCACAGTTAGTTCGTTCGCACTGGAGGGTTGTTGCAAATACGTAGGACTAGCTTCGTATCTATAAAAATAAGGCAGACTCGAAGGACTAAGAGTGCAGCTTAAGCCAGCAAAAGATGAAGGCTGTGGGTTTATACAATCTGGAGAAAGCTGGTTAGAATCTATTTGATTATATAACGAACTTAATAACGACTGGCTATAGCTAGTGTAATAACCATAAGTCCCCTGATGACATATACCCGGATCTATCTGGGTCTTAACTGCACTACTTTTTATGTAGCTGACTGATCTTAAATATGTGTAGTTAGGAACACTTATAGATTGGTTGTATGGTGACATATCATACACTGTTGACTCCTTGAATTCCACGTTTACCTTTGCGTTATATGTAGCTTGAGTTGGATCTTCATTGTTATCCCATTTAGCAGCGCTGGAATTAGGTGTTAAAATAAATTTGCGCAAAAAACATTCGGGCATCGTCGGTCCGTTTTGTCTAAAATACTCCGGGGTTGTAATATTTTGCGTTGAGGAACTGTAGCTAGTATTGGTGCCGTTGGGCTTTTCTGAGCACCCTGCTGGACCACAAACCTCTTTATATGCGGTGCTAATTGTCGTGCTTGTGATAGTTTCCTGATAATTGATCTGATAAATAACTACCGGAGTGTCGGGATCATAAGCATAATACTGATAATATGGCATGTAGTTCAAATAAACTGTACTGCTACCAGTCGGGCCGAGACCGGCTAGAGAAGCAGTTACGTTAGGCATACCAACTTCGGTCGAGGGATTGCTGTCGATGATTCCAACCACCGTTACCGGATTAGGGGCAAAACTATAATTATAAGTAGTGTACGTGCCAAGTACGCCAGGTGTTCCCGAAGAACTGTCCTGCGGTATTGTCCAGCTAGTCGGATTAGTAGGCGTCAACGATAAGTTAACCGGAATCCTAGAAATATCACTGTATGAACTAGATTGTTTTGCGAACGGTAAGCACGGATTACTGGATGTGATGACACAACTTGTAGTCGAGCAAGCCTGATAAACCCAGTTCAAATTTAAAACTTGGTTATTGTAAACTGTAATTAATGAGGTGTAGGCACTGCCTGGGGATTGATTACCGGTCGTGTGCCAATTTTTACCACTAGGACCATAACCCGGATTGCATCCACCGGTCGTATCGTAACAATAATTGTAACCATAGATAATCCAACCGTTTACCCTATTTGCTTTAAATCGGTACTGCGTTCCTGAACTAGAAGTTGGCGGAAAACCAGTCAATACATAGGGATTGCCGTTGCTAGTTATAGTACCGTTTGATGTGCTTACCGATATAGTATCACCAGCGAAAGAACCGCTATTATTTCCCGATGAGGTAAGTTTTGTTCCGATTACACTTGGAGGCTGGGGAATTGGTTGAGGTACCGTAAATTTCAGATAGAAATAGACCGGTGTAATATTTTGCGAAGATTGCTTTTCACAATAGGAATAATTAGTTGGCGCATTAGGGTCCGGAGCTACGGGTGTCTCAGGAATTTGCACTTGATCTCCCACGCACTCACTGACTTGAGAAGTTGTGTTAAGATACCAGGTGTTGATTGGTACTACATCGGCTTTAATACAAACGGTATAAGATTTGCCGGGGATTAATGCAGCTTGACTCGCCTGATAATTAAATGGAACAGCATTAGCCTGCCAGAACCGGGAATCAGGTAAAGACTGCAGGGTCTGTTGTGTGCCGGCAGAAAAACCGGTGATACTGCCCTCGACTGACGAATATCTACAGTTATAGGAGGTATCAGCATATCCATTTTTAACGAAGCCGGTAACGGTAATGTCGTTGATTCTTTGATAATCATAGGTACCATTGTTGTTTGAATATGGAATGCCGTCTTCTGCGACAAAAGGATGTGATCCCTCCAGCTGAGTATGGTATACGACAACTATATGATTAAGCTGTAATGGTTGCGTGCTATTGGTTGGTCCAATAATTAGATTGCTAGTCGTCTGTGTGGGTTGACCGCCTACCGATAACCAGCTTGTTACATATAATAAACATTTAGAGTCACCACCGCATGACGGGGGGTAATTGGTATCATAATTACATAAAGCTTGTCTCACACTGCCTGGCACTTCTGTTTCTTCATACTTGAAACCGTAACGCGGCGAGATATTAGCTTGGGCTGCCGGGACACAAGAACCAAGTTGTCCACCATCGGCTGATACCTTATTTTGGCCGTTACTCAAGCCGATCGAAATTAACGTCGCAAGAATGGCCACCAGACAAATCCGATAGGATAACTTCGTAGCTTTATTGTCGATAAGCTCTAACTTAAACTTACGAACCAGTCTATTGATCTTGACATTATTGAAATTTATTCTTCGGTTCATTGTTTCTTAATTCCGCCCGATATTCCCATAAGATATGTGTTTGAGGTAATCGATTGGTTATTGGCTACCATAGCATTGATACTGGCCTGTAAGCTAGTAATTGATTGGGTACTGCCTAATAACGGACTGTAGCCGACTTTGGGTTTATAAACTTTCCTTAACTCACTCAGAAAGTTTTTAGACCTGGTTATATCGCCACGATTAATCGAATACAGCGTCATGGCATAAAGACAATTAGGGTCCTTCTGGTAATTGGGCAAGCTTTTAATTTCGTCAGTAATCTGCTGCTGCAGGGCAATATTGTTAGCCTCAACCGCAAACGTAAAGTCTTTTAATTTCGTCTGGTTCTTATTGGTTGTGCAGATATTGTTATCGGTGGAAGGATTAAACAAAAACGCCCACAACGAAATTGCACAGATGACGACAATGATTACACCAATAGACATAGATTTTGTTTTCGAACTAACTATGCTGGCTAGTATTTTCTTGCCCTTCTTAAAAAAAGCTAGCCTATAAGATTTATCGGCCTGGTATACATGAAAATCGTTCGGTATATCAAACCTATCGGCACCAGGCGGCTCGGACGAAGAACCGTTAATTTGTCTATTGTTGGATTTTTTATCTATAGCCATCAAGCTTACCCACTAAGCACTAGCCTAATAATAGCAAAATCTTTGTCTATATAATAGCCATTAAAATTAAGAATTCGGTTGATGACTACATCACGCTTGGCGCGTGAGTTGATTGTGTAACCGGCAATATCCTACTACCATACAAACCCCGCTAATCATGCAGCCCAAACATACAAGAACAGTTTGTGCAAAATGTGATATCTGACCAGCCTCCTGAACACTTTATTAAGCGGCCCTGTTACGCCGTTGGCAGTCATGTAATTTTGTAGTTTTTCTGGTAGATAGTCGCCTTGCTACGCTGATGATAATGAAAGAATTACCTGTCATAACTGTTACTTTTGAGATTGACAAAAAATTCTTGGATCTAAACATTAAACTGAATAAAAAAACCGCTATTTCCTTGGCGAGTAAGCCGTGCCAAATGTTTAACCGATACTTTAGAGCTACTACTGTTGGCTAAACACGCTACTAAGCCTATAAAGGCAAGCTATTTGCTAAAAGCTAATAACTTTGCCGAAATGACATCCTTGCGCTGGCGGGCAGTACTTGATGCAACAAGTCTTTGATCTCACTGGCTCCTTGTCGAATCTCACCCCAGTGGATAGTTTCAGCACGTTGCTCGGCACCCCGCATTTCATCTTCGAGATTACCCCAATTTATACTGTCAGGATTTTGAGGCTTATCGTGCTCACCAATAACTAACTCGCCTGTGCCTGAGTTGCGTCTATCGCTGCTTGTAAACTAACACCAGCGTCAATGGCTGACTTTGTTTCTTGTAGCAATTGACTTGGTTTACGCTTCACGCCACTATACTCCGCACTATGACCAATTGTTTCTACTTTGATCCCATAAGGCAGTGTTAATACTTGCACGGCTGGCAAATGCTGACCTTTGGTATAAAAACCAGTAGTTACCGCAACTACTGTGTGATCTGGGTCTTTTGATAACTCAGCAACATCGACAAAGAAAGAGTAGTTGTCGTAGGTATTAGCGCGCCGCTCGCCAATCTTATGGGGAGTGTTTAATGCAAATCCGTGCTTGGTTTCGCCGTTCCTTTCGAATTCATATAAACGAGCGCGCCATATATCACCATTTCTTTTAAAGCTCAAGTCATCAACTACTCTAGCACCAAGCAAAGTTTCAAACGCCCTGCACCCTAGGTCAAACTCCGTTTGAGCATCAGGAGCATAATCTTTAGCCTTTTCTCGCTCAGCATCCGATAAAGGACGACTGGAACCAAGGTAAGCTACTTGTTCGAAGTCTTCTACCTTCTCAAGTCCATAGCGTAAGCGATCTAGAGGAGCTCTATTTGCTCCACCTAGAATAACTAAGGAGTTTGGATGCTTATTAACTGGCTCTGTATCTTTTACTAAGCCAAGCTTATCAGCACCATCAAAGATGGTATTCCATTGCTCTGAGCCTTCTTGATCAAGCAGTTCATCATCCCAATTAGTAGCCTGACGCTCTTCTCCCTTTCGAAAATCCCAATGAGCAGCAGCCACTTCTTGAAAAGCATGTAGACGATCGTGCCTATCTGCTGGGACTTCTTGGAGTCCAAAAAGCTGTGACATCTCAACTAGACCTGGATTATCCACAAAGGCCTCTAGCTCATGCCTTGCTAATTGTTCAGGGTTTTGTCTGTTAAGTTGTTCTGACATGCTTAAGATTGTAATATATCTTGATTATTTTGCAAGTGTTATGGATTGTAGTGTTTCTTTGAGCCGCTGATCATTAAGATGTTGAATAGCGTAATCTGCCTCTGCTTGTATGAACTTTTCGCCAGCATCAGATGTTAGTTGGTCGTGAATAGCGGCTGGTGATAGGTGTTGTTCACTTTGATGCTCTTTTGTCTTAGCCAGAGCATTTGCGTTCAAGTCAACTTTTACATTGTATATGGCATATTGTGCAGCTGCAGCTGAGAATTGACCGCCAGACTGCGAAACTAGCTGGTCATACAAGCCTTGCTTAGACATTTGCCGGTCGTTGGCATAGCTATCTGCTCGGGCTAGAGCGGGGATTTATACTCGGCTGGCACGGCAGGCCTTGGTTGAGTTGCCACTGGCTGGTTGCTGGAAGTGCTTGCTGTCGTGCTACTGTTTTTCGTGCTGATATTTGATTTATTACCGCCGCCAGCAGCACCGCCAATGATAGCGAGCAATATAATTACGCCGATTACTGATGCTGCCCAAGCTGGAGAGTTAAGGCCGTGGAGCCATTTAAGCAATATTTAGCTAATCTACCCTACGAGGACAAGCTTTTTACTGTCCGTAAGATAGTTGATAAAGTAATAGTAACAAAGGAAAAGGTTACAATATGCGAAATGATACCGGCTTATGCCAGTTCCATATCTGTTCAAAAGTTCGGGTTGAATGCTAAGCATTGGCATGGTTATGACACAACCCTACCTTTTGAAATTAATTTTTTCTTTCCCCGTCATTGAGTTTTCTGCAGAGCTTGTACTGCTAATTTCAAAGCCTGTTGTGGTGTTTTTGCGCCAATAAATTTATAGCACTTGCGATCATCTAAATATGTGCCAGCAAGCTTATCGCTCCAACCACCAAAGCCAGTAAGAACAATTACGGGTATGTTGGCTTGGTAGGCTACACATATTTCGTTTAACGTACCCGAACCGCCTGCAAGGGCTATCACTACATCACAGCTCAACATAAGACTAAGTTCACGACCACCGCCACGAACCAATCCTGTAGCCACAACAATAGTGGCAGCCTCATTATTAAATAGTTCTAGACCTTTTTCATAGGTTATAGCTAAGGTTTCGCCGCCCTCTGTCTTTGCTGCCTGTGCAGCGATTGTAGGCAGCGAACTTATGTCCTTTTCAGAACCAAATACCAATGTGCTATCTGACTTGGCGATTAAACTTCCAAGCCGTTTTGCACAATCTTCCGCTGCTTTTGAGTAGTTAAGGTCGCTACAAGAACCTATCACTCCTATTTGTAATCTACGCATTATTTACTCCTTTTTAGTTACTTAAAATACTGGCGGTACACCAGTTGCACGGGCATAAGCCCACATCGCCGCTTCCTCTAAACTTTCAACGACGTTCATTGAGCTATCCCAGCCATAGAAGCTACCAATATCACCAAAGCGAAGGTCTGGCTTAATTAAATCTGCCGATCGTATATAGCTGCTGTAAGCAAAATACTCAACTTTTTCGGGTGGTATAGAAGCCCATTTGGCAGGTTTACCGTTCGTTGGGTCAAAGTAGAGGGTGTTAGCCGCAATGCTATCAATACGCCTACCTGAACCTGTAACTACCGCAAAATCACGTTCGCATATCTCATCTTCAACTTCGTCAAAGGCTTGTACAGCCTCAATGTCTACGTCTTTGGCCTGCATTTTATCTATGCCTTCTTGTATGGCAATGCCGCAGACAAGCCCACCGATTTTTACGCCATAAGGCTCAAGGACATTAGCCAGCCAAGCAATCATCTCGCCGCTAAACAAGACATCATCAGCTATGACTATTTCACCGCCCAAAGCCGATATCTTCCCGAGCTGTCGTTTAATAGACGGGTAGCCGACTCTAGGTACATAGCCAATATCATTTAGCTGTTCATCCACTCCTCTAGATATGCCAATATATTCGTTTGCCGAGGTTACATATCTGTCGTCTAAACTCACGACTGGTAACCTAGTTTTGCTAATAGCAGTCTCTAAGCCAGTTTGCATTGTGCTTGAACTCACCCAAACAGTATCTTTGCCCATACTACGCAAGCTGGTATCAAGGCTTTCTCTAAAATCTTCAATTTTCTCTAGTCTAACAATTCGTTCTAATTCAGCATTTGCTAAATCTAGTTCGGCTGAAATTACATAGGGATTACTCATAAAAACTCCATTAAAAATTGCAATTAACTTGCATAACTAAAAACGCCAGCTTCGTGCTGGCGCTCTATTCTTACCTAAAAGTAACTAGCTAATCAGCACGGGCTGGCAGTATATGTGAATGGTGCTGATTGATAGTTTTTAGAGCAGCTTGATAGCCGTTACAACCATTTTGTAACCATTCGCTAATACGAGCAACGGTACGACTACTAAGCTTAGTTTTAGCTACAATTTCTGTGTACTTTTTACCTTCAGTAAGCATACGTGCAGCCTCAAGTCGTGAACTAATTTCAATGATTTCTTTTTCAGTCATAACATCACGCAAGAAGTTCTGCATGTCTTTTTCTGAAGTAATATCAGTCAAAGCCACAGCTAATTGCTGGGCTGTACCACTTCTCCAAACTATAGTCTTGTTATTAGACATAGAAACACTTTATCAAAGTAAAGTGGACTTGTCAAGTAATGCTTTTTATTACATAGAGATCTAGTTGATGTGCTAAGATTAACAGATGAAAACAATAGATCCAGTTGTATGTTGAGCATCGGTATTGTTGGATTGCCTAATGTTGGTAAATCAACTCTGTTCAATGCCGTCACCAAAAGTTCGGCTTTGGCGGCTAACTATCCATTTGCAACCATCGAACCAAATGTCGGCATTGTACCAATTCCTGACCAAAGATTACAAAAGCTAAGTCTTATCTACCCTGGCGCCAAGATAGTGCCGGCAACCATTAGATTTGTCGATATAGCCGGATTAGTTGCCGGAGCCAGTCAAGGCGAAGGGATGGGCAACCAGTTCCTGTCGCACATACGTACAACCGCCGCTATCGTAGAAGTAGTCAGATTATTTAAGGATGATCAGGTTACCAGAGTCGTTGGATCTTCCGACCCAAAGACAGACATTTCAATTATCAATACTGAGCTTATGCTGGCTGATTTGGCAACGATCGACCGCAGGTTAGCTAGATTGGATAAAGAAGCAAAATCAAATCCAAAACTTAAGCCTGTTTTGAAAATTTATGATCAAGCTAAAGCCTTATTGAATGATGGAAAGATGCTGCACGGTAATTTGGACAGCGATGCATTGGCTGTGCTAGCAGATTTACAATTGATCTCAGCCAAACCAATAATTTACGTATTTAATATGGACGAGCAGGAGTTATCGGATAAAAATCTGCGGTCGGAGCTTGGGCAACTGCTGCATCCGGCCAAGACGGTATTTGTATCGGCCAAAATTGAAAGTGAACTTAACTCCTTAGACGATGACGATGCAATCGAATTTAGACAAAGCTATGGTTTGCATTTGTCCGGTCTGGAAAGCCTGGTAACTGCGGCTTATGATGGCTTGGGGTTACAAAGTTTTTTGACTGCCGGGGATAAAGAAATTCGAGCTTGGACCATCCCGAAGGGCGCTACAGCACCTCAAGCTGCAGGCGTAATCCATACTGATTTCCAGCGCGGTTTTATAGCCGCCGAAATTGTATCATATAGCGATTTAATTGACTTGGGTTCGATTGCTGCCTGCCGAGCAGCCGGTAAGGTCAGAACCGAGGGTAAAACCTATATCATCCAACCGGACGATATTGTTGAGTTTCGCTTTAACGTTTAAGCTTCAGGTCAATATTATTTTGATCTTAATAGATAAGGTAACTTGCCATATACAATTTTAAACGGCGTCAAATCAACCCCCGGATAGGCTTCGGCGTTGTCAGTCACAGTTGAAACCGGCTTGACGCCATGGTCCACTTTATCTGTTCCGCCGAAAACTTCCATTCGTCCTGCTTCGGCTAACTCTTCAAGTAAAGCTTGCTGGTCTTGAGGTTCGTTATTGATTGGCTCCTGTTGCGCCTGCTCCGACACCATCTCGGGTCTTTGACTATCCGCCAATTCTTGATTTGGTTCGACCGATCTATTATTGGTATTATGGAAATTCTCCAGTAACCGCTGAGCAAATAAATAATCCGCTAGTTGTGGGCTCGGCTTGATCGTGTTGACCATTCTGTTTTGTGCAAATTGCTGTTCCAGGTGCTGCTGCTGGGCCAACAGATACATTTGCAATTGTTTGTTGATTTCTTCGAGGTGCTGTTTCTGTGTTTCGGCGTGCAGACTTTGTTCTTTTTTAATTTCGCTCATCCGGTGTTGGACGTGACCAATAAGTTTTCTCAGCCGCGGTTGGTTATAACTCTTGAATATCAACTGCCGCATGCCGCAATTGATCGAAATCGATGCCCCGAACGCCCGGTGGTTGTAATCAATGTCGCTAATCATATCAAATCTAACGTCATCGACATTTAGAAAGCCCATCGGCTTTTTATCAATCAGCA
>DAHXLX010000003.1 GCA_027365775.1 Candidatus Saccharimonadota bacterium | reverse complement strand
CCGAGCACCACGCAGCTGACCCAGACGTTAGCTAAGCTTAAACAATATCTATGGGTATCTTTGTTATTGTTTTTTATAATCCTTTACGGCTACACGCTTCTTAATATAAGCTCAGACAAAACCAAACAACCAACTCAGGCTCAAGTCAGCAAATACCTCCAGACCGCAACTCAAACCAATATTAACCCGAAAGTGGTTAAAAAACTCGAGGATATGCAGAATAATTCTATAAGCGTAAAGGCATTGTTTAACCAGGCACGACAAAATCCATTCAATTAGTCAGACTAGCGAAGACTGGTTGCTGTCGGAGGCGGTCTTTGTCTTCCCTAAATGTGTATATGTTTTCGCTGTAACCTGACGTCCTCTTGGTGTTCGTTCCAGCAAACCGATTTGAAGCAAATAAGGCTCGATCATGTCTTCAATGGTCGTCCTTTCTTCGGCCGTAATCGCCGCCAGTGTCTCAACCCCAACCGGTCCGCCGCGGTAATTATCGATAATCGTTGCCAAAAGCAGTCTGTCGGTCGAATCAAGCCCCAGTTCATCAATATCCAGTAATTTCAACGCCCGATAAGCGATGTCCGTGTCGATGACCCCGTCGCCATTTATATCCGCATAGTCCCGAACTCGTTTAAGCAGCCTATTGGCTATACGAGGAGTAAGTCGAGCCCGGTTGGCCAGAATGTTTGCCGCAGGTGAATCGATCTTAACGTTCAATATTTTAGCAGCCCTGGCAATAATTGCTTCGATTTGCTCAACCGTATAAAAATCCAGGCGATGAACCATCCCGAAACGATCCCTAAGCGGTGCGGCAATTGCTCCCGTTCTGGTAGTGGCACCGATAATTGTGAATTTAGGCAGGTCCAGACGCAGGCTTCTTGCCGATGGCCCTTTGCCCAGCATAATATCTAGTTTGAAATCCTCCATCGCGGTATATAAGACTTCTTCTACGGTCCGATGTAACCGATGGATCTCATCAATGAATAGGATGTCATCATCTGAAAGATTGGTTAGTAAACTGGCAAGATCTCCAGGGCGCTCAACCGCCGGACCACTAGTAATCCGTATCTGGGCATTCATTTCGTTGGCAATCACACTGGCCATCGTGGTTTTCCCTAGTCCGGGTGGACCATATAACAATATGTGATCCAGCGGTTCATCTCTTTTTTTGGCGGCAGCAATTGCCAATTTCAAATTAGCCTTTAACCGATCTTGGCCAATATAGCCGTTAAAATCTTTTGGACGCAATGTAACTTCTATATCGGAATCATCGCTATCAATATCGGACGCCGTATTGACAATTCTATCAATCACGTTAATGACCTTCTTGTTCCCTTCAGCGCAAGTCTAACTCGTTCCTCGATACCTAAATCAGGATCAATATTGGCTAATGCGGTTTTAGCATCATAAACCGTATAGCCTAAACTCATCAGCGCCTCAACCGCCTCATCATTGCCGGAATCTCCGCTTCTATAGACTATAGCTTCAGCAGCGGCCGCCGGACTCAAACCAACTTTATCCCTTAATTCGACCACGATTTGCTCAGCCGCTCGCCGTCCCACGCCTTTTGCGGTTTGTAACAGTCTGGCATCACCGCCAGCTATAGCTTGTTTAACTTTGTCAACCGGCCCGATATTCAATACCGACATAGCAACTCTTGGTCCAACATTTTTAACTGATAGTAATTTTTCGAATAAGTCCTTTATGGTTAAACTTACGAAACCGTATAAGTCGTGTGCATCTTCCTTGATCTGCTCATGGATATACAGTTTGACGTTTTTGCCCGTTTCAAAAGTGGATAACGACGCAACTGTCACAAAAATTTCATAACCTATGCCATGCACGTCAAGAATAACTCGGTCTAATGCTTTTTCTTCGACAATGCCCTCAATGGAAGCAATCATAGTCTATATTATGTCATATTAGAGAAACAGATTCCTGTTAAGTAATGAATTGGGCGTGAGTAATCGCTGCCGCTAACGCGTCGGCAGCATCGTCAGGTTTGGGTATTTTATCCAGTTGCAACAGCAAACGCACCATTTCCTGCATCTGTTTTTTATCCGCACGTCCGTAACCGGTTATTGCCATTTTTATTTGCAGTGGTGTATATTCCGCCATTTGAACATTAGCAAGCGAAGCTGCCAACATTAGAACACCTCTGGATTCGGATACTGACATAGCCGTGGTAACATTGCGGGCAAAAAATAATTTCTCGATGCTAAGCCAATCGGGATCATATTCATTAATTAGCTGGTTAATCTCATTATAGATAGTCGCCAGTCTGATTGCCGTAGCTTGATGGGCTGGCGTCCTTATTGCTCCGGCGTCAATCAACTTTAAGTTTTTATTGTCCGCCATAATACAGCCGAAACCAACTATGCCGGTCCCCGGATCAATACCCAAGATCTTTACCATTTGTTATTAAGTCTAGTAGTTTTAGTTTATCTGCGCCAGAATTTCGTCGGAAATATCAAAATTCACGAACGTATTCGACACATCGTCCAAGTCTTCAAGCGCCTCCATTAAACGGAGTACCTTTCTGGCCGTTTCTTTATCTTCAATCCTTACTAACTCTTTTGGCACATAGCCAAGTTCGGCATCAATTACTTTTAATCCAGAATTAATAATTGCCGTCCGCAAATTATTTAAGTTTTTAGGGTCGGTATAAATAACGGTCCCCTCTTCTTCGTCAACGATATCAGCTGCGCCGGATTCAATCGCCGCTTCAAGTACATTGTCACCTTTTTCTTCTACCCTAACCATACCTAGATGATTAAATTGGAATAAGACCGCTCCTTTTTCCGCCAAGTTACCGCCGTGTTTAGAAAATGCGGCCCTTACATCAGGATAAGTACGGTTAACGTTGTCAGTCATGCACTCTACAATAATCCCAACCCCACCGGGTCCGTATCCTTCATAAGTCACTTCTTGAAGTTGGATGGCATCTTTATCTTTCTGGCGATCAATAGCCCGTTGAATATTGGCCATTGGCATATTAGAGGCTTTAGCCTTATCTATGGCGAGGCGTAATGCAAAATTGGTTTCCGGATCGGTACCGCCACGTGCGGCTATGGCAATCGCATTGCCTAGCTTAGTGAATACAGCGCCTCGCAAAGCATCCTTAGCGCCTTTTTGTCGTTTTATAGTGGACCATTTGCTATGACCGCTCATGGATTTGTTCCTATTAATCTATTGCTATCTGTTATTTTAATATATTGCGCCGATCTTTGCCATATGCCGATATTTGACTTCGTCCAAACGGTGGATTGACTTTTCGCTGTTAAAACGGATAATGTAAGGAGTTATTTTCTGTTTCATGCCCTTTTGTGGGCCCATAGCTCAGTCGGTTAGAGCACCTGCCTTTTAAGCAGGGTGTCGTGGGTTCGAGTCCCACTGGGCCCTCCAAGACACTTCTTACAGATACGAACTAAAGCCACAAAACTTGTGGCTTTTTGTTTTACAGAGGTAACGTATATACAGTACTATAGTGGGAACATGAAGCGATTTATAAAACTTCCCAAACTTTCAAAAGGCGACCAAGTTGCTGTTATTTCACCATCAGCAGGTCTACCAGCCATTTTCCCTTGGGTTCAAGACTTGGGCCTAGAACGATTACAAAATATCTTTGATTTAACGCCGATTGAGTACCCAACCACCCGCACTATGAATGCACCTCTTAAAGATAGAGCCAGAGATATAATGGCAGCCTTTGCTGACCCAAAAAACAAAGCAGTATTTACATCAATCGGTGGCTTAGACTAAATAAAGTTACTTAAGTATTTAGACCCTCAAGTTTTTTTAGATAATCCTAAGCCTTTCTTTGGCTATAGTGATAACACTCACCTACATAATTTCTTGTGGAATCTTGGTATGCCCAGTTACTATGGCGCAGCCATAATGACCCAGCTCGCATTTCAGGGTGAGATGAACAAGATTACAATTAACTCACTTAACCATGCATTATTTGACGAAGGCGAGTACGAGCTTGAAGTTGCAGACCAGTATTGTGACATTGGACTAGATTGGGCTGTTAAAGAAAACCTGACCAAGAGCCGCCAAATGGAACCGAATGAAGGACTGTTTTGGAATGGCAATACAGACACTGAAGGCATACTTTGGGGAGGTTGTCTTGATAGTATGGTTGTTCAAACTGCAGCAGAAAAATTTCTACCAAAAACCGAAGACCTTGAAGGTACAGTTCTTTTTATTGAAACGTCTGAGAACATACCTGAACATTGGATTGTTGAATATGTATTAACTGGCTTCGGCGAAAGAGGTTGGTTTGATAAGTTTCAGGCTGTCTTAGTCGGCAGACCAAAGGCTTGGGAGTTTGATAAACAAAATGACTCAAAGACAAAAGCTGAGTATCGTAAGCAACAACGAGAAACTGTACTTAAAACAGTTCGTGAATATAATAAATCTATTCCTGTGGTTCAAAACTTAGACTTTGGGCATACTGACCCTCAAGTTGTATTGCCAAATGGCGGTAAGGTTAAGATAAATACAACCGAGAAGAAAATAGTCTTTAGTTATTAGATAGTATCTACAACCCCCACTAGGAATACATTAAATTAAGTCTTTTCTTACTGAGCTGCTCTTGTCTGTATAGATTATCTAGTAGTACTCTCCATCTAAGAAGTTCTTGAACTAAAATATATAACTTATTTCTTTGGTGGACCTCCAATTTGGTTGTATATTACTACAGTAATTCCTTAGACCTAGTTTATTTATTAAAAGTGTTGACAATATAATCTAATGTACATACAATAGATTATATGAAAACCGCTATCGTAAACTTTAAGACCGATGACGCTACTAAGGCAAAGGC
>DAHXLX010000017.1 GCA_027365775.1 Candidatus Saccharimonadota bacterium | reverse complement strand
TTGTTGAATATGGTTACCACGCCATTTTTAATTACCACTTTGTCATCTGGCAGACCGATCACTCTTTTTATAAGCTGTTTGGCGACATCCTGTCCGCAGCCTGAGAGATTCGGTTCGTTAAATACGATAATTTCACCTCGTCTCGGTACCCATTGATGCCCAGTTATTCTCGCCCATGTTCTAGGCACCTTCCAAATTATCAACTTATCATTGTTTTGGAGAGTCGGTTCCATGCTTGGTCCGTCGACTGCGTAAGATCGAAAAACGAAAGTTATTATAAGGAAGGCAAACCCTAGCGCCAGCAAGACTACTCCGGCAAGTGATAGAAATTCCCTTAATCCAGAACGTAACCTTTCGGGCTTATATTCCGGTTGTTTGTCGGGTTTTTTTTCTGGCTCGTCTAAATGTATTGGCTCAACCACGTTTTAGACTATAACATGTGCCGGCAGTAATTAAGATAGAAAAAGTTAGAATCAACTAAAATCAAGGTGATAGTGTAGTACTATAGATGTTAATGAATATCGTTACCAGGAGGCTTAAGCCAACCAATGGTATATCGGCACTTGTTCATAACTCATTTCTGGCCGTCTTGCCGTTGGTCATTTTTGCACTGGTTCGTCTAAATGAGAATGAATTCACTCAGCTAGCTCTCATACTTATTGTATTAAGTAAGTGGCGTATGTTCGCTGTAAGACCCAGGTTTTGGCCGGCTAACATTAGGGCCAATTCGATCGACTTAATGGTTGGTATATCGGTTGTGCTTTTTATGACACACAGCCCAAATTCGCTAATGCAATTTGCCTGGGCAATAGTTTACGGGGTATGGTTGATCATCGTCAAACCAGCGACATCTAGTTTTATGATCTCGCTCCAAGCTGGCGTCGGCCAGCTGTTTGCGTTAAGTGCTCTATACTTGGCCTGGTCCGATGGGCCGATATATGGATTAACACTCTTGACTGGTTTGATCTGTTATTTGGCGGCCAGACATTATTTTGATGCGTTTGACGAAAGTTATTCCCGGCTTCTCAGTTATTTATGGGGATATTTTGGTGCCGCTTTAGCTTGGCTTTTAGCACATTGGTTACTTTATTACGGATCATTCGCACAACCAACAATATTGTTGACGGTATTAGGTTATGGAATTGGCGGCGTTTATTATTGGGACCATCAGGATAAATTAACCAAGACAGCACAACGTCAGTTCGTCGCAGTAATGATGGCGGTTGTATTAATTGTGCTTATTTTCTCAGATTGGGGAAGTAAAGTAGTTTAAAATTAGGGGGTATCATGGTAGCCGACTCGGGAAATTCCGATAAACTGAATTCAATATCTACCGTTCCAAAAAAACGGAATCGAAAAACTATTACTTTTACTATTCCTAGTATTAAACCGCCAAAGATAAATTTACGGAATACTATAAGCAGAGGGCAAGGAATTTTCTTGGTGCTGGTTCTGCTGATAGGTGTTGCTGCAGGTTTCGCCGGTGGCATGATTGAAACAGTAAATTACCAAGGCAAAGTTATTACATCCAGTACTGCCAATAAGATTAAACTGGTCGGTAGCAATAATCAGCTGATTGAGGAAATTGCCAAACAGCTGGATCCAAGTGTAGTCAGCATAAATGACACAACCAACACCGCCAGTACGCCAAGCTTTTTTGGTTTTTCCCAGCAAGTACAAACACAATCATCCGGTACCGGCATTATTATTTCCAGTAATGGTCTAGTGTTGACCAATCGACACGTAGTTCCGGCTGGATCTACCAACATAAGCATAACCCTAAGTAATGGTACGCAATTAAATGATGTTTCGGTTGTCGGCCGCACGCCACCGAACGATAGCTTGGATATTGCAATTCTTAAGATTAATAACACCCAGGGCCAAACGTTGACCCCAGCCGTTATTGGAGATTCGGGTAAAGTTCAGGTCGGTGATGAAGTTTTGGCAATCGGGAATGCTCTTGGCGAGTTTCAGAATACTGTGACCTCCGGTATTATTTCCGGATATGGTCGCGATATTACGGCAACATCGTCCAGCGGGGGCTTAAGCATAAATCCGTTCAGTGGCCAGACCGGTGCAGCGAGTGAGAACTTAAGTGATCTTTTCCAGACTGATGCTGCGATAAACGAAGGTAATTCGGGTGGGCCATTGGTCAATCTAAATGGCCAGGTTATCGGTGTCAATACGGCAGTTGCCAGCAACTCCCAGAATATTGGATTCGCGATTCCGATTAACGAAGTTAAGGGTTTAATCAAAGAAGTAATTGCTACCGGCAAGTTTGAACGTCCTTTCTTGGGCGTACGCTACACCATGGTCAATGCGGGTATCAAGAAACAATACCATCTAAGGGTTAATCATGGCGCCTATATTCCCAAGGGAACAAGCTCGTCACCTTCAATCATATCTGGAACACCAGCTGCGAAAGCTGGCTTGAGGGCCGGAGATGTAATCACGAAAGTCGATAATATCAACATCTCCCCCCAAAATGATCTGTCAACAATTATTGATCAGTATGAACCTGGGGCAAAGATTAAGCTAACCGTGGTAAATTCAACTGGCACTAAGACCATAACGGTTACCTTGGGCATAGAACCTAGCAACGATTGAATATTTGAATAAAGTCATTAGTTCTAAACAAACGGAAACCTTTATGAATGGCAATATATTCTAGTGTTGGATGTTGCGGCGGCATCGATTCTGTCAATAGCCATTTGATATTTTCATAATCAGGTTGTTGCAGTTGCATCAATAATCGCCGGTAAATATCCAAGCCGTCTTGACCGCCGAAGATTGCCGTTCTTGGTTCGTGCATCGCCGCTTGGTTAATCTGCCATTTATCGGGCACATATGGTAAATTAGCGATAGCTATTGTTGTTTTGGTTATCTGTTCAGACTTAAAGGCTGCTAATAAATCACCCTTGCATAATCTAATGCTGCAAGCTAAGCGCGCTGCATTTAACGATGCGACCTCAAGACATTTTTGGCTGATATCGCTTGCGTAGGCATTTATTGATGGACATTCTAACTTTGCAGTAATAATTAATGCACCCGACCCGGTTCCGATATCCAGCACATTAGCATCCGGCGTCTCTGTTGATAATATATCCTTTAATTCATCGATCATTGTTTCGCTTTCCGGCCTTGGTTCCAGCACTCGTTTGTCTATGGTGAATTCACGTCCGTAAAATTCGGTTTTTCGTCGTATATATGCAAGCGGTAGATGCTGGCAGCGTTTATGTATTGCAGTTTTATATCTGATGATAACCGATTGCTCGATAATTGTTTCTGGTTCGGTCAAAAGTCTGGCACGATCCACACCGGATAAGTCTTCTAGCAGTACCAACGAGTCCAAATGAGCGGTGCCGATACCCGCTGTTTCCAGCTGGTGTTGAGCCCAAGCAAGAGCATGGCCGGTTGTCATTTTCCGTTTAATTAGATTCGTCGTTAATTATTTTGTGTTCGGCATTTTGCAGGGCCTCAATGATATCGTCGATATTTCCGTTTAGGGCACCAGCTATATTGCTGCGCGAGTAATTAATGCGATGATCGGTAATACGGTCTTGGGGAAAATTGTACGTCCGGATTTTTTCACTACGGTCACCGCTGCCAATTAATTTACGCCTGGCTTCGGATAGTTGCTGTTGATCCTCCTCGATTTTTCGTTGAAGTAATCTGGCCCTTAGCACGCTTAAGGCCTTAGCCTTGTTCTTAATCTGAGATTTCTCGTCTTGGTTAGACACCACCAAACCGGTTGGTAAATGAGTGATCCTTACTGCCGAGTCGGTTGTATTTACGCTCTGACCGCCGTGCCCGCCGCTGCGATAAACATCAATTCTCAAATCGCCCGGGTTTATTTCAACATCTTCTTCTTCGGCTTGGGGGAGTACTGCGACAGTGGCTGTCGAGGTATGGATCCGGCCCTGACTTTCTGTTATCGGAACTCGCTGGACTCGATGAACGCCAGCCTCGAATTTCAAATACTTGTAGGCATCGGTTCCGTGTACGGCAAAAGTTATCTCCTTAAATCCACCAACTTCATTAGGACTTTCGTTTATAAGTTCGATTTTGAAGCCGTGAGTTTCGGCCCAACGACTGTACATTCGGAATAGGTCAGCTGCAAAGAGACTGGACTCATCGCCGCCGGCAGCGGCACGGATTTCAATAATGACGTCCCTTACAGCGTTAGGGTCTTTAGCTATGGTAGCTTCTAAGATTTTATCTTCAATATTGGCCAATTTCGGGATCAAATCATTCACTTCCTCAATGGCCATGGTCTGAATGTCTTTTTCGGGGCTGGCTTTTAATACTTCGGCCTCAGCAATAGCTTTTGTCAGCCGGTGGCGTTCATTATATAATTCGATGATTTCTGCCAATTGGCTTCGGCGTTTTGCGAGCCGTGGATAAGAGCTGTCACTGTAAATCGTCTGGTCTTCCAACTGGCTATCGATCGATCTTAGCTCATCTCTTAGTTGGACTTCTTTTGGATCCATAGCTTTATTTTAACTCCTGTGATAGATAAATATATTGCCGCGTTGATGTGATCAAAACGGCTACGGTTAAAACTTGCTATGCTTTGCTGGAGTTAGCGGCTTTTTCCAGCTTTGTGGCACGGCGTTGCGCCTGTTTTTTGGCAGCGTTAGCTCGTTTTTGTCGGGCCTCAACAGCAACTGCGCTACGAGCCTTAAATTTGTCGACACGACCTTCGATATCCAGTATTCTTTCTTCGCCGGTAAAGTAAGGATGCGATGCCGCACTGACATGGACTTTTATCAACGGATATTCGTTGCCATCTTCCCACTTTGTAGATTCTTCGCTTGCGGCCGTCGATCGGGTTAGGAAACGGAAGCCGTTGTTTAAATCCTCGAATACGACCAAACGGTAGTTATTGGGGTGGATAGCTTTTTTCATACAGGCACCTAATATATCTTTTTTTAGCCTTAAAAGCAAGTGGTGCGTTAGTGATTCGTTTGTTCCTTTGATAGACCTCTGTTATAATGATTCGGTTATTAATGAAGCGGACTGGTGGTAACGGCTCTCTCTACCTTTAGCCAACTTTGGCTTAGGATGCAGCTAACCAGTCGAAGTAATAAAGAGTCGATCGACACCGATGGTGTGCCGGGAAAGGTTAATTTATGGCGTCAAACGTCGATATTAAAGAATTATTGGAAGCTGGTGCTCATTTCGGGCACAAAACCAGCCGTTGGCATCCCAAGATGGCTCCTTACATCCATTCAAAACGCAACGGCATACACATTATTGATCTAAGCAAAACAGTTGTAGCTATTGAGAAAGCTATGGATTTTGTTAGTGATACCGCTGCCGCCGGCAAGCAGATTCTATTTGTTGGCACTAAAAAGCAAGCAGTTGACATTATCAAACAGACAGCTATAGCAACCAAGCAGCCGTATGTAAGCGAACGCTGGTTAGGTGGCATGCTGACCAACTGGAATACAATTAGCGGCCGCGTCAAGCATCTAAAGGAGCTAGAGTCTCGGATGGCATCCGGAGAGTTGGCCAATCGATACAGCAAGCTCGAAGTTCAACGATACCAGGAAGAGATTGACGAATTGAACCGGATATATGGTGGCATAAAGGAATTAAATGGCCGACCAGGCGCATTGTTTGTGGTCGATGTGATCAATGAAGCCAATGCCGTCAAAGAGGCTAACCGAATAGGTATACCAATCGTGGCAATAGTCGACAGCAACGCTAACCCGACGTTAATTAGCTATCCAATACCGGCAAACGATGATGCAATCAAAACCATTGCACTGATTAGCGGCTATATCAAGCAAGCGATCGAGACAGGCTTAACAAAAAGATCCAAGCAAACAGCTAATGAAGCTAAGACCGAATCTGGAAAGGAGTAGTAATGGCGTTAGATATTGCGCAAATCAAGCGACTTAAAGATTTGACCGGAGTCGGCTTAACCGATGCAAAAATGGCTCTAGAAGCTTCGGGAGGAGACTTTGACAAAGCTCTTAAAGAAATGCGCGCCAAAGGTCTAACAAAGGCCGAAAAACGTGGCGAGCGACAAGCATCGGCGGGAATTATCGGCAGCTATAATCACGACAACCGTATCGGCGTGCTTGTAGAAGTAAACTGTGAAACCGACTTCGTGGCACGCAATGAAATCTTTACAACCATGGTAAAAGATGTGGCCATGCAAATAGCCGCTTCCAACCCGGAATTCGTTAATCGTGAACAAGTTCCACAAGCCAGAATCAATGCAATAGAAGACGAATTCAAGAAAAAAGCGGAGGGTGAGGGTAAGCCTAAAGACATGATCGACAAAATAGTAGCTGGCCAGGTAGAAAAATATTTTGCTGAACGCTGTCTACTGAGTCAGCCGTTTATTAAAAATCCTGAGCAAACGGTTGGCGATTATGTGAAGGAGCATAATGCCCGGTTGGGAGAAAATATTGTAGTTAGAAGATTCTCGAGACTGGCGCTTGGTGAAGTTGAGGATTAATATAAAATTGATGGAAGATAATGTCATAATCAAGCAAGCCGACGCCGCCTTTAAAGCCGCAAGCGAACATTTGGCAAGCGAACTTTCTCAACTTCGGACCGGCAGGGCAAACGCGGCCATGTTGGACGGTTTAATGGTGGAAGTATATGGTACACAACTGCCGCTTAAACAGGTAGGATCGGTTATCGCTCCGGAACCGAATTTATTACAAATTACTCCGTTTGACCCTAACAGTATTCAGGCAATTTCGACGGCAATTCGCAATAACCAAAGCTTGGGTTTTAATCCAAGCGATGACGGCAGGATTGTCAGGGTTGTCATTCCGGCGTTGACTGAAGAAAGACGACGTGAAATCGCCAAGCAAATCGGTGAGAAAGTAGAAGATGCTACTGTTAGGATGCGTACTGCTCGGCATGAAGCTATCAGACAAATCGATAATGCCAAAAAAGATAAGCTGCTTAGCGAGGATGACGCGCGGCGGATGGAAAAATTAATCGAAGAGACTTTAAACAACTATCGGTTAAAGATGGATGCTGCGGCAAAGGATAAGGAAAAAGAAATCCTTACTTTGTAGGATTTTTCAACAATTATTAAAAATAACTGGGTTATAATTTGTAGTTATGTCGATTCCGATACTAATCGTAGGCCTGATATTATTTATCGGTTTGATTATTGTCCATGAATTCGGACACTTTATTGTTGCCAGACGTAACGGTGTCGAAGCTGAGGAATTCGGTATATTCTTTCCGCCGCGTTTGTTTCGCCATCGCACTAAGCGTGGTTGGCTATTCTCTATAAACTTATTGCCGCTTGGTGGCTTCGTCAAGCTAAAAGGGGAACACGACACCGACGTAGCGCCTGGCAGTTTTGGTGCAGCTAGCTTATGGGCAAAAACAAAAATTATGGCAGCCGGAGTTATGATGAACCTGGTTGTGGGGATGTTTTTATTAGCCATAATAGCCTGGATCGGTTTACCACAACTCATTCCTGGTCAATACAATGTTAAGTATGCCAGCCATATCAGCCATCAAGAAGTTCTTATAACTGCGGTAGAGCCTAACAGCCCGGCAGCTACAATCGATTTGAAACCCGAAAACCAGCTTATTGCGGTTGGTGTACCCGGACAGCTTAAACCCGTGAATACTGTTGCTGAACTTCAACACCAAACAAAAATTTCAGCTGGTAAGAACACTGAGATTGTGTATAAAAGCAATGGTGTTGAGCATATTAAATTCGTTAAGCTACAGTCTGACGCGGTAGTAAATGCTAGTTTAAAGACTAAGCAACCTAAAGGATACTTGGGAGTTGTACCGACCGAGTTAACGCTAAGACAATATAATTGGTGGGGCGGTATAGTTGAATCTGTCGGACTGACAGTGCAGATCATCAAGTTGACCTTTATCGGTTTAGGTCATGCTTTATCCGGTCTGGGCGAGATGATTGCCGGACTTGTCACCGGTAACACTGTTGCCAGGCAGCACGGGCAAAAAGTTGCATCGTCGCAAGTAGCTGGTCCAGTAGGCATTTTTGTCATCTTAAAAGATGGCAGTTTGTTGGGATATCAATACATGCTTTTCATAATTGCCGTAATATCATTGACCTTGGCGATTATGAACATATTGCCGATACCCGCACTTGATGGAGGCAGGCTATGGCTGACACTTGGGTCCAGAGCAATCGGCATGCCACTTAGCGCATCCATTGAGGAGGTTGTTAATGCCATTGGTATGATGATACTGTTAACGTTAATCGCATTGGTAACTTTAGTTGATGTGCACCGGTTTTTTTGATGGTTATTAACTTACCATATAAACATGACTAACAAAAAGAAAAATGCTATTCAGCCGCTGCCGGCGATGCCAAAATGGCTGATTCCGTTTGTAGTGATAATACTAGCCGGGCTGGTTTTCTTTACGGCTCAGTTTGCGGCTAACCTTATCTTGAGTTTATATGCTCTTGGCCGGGGATGGACTGCGAATTACGCTAATACCTGGCTAGCTCAATCAATTACTGCTCAATTTGTGTTTGTAGTGCTGGCGGAATCATTTACGGTCGGGTTAATATATTTGATTCTGCGTCACTACGGCAAATCACTGAGTCGGATAGGGCTAAGCAAGCGAATAAAGCCGGTTTGGTTTTTGTATTCACTGCTGGCATATCCGTTTTATCTGGTCATTTATCTGGTGTTGTTTTTAATCATAGCTCACATTTTTCCGTCGATAACTGTAAATGAGACGCAACATATAGGCTTCAGTTCGGTTCATGGTACGTATCAGTTAGTATTAACCTTTGTAAGCTTGGTCATATTGCCGCCTATTGCCGAAGAAGTATTATTCAGAGGTTTCTTGTTTGAAGGACTTAAAAAAGCTATGCCGGTAATATACGCCGGTTTATTAACCAGTATATTGTTTGCGGGCGGGCATTTACCTGAAGGTGGCTCGGCCGGGCTGCTTTGGGTTGGTGCGATTGATACCTTTTGCTTGAGTCTGGTATTGGTTTTTCTTAAACAAAGAACAAACAGCCTGTGGCCAGGTATCGGTTTGCACGCATTGAAGAATCTGGTTGCTTTTGTTGATTTATTCGTACGGCTTAAACGTTAATGTACAATAACAACACATAAAGGCAATCAATATTAATGCGCATAAGTCAGATTTTTAGCAAGACTACCAAAAACGTACCGACTGACGAACAGGCAATTAATGCCCGGTTATTGATTAGGGCCGGATTTATCTATAAAGAAATGGCCGGGGTTTATGCATACTTACCGTTGGGACTTAGGGTTATTGAAAATATAAAAAAGATTATTCGGCAAGAAATGAATAGTCTTGGCGCGTCAGAATTGCTGATGACCTCTCTCCAGCCCAAAGAAACGTGGGAAATTACCGGCCGCTGGAACGATTCGGTTGTCGACATCTGGTTTAAAAGCAAACTTAAAAATGGCACCGAAGTCGGATTGGGCTGGAGCCACGAGGAACCGTTAATGGTTATGATCAGTAAGTACGCAAAGAGTTACCGTGATTTACCGATCAGTGTTTACCAGTTTCAAACTAAACTACGCAACGAAGTCAGGGCTAAGAGCGGTATTATGCGTGGACGCGAATTTCTAATGAAAGATATGTATGCGTTCTCTCGTAACCAAAAGGAGCTGGACGAATTTTATGAACGATCCAAACAGGCATATCTTAGAGTGTATAAACGGGTTGGGCTGGGGCCGTATACCTATGTAACATTTGCGTCCGGCGGTGCCTTCACTCAATTCAGCCAGGAGTTCCAGACGGTTACACCAAACGGTGAAGATGTTATCTACCTTGATCAAGCAAAACGGCTTGCAGTCAACGAAGAGGTTTACAATGACGATGTTTTAAATCAGTTGGGACTTGATAAACAGGCATTGCAAACTGTCAAAGCTTCTGAGGTCGGGAACATATTCAACTTCGGCAGTTTAAAAGGTGAACAAATGGGCGTTTACTTTACCGATGAAGCGGGAAGACAACAACCGATATTCTTAAGCTCATATGGTATCGGTGTCAGTCGGCTGATGGGTGTTATCGCCGAGCATTTTAACGATAAAGCCGGATTGATATGGCCGAAGGAAGTTGCACCGGCCATGGCCTACCTGATAGCTATTGGAGATCGACCGGTACAGAATTTAACGGATGAGTTGTATAATCTATTGACAGATTATGGCGTTGCGGTAATATATGATGACCGTGACGTTCGTCCGGGTGAAAAATTTGCTGATGCCGACTTAATGGGTATACCATGGCGGATTGTAGTCAACAGTAAAACTATTACCAACGGCCAGTATGAAATAAAGGGACGAACGGAAGATTTGCCCGAATTCGTATCAAAGGAAGCTCTTGTCAAACGACTGACCGGGGTTGATTAGGTGACTTAATTTAGCAAAGTCGTATGCGAGCCGTAAAAGGCAGAAAGGAAATGATTATGGTAGTGAAGAAGACTTTCCGGCTTACCAAGGAAGGAATAGCGGAACTTCAGCAGGAACTTGATAGCCTGACTATGGAACGCGCAGAAATTGCCGAAAGTATCCGGACTGCCCGTGAATTCGGCGACCTAGCTGAAAATAGTGAATATCAGTCGGCTCGCGCGGCTCAAGAACGGAATGAATCGAGAATTGCTGAAATTGAATATATACTCCAGAATGTGGAAGTAATTAAAGCTCCGAAGGGTTCGGCTAAAGTACAATTGGGATCGAAGGTTACTCTAAGGGGTGATGATGGTGGGACTAAAATATTTCAGATAGTTGGTACGGTGGAAGCGGATCCGTTAAACGGTAAGATAAGTGACGAGTCTCCGATCGGACAAGCTTTAATCGGCAAACATGAGAATGACGAAGTTGAGATCCGTACATCCGGCGAGACCGCTTCGTATCAGATAGTCGATGTAGCCTGATCAAATTAGAATTTAACTATAACTTAAGGCTATACTATAGCTGATAGATAGTTAGAGAAAAATACATGGCTACCATAGAAGAACTCAGAACCGAACGGTTGCGCAAACTAGCTGAACTGAAACGTTTAGGTATCAACCCATATCCAGCCAGGGCCTCTCGGACGCATACATTGGGCGGGGTTAAGACCGGGTTTAATGAATTACAACATAGTCAAGTTACGGTTGTGGGTCGGATCGTGGCTATTCGAAAAATCGGTAAGATTGCTTTTATTGTCATCAAAGATATGAATGACACGCTGCAATTGTTCCTAAAAGCCGACGAGATGGATAAATTTGTGGCTGCGGAATCGATGCTAAGCTTTAAGCAACTACCGTTACTCGACACAGGAGACTTTATCGAAGCCGGGGGTGAGGTTATTAAAACCGAAACCGGTGAAATATCTGTTAGGGTTAGATATTTAAGATTGCTAACAAAAACCCTCAGACCCATACCCTTAAGCCGTGAAGGCTTTACCAATAAAGAAGAGCGTTTGCGCAGACGATATGTTGACATGAATGTAAATCCAGAGGTCAGAGAACGATTTATCCGCCGCAGTCGTTTTTGGTCAGCTACTAGAAAATACTTGGATGCAAACGACTTTATCGAGATAAACATACCGGTGCTCGAACATACTACCGGTGGCGCCGATGCCCGCCCGTTTGTAACCCATATGGATGCCCTAAATCAAGATTTTTATTTGCGTATTAGCCATGAATTACCCCTAAAAAGGTTGCTTGGAGCTGGTTTTGAGAAGATCTATGACATTGGGCCGAGGTTTAGAAATGAAAATTATAGCGATGAGCATCTTCCGGAACATATTGCATTGGAGTGGTACTGGGCCTTTGCGGATTGGCAGGCAGGTATCTCTTTTCAGGAAGAACTGTTTAAGCAGGTTATCAATGCAACGTTCGCTACGTTGAAATTTGAGCTTAACGGTATGACCGTAGATTTGGATAAACAATGGGAACAATGGGATTATGCCGATACCATATCGCGTCATTACAATGGCCTGGATGTGTTTAACTGTAGTTTGGAGCAGATCACGCAACTGTTGGCAAAAAATCATCTTGAAGTGGCCCAAAGCGATAACCGGGCAAGAGGTATCGATAAGCTTTGGAAAAATATTCGTAAAGACATAGCCGGACCGGTTTGGCTGGTAAACACGCCGACTTTTATTAGCCCGCTTGCAAAAGTAAACCCGGATCGACCGCAGACTACACAGCGTTTTCAGGCGATAGTTGCTGGCAGCGAGATATCCAACGGTTTCTCTGAATTGAATGATCCGCTGGAACAATATAACCGGTTTCTCGATCAACAGAAGCTGCGCAATGAAGGCGACAAAGAAGCAATGATGATGGATATAGACTTCGTTGAAATGCTTGAGTACGGCATGCCTCCAGCTTGTGGATTGGGTTTTAGCGAACGGGTATTTTGGCTGTTTGAAGGAGTTAGCGCTAGAGAGGGTGTGCCTTTCCCGCAGCTTCGTTATGAGATAGATCAGACAACCAAGGATCTTTATCCAGAAGCTAAGCTGTGATGTTTGTAGTAAGCGATGATGCGTTTCAAGATTTAGTAAAGCAGGCGCTGAACAGTTTGCCGGGACAACATGCCAAAAATATCAAAAATGTTGCTATTCTTTACGAATACGACCCGACGCCTAAACAGCGTGAAAGTTTAAGGCTCAGACACGACCAGACACTCTTCGGTTTGTATGAGGGAGTGCCGTTGCCGAACAGATTGGGTCAGACTAGTTTGTTACCGGACAAGATTACGGTTTTTAAAGGTCCGTTAGAGCGTGCATCCTCATCATTAGAAGAACTGAAAGAAAACATCCGTCATACATTATGGCACGAAATCGGGCACTACTACGGTCTTGATCACCAACGAATTAGCGAATTGGAAGCTTAAGCTAAAACTGTCGGACACTGGACCTTATTGTTTCTTGCTATGTATGAGATAACCAAATATGCTTATGATAATGAGCATAAACGGTAAAATATTATGCGGGCAGTAATCTTCGACTTTGATGGGACAATCGCCGATAGCTTCGGAACCGTGATAGAGA
Organism: Candidatus Saccharimonadota bacterium; assembly: GCA_027365775.1. GTDB lineage: Bacteria > Patescibacteriota > Saccharimonadia > Saccharimonadales > UBA4665 > JAJZWH01. The sequence goes on along the minus strand of DAHXLX010000017.1, from coordinate 90,349 downwards.
TAGCCTATCAACTGACGAAATTGGATCAATTGGCGGATTTAGATAAGGTTAAGTGGATGCGTGATAACAATGTCGGGCTGGCTCAGGCCCTGAAAGGTTTGAAAATTTCCAAGTGGAAGCTGCTTTGGCTATTACAACGCGGCCGGCGGTTGATGGCCGATCGCATTAAACAAGTTCCAGTGTTTCCCGGTCTTGAAGAAGTGCTACGGACCCTAAAACAAAACCGGTTTCAGCTTTACATTGTCAGCACTAATAGTAGATCAAACGTTGAACGTTTCTTAAAAGAAAAAAATCTGGAATCGTATTTTAACCGTATTTATGGTGGCGTAGGGTTGCTGGAAAAAGATAAAGTGATTAAGAGAGTCTTAAAGCACGAACGGCTGGATCCATCATCCGCAATCTATGTTGGCGACGAAGTAAGAGACATTGAAGCAGCCAAACGCCTAGGCATGCCTTGTGCGGCGGTTGCCTGGGGCTATAATAGCGACGTTCTCCTGGCTTCATATGCCCCCATGGTGGTAGTACGTACGCCACAACAGCTAGAAAAAGTACTTACCGAATGGGGACGGTGATACTGAATCATTTATTTGACTCTTCGGTGATCGGAGTACCGGTGCGCAAAGTACGCGGTAAATACCGTCGATAGTAGTAGAAGCCTAAAGGAATTCCGGTGGCAATACTTAAAACCCGATATGTGACATTTACCGCTAAGGCTAAGGCAAACGGTACGCCAAGTACAACCAATATACCGGCTGATCCAAGTTCATATATTCCCAGACTGAAAAGATTGCCACCTACAATACTGGCAATGCTGGAGAAAAAATAGAACATAATAATTATTCCGGGATTTACATATCGGTCGAATGCTGCAAACACTAAATAAAACGACAGCCATTCAACCATCACATAAATCACGGTCCAGGCAAAGGGCTTTAGAAGTTGTATTTTTTTACTAGTCAACACACGGTAACCCTGGTAAAAATCATTAAGGAATTTCTCGGTTGATATTTCTTTGCCGCCGAGTTTCGTTAATATAGAGCTGATTTTTTTATCTAACCAGGCAGATGATTGGCGTAATTTTTTTTCCTGTTCGATGAATGCGATGAGTATAGCAGTAAACATAAAGATGCCGGCTGCCGAAAAAACTGTCGGACGAACAATAGCTCGATTGGCGCTGCTATTTAGTATTATTAACGCCAATCCTAACGGAGCGGTTACGATTAATGCTAATGCACTCAACGCATAATGAGTCAATTGAGTCAAAACGCTTTCACCTCGTGCCACATCCGGCGACAAAGCTTGTGAAAAATATCCCGTTCCAGCTAATCCGGCTGAGGGGAGTATATAATTGACGAAATTTGCCGCTAATCCAGCACCGAACAAATGACTAATTTTAACTTTACGATTAAACATTTTTAGAGTTGATCGATAACAGATTGAATTGGCCAGATAGCTGCCCAACAATACTGCTATGACAACTAAGATCATGTACCAACGAAGTAATCGATAATCGTGCCAGAAGCTTTCGAACTGGTGTTGATATAATAATATAATCATAATAAAACCGGCCAGTCCGAAAATGGTCAGTAAATAATGCAGCTGTGCGCGTCTAGCGGCCATTGTTAGTGCCTTGAGTTGTTATCATAAATAAAATCGATAGTTTGGTTTGAATGACATTTTTACGATTAAGCATAATTAAAGTTTAGCCGTTAAAGCATATTATAGAAGCATGATATATGGGTTATATTGTAACGACGGTTGCAGTAAATCCATAATCAGTACCGTCGTATGAGCCTAAAGACTGGTACAATGAGAGTAATCATGGCGACAAACAATTATCACCGTTCATCATACAAGCCCGGTCAGACAATGCCTTACAAGATATCACGAAGCAAGATAGAGTTGTTTATGCAATGTCCGCGTTGTTTCTGGCTTGATGCCCGATTTCACATCGTGCGACCCAGCAGTCCGCCATTTACCATCAATAAAGCGATTGACGAACTCTTTAAAAAAGAGTTTGATCAATACCGGATAAAAGGCGAGCCGCATCCGTTAATGCTGGAATTCTCAGTTGATGCTATACCTATGCAGCACGATAAACTAGACGATTGGCGGCAAAATTTCACTGGCGTGTCGGTATTACACAAGCCAACTAACCTATGGGTCTATGGTGCGATCGATGATCTATGGATTGATTCCAATAAATTGGCGGTAGTCGTGGATTATAAAGCGACTGCCAAGGATAAAGATGTAGATATTGATAGCGATTGGCAAATCAGTTATAAACGCCAGCTTGAGGTTTACCAGTGGCTGCTCAGGCGAAATGGGTTAAAGGTCGCCGATACCGGCTACTTTGTATATACCAATGGTCGACTGGATGCGGACGGTTTCTTCGATAAAATTGAATTTAGAACCAAACTAATTCCATACAAAGGTGATGATAGTTGGGTGGAGCCCACTTTAGTCAAGCTAAAACAGTGTCTAGACAGCGAAAACATCCCGCCTGTCGGCTCTTCTGCGATGGGGGGATTATGCGAGTTTTGCACTTATGCCCGTCAACGTACGGAGCTTACCTTGGCAGCTATCGATAAATCTGACAGCGATAAAATGGCTTCAGTGTCCTAGGGGGGTTTAATGCTAGATATCCAATATATAAGGGAGAATAGAGACAAAGTAGCCGAAAAATCCGCCCAAAAAGGCTATCCGGTGGATATTAATGACCTTCTTGCTAAAGATGATCAAAGGCGTCGGTTATTAAGTGAAGCCGACAGTTTAAGACGTCGGCGGAACGAACATAATGAAAAGATCAAGGGCCGTCTTCCCGATGAGGCGGAACAGACGTTGGGCAAGCAGCTTAAGCAACAATTATCCGTTATCGAGGATCAGCTAGATACTGCCGAGAAGGAATTTAGCGCAGCACTGAAGCAAGTGCCGAATATGCCATATGAAGATGTGCCGGTTGGTTCTAGTGAGGATGACAATGTGGTTGTCAAGACCGTGGGCGACAAACCAACTTTTGCGTTTGAGCCCAAGGCGCATCAAGTAATTGGCGAGCAGAGAGGCTTCATCGATAAAGCCCGGGCGGCAAAGATTGCAGGAAGTCGGTTCACGTACCTGAAATCGGATTTGGTTAAATTGCAATTTGCAATCATCAGCTTTGTTATCAGCAGGTTAACCGACAGATCGGTTATAGCCAAAATCGTCGAAACAAACAATCTTAAACTTGACAACCGGCCGTTTATTCCGGTAATTCCACCGGCAATGCTTAGAACCGGACCGTATCAGGCCAGTGCTCGTCTCAACGCCGAGGAAATGACATACAAAATCGAACAGGACGATTTGTGGCTGAATGCTAGTGCCGAACATACTCTTTGTACGATGTATATGGACGAAATAATAGACGAACAGGATTTGCCGATTAGGATGTTAGGCTACTCTACCAGTTTTCGTCGCGAAGCCGGTACTTACGGTAAGGATATGGATGGTATCCTCAGGATGCACCAGTTTGATAAACTAGAAATGGAAGTATTGAGCACCCCCGAGACCGGATTGGACGAACACAAATTATTGATTGCCATTCAGGAGTACCTGGTCAGTGAACTAGGATTAGCATACCAGCTAATTCAAAAATGTACGGCGGACATTGGTAAACCTAACGCAAGAGGTGTAGATATTAATGTATGGTTTCCATCGCAGGCTACGTATCGAGAGACGCATACGGCAGATTTTATGACCGATTACCAGAGTCGTGACTTAAAGATTAGGCTCAGGCGTAAAACGGGGGAAATTGATTTTATACATACCAATGATGCTACTGCCTTTGCACTGGGTCGAATTATGGCGGCCATCATGGAAAACAACCAGACAGCCGAGGGTTATATCAAGACTCCGCAGGCAATACGTCCTTATTTGGATCAGGAACAGATATAAAATTTAAAAAAAATAAGCTAAAATATCAGGTGGGGCGAATATACTAAGTCGCAACCATAACAGGAGGGCAAAGTGCAGAATCTTGATATACAAGGAATACATTTCGACATCGATGAGAATTTAAAGAAATATATCACCAAAAAAATGAGCCGGTTGAATAAATATATCCCATCGAAAGTCCGCAGCAGTGCTCACGCTGAAGTTTATCTCACAGAAACAAAAACTCATGGCGGCAAACAATGTGAGTGCGAAGTTGTTGTGCATTTACCAAAAGAATCAATCAGGATCAAAGAAAGTACCATCAATATGTTTGCGGCTGTGGATATTGTAGAAGAAAAACTTAAGTTGGCCCTTAAGAAGTATAAAGATCTCCATCAAGGTGGTCGTAAAGAACGACATCTTTTGGGCCGAGTTCGTTTCCAGTTTTGAGCCAAAACTTTACTAATCCCTATCGCATTTAGTTTATCGTCTTGTATAATTGGTTAAGAAAAAAATTTGACCGTTAGTTAACGGTATTGGAGTAGCTCAAAGCATATATGCACGTTGTCTTTAAAAAGATATTAGGTGATCCACAAGCAAAAACCATCAAGCGTCTGAAAAAACGCGTTGTTTTCATCAACCAGTTGGCCGATAAGTATGCAAAAATGTCGGACGCCGAACTGAAGGCACAAACCGACACATTAAAGAAAAGATTAACTAAGGAAACTCTGGATGATATTCTACCGGATGCGTTTGCAATAGTCAGAGAGGCGGCTACCCGTACGCTTGGACAGCGGCACTTTGATGTGCAGTTGATTGGCGGTATCGTACTGCACGAAGGCAGTGTCGCCGAAATGAAGACCGGCGAAGGCAAAACTCTGGTGGCCACAGCTCCGGTATATCTTAATGCACTGACCGAAAAAGGTGTCCACGTAGTTACGGTCAATGATTATCTGGCGCAGCGGGATGCTGGCTGGATGGGCCAAATTTATCACTTTTTGGGTATGAGCGTAGGCGTGATTATGGCAGAACGATCATTTCTGTATGATCCAGACTATGAAAATAAAGATCATGATGATCCTCGTATGCGACATCTGAAAGAATGTTCCCGTCAGGCTGCTTATGCGGCCGACGTGACTTATGGCACAAACAATGAATTTGGCTTCGACTATCTGCGGGACAATATGGTCAGAGAAGTTGACCAATTGCGTCAGCGAGACTTAAACTTTGCCATTGTAGATGAAGTAGACTCAATCCTGATCGATGAGGCGAGAACGCCATTGATCATCAGTGCCCCGAGCGTTACCAGCGGTACCGCCTATGCGCAATTTGCTAAAATCGTTCGTCCGCTTAAAAAAGATATTGATTATGAAACTGACGAAAAACGTCGGCAGGTTATTTTGACTGATCAGGGGGTTGACAAACTTGAAAAAGCCCTTGGTATTTCAAACTTATATGCCTCGGAGAATATTAGAATCATTTACCATCTTCAGCAGGCATTACGCGCTCAGGCGCTGTTCAAGCTCGACAAGGATTATGTGGTAAGTAAGGACGGGGAAGTTATTATCGTAGATGAATTTACTGGTAGATTGCTGCCGGGTCGACGTTATAACGAGGGCTTACATCAAGCTATAGAAGCCAAAGAAGGAGTTGAAGTACAGGAAGAATCAATGACCCTGGCAAGCATATCCTTTCAGAATTATTTCCGTCTATATGACAAACTTTCCGGTATGACCGGTACGGCTGCTACGGAAAGTGAAGAGTTCCACCAGATCTATAAGCTCAATGTTGTCGAGATTCCACCAAACAAGCCAATCGTTCGGATTGATCGGCCGGACAGAATATACCGTAGCGAAGCAGCCAAATTCCGTGCCATAACAAGGGAAGTGCAGATGTTGCACGCAAAAGGTCAACCAGTGCTACTTGGTACGGCGTCCATCGAAAAAAACGAGCTGCTTAGTACGCTTTTGCGTAAGGCGAACATACCACACCAGATGATGAATGCTAAAAATAATGAACGCGAAGCGGCAATTATTGCTAAAGCCGGTGAAAAGGGGTCAGTCACCTTAGCTACTAACATAGCCGGTCGGGGTACTGACATCGTACTGTCGGATGAAGTTAAACAGCTGGGCGGTCTGTTTGTGCTAGGATCCGAACGTCATGAATCAAGACGGATAGATAATCAGCTTCGAGGCCGATCCGGCCGGCAGGGCGATCCTGGCGTCACCCAGTTTTTTGTCAGTACCGAAGATGATCTGATGCGCATATTCGGTGGCGAAAGAATCGGTTCAATCATGAGTCGATTAGGTGCCGATGCCGATACTCCGATCGAAAACCGGATTATATCCAGATCGCTTGAAAAGGCTCAAGAACGAGTTGAAGGTTACAATTTCGACCAACGGAAAACGGTTGTGCAATATGACGATGTCATGAACCGGCACCGAAAAGCGGTCTACAGTATGCGTCGGGAAATACTTAAAGCCGAAAATATTAATAAACGGATCAAGGCATTAATAGAAGACGAGGTTAAGGCTTTGGCCAGTTCCCCTGACTTATTATCCGAAGATTTCGAAGATAAAATTAAGGAAGTATTCCCTTTTGACGAACCGACGCTTGATCGTTTGTTCGACACCGATGCGGACAAGTTCAATCTTGTGCTGTTGAGCGAAGCGAAAGAATTATATTCAACTCGAGAAGTTGCTTTTGGTAAAGATTTCATGCGGCGCTTGGAAAGAGATATATACCTGCAAGTGCTGGATGAACTTTGGATGCAGCACCTGGAAAATATGGATCACCTTAGAGAGGGAATCCATTGGATGGGTGTCGGCCAACAAGACCCGTTAGTTGAATACCGCCGTCAAGGCCAACTGTTATTTGATGCTATGCAACTTAATCTGACGCATATGGTGATCCGAACACTGTTCAATACTTATCCGGTTGATGTCGGTCAATTGGACCGACCGGTTGAAACGCCGCTGACACGAGCGGCCAGGGGTTCGATTGAGAATTCCGGTCAAATTGTAAAGAATCAAGAAGAGTTCCATGAAGAAGATTTTCAAAAAGTGTCCAGCAAAGCTGCGCTTCAACCGCTACCACAGTCTGGTTCAAAACGGATAGTAAGTACAAATAACCGTAAAAAAGCCCGCAAATCAGAACGCAAACGCAGAACAGTTGCAAAGCGAAGGAAGCACTAGACAACGACATATGAAACACACCGTTTCCGAGATAACCTTGGGTAATGGGGGCAAGGGTTTGTTAATTCATATACCCGGTGCAACGGTAATGACCTTTGATGTTAATTTCAGAGCCGGGGAGTTTTTGGTGGATCCGAACAAATGGGAAGTGCCACATCTGATGGAGCACGTTGTTTTAGGCGCAAACGAACTTATACCGCGTGCACGGGATTTCCAGGCGGAATTGGAAAAAAATGGTGCTTATTCAAACGCATCGACGAGCGTTTACGATATAACATACGAGGCGGAATGTGCCGATTTCGAATGGGATCGGGTTTTCGATTTGCTTTTAGTGGCCATAACCAGACCCTTATTTTTGGAAGAGGAGTTTCGAGCCGAGTTCGGCAATGTTCAGGAAGAAATGGCTGCCAGAGCCAATAACCATTTCCGGAGGCTAAGCCTGGAAATGCGCAAACAATTCGGTTTATTAGTAAAAACCGATTCCGAACGACTGAAGTTAATGCATAACGTTACTGCCGAAGACATAAAGGAACATTACCAGCGGACCCACACGGCTCCAAATATGCGTTTTGTTATTGCCGGCGATCTTAGTTCCAGACGACGTGAGCATATCCAAAACGTATTGGAAATGATTGAGTTGCCGCGCAACGGACGACGTTATAAATTGCCCCATGAACATCCGAAACTCATGCACCAAGCAGCGTATATTAGAAATAAGACGGTCGAAAACCTGTATTTCTATATAGATACTTTCATGAAACGGCGGCTTGAAGATCCCGAAGCTGATGCATTAAATCTGGTTAACACAATGCTGACGGAGACGCTTTATTCAAAGATTCTTGGCACGGCGAGGGAAAGAGGGCTGGTTTATGGTATGAATTCAGGACTGTCACAGACGCGAGAAGTCAGTAACTGGTGGTTCGGGGCACAGGTGTCGGATAAAAATGCGCCGGCATTAATGAACATTATATTTTCAGAACTTAGCAAGGTCATGGATGGTCGTATCAACGAGCAGGATATTGCATCCACCAAGCAATATTCTTTGGGCCGGTTCCAGCGGTCGGCTCAAACGGTAGGCGGCACCGCTGCCGGCTATACCGGACGTTACTTTTTTGACGGAATCATCGAGGATTATTACAATATACCAGCACGCATAGAGGCTATAAACAAGCAAGCAATCGTCGATGTAGCTCGGAATATGTTTAAAGATAACATCTGGGGTTTTGGTGTACTGGGCGGTTGCGGCAAAACATTCAGCAACCAGCTCAGAGATCAGATTTCACCACTTTGGAATGTGCTGATAGCTGCTGAAAGATAAGGTTATCCGTGGAAATAGAAGTAGCCAATCTTAAAAAACAAATAGATTCGGCAGCGGAACGGATCAAAATTAATGATTTAGCTGGTGAGTTGCATCGTTTGGAACAGGAAAGCAGCCATACGGGCTTTTGGGAGAACACTAAGCACGCCGCATACGTTATGCAGCGCATAGCGAAGTTGCAAGCTCGGATAGGGCCGTGGAAAAAATTAATTACTGCGGCAAATGACCTGGTAGAACTTGCGTCACTTAAAGATGCCAGCTTACAAAAGGAAATTAAAAACAGTCTTGATACGCTGGCTACCGAGTTTGCTGACCTGACACAGGATTTAATGTTGTCGGGGCCATATGATGATCATGGCGCTATTATTACTATATCAGCCGGCGCCGGCGGTACAGATGCTCAAGACTGGACACAAATGTTATTCAGAATGTATAGTCGATATTTTGACAAAAGAGGCTGGAAATATGTGATTGACGAAGAATCACCAGGGGAAGAAGCCGGGTTGAAAAGCATCGTAGTAGAAGTTGATGGTGACGATTTCGTGTATGGTAAATTAGTGAGCGAACATGGCGTCCACCGACTGGTCCGGTTAAGTCCGTATAATGCCGACAACTTAAGGCAGACCAGCTTCGCTAAGGTAGAAGTAACACCCAAGATTGATTCTCAGAATGAGGTTGAGATTGATGACAAGGACATTAAAGTCGATGTCTATAGGAGCGGCGGGCACGGCGGCCAATCGGTCAACACTACCGATTCGGCTGTCCGGCTAACTCATACGCCAACCGGAATAACAGTCTCGATTCAAAATGAACGCAGTCAATTGCAGAATAAGGAAACGGCAATGACAATCCTCAGATCACGTTTAGCCCGGCTAAAAATGGAACAGCAGGCGCAGGGGATCAGCCAAATCAAAGGACCGAACCAATCGGCAGAATGGGGAAATCAGATTAGGAGTTATGTGCTACATCCTTATAAGCAAGTTAAGGATCTGCGCACCAGATATGAAACCAGCGATGTAGACGGCGTATTGGCAGGTAATTTAGACCCGTTAATAAAATCTTTTTTGGAATACAATTTATCCGAGAATCTAACAGATAAAACAGCGTAGTTCATGCTATAATTTTATGAATGATTTTACTTGATAGGGTAAGTAAAACATACTCTCGGGGTAGCAAGCCGTCACTGGATCGCATCAGTCTGCATGTTGATCCAAAAGAGTTTGTTATCGTTGTCGGCCAGAGCGGCGCCGGTAAAACCACGCTTTTGAGGTTGCTGACACGCGAAGAAAGACAGACTTCTGGGAAGATAATTGTCGGCGGCATTGATTATGATAAGCTTAAGGACAGGGAAATACCTCTATTAAGACGCAAGATAGGGGTTGTATTCCAAGACTTCAAACTACTACCGAACAAAACAATATTCGAGAATGTCGCCTATGCCCTGGAAATGGTAGGCATGGGAAATAAGGAAATTCGTAATACTGTACCGAAGGTGTTGGATATTGTGAACTTGATCGGAAAAGAAGATAGTATGCCGATGCAGCTAAGTGGCGGTGAGAAACAACGGGTTGCTATTGCAAGAGCGATTGTTAGGCAGCCGAGGATCTTAATCGCCGATGAGCCAACCGGTAACCTGGATCCGAAACATGCCTGGGATGTAATTAAAATTCTGGAAAAGATCAATCGATTCGGCACTACGGTTTTGCTGACAACCCACAATCAGGATATTGTTAACCGGCTGAAGCGTAGGGTAGTAACGTTGAAAGACGGAAAAATAATCAGCGATCGAGCTAATGCAGGCTATAAGATATAAGGAAATATTTATAGAAACGGTGATAAGGTGAGGGGTAAACGAAAACTAATAACCTTGTGGCGGGTGATTCATACCGGCCTTGTTAACTTTATCCGTAATTTATCGCTGGCCATTGCCGCTATGGCGATTATGGTTGTAACCTTGACTATCGTTTTGTTTTCGATTATTGTAAACTATACTTTTTCGCACACCATCTCCCAGATAACAAATAAAATCGACGTTTCGGTCTATTTGAAAAACCGGGTGACGCAATCGCAGACCGACAAGCTAATCAGTGAGATTAAAGCCCAGCCGAACGTTCAAACCGTCCAGTATTTGTCTAAAGCTCAGGCATTGGCCGAATATGAAAGCCAGAATTCGTCAAACCAACAGCTACTCCAAGCCGTTAACGAGACATCCAATCCGATTCCAGCGACAATTATAATCAAACCCCGGAATTTGAATAATCTTAGTTCGATTAAAAATTTTTTGTCTGAACCATCAATCAGTGCGCTACAAACCGATCCGCCCAGCTATAGCGGCCAGGAAAAAGAAGCCATAGATCGCATCACTCATGCGACCAACGTACTCCAGGAAATCGGAGTTGTGGCGGTGATCATATTTGCGGTAGTCAGTGTATTGATTATTTTCAACACTATTCAGATGGCAATTTTTAATCGTCGTGACGAAATTCAAATTATGCGGTTGTTGGGTGCTGGAACCTGGTATATCCGTGGTCCGTTCATTGTCGAGTCGATTGTTTACGGCTTATTATCGGCCATAATATCTATATTGATTATCAATGCGTCCTTTCAGGCCAGCAGCGGCACTCTTCAAGCCAGCAGCTTAGGCTTACTCGATATCGGTTATGCGAATAGTTTTTTTGACAATCGTTTTCTGTTGCTGTTGACCATACAGTTGAGCCTTGGTATTGTTATAGGAGCCGTGTCATCTTTAATAGCGACCAGACGGTATCTAAAATTTAAAACCAAGTAAATTAAATTCTAAGCAATCAACTATAGCAGTGGGAAGTAATAATTAGTGACAAATAACCGCTGGCGGTTAAACGCCAGATAGGTTAGTTGTACTCTGAATTGAGGTTATGCCTATGTAACAACTATTCCATGAAGGGGTTATTAACGAAAGGTGTAAATCTTTGACGGAGCGTGGTATAGTTAATATACGGATAGAAAATAAAAATCCGCAAATGAAAAAAGATCTGAAGCCTCACATAATTAAGCGCGCCCGATCCGGCTTCGCTGCCATGGGTCTTAGTGTGCTTATACTCGCTTTCTGTCTGTCTCCGGCAGTCAAGGCCACTAACTATCAGGCACAAATTAATAGCTTGAATGGTCAGAATGCTCAAACACAGAGTCTAATTAACGGCCTGCAAGTCCAAGCCAACAATTATCAACAGGCTATCACAGCTTATCAGAATCAGATAACCGCGATTGAAAACAGCATCGCGGCCAACCAGCAAAAACAAGCTGAATATCAGCTGGAAATACAACAGGATCAGGAAAAGATAGCGTTGAACAAAAGCTATCTGGCAGACGACTTGAAGACCATGTATGTTCAAGGTCAAATGACGATGATTGAGCAGCTGGCAACCAGTCAGAGCTTAAGTATGTTTGTCAATAAACAGGAAGATGATATCAAGGTCCAAGACCAACTGGATGGTCTGTTAAAAACCATCAAGCAGCTTCAAGACCAAGCTCAACAAAACAAAAATCAGGTGGCTGCCTTGCTGAAAACTGAGCAAGCCCAGCAGGCACAGCTAAATAATGACGAGTCTCAACAAAACCAGTTGCTGGCAATGAATCAACAGCAACAATCTGCCTATAACGCCCAGCTTGCCGCCAACAATAACGAGATTGCAACATTAAGGGCCGAGCAGGCTGCCGCCAATGCGGCGGTCGCCAGATCGGTAGATATTGCTCCGTCAAGTGGCGGGGGTGGCGCCTGTGATATTGGCTATGGCAACGGTGGCTATCCGTCCAGCCTCTGTGACTCTCCGCAAGATGCTATTGTCGATGCGGCCGGATTCCCGAACCGAGAATGCACTTCGTTTGCCAACTGGTACTTTACCAGTGAAGAAGGTCAATCTGGATTTCAGGTTAATGGCAATGCCGGTTGGTGGTGGGAAACTAGCAATTATGCTGTTTCAACTTACCCGAATGTTCAACCGGGAGCGATTGGCGTCGAACCGTCTAGTGCCTTGAATGCTCCCGTGCCAAGTCTTCATGGCGGTTATTATGGCCATGTAATGATTGTTTTAGCTTTGCCGGGTACTACATACGACGGACATTTCCCGTACACCAGTAATGTGGCTGGAGTAACTGTTCCACAAGGCGACGTATTGGTAATGAGTATGAATGAAGATGAAGCCGGGCACTTCATGTACAATTTTTGGCCGGTAAATTATCTGATGTATATTAACCCGCAATAGGTCTATCCAAACTGCCGTCGATTGCTTACAATATAAACAATAGAGGATTATACGGGCTCTAGAGTCAGTGCCCCGATTAAGCAGACAATGAATTTAAATAAGCGTTTTATTGATTCGTGGCGATACCTGATTACCGCTGTAGTAGCGTTGGCCGTTGTCGGCGCCGCGTTCCTAATCGGGTTAAACGTTGGTAATGGCAATATTCGGTTCTCTTCCGGCGGGTTAAACAATGGGCTACCCGGCACGCTTAACTATTCTTCGGTGACCCAGGAATACCGGGCATTGATAGATAATTACGATGGTAAACTTACTCAAAGCCAACTCTTAAACGGCCTGAAACATGGCCTAGCACAAGCTGCCAACGATCCCTATACCGAATATTTCACATCGGCTGAAGCTAAATCATTCAACAACGAGCTAAACAATTCTTTCGGCGGTATCGGAGCTGAGCTTAGCCAGAATAGTAGTGGCGAAATTGAAGTCATGTCGCCATTAAAGGGTTATCCGGCAGCTAAAGCAGGCTTGCAGGCGAAGGATATCATAGCGGACATCAATGGCAATTCGACGGCCAATATGACGGTCACCCAAGCAGTTGATGCAATCCGCGGTAAAGCCGGTACGGAAGTTAAATTGACAATAGCAAGAGGCAATAACGTATTTAACGTGTCAATTGAACGTCAGAATATTACCGTGCCGAGTGTCTCCTACAAGATTCTTAGCGGCAATATCGGTTATATTTCAATAATTACCTTCGCGAACGATACCAGTGGTCTGATTCAACAGGCTGCTCAGAGCATGGTTAATCATCATGTCAAGGGGATAATTCTCGATCTTCGGGATAATCCTGGTGGTTTAGTTACCTCTGCGGTGGCGACCGCCAGTGAGTGGCTTAAACCGGGCCAGGAGATTATGCAGGAAAGGCGGGGGAGTCAAGTTGTAAAGACCTATCGGGCAACTGGCGGCGATATATTGAATGGTATACCGACTGTTGTGTTGGTCAATGGCGGATCGGCTTCCGCAAGCGAGATTACGGCCGGTGCGCTGCATGACAACCATGACGCCTACATAATCGGTACCAAAACCTTTGGCAAGGGTGTCGTTCAGGCATTACTTAATCTTTCAGACGGCGGCGAACTGAAAGTGACCATAGCCGCCTGGTATCGGCCGGACGGCCAAGACATAAATAAGATCGGCATTACGCCCGATCAAATCGTTAAGTATAACGGTAAATCGGATAATCAATTAGCAGCGGCAGAGGCTTATTTGAATAATCATTAAGATAAGCTTGTTGCTTATAAGGAGTTTATGGTAGTATTTTGGTTAAATAGATAGGTTACGTAGAGAGGTTGAAAAAGTGGCTGAAGGCCATACCAAATACATATTTGTAACCGGTGGGGTGTTATCCGGGTTAGGCAAGGGTATTACTGCCGCCTCTATTGGCAACCTCTTACGAGCAAGGGGATTGAAAGTTAACCTGCAAAAATGCGATCCCTATCTCAATGTTGACGCCGGCTTGTTGAATCCTAGGGAACATGGCGAATGTTTTGTCACCCGAGATGGTGCGGAAACCGATTTGGACCTGGGGCATTATGAGCGGTTTACTGACGAAGAGATGACCAAAGACAGCTCGTTAATGGCAGGTAGGGTTTTGGCTAAGGTTATACAGGACGAAAGAGCCGGGAAATACAATGGCGATGATGTGCAGATAATCCCCCACCTGACTAATGCCATCCAGCAGTATATATATGTTGCCGGTCAGGGCTACGATATACACATTGTCGAAATAGGCGGCACCGTAGGGGATTACGAGTCGCTAAGTTTTATAGAGGCAATTAGAGAGTTCTCGATAAAGGTAGGCCGCGAAAATTGTCTGTTTGTTCATGTTGTATATCTGCCGTACTTGTCGGCCAGTCACGAAATAAAGACTAAACCGGCACAGAATTCAGTCCGCGAGCTAAGGGGTTTGGGTATCTTGCCGGATATACTTGTCGCCAGAAGTGAAGTTCAAACCAATGGAGCTGCCACCAGAAAACTCAGTTTATTCTCGGGCGTAAACGAAGATGCGATCGCTTTATTGCCTAACGCGCGAACTATTTATGAAGTACCTTTAACCTTGGAAGACAGCGGGATTGCCAAAGTCATTATTAATAAGTTAGGCATAAAATACCGTCAACCGGCTGATCTAAAAGCATGGCGGTCGATGGTTAAGCGGGCAACGACTGCTTACGACAAAAAGATTACCGTAGGAGTGGTCGCTAAATATATGGACAATACCGATACTTATATGTCTGTTTTTGAGGCATTAAAGGCGGCGGCTTGGTCCAACGAAACAGACTTAGAGATAGTTTGGGTGGATGCCGTTAAGCTTGGTGACGCAAGAAACCCCAGCGAAGCTCTGGCAAGCTGTAATGCCATCGTAGTGCCGGGCGGGTTCGGCAGTCGTGGCGTAAACGGAAAAATAATTGCCGCCGAGTATGCTCTTACCAATAATTTACCTTATTTGGGACTATGTTATGGGTTGCACATGGCGGTTATAGCTGCTGCTAGGTTAAATGGCCTTAAGCAAGCCAATACGACGGAAGTAGATCCGAACACTCCTGATCCGGTAATCGATACGATGACGGATCAGAAAGGCAAAGAGAATACAGGCGGGACAATGCGTTTGGGTAACTACGACTGTCGTTTGACTAAAGACAGTCTGGCAGCAAAGCTGTATGGCAAAACGGCTATTGTTGAAAGACACCGCCATCGTTATGAATGTAATCCTAAGTATGCTGCTGAATATGAGCGTTGGGGTATAAGAGCGGTCGGAATCAATCCGGAAACCGGCTTAATAGAAGTTATAGAAGGGATCAATCACCGGTTCTTTGTGGCTACCCAATTTCACCCTGAATTTAAGTCTAGGCCGACTAGGCCTCATCCATTATTTGATGGTCTGGTTAAAGCTGCCTTGCAAAATATGGATAAATAAGGTAGCTTTAGCATTATGGATGAACAACCAGCCGGCGGAAATAAAAACCCCAAACGGATACTGCTTGTAGAGGATGACGACGCTTTAGCCAATGTCTATGTAACTCGGATACAAGCTGAAGGTTTTGACGTACGTCGAGTAGCTAACGGTGAGGATGCGTTGGCGGCAGCACTTAGCTACCATCCGGACTTGGTGTTGTTGGACGTAATGATGCCGAAGGTTAGTGGTTTTGATGTACTGGATATACTGAGGAATACGCCGGAAACCGCTAATCTTAAAGTTATCATGCTCACGGCATTAAGCCAGGAAAGTGATAAACAGCGGGCAGAGAGTTTAGGTGTCGATGAGTACCTTGTAAAGTCGCAAGTAGTAATTGCGGATGTAATTGATCGGATCAGGCACCATCTAGAGAACTAATCGGTGACGTCGTGTCTTAGAAAAACCGAAATTACACTGACCTCTGTTCGCCGAACGGATTTACCGGAAAAAAGTCGTACTTTCCGGGTTTTGAACTGGACGATACCGTTTTTTGCTGCATGGATGGTATAGTTACGACTCATAAGTGTACCGGCGCCGGCTCGTTTAGTCATGCCGACTTGTCGGACAATTACTTGGCCGACTTTAACCTGTTGGCCACCGTATAGTTTGACGCCAAGCCGTTGGCCTGGTGAATCATGGATGTTTTTGGCTGTACCGCCGGCTTTTACGTGGGACATAGGCTTACCTTACGTTTATAACAAGCAACTCTCTGGCAACAATTTGTTGATTACGATAATATATCAATTCCGTATTCAAAGCGTGCCGAAAACTCACACGATTATAGCCAATTACCTCAAGAGAGTCAAGGAGGGGGAGGTGTATAAAATTTTCCCCTGCTATCCAGCACGGTACGGCTAGGCACAATCGGGATCCAGCAGTTAATTGAGATGCTATATTTATCAGGAATTGTCTGATCAGGTGATCGCATTCATCAATAATCGATTGCATCATTTTGGCTGAGGGTATAACGCTAAGCGGCTTGCCTAAGTAGGTTTCGGTCGCAACAAAACTTACTGGTTTTGGCCAGTTAGTCCTGCCGGCATCACCGGCCATAACTATGGCTTTGGCGCGACTGTGCAACAGTGGAGGCTTAAGTTTGCACAGCCAGTCAATGTTATTTCTGGTAGCTTCAACCATCCGCGGGCTAATATCGCTGCCGATACAGTCGTAGCCCATGATTAACGCCTCCTGCAGGACTACGCCGGTTCCACAAAACGGGTCGAGAATTATTGTGTTGTCGAAATGGTTTTTAGCTATCGGTTGGTCGGGCGGTGTATTGCAAATAGACTGAGCAGCTTCCGCCGTCAGTTTACCAACCGCTAGGTTGATGATTATTTGAGCCAACTTAGGCGGCAACATACCGATTCTCGTATCTCTTTCCGGCCTGACCTGATCACGTCTAGCATATCCGGCAATGTCCTGAACTTTAACCGTCTGGGCAATAATACTGTGTTGTCCAGCTTTGACGATAATAAGCTCCCAACCGTTAGGACTAGTTAACTTATTATGTATTACCTGTGCGCTGCTTAGGCTGGCATCTTTATTGGGTATAACCCTTACGCTTCGCCCGGTGGTCCGGATAGCTTGTTTGAGTTTGATGGCTGTTGACATGATTTGTTTTGCGGAAACCGAAAAACCATAACCGCTTATTCCGAGTAGTAGTTTGCCGGCTGGCATTGACTGGCTATGTTTGGGAGAAACTTTAACTAAGACTCTCTCGATTTCTGCCCAATCGCAAACAGCCAATTCGGTTAAGACTTTGCAGAATTTTATCGAGCCGCCAAGCCGGTCATATGCCAATATGCATGGATCTACGTCGAGTACGGCTGCCGCCGGTAATAGTGGATGTACTTTATCCGGTCCATAAAGGCTCTCCAACTCAGCTAGACCAAGGGCCGGTTGTCTGCCAAGAATTAGAAGACTCTGCATAATATATATTGTATCGTAAAGAGGTTATTAGCCAGCTTAGCATGATAAGGGATATAATTGTGCAAACATGGGTAAATTGTCGCACTTAATGATTACCAGATGGAAACTGATCCTGAATGTCGCAACCATAGCAGCGTTATTAATTACCCTTTATCTGGTCCGGCATGACCTGGAAACTACTTTCCAGAATCTGACCAAAGTCCATGCTTGGATACTGATAGCGATTATTCCAATTGAAATATTGAACTATCATGCTCAAGCTAAACTTTACCAGCATCTGTTTAAGAACGTCGGTAATGAGCTTTCGTATAAGTATCTATATTTGGCTTCACTTGAAATTAACTTCGTAAACCACGTATTCCCCAGCGGCGGTGCCGCCGGCTTATCTTATTTCGGGTTGAAGATCAAGAATAATGAAATCACCGGAGGTAAAGCAACTCTTATACAGGTATTGAAACTGGGAATGATTTTCTTTAGCTTTGAGGTATTGGTGATTCTAAGTGTGATAGCGTTGGCACTGCAAGGCAGGGTCAATAGTTTTACCATGTTGGTTGCCGGAATTCTGTCAACCTTGTTGATAGTCGGATCGGTTTTGTTTGTATTTATCGTCGGCAGGGAAGAAAGGATTAATTATTTCTTGGAATTTGTCACCAAACAATTAAACAGATTTATCAATCATATACGTCCGCGCAAATATGACATAATAAACATTAATCGTGCCCGGAAGGTATTTGGCGACTTTCATTCTTCTTTCCGTCAGATCCAAAACAACCGCCGGCAAATGCGGGCACCGTTTTTGTATGCGTTATTGTGCAATATTACCGAAGTCGCAGTTGTCTATGTCGTGTTTTTGGCATTCGGCAGGCTGGTCAATGTTGGTGCTGTGATACTGGCATACGGAGTATCCAATTTTGCCGGCATGGTTTCCATATTACCTGGTGGTATAGGTATCTATGAAGCCCTAATGACTGCCGTACTAGTAGCTACCGGTATACCGGCAGCAATCAGCTTGCCGGTTGTAATTATGTATCGGGTGCTTAACACCTTGCTGCAGGTACCACCCGGGTATTATCTTTACCAGAAGCAGATATCTGCCCGGGCTGTAACCAACAATCATGGAGCTGCATGAACGTTAATCCAGAGCTTTCGGTTAGCCAGTTTGTAGCCGTTTTTAATCAGACGCTGGAATTCGCGTATCCGCAGGTCGTAGTTTTCGGTGAATTGGCAAACTTTAGGGTTAACAAGAACCGTTGGGTGTATTTTGATCTTAAGGACGAGCTGGCCAAAGTCTCATTCTTTGGTTCAGTTTATAATTTGCCCGGTCCGCTTGAGGATGGCATGATGCTTAAGGTCAGGGGCATACCCCGGTTGCATCCACAATATGGATTCAGTATCTCTTTTAGCAATATAAGCGCATTGGGGTCAGGATCGATTAAACGACTGAATGATCTTCTAATGGCTAAGTTAACAGCCGAAGGTTTATTCGCACCGGAGCGTAAGCGAAACCTACCCTATCTGCCATCTAGAATTGGGCTGATAACTTCGATTCAGTCGGCAGCTTACGCTGATTTTATAAAGATACTAAGCGATCGCTGGGCAGGCTTGACGATCGAATGTTATGATGTCAACGTCCAAGGGGAACAAGCTCCGGCAGACATAATTAACGGATTGGAGTTCTTTTCCTCACAGGCAGAACCGCCAGACGTAATCGTTATGGTACGAGGTGGCGGTAGCCCCGAGGATCTGGCGGCTTTTAATAGTGAACAGGTAACAAGAGCAGTAGCAGCCAGCAGAGTACCGACTTTGGTGGCAATCGGTCACGAACGTGACATCAGTCTGAGCGAACTTGCAGCCGATAAGCGGGCCTCAACACCCAGCAACGCGGCCGAAATTTTAGTACCGGACAAGCGTGAGGTATCCAAACGATTATCTACTTTACCGGTAGAACTACGATCGTATGTTGATCGCCGGCTGCGTTATGCCGATGAACGGCTGATTGAAATTAAATCTTTCATCCCCAGATTGGCAAAAGCAAGAATTGAAACAGATCTCAACCGGTTGGGTCAATACCGTCGACTGCTTGAGGCGCTTAATCCGAAAGATATATTACGACGCGGGTTTGCGATCGTACGAATCGGTTCTATCATAACCGACGGCAGCGGGCTAAAACAAAATGATATAGTAACTATTGAAATGGCTAAAATCGAGTTTGAGGCTGGGATCACCAGAGTCATAAGGAGTTCAGATGGCTAACAAGGTTCAACCGACTTACGAGGAGTTGTCAGCTAAATTAGATGTAGTTATCGCCAAATTGCAGGATGGTTCAACGTCGATTGATGAGTCATTAGCTTTATACGAACAAGGGGTTTCCATAACCGATCAGATGGCCAAGTATCTCAAAAATGCTAAAAACCGGCTGGTAAAGATAAACCAAAAGAAAGAAGCAAATTAATGTGGTGGCAGCTAGTATTGATATTGGCCTTATTGTTGGCGTTTTGCTTCAGTGTGGTACTGCTGGTTGGTGCTCCATATATGCCAACGTTAAGAAAACAGATCGAGCTTGCATTTGAATTGGCCAAGCTTAAACCCGGCGATACGATTATCGAATTGGGTTGTGGAGATGGCAGGGTACTGGTCGAGGCCGCTAAACAAGGCTTAAACTCAGTCGGCTATGAGCTCAACCCGCTGTTGTTTGTCTATGCCTGGGCCAGAACCAGGAAATACGGCCACCGGGTAAAGGTTGTATATGGTGATTTTTGGCGTAAAAAATGGCCTCCGGCCGATGCGATATACGTGTTTCTGCTACCTCGATTAATGTCAAAGCTTGAAGCACGAATAGCCGAAGTTGAGCCGGCCAATCATAAAGTAATTAGTTTTGCGTTTACGTTTCCGGTACATAAACCGGTTGCTCAGAATCGGGGAGTATTTCTTTACGACTTCAGTCACCCGGGGCATCGGCTAAGTAGTTTGTAAATAGTCTGCAAGACCCCAGTTGCCTGATTACTGATGATTCGCGGCCAGTCCGATGGCCTGATTATGCCGCCAATTTATTGCCTTTTGATATTAGCGGTAAACGAAACTTAACTAGTATTATGCCCGAAGGATGATACGGCATTTTGTATTATTAAAGCCATTAATTATTGCCAGAAAACCCTATTTAAGCTAACATAAGCGCTATGAAACGGCTGAATTCCGAAGGGTTTATTAGATTACTGTTACCGTTTATGGTCGTTAGCATAATTGCAGTTGCGGCAATTATATTCGGAGTATGGGCTTTTAACGGCCGTCAGTATTATAAAGATAACGTTAACGCTTTGATAGCTATGGCGGTCCAAAATGAGAAAACCAAGGAAGATAACCTGCTCAATCAGAAGTTTCAATTGGAAAGCCAGAATCCGTACACGTCCTATACCGGACCGCCGCAGTATGGAAGTATATATGTCGCTTATCCGAAAAACTGGAGCGGTTATGTAGATAACACGGGAAACAATAATCCATTAGATGAATATTTTAATCCGGTGGTCGTACCTGCTATTGGTGGAACAGACAGTCTCTATGCGTTGAGAATCGAAGTTAATGCCAATCCCTACAGTTCCCAGTTATCGAATTACACTAGTCAACAACAGCCTGGTAATCTTACAATAACCCCCTATTCATTACCTAAGGTGCCTAGTGTTGTAGGTGTCAAAATTAGCGGGCAGATTGAACCTAATATTTCGGGAGTAATGGTTATGCTGCCTTTAAGGACAAATACGCTTGAGATATGGACCGAACAACCGCAATACGTCAACCAATTTGTTGGCCAGATTCTGCCACAAATTAGTTTCCAGCCTTAGTTTGTTTTTGGACGGCTTAACCGGCTGGTAGTATAATTTGGGCTACTGATAGGGTAGGAGGGGACATATTTAAAGTGCATTCGGCAGATCGACAGGGTCCTGAAATTTCACAGCAGCTGCTCTTATCCATCGCCGAGCAGATGAAGCTACCTTTATTGCAGATTTCTCGTCAGGTTGAGCTATCCAGGTTGGGTTTAGAGCCGGATTTAAATCAGATTCAAGCACTGGCTGCTAATACGTTGTATCTAATTGATGCGTATAGCCTGGGATTACAGCTTCAGCGGCAGTTTAAATTTGAGTTAACTCCTGATTCGGTATCTGTTGCCTCAGTATTGTATGATGCCTGTCAACAATTGGACGGCTTAGCTCGACTTTATAACGTGCAGCTGGAGTTAAACATTAGCGGTAAATACGGGCCGGTTCTTGCCCACAAGCGAGGCCTGCAATCGGCGATAGTCGGTATCGCCAGTGCCTTAATCGAGACGTTGCCGGCACAAGGTAATAAGGATAAAGCCGTGCTCCAGTTGGCAACGCATCGTTGCCGATACGGTATCGTAGCCGGAGTTTATGCAACCGTACCGGGCCTAACTAGTGATGCACTGCGTAAAGGCAGACGATTATATGGACTCTCTCGTCAGCCGATAGTCGATGTAAGTCATACGAGCGGCGCCGGTATCTTTGTTGCCGATGCAATTTTTAAAGCCATGAGCTTAAGGCTTAATGTATCCCGGCACCATAAGTTGTACGGGCTTGGGGTGGTCCTGAGGCCATCATCTCAATTGGTATTGGTCTGACTGATTATGATTGCTAAAGTAGTCTTACTAGTTGAACCCGATAAGGTCCTTGGGTCGGTTTACGCCAGCGCATTAAGGGTCAAGGGTTATTATGTGTGTCATGTAATGACAGCCCAAGAGGCTGTAATTGCTGCCGATGAACGATGTCCGGACATAGTTGTGTGTGAGATACAGTTGGTCAGGCACAGTGGCATCGAATTTCTGTACGAGTTCCGATCTTATACTGATTGGCAAACGATTCCGGTAATCATATTAAGTTCCGTACCGGCGATGGAATTCGACAACAGCCGCAACGGTCTTCAGGATCATCTTGGTGTACGCAAGTATCTTTATAAACCATCGACCAGTCTAGTGTTGCTGCTTAGAACGATCGAGGATTCATTATCGGTAAATAATGTTGCAGCTCAGGACTAGTGCCATTGTATTGTCCCGACGAAACTATCGGGAAACCGATCGTATTATAACGGTTATTACCCCGGATTATGGCAAGATCTCGTTAGTCGCCCGGGGAACTCGTGTTCTAAAAAGTAAGCTAGCCGGAGGAATAGAGCTGTTCACTGTGGATGATATAAATTTTGTCAGGGGTAAGGGAGACTTGGCTACCTTGGTATCGTCCCGACTGAAGACAAATTACCCGGAGATAATCAAAAGTATTGACCGGGTCCGCTTAGGCTATGAATTGTTATCATCCGTCGAAAAATTGACTGAATCAGGTGCAGAAAGCGAATACTTCGATTTGTTGCATGCAGCACTCGAGGGGCTTAATGATCTAAACATCGATAATGTGCTTATCAGACTATGGTTTAACGCCCGTATGATTGCAATATCCGGACATGCCCCCAACTTAGTGTCAAACTCTAACGGTAAGCCTTTAACCGCTAGCGGCCGGTTTATATTTAATAGCGATGCGATGTCTTTTGAGTCAAATGCTGGCGGGCGTTTCGGGATTGATCACATAAAATATTTACGGATCGTGTTTGCCAGCGGTAAGCCAAACGTTCTTGCCCGTATTAATGGCTCGGTTAAATTTGCGCAAGACTTATCACCATTGGTTAACTTGATGCATAGTCTACATTTGAGCAGTTAGTTAAAACCGTCAAAAATGGTTATAATCCTACCCATAGAGTGAAATATTCATGAAGACAGTTCAAATGGAAGACATTGTCAGTTTATCTAAGCGGCGCGGATTTGTTTTTCAATCCAGTGAAATTTATGGCGGGTTAGCCGGATTCTATGATTATGGACCATTAGGCATTGAACTGGTTAATAATCTAAAAACTCTCTGGTGGAACGCTATGGTCAGGGATCACGATAATATTTTCGGGGTTGACGGATCAATTATTCAGAACCCGCTGCTATGGGAAGCCAGCGGACATGTCGCCGGCTTTACCGATCCGATGGTTGAAGACACAATAACCCATAAACGTTACCGTGCTGATCATTTGGCCGGCGTCGATACCGCCGACCTAAAAGAACTTGCGGCAATACTAAAAGACAAGAAATCACCAGAGGGGAACCCGATCAGCGAACCGCGTTACTTCAACATGATGATGCAAACCTGGGTAGGACCGGTCCAAGACGATGCGGCAAAGACATACCTTCGTCCGGAAACTGCCGGCGCTATATTCACCAATTTTTTAAACGTTAAGGACACGATGAGGGCAAAATTACCGTTCGGTATTGCTCAAATAGGTAAGGCTTTCCGCAACGAGATATCGCCGCGTGATTTCATATTCCGGGTACGTGAGCTGGAACAAATGGAGATGCAGTACTTTATAAGCAAGGATATGCAAGAAAGTGCGTATGACCAATGGCGGCAGTTTGCCTGGCATTTTCTAATTGATAAGATTGGCCTAAAAGAAAGCAGCTTGAGTTGGCATGAACATGATGCAAATGAAAGAGCCCATTATGCGGCAGCGGCGCACGACATCTACTTTAAGTTTCCACACGGCACGAAAGAACTTTGGGGCACACACAATCGTACTGACTATGACTTATCTAATCACGCGCGAGTAAGCGGTAAAGATCTTAGTTATGTCGACGAGCAAACCGGTGAACGGTTTATACCGTACGTTATAGAATCATCGGTCGGTGTCGGCAGGATGTTGTTGGCTGTGATGTCCGACGCATTCGTTAAAGAATCAGTTAATGGAGAGGAGCGGACCGTATTGAAATTAAAGCCAGCCATTGCTCCCTATAAGTTAGCCGTGAGCCCTCTGTTAAAAAATAAACCTGAACTGGTAAGGATGGCTAGGGAAATTTATAACGATTTGAAGCAAGATTATGGCATGGTGATCTGGGATGATAATGGTAATATCGGTAAACGTTACAGAAGGCAGGATGAAATTGGCACACCTTTTTGTATAACCATCGATTTCGAATCACTCGATAACCGCTCGGTTACCATACGTTTCCGGGATGATCTAAAGCAAGAAAGGTACGCCGTGGATAAATTAAAACAGCTATTAAATAAAGAATTGTCTCGATGAGTGTATTAAAACGTAAACAGAAACGTCGGCAGGTTTATGCGTTCATTGATAGCCAAAACTTGAATCTGGGTGTGCAAAAAGTAGGTTGGAAAATGGACTGGCGAGCTTTCAGGGCATATTTGAAAGACAATTTTAACGTTACTAAAGCCTTCATGTTCATAGGCTATATGGCAGAGAATGAACCGTTATATGAGCATATGCACGAATTGGGGTATTTGATTGCGTTGAAGCCGACCGTAGACATGAAAATTGGTGATGATCGTACTGCAACCGAAGAGCACAAACCAATAATCAAGGGTAACATAGACGCCGATCTGGTTCTTTATGCAATGAAAGAGTTGCCAAATTATCATAAGGCAATAATTGTTTCAGGTGACGGGGATTTTGTTAGTCTAATTGAGTATTTGGCAGAAAAAAACAAACTGTTGCATATCATGACGCCCAATTGGCAATATTCGAGTCTATTGAAACCATGGGACAAGTACAT
The DNA here is from genome assembly GCA_027365775.1 of Candidatus Saccharimonadota bacterium. Taxonomy (GTDB): domain Bacteria; phylum Patescibacteriota; class Saccharimonadia; order Saccharimonadales; family UBA4665; genus JAJZWH01. Next base: position 65,142 of record DAHXLX010000017.1, on the reverse strand, counting down.
AATCAGAATTGATCAGCTCAGGAATCAATTAGCATATAAAGACTATCAGAGGCGTCAAAAGCACAAAAACACCAGCGATAAACGCCAGTAAGCTGCTATAATCCCATCGTTTAGGGATATGAAACAGTCACAGGCGCTCGCTATTATGATTGGTGGGCAAAATGTTTTTTTGACCGGTCCGCCAGGATCCGGGAAAAGTTATGTCATAAGACAGTTTGTGAACCAGATGGAAGGTCGAGGTAAGAGGGTCGCCCTGACGGCTACGACTGGTATTGCAGCAAATTTACTTGGCGGAGTGACGATTCATTCCTGGGCTGGCATTTATTATCGAGATCATTCAATGTCCGCTAATAATTATTGGACTGAGCGGCTCAGAAACGCTGAAATCTTAATTATTGATGAAATATCAATGCTGTCAGCGAATATTTTTGACAAGCTTAACCGATTGTTGGTTAAAGCACGCCACAATAGCCAACCATTTGGTGGTGTTCAAGTTATAGTCTGCGGCGATTTCTTTCAATTACCTCCGGTTGATAGAAATAATGGCGGTTATGCGTTTGAATCAAAAAGTTGGAAGCTACTTAGCCTGGTCGTGTGTTCGCTGAGTGAACAGCACCGGCAGATCAATGACAAACTATTCACAGCGTTGTCATCACTTAGAGACGGATTATTTTCAGTAGATAACCTCAACGATTTAATGACTCGATGTCTTGAACCTAAATCAGATACTCCGATGTTGTTAACTCATAATCAGGCGGTTGAAATGAACAATCGCCTCAAATTAGATAATCTAAAGGGCGAGACAAGGTCTTACAGGCAATTAGTTAATGGTATACCAAGGGCGGCGAATGAATTATCCGCTGCAGTCTTAACGCCAAAGTTGTTAAGCTTAAAAACCGGCGCTCGAGTAATGTTTACGGCCAACAATCCCAAAGTCGGTTATGTTAACGGTACACAGGGTAGTGTTGTCGGTTTCAAACACGGTTTGCCGGTAGTCGAGACTGATAATAGAGCTAGACTGACCGTAGATGTTTACCGGTGGACATATTTAGAATATGGTCAAGTTTTAGCGGAGCTAATACAAATACCCCTTAAACTGGCATGGGCAATAACCATACATAAAAGTCAGGGTATGAGTTTAGAAACGGCGGCAATCGACTTAACCAGGAGCTTCACTTATGGCATGGGATATGTAGCATTGAGTCGGATTCGATCATTAGACGGTCTTTATTTGCTCGGCTTAAATAGCCGGTCACTGCAGACTGATCCAAAAGTACGTTCTTTCTATGATCGCTGTGGCTTAAATAAAGCTAGAAAACAACCGGCCGATAAAACGGATATCTCAATCCAGAAGACTGCATTAGCGCTTTATTCTTCCGCAGTACCGGACAGCTTTATAATCACCAGCCTAGGTATAACAAAAGAGCAGTTGGAGTTGTACAAGCTTGAACTACAAAATTGTTCACTATCAGCAACTAAAAGTCAGTAAATTTTCTAACTGTAGATAACAGATATGAGACATAATCTAAAACAGTAATTTAATCGATGAGCTAGTATGTTAACGGAGGCAAATAATGTTAACGGTAGATGTTAATGCTGAGGCGGCAGGAACGATAAAACTTGGCAATTTTAAAGTCAATCGTTTGGGTTATGGAGCGATGCGAATCACGGGCCCGGGTATATGGGGTGATCCAGCGAGTCGTCAGGGTGCAATAAGATTGCTTAAACGGGCGGTTGAACTGGGCGTGAATTTTATCGACACCGCTGATGCCTATGGCCCGGAGGTAAGCGAGAATCTGATCAAAGAAGCCTTGTTTCCTTATAGGGGAATAGTCGTGGCAACGAAAGGCGGGCTGATCAGACGTGGCCCGGGAATATGGATTGCGGACTGTTCGCCCGAGCATTTACGCAGGGCCTGTGAAGATAGTTTGCGTCGGCTGCACCTCGACTCAATCGATCTTTATCAGCTGCATACTGTCGATCCCAAAGTGAGATTTGAAGACTCGTTCGGTACCTTGCTCGACCTGCAAAGTGAAGGAAAAATCAAGCATATTGGCTTATCAAATATTGAGCCTCAACAATTCACGACGGCTATGAATATGGGTGAGTTTGTTAGTGTACAGAACAATTATAATTTAATAAATCGCGAGCACGAGGATATTTTACGCCTCTGTCAACAGCACGGCGTTACTTTTATACCTTATTTCCCCGTAGGCGGTAATCTGCCTGACGGTTTCGCTAATGATGTGGTATCAAAAGTGGCTGCCAAATACAACGCATCACCCTACCAAATAGCTATTGCTTGGCTGCTGGATCACTCGGCTAATATATTGCCGATTCCGGGAACTTCGTCAATAAAACATTTGGAGGAGAACGTCAGCGCTGCGGCATTAGAAATCGACGAGGCTGATATCAACACGCTAAACGCTATATCTAAAAATGTATCGTGAACAAGCAGTTGACAATCTGGTAACAAAGTGGTAATGTTTAGCTATGGAAAAGGATAAATCTGAAATTAAATGGACCCCGCGAGCAAAAATGCTTGCCAAAATTGGTAAAGTGGCATTAGCAGGCGGTGCGTTAACTGGCGGTTACGCCTGGGCTAATGCTGGTCAGCAGAGTCCGAACTTAAGTCACGATCCAAAAGTGGAAGTGGTAATCTCACCGGAAATACCAACGATTGATGCCGCAGCTACGTATGCCAACGGTGGATACATGGGTGCAGCTTTACGCAATGCTGAAATCGAATATCTAGATGCTGAAAATGGTGGCAGTACTATTGTTCACTATGGGCAGGTGTTGGCTGTACCGGTAGCGAAAGATCAGACAAAGAATCAGACAAAGCAGTAGTTTTGGCATTGGTAAATTAGACAATAGTGGGAAAGTGGTGTCAAAAACACCACTTTTTTTATGTAAAATGGGTTGCAGTGGGTAGCAGTGGGTAGTATATTCACTGTAGTGGCTAAAATAATTAAACGGCAAAATAGCGTTTAACTATCAAAAATAAAAAACCACTAGCACGCTAAAAGGGATGGCAACAATAGACTACTTCGAACGAAAGCTCGATGACAAAAAGCGCTTAACCATACCGGTTGAGCTAAGAGCAGAGTTCGCGAGTGGCTTTGTAGTTACCCCGGGTTTTAAAAAATACCTGCATCTATACCCTAAACAGGTATGGGACGGAGAAGTTGAGCCGGCTCTGAAGGGCAACATCCTCGATGAGGCAACGGCTGATATCAACGTTCAATTCCGAAAAGGAAAGATAGAAGGTCCGATTGATGCAAAACAGGGAAGAATACTCCTTGAACAACATTTGTTGGACTATGCGGGTATAAAGAAAGAACTTGTAGCGGTGCGAGCCGGCCAGTACTGGCGACTTATGGCCAAGTCATAACCTTCCGGTTCTACGTCTCAATGCACCTTAACAATTAGCGCAGAGAACTAAAAACCGAATACAACCTCGAGGTTAGCTATTCGGCAGTCAACAAGTGGATCATTGGACACCACTCTAAAAGGTCCTCGCTCTTTTCTCAAAACACCTCCCAAAACTCCACCTCACACATAAGTCTCTCAATCTTTTGTAAAAGCAGTAAGAAGTTAAAAAGATTTTTTTAAAATCCATGAATTCTTCTTTACATACATGTTTTTACAAACCACAAAAACAAACACTTTTTAAAACAAAAAGTTGGCTGCTGATTAGGTGACCTTGCAAAAACAAAAACAAGAAAAATGCACCAAAATCCTCACAATATTCATGCCCCGGTAATGCTTGCCGATATATTGAGCTACACTTCGCCCCAAAAAGGCGATAAGTACTTAGATGTTACGGCAGGTTACGGCGGACACGCCCAAGCGATACTGGAATTAACCGGCAACTACAAGGAGTCGGTTCTGGTCGACAGGGACGAGAAAGCTATTGCCGAGCTGAAAAGTAAGTTCGGGCATACAGGTATAGGACTGTTAAGGCAGGACTATTTGAGCGTAAGCCAGGATATGCTCGCACACCACCGTCAATTTGACGTAATTGTGGCGGATCTAGGGGTATCGTCACTGCACCTTAACGAGGTTAGTAGAGGTTTTAGCTTTACCGAAGATGCACCGTTGGATATGCGAATGGACCAACGGCAGCCAATAACTGCCAGGGACATCGTCAATCATTCCAGCGAAAGCGATCTAGCCGAAATATTATGGCGATACGGGGAAGAACCGAAAGCCAGACAGATTGCCCGTCAAATAGTCAGGAACCGTCCCATAAATACAACCGGTCAACTGGCGGCTATTGCAAGCCGCGCTTGGCCAGGGTATAGCCGTAACCATCCGGCGACTAGGACTTTTCAGGCTATAAGGATCGTCGTTAATGACGAACTAGCGCAGCTAAGTAAAGCTTTACCGCTCTGGCTTAAATTGTTGGCTCCTAGTGGCAGGATAGCGGTCTTAAGCTTTCATAGCTTGGAAGACAGGATCGTAAAACAATTTTTCGTTAGCGAGTCGGGCGATCGATACGACGCCGTCCTGACTTTGTTAACCAAGCATCCAGTTACGCCTGGACCTCAAGAAATAGCCATTAATCCGCGGTCTCGAAGTGCTAAACTACGAGCCGCCGCGAAACAAAAATAAAGAAAGGGAAATGCGAATGCCTATTCAGGTAAAAAGCAACTCCCGGGCGTATAAGATCCACGTTCGCGTGGTCTAAAGCCAAAATCCGGCTCTGTCTTTATACGGCAGAGCCGGGCAAAGGAAAATAATTATGACCTATTCAAGCACATTAGCACTCAGTCGTTCGCAGTATTCGGGCCGGAATAGGAACTCTGTGAGTTTCATAGCCCGAACCAGGACCTTGGGACCAGTGAGTAATACGATTATTTTAATAGTTCTAGCCTGCCTGCTTGGCTTGCTTTACTTAGCTCAGGTAACTAAAACCAATGCATACGGATTCAGTTTAAATTCACTGCAGCAGCAACAGAATCAGCTTAAGTCGGAATATGCAAATTTACAGGTTGCATCAGCGCAACTGCAGTCCGTTAGTCGGGCGCAAAACAGCCAAGTGGCTAAAAGTATGGTTCCATTAACGCCTTCAGCTACCGCGCAAAATTAGTTAGAATAAGCCATATGGCGATTAATAGTGGCGATTCGCCGGCAAAGTCTGATAGTAGAATTCGATTATGGAACGGCATAATAATAGCCATAACCGTAGTTATTGGTTTGCGTCTGTTTTATCTGCAGGTGGTTAGGTATAGTTACTACAAACAAGCTGCACTAAATGATCAACTCAAACAATACCAGATTCCGGCAACGCGCGGGCTGATTGAGGCAAAAGACGGTAATAATATTGTTCCGATAGTCTTGAACCAAAGACTGTATACTTTATTTGCCGATCCGCCGTTTATAAAACATCCACAGCAAGTAGCTGATCAAATAAGTCGGATTATCGGCGGAAAGCCAAGTAGCTACATCCCTGAGTTAACAGTTAAAGGTACGCAGTACTCAATCATTGCTCATAAACTGACTCAAGCGCAAAGTGATGCAATTGGCAAGCTCCAGGATCCCGGTTTGGGTACGCAAGGTCAATATTATCGAGTTTATCCGGATGGTGATCTGGCGGCTCAGGTGTTGGGGTTTGTCAACAATAACGGTGTCGGGGTCTACGGCGTGGAACAGGCGCTAAATAAACAGCTATCCGGAACCCCGGGTCTACTCAAAGCAATTACTGACGTTAGAGGTGTACCGTTAGCGGCAAGCAGACAAAATACCCAGATCCCGCCAGTACCAGGGGAAAACATTGTTCTAACTTTAAATGTAGGCATCCAAGAGCAATTACAGCAAATTCTCGCCAGAGAATATAAAGCTACAAAATCTCAGGGTGTTAGTGCGGTCGTTATGGACCCGTATAATGGCCATGTCGTAGCAATGGCTAATTATCCAACCTATAATCCTGCGAATTACGCCAGTGTCAGCAATCCAAAACTATTTGACAATAATGCTGTCGACTATCCTATTGAACCCGGATCGGTGATGAAGACATTGACCACATCGGCAGCGTTGAATACCGGCGCCATAACGCCCAACGAATCTTTTTATGATCCGGCACATTGGGTTATTGACGGGTTTAATATCCATGACATTAAAATCGATGGCGGTGCTAGAGAGCAAAACATCGCCAGTATATTAGCGTTATCTTTGAATACCGGTGCAACTTGGATGTTGATGCAAATGAGCCAAAAGGGCAATACAATCATTAATGGTCATGGTATTCAGACATGGCATAATTACATGGTTAATCATTTCTTGTTAGGCCGGCCTACCGGTATAGAGCAGGGGTATGAGGCATCGGGATATGTGCCGCCGGCTAATTTAAATGACCCGAGCATTAATTTACGTTACGCCAATACAGCTTTTGGTCAAGGAGTATCAGTTACGGCAATACAACTTTCAGCCGCGTTAAGCAGTGTTTTAAACGGCGGTACTTATTATCAACCGACGCTTGTTGATGCAACTATAGCCCCGAATGGTCATGAAACGGTTAATAAGCCGAAAATTCTGGAGCGCAATGTCGTTAAGCCGAATATTGGTCCAGAACTCGAACCTTTAATGGAGGGGGTAGTGAAGGCCTATTTAAATGGTGGGTTTTCATTCATGAATTTTCCAAGCAACTACATAGTCGGCGGTAAAACCGGTACTGCACAGGTGGCTAAACCTACGGGCGGGTACTATGCGAATATATATAATGGTACATATGTTGGTTTTGTCGGCGGGAACAAACCCCAATACGTCATAGTTGTATATAACATCAAGCCAAATGTACCGGGTTACGCCGGTTCGTATGGTGGACAACCGATATTCGCCGATATTGTTCACATGTTGATAAATGAAGGATATATAATACCTAAGAACTAGTTATCTGTTAATGGCTTAATTATAGGAGTATACTTAAACAAAAATTCATGAATCGAACTCTACATATTGCAATTCAAAGTCATGTATTGGTTCACATGCTTCTATTGGGGTTCTTGGCATTTATTTTATCAATGGCTTTAACGCCGATCTATACCACGATTGCCTATAAATATAAGTGGTGGAAGAAGGCACGGACTGATGCATGGGGCGGCGGGGAGGCGTCGGTTTATGCTAAACTGCATGCCGCCAAACACAAACGGAACATTCCAAATATGGCCGGCATAATATTTGTCATTTCGATTGCCCTGGTTACATTTTTTACTGATCTCGAACGTAGTCAGACCTGGTTGCCATTAGCCGGAATGTTAGCTGCCGGTGCTATCGGTTTGGTGGATGATATTATGAACATTAAAGGTATCAATAGTTCGATAGCCGGAATGCGATCAACTATTAAATTCCTGCTGTACAGCGTGGTTGGATTAATTGGAGGGTATTGGTTTTATCAGAAGCTCGGTGTACACACGATTTATTTACCGGCGATTCATCATCTAGACATAGGCTTAGGTATTATTTTTCTTTTTTGGTTTGTCGTTGTCGCTACGGCGAACGCAGTTAATATTACTGATGGACTGGATGGTTTGGCCGGCGGCTTATTAGTTTCCTCGTTCCTAGCATATGCAATAATCGCCGCAGTGGAGAGTAAGTATGATATTGCCGGTTTTTGTCTGGCAACCGTAGGCGCATTGCTTAGTTACACTTGGTTCAATATTTATCCCGCCCGCTTCTTTATGGGCGACGTTGGATCATTCGCACTTGGCATGGCTCTTGGTATAATTGCCATGCAGACCGATACTATTTATGTGCTGCCGATAATTGGCGCTGTCTATGTGATTGAAACGGGCTCGGTTATTGTTAATCGGATATCCAGAAAGTTAAGGCATGGCAAAAAAGTCTTTTTATCTTCTCCCATCCATCATCATTTTGAGGCTTTGGGATGGCCGGAGACTAAAGTTACGATGCGCTTTTGGATACTTGGCCAAATGGCAGCGGTTGTCGGTTTGATTGTGTTTCTGTTCGGTAGGTATGGCTGATGTTGCCGCGAGCTGGTGCCTTGAGGGAGCGCAAGCGGGCAACATTATCAGATACAGCGTTGGACGAAGCGATAACTGTCAGAAGGCATAAACCCGATCATTGGCTCATGGTTCTATGTGCTATTTTGTTGGCCGTGGGTCTTGTAGTTATCTACGCCATAAGCCCGGCTTTGTCCATAACAACCGGAACTAACGGTAGCTACTTCGTCGAACGGCAAGCATTGGCTGTAGGGCTGTCAATTATCGCGTTTTTTGTCACTGCTAACATACCAATGGAACGTTGGCGGAAATCATATAAATTACTTATCGGTGCAGGTATTTTGGCTACTTTGGTAGCCATAGCATTACCGGTTAATCCTAACTATCCGGCGCACCGGTGGGTGCGTTTAGGTAGTTTATCGTTTGAATCAGTTGAGCTGGTTATATTTTCATTGTTGATTTGGATGGCGCATTTTCTGACCACCAAAATAAAAAAAAGTCAGATCAGCAATGTGAGGTTAACTGCGGTACCGATGATAATTGCGATTTTGATTATCGGCGTAGTCGTGGCGTTTATACAAAGCGATCTCGGATCTACTGCGGTAATCATTGCGATGATGGGAATCATGGCATTTGTTGCTGGATTACCTCTTAAACGAATATTAATAATCGGTTGTATCATACTACTGGGCACGACACTGGCTATTGCTGCCTTTCCTTATCGTCGCGCCAGGCTTGAGGCATTTTTGCATCCGACATCAAACTGTCAGGGCAGTGACTATCAGGCATGTCAGGCTTTAATTGCCGTCGGTAGCGGCGGGTTTTCAGGTTTGGGCTTGGGTAGCAGTGTTCAGGCCTATGGTTATTTGCCGGAAGCAGATAATGACTCAATATTTGCTATCTATGCGGAAAAATTCGGTTTTGTCGGTTCAATTGCTTTGCTGGCAGTATTTGGGTATCTGTTTTACCGTATAAACCGTGTCGCAACTAATGCGCCTGACGACTTCAGCCGGTTAATAGTCGTCGGTGTATTGACTTGGATTAGTGTTCAGACAATGATCAATATTGGTGCAATGGTTGGTCTGTTGCCATTAAAGGGCATAACTTTACCGTTTATTAGTTACGGTGGTACGTCGATAATTTTTTTTGCCGGCGCGATCGGACTAGTATATCAGGTGTCGCGTTACACTTATTTTGTCAACCATGGTGCTAGAAGTCAGTTTAACGGAAGGAACGGATCAGATGACGATAGTAGTCACCGGCGGGGGGTCGGGCGGGCATATCACCCCGATCTTAGCGGTCGCATCGACGGTTAAGAAACAACGCCCGAACGTTAAAGTAGTATATATAGGTTTGCGCGGGGACCGTCTAATAGATATACCCCAGAATGATCATAATATCGACGAAAGCTATATGATTACTGCCGGTAAATTTCGACGCTATCATGGTGAAGGAATCCGCCAGCTGTTGAACTTAAGAATTCAATATCTTAATCTTCGCGACGGCTTTCGTATCATTATTGGTCTGTGGCAAAGTTGGCGGCTGCTTGGTCGCATACGGCCAGATGTAGTGTTTACTCGCGGTGGATTTGTCAGTGTACCTGTAGCCTTGTCGTCCCGATTGAGAAGAATACCTTTTATCACTCACGATTCAGATAGCACTCCCAGTCTGGCAAACAGGATAATAGCGCCTTGGGCAACACTGCACGCTGTTGCATTGCCGGTGCAATACTATCCTTATCCAGAAACGAAAACTGTCTGTGTGGGCGTTCCGATTAGTGCGGAGTATAAACCGGTTAGTAAAGAAGTTATGCACTCGCTACGTACAGGACTTGGTTTGTCCGGGTTTGAATACGTGATTTGCGTGACTGGCGGCGGAAATGGTGCTAAAAAACTTAATGACATTTTTATTGATAATGCCCGATTTTTGCTCAAGCAGTATCCAAACATGGCAATAATCCATATTGCCGGTAGAAGCTTGGCCGATGATGTCAGCAAAGCATATGCCGGATGGCTGTCGCCGAATGACCGATCAAGGGTCATAGTCAAAGACTATGTGACTGACTTATATCGTTATAGCGGTGCTGCTGATATTATTATTGCCAGGGGTGGAGCAACCAATTTAGCCGAGTTCGCAACTCAGCATAAGGCCTGTATTATAATTCCATCGCCTCAACTTATCTGGAACGTAAAGAACACCCAAACGTTAGCCGATGTCAATGCAATAATTATGTTAAGTGAAGACCAAGCCGAACACGAACGACGAATGGCTTATACTATTGCCGGATTAATCGATAATCCTAAAACCCGGGAAGAACTTGCTAATAAATTTGCTCAATTCTCTAAGCCTAATGCAACAACCGATCTCGTGAAATTAATTTTGTCTGTTGCCGACAAGAACAGAAGTTAACGGGTAATTTATTGTGCACATAGGCAAAAAAAAGCAACCAGCAATGCTTGACCGGCATCGACTAGCAAATAAGGGCGAAGACTTGTTGTATCGCACCAACCACTCGAAACGGCAAATCGGCCTACAGGGTAGAGCACCGCTTAGTGGCATGAATCAGTCTCAGAACGTCGAAAATAAGCCGACTATTAAGCGGGTTATTGTTTTCTCATTAATGGTTGTCGTTTTTGTGGTGGTTATAGCCGGCTTATGGGTTGGCTCTAATGCAAATATAAAAATAATTATGCCGGCCGGATTTAACTACCAACCACACACATTAAATCAATATCGGCAATCAGCCGCCAAGGCAATCAACGAGTCGCTGTATAATCATTTCAAAATTACGATTAACCAAAATCAAATCGAGAATTCAATCAAGCAGGACTTTCCCGAAATTAATTATGTATCGGTAGTTGCGCCGTTCATTGGTAGTCGACCAACTATATATATTCAGCTTGCACAGCCCCAATTGATCTATGCAACCAATTTTGGCAGTTATGTTCTTAACTCGGAAGGTGTTATTATCGATCGGGCTGCGGCCTTAACCAAGCCACAACCAGATAGTCTATTTACGGTCAATAATACTAGTCTAACCAATCGTCCAAACTCGGGGGATCAAGTATTGACCCAACAAGATGTCCGCTTTATTCAAACAGTGGCTCAGGCACTAAAAGTTAAAGGTATAAGCCTAACGAAGATGGATTTGGTACCAGGAGCAGAAGAGTTAGAAGTATATCCCCAAGGGGATCCATATTATATTAAGTTTAATTTATACCAGACGGATGCGCTGCAACAGGTGGGAACTTATCTGGCAACTATTGCAACGCTTAAACAACAGGGCAAGGCACCTACGCAATATGTTGACGTTAGGGTTGATGGCAGGGCATATTACAAATAAACAAATAAATATGAATAAGAACAAGACGTTCAGTAATGATATACTCCCCGATTCTCTACCCTTGTAGTTCGCAAATTGTTCAGTATGCCCAATAAGTTAATTATATATAGAAAAGTTATATGAATATATATACGTAACTAAATGTCAAATTTATATGTTTAACGGGGAAAAGGACAGGGAATGAAACAAAGATAATGAAAGTGTTAAAAATGCAAATACTCAGGTTCTAAGCTGTGGAAAAACCTATTTATAGTGCTAAATATCACAAGTGTCAAATTGACGTCCATCTAGGTGTATCTGATAACGGCCGCTTGTTAAATAATATTGTCCCGAAGCTATGCGTTCAATAGTGTTTTAATCTAATAAGCAGACATAAACTTGTCTATAGAGCCGATACTCCCCTTGTCCCGGGGTATTACCTAATGGACACAATAAACTTATGCCACGTCGCAAAATATACATTGTACGACGTATGGTCTGTATTGATAACTTGTATATCTTTTAGTCTGCCCTAGGCGCGTACTTTTACGAGGATTGTATATTTTATTAACGTTTGCCTTAACTTAATCCCTGTTTGTCTTAATTGACTAACTTATTATTGCTATCTAATTTATTGCACTGTTATTAGCTGAGTTTGATTAATAATAGTTCGCAAATTGTTCAGTAAGGCAAACAATTGTGTTTAATATGATCTAATCGTCAGATAACTCGTAAGTAGCTTTCGCCACGCGACGGAATTGTGGTTTACCCTGTAAATTTAATAATATTGTAGTTTCTTTTACAAAACGACTCTTTAGAACGCGTTTAACTATTTCATCACGATGTAACGGTTGGTTTGCTTCTCTTAGTACCTGGCTAATGATATCAGCCACAGTACCCTTTTCATAACCCCATTCTTTAAGTGCATAGATTCCACGGCCGATCAGAACGAATCGCTTGTCTTTAATCAATTCATTGTGTATAGCCTGAGTTGTTACGTCTTTTCGTTTGAATTCACTGGACTTGATTGCTTCAGCTATTTCGTTAAAATGCATATGGCGACCGTTTTCCTTCAAAATAACATATATTTTGTCGCGGATATTCTTTGGGTTAACTAATGGCCATTTAACTAGCCCCCACTGTCCATTCAGGCTTGTCAGTAGTTTTGATGCACCGGCTAATGCTTTGGCATGCTTGATATCGGCTATACCTGCCTGTTTAGCGATATATTCGATTGGTTTAGGCTCACCAATCTTAGAGATGGTTTTGGTAATGTTGCCAATCGCCTCTTTAAGTGACTTTTCGCTATACTGTTGTCTATCGGCTACACACGCATAGAAAGTATCATCGTCAGATATTAATACAAGATCAGGACATAGCCCGCACAGGAAGGCCAACCTTGATTGTTCGATACGGTTAGGATCCTCGACCAACCGGTTAGCCAATTCGCTGATTCGTACTACCTGGCCTGAGCTTTTTACTATTGCCAGAATTTGAGTTTGAAAATCATCGATACCCGCAAGTTTATGCTGTTCGCCGGCCGCCTTGAGTTTTTGGATAACAGCTTTTTCGAGTTGGCGTACTCTTTCACGGGTAATACTTAACAGTTCTCCTATTTGCTCAAGGGTTTCCTTGCGCTCGAATAGGCCAAAACGTCGAGATACAATCTCTCTTTCACGATCGTGATCTATGGACTGCAGTACCCCGTTTACCAAATTTTTCGTCGATATTTTCTCTGACATCTTATATATATACTTATCTACTTCCCTTGAACGCTAGAGATCTAGGATGTTCTATTATATAACACTAATTATTAAATGTCAAAAAATTGCCTTATGTGTTTATTGTAGCACAATAATGACTATCTTGCATAGACGATGTTGTAGAATTATAGCAATGCAACAGATTTGCGGTAGTGGAAAAACTACTTTGTTTTCTTGCGTCTGAATCGTCTTTTTTTGTCTGGAGCCTTAGCCAGCATTTTCTCAGCTTGAGCCAGGGTTATTGTAGTAGGATCAGTATTATTATCAATTTTGGCGTTTTTTTTACCGTTGGTAATATATGGCCCATAGGGTCCGTTTAATATCTTGACGTCCTGGCCCAGATCTTTGATATATTTCTCGGCATCTTTCTTTAATTTTTCTTCATAGAGTAATATGGCTTGTTCTTGGGTAATATTATGCGGATCGTGACCTCTAATCGATACCGATTTGCCGCCTACTTTAATATATGGCCCGAACCGGCCGATATTTGCCTGGATTTCTTCGCCATCGGCAGTAACACCTACTTTTCTCGGCAGTCTAAACATTGTTAATGCCTGTTCAAGCGTTATCGAATCGATCGACGACCCCTCTGGTAACGGAGCAAAGTCTGGTTTTTGCTTTTCAGTCGTTTCGCCAAGCTGAAGCATTGGTCCATAACGGCCGAAGCGGGCATATATTGGTTTGCCACTGTTCGGATCGTTGCCCACCAGTCGTGCCTGGGAGACCTCATGCCTTGACACATCTTCGGTTCTCTCAATTAACGGATGAAAATCCTTATAGAAATCACTAATCATTGCATTCCACTTTTGCTGGCCCATAGCAATCGCGTCGAAGTTCTCTTCGGCTCTGGCGGTAAAATCATAATCTACAACCGATGAGAAGTATTTAGTTAAAAAGTCTGTCGTCACTTCCGCTATTGGCGTGGGTACTAGTTTGTTGCGGTCCGCTCCTGTTGTCTCTTCTTCTTCTGATTCCTGGACTTGTTTATCCTTTATTGTTAGCAACTTAAGTTTTCGCTGTTCACCCATTAAATCGCGCTTCTCAACATAACCCCGGGATTGGATAGTTGTTATTGTTGGCGCGTAGGTACTCGGTCTACCGATGCCCAGCTCCTCTAGTTTCTTAACCAGTCCGGCTTCGCTGTAACGGGCTGGTCCGCGACTGAATTGCTCTCTGGCACCCAACTGCTTTAGAATAAGCGGATCATTAACTTTAAGCGGCGGTAGTACAATATCGTCTTTGGCCCCTCCGTAAACTTTCATATACCCGTCAAACTCAAGTGCTTCACCCTTGGCAATAAAAAGCTCCTTTTGATTGGAAATCGCTATTTGAATTGCCGTTCTCGATATTCTAGCCTCGGACATCTGTGACGCAACAACCCGACGCCAAATTAAATCATAAAGTTTTTTTTCGCCGCCGTCACCGGCTATGGCTGTTGTTGATATGTTGGTTGGTCGAATTGCCTCATGCGCCTCTTGGGCGCTTCGATTCCTGGTTTTGTATTGTCTGGCACTGTGGTAACTTTGCCCATACTGACTTTTAATGTAGTCGCCAATTGATTTTATTGCCAAATCGGACAATATCGTGCTGTCAGTACGCATATAGGTAATCAATCCCGCTTCGTACAAGCGTTGGGCAAGCGTCATTGTCTGCCTGACATTGAAGCCGAGCTTTATAGACGCCTCTTGCTGTAGCGTACTGGTTGTAAAAGGTGCGCTAGGACTTCTTCGGCTTGGCTTCGTATCCAGATTTACGACCTTAAACGATGCAGATGCTGTTTCTGTTAACCAATTTTTAGTCTGTACGTAGTCCTTGAGAGGGCTATTAAGTGTTGCCGGTATCGAGTCATTATTGTGTTCGAAAATTGCTGTGACCTTGAATGACGATTCGGCTGTGAATTGCCTGATTTCACGCTCTCGTTCAACAATTAGTCTAACTGCTACGGACTGAACCCGTCCTGCACTTAAACCGGTTCTAACTTTCTTCCAAAGTAAGGGGCTCAGTTCATAACCTACCAACCGGTCAAGTACACGTCGCGCCTGTTGCGCGTCTACCAGTCGCAGATCAAGCGTGCGGGGATGCTTGATGGCCTGCTCGATTGCCGGTTTGGTAATTTCATGGAACACTATCCGCTTGGTTTTCTTCGGATCCAAATCCAAGGCCTGAGTCAAGTGCCAGGCAATGGCTTCCCCTTCTCTATCTTCATCACTTGCCAGCAGTACTTCACTGCCTTTGGCAAGTTTTTTTAAATCCCTTACCACAGTCTTTTTGTCGCTATTTATTTCGTATTTTGGTGTAAAGCCGTTTTCTATGTCTATATTTAGGCCCTTTTTAGGGAGGTCCCGGATATGGCCAAAGCTACTTTTAACGATGTAATCTTTACCTAAAAATTTCTCGATTGTTTGTGCTTTAGCTGGGCTTTCCACTATAACTAGATTTTTCGGCATATCGTACATCTTAAGCACAATATGACCTTTATGCAATTAATATTTAAATAATCTTAAGTTTGAATACAGAGGATTCTAACAATTTTTAAGAATCGATGTAATTGCCGATGATAATACCTACCCAGATGCCGACTAACGATCCGACGATGCCCAGTACGTTACTCCATAAACCGAACCAATTATTGTGCTGCATAGCGGCGCCAATCCAGCTGCCAACTAATCCTAGAACGGTGAAACACATAATGGTTATTTTTTTATTTATATTGCCCATAGATTATATATTAACACAAGCATGATAACAACATGAATTTGTCAGTATATAGAAATTATTAGAAAGTATTGACATAAAAACACAATTTTGCTATTATTGCCAGCTGTAAGTCTTAATTTATTAGGATTTACGCACCTTTTACCCCATTCTAACAAATGTTAGATTGCTTTAGATCGGGACCATATAAAGTAGTTGTTACCCTCCACTACTACGTCCTTTAGGTGCCTTTAAGGCATCGTTCTAAAGCATACTAACCCCTTTAAGTGATCCCCCGATCAAGCGCGAGCCTGAACGGTTTTACTTATAGTAAAGACACGTGCCTTATTTTTTTGCATGATGTTTCGCCCGGGTGGGCTTGAAGGGAGTTTGTTTGCGGACAGTTCTTCTGTCCGCTGAGACAGACTGACGAGCGGTGCCCACCCCCTCTCGTCGGTCTGTTTTTGTATTACACGATAAATGTTCTGGTTTCTTGGCTGATTGTTTTGGCATAAACAAATTCACTAATAATTGCCGTTACTTCCTGTTTCAGGTTGTCCAATTGCCGTTTCTCCGTATCGTTAAACGGCTGCAAGACAAAGTCGGCACTATCGATTTGCGCTGGTCGCTTCGGTCCGATTCCGATTCTTATGCGTGCGTAATCTTCCCCTATATGATCTGTGATCGATTTGATACCGTTGTGGCCGGCAGCACTGCCACCGAGGCGGGTGCGAATATAGCCGAAGTCGATATCCAGCTCATCGTGGACGACTGCTATATGCGCTAGCTGGAGCTTATAAAAACTCATTACCAGTGATACTGCTTCTCCGCTAAGGTTCATGTACGTTGTTGGCTTTATTGCAATCACCTGATTCTCACCGATTCGACCGGTTGACATCAAGCACTTTAAGTCTCTCTTGCCTACCCATTCGGACATCTCATCATACTTATCGACAAAAGCATCGATACATGCAAAACCGATATTGTGACGGGTGTTATCATATTTGGTGCCCGGGTTACCTAGACCAACTAACAATAAAACCGTGTTTTGTCCGACTGTATAGTAATTAATCGGCAATGCTACTTGGGGTCGTTTTTGTAACCAGGCCATTAGTTGTCCTCGTTTTCGGCATTAGTTGGTTTGACGCCGTGTTTGTGGGCGACATGTTTCTCAATAAACCATAACTGCACCGGATTACCAAAGAACCTGTACGTATCACGTAACGAGTGTTCCAGATAGCGCCGGTAACTCCAGTGTATGTATGCCGTTTGACTGCCAAAAATCTTGAAGGCGGGGATTGGATTATCGTTTTCCTGAATGATGTAATTTAGTTTTGGAGTCCGGGCCTTTAAGCCAGCTGGCGGATGTGCCCGGATAGTCCGTCCCAGCCATTCATTTAATTTCTTTGTCGGTATCCTTTGGGCTCTGGCATCGTAGATTTGCATAGCCAATTCATAGAGTTTGGTAATATTTTGTCCGCTAATGGCGGAAGTAACAACCAGCGGTGCCCAATATACAAATTCATAATCTCGGGTAATCCGGGCTAGAAACTGATCATGAGTTAAGTTTCCTGCCGACTGGACGGAATCCCATTTGCTTATTACCAATACCAGGCCCTTGCCCGCGTCTTTGACCATACCGGCTATTTTCTGATCCAGTGCTACGCTTGCTTCCTCGGCGGTGATTAGCACAAAGCAGATATCTGCTTCGTCAATTGCCGCTAGTGATCTTAAAACACTGAACTTTTCGACGCCCTGCTCAATTCTGCCTGGTCGTCGAATACCGGCGGTGTCCATTAGTTCTATCTCCTGGTTCATATAACGAATAACCGCCCGGTTTATATCCCTGGTGGTGCCTGCTCGCTCGGCGACTATTGCCTGCTGTTTGTTAAGCAGTGTATTGAAAAGACTGGATTTGCCGACATTGGGTCGGCCAAGTAAGGCTATCTTGAGCCGTTCACGTTCAGCTTTAATCGGTACTTTAGTAATATGTCTGCTAATTTTCTCAAGCAGATCATAAACTCCTTTTGATTGAGTCACGCTTGTCGGTGCTATGTCTTTAATGCCCAAAGCAGCAAATCGGTAGATTTCACTGCTATCCGATTTGTCGATTTTATTGACTACCAGAATCACTGGTTTTTTACTTTTTAGTGCTAGAGTAGCTACCTGTCTGTCTTCGTGACTAATTACCGCATTGGCTTCAACTACTACGAGGATGACATCGGCATCCTCGCTTGCCTGTCGGATTTGCGATTGAATGGTTTCTTCGAAATCGTCTTCAGGATCCTTGACACCGGCTGTATCGACTATCCAAAACTGATGGCTGTGAAAACTGGCCTTTGCGGATATGCTGTCCCGGGTAGTACCGGTTTCCCTCGCGACAATTGCCTCCCTTCTTTCAAGGATTGCGTTAAACAGACTTGATTTACCGACGTTTGTCCGTCCGACTAGTGCAACGATCGGGAGTTTAGTATTGCTCATACGGATATTGTATAGGATATATGCTATTTCTCCTCTAGTGGGACATTGAGGACTTTATATTTGCCGCTACCTAAATCATTCAGCTGATATTCGCCGAATGCTATACGATGCAATGCTATTACGTTATACCCCAGATGTGCAAAGGTGCGGCGGATCTGTCGGTTGCGGCCTTCGCTTAAGTTTATAACCATTTTTTTTCGGTCGGGTGACAGTTCGTTAATACCAAGATAACTGAGGCCGTCGTTTAATTTGACACCAATCTTTATTTGCCGAAGATGCCGGTCTAACAAACGCTTATTCAGTGTAATCGAGTATATTTTTAGCTTGTTGTTGCTGGGATGCGACAATCTGTAGGCGAGTTGACCATTATCCGTAAGTATCAATAATCCGCTGGAATCCTTATCCAACCTACCGATAGGTTTAAGGTGGTGATAGTTCCTGGGCAGCAGTTCGTAAATAGTTTTTGCGCCCTGCCCGTTCCGACTGACAACATAACCGGTCGGCTTATTTAGGGCTATAGTCGTGTAGTTGAGCTTCAAATTTACAGTTTTACCATCAATAAATACCTGATCGGATTGATTGACTTTATCGCCATTGACCGCGATTTTATTACCAATGCTGACTCTTCCCGACTGAATGAGTTTATCGGCTTTCCGCCTGCCTATACCTGTTGCTTGCGCTACGAAGGCATTTATCCTCATCGGTAGTGATTATAGAGCGATATTGTTCGGATCGGAAGGGTCATAGGGCCGGTTAACGATCGGTTGGTTTGTAGCCGCCATTTGCTGTTGCGCAGATTCCTTGGCCGCCTCTTCGGATAACAGTTGATTC
Organism: Candidatus Saccharimonadota bacterium; assembly: GCA_027365775.1. Taxonomy (GTDB): domain Bacteria; phylum Patescibacteriota; class Saccharimonadia; order Saccharimonadales; family UBA4665; genus JAJZWH01. The sequence continues at coordinate 46,087 of DAHXLX010000017.1, read as the reverse complement.
AGGCTTTTCTTTTGGTCATCTTTGGGCGGTAGAATGACCCTTTGACCGACAATATTGGTCGGATGCACTTCGGGTTCGCTGGATTGCTCGGGTGGCTCTGGGACGGCCGGTGCATCCGGTTGAGGCTCAGGCGTCGGTTGGGCGGCGGGATTAGCTGACATTAAATCATTTACCGCCTGGGCTAATGTTTGATCGTTGGCGGCTTGGGCAATGGTTGGTTGACTGTCCATGGCTGCAGTGGTGCTTACTGAAGGTTGGTTGGTCGGTGCCATATCCGAAGTATCTGGTGTATGCTCCAGAAAATCGGCAATTTGTTGATTCATCACTGTATTTTCTTCGGCTTCTGTTTGAGATAATTTACCGCTTTCATCTATGGCTATTTGCAGGTTCGGAGTTGTTGGCATGTCCTGAAGCGTAGCTTGGTTGTCGGTTTGGGGTGTAGCAGATTGGAGAGGGTCAGCTGTAGGCTCTGGCATGTTAAACGGTTGAGCGGTATTGTCTGGTGGCGTTGACAATGGTTGGGGTGGCGATTGGTTTAAGGACGTATTTATAGTTTGATTGATTTGATTGTTGTTAGCGATTTGATCATCGGCCTGCAAGGCTGAAGGACTGTCCGATGATGTAACCGGCTCTGCTGTCGGTGTATTGTTTTGGTGTGGCGACGGCAGCTCGATGGCGTCTTGTGGTGTTGGTTCTGGTTCGGGTGTGACTGCAACCGGTTCGACGGCCGGTGTGGGTGCGGGCGTATCCTGTACCGCAGTTGCGGTTGATTCCTGGCTGGCTGGTGCGGTTGCTTGTGTGGTAGTTGTAGTTACAGTTGGTGACTCTACTTCGCTATCGGCAGTAGATGGATCATCTTCACCTAATAATTCATGTGATACTTTTACGATATCTTCCAAAGTCACTTGCGATTTCACTAGATAACGGTCGGCACCAAGCTTATTGGCCCGGGTTTGGTCTTCCGCTTGGCCCAATGCAGTTAGCATGATCACTTTGGTGTCTTTAAGCTCCGGTGTGTTACGGAGAATGTCCAACATTTCGAAGCCGCTTATTTTTGGCATCATTACATCGGAAATAATTAAATCCGGCTTTTCTTCCTTGGCGACAACTAATGCTTCTTCCCCGTCTTTAGCAGAGGCAATCGTATACCCCTCGGCTTGCAAACGAGCCTCATATATCTCTCTGAGGTTATTATCATCTTCGACGAGCAGTACTTTTGCCATCTATCTATATCCTTTTAGTTTAACGCATATACGTTAGCATTATTGTAACATGTGTGTGGTTATACTTGTAATCGGGTTTACACCGTTACCGGCTGCCTCGCTACGTTTTTCGGCTTCTGCTTGTTCAGTCGATAACCTTGGAAAGTTAATAAAGAATGTCGAACCTTTTCCGATAGTACTTTCGACCCATATTCTACCCTGATACAATTCGACAATTTTACGACAAATGTATAGTCCCAGTCCCGTGCCGCCGATTGTTCTGGTGGCTGAATTGTCTACCCTATAGAATTTCTGGAATAAATGCGGTATGTCTTCGGCCGGTATGCCAACTCCTGTATCTTTGATGTATATCTGAACGATCTTTGGATCGCCGGTTAATCCCAGGGTTATTTTGCCCTCGTCGGTGTACTTGACCGCATTATCAAACAGATTAGTGATTACCTCGCGTAATCGATCCGGATCGGCAAGCACGTAATATAAGGGCTTAATGACTTTAAATCCGGCTGTATTTTTTTGGGTTGCATCAATGGTTTCACTGGAACCTAAACTAAATTCAAGCGCCAAACCTTTTTTGTCCGCCGCAAACCGTAAATCGTTGCTTAATTGTTCTAAGAATTCTCCTAACTCGATCGATATCGGATGCGATGTTAACCTTCCGTCTTCGGCTTTGGCGGACGTGAGTAAGTCCTGGAACAATTTACCCAGATGTTGGGTTGATTCATGGGCCTTCTCTAAGTACTGCTTAGCCCGGCTGTCGACTGTGCTGACCTTATCATTAAGCGCTAAAGCCAAATAGCCCTCGATCGCGGCTACCGGTGTCCGCATCTCATGGCTGGCTGTGCTTATAAACTCCGAACGCTGCTTTTCTTCCTGCCTTTCCTGGGTGATGTCGCGAAAAATTGCGACCGCACCGGTCATCTGCCGTTTTTGATCGACAAGTGGTGAGACACTTAAGGATAGCGGAAGCTGTTTGCCGCTACGAGTTTCCAGATTGGCGTTATTGTCTCTTATGGTATTGGACGGATCGTTGAATATCCTGGCTATCGGATCTTGCTGAACGTTATACGGTTCACCTTTATCGTTAACAAGTTTCAATACCGATTTGTAATCTAGTTTTCTGGCTTCGTCCGCCGGCCAGCCGGAAATCTTGACCGCACCGGGGTTGAATAACTGGATAATACCATTATTGTCTATAAGCATTACGCCGTCATCAATTGCGTTAAGGATGATAGCTGATTTCTGTTTTTCGTCCCTTAGATAGTTCTCTAGATTCTCGCCTGAATTTGGCAATGATTTGTGGTTCTTATTGATAATTATCAAAACCAGTACAACAATAATTAAACCAAGCCCAAAATCCGAAATCTCATATACATTCATGTTTTAATACATTTTAGTTATGGTTAACTGATTATCATTATCCCTGTTTGCTATAGCATAAGCAATAGAGCAATATAGTATTTGAGGTGGTTTGTAGACGCTATCTAACAGATGTGCTAATATGCCATGCTGAAGCAAGTGGCCCCTTCGTCTAGCGGTCCAGGACTCCGGGTTCTCAGTCCGGCAATCGCGGGTTCGAATCCCGCAGGGGTCACCATCATTCCTGATTTTGTATCAAATTGGACAATTTTTAAATTTTTAGTTACTGAGTTTAGGATATAGAGCGGGCTAATCCTGGAAATGTGAAGTTTTTTGCCAGAATCTACTTCAATTGCCTCAGGAAACAATAACTTCAAACAAGCAATAAAATCTTCTGGCTCAAGCCTCCAGAAGTTCTGCCGTAAATTATCTACAAAATCTAAGGCAAACAATGTAAAATCTCGAAACTCTTTGTCTACCTGACCTGCTTCGGTAATCTGAGCCTCATATTCGGCTATTTTAGCCTTTGTTTTATTTAGCTCCGTCTTTAGGTCATCTGCCATGTCAGGATTGCTTACTATGGCGCTAATGACCTTAGACTTTACTTCTTCCTGGCCAAGCTTAAGTTTATTTAAGCGCTCTAATTTATCAAATCGGTACTTTTCTTCGTCTTGCCAGGCAATCTTAAGTGATTTCTTGAGCCTATCCTTAGAACCACCTATAAACACCATAGCATCAAGCACTGCGCTTAAATGGTCGTGAATGTCATCTCTGGAGAGACATATTGAGCAACCTCGACAGCTATAATCAGAACGTTCCCAACCCTTGCCATTAGAGTGATTAAAGCCACTGAACTTGTTAGTGTCACCTTTGTCACAATCCTTATGCACGATGTATTTGTTGAGGGGGTAATTAGGGTTGAACTGCCCCCTGCGATTTGTTGGCCGTTTGGTAATTATAGCTACATTTATCTCCCACTCTGCTTTAGTAATCATAGCTTCATGAAGACCATTTTCATTAATTGGACACTGGCCAAACTTAATAATGCCAGCGTAATATGGGTCAAGCATGATGCTCCGCCAATGGTTCATATCTAATTTGCAGCCACCCGGAGTGCGGTAACCATTTTCATTCAACCAACGCAAAGCTTCCTCTGGCTTCATTTTGAAGTGGGCAGTTGCGGTTAGTGCCTGTTTTAGCAAGTTAAAGCGTTCAAGCCTGTGGTCTGGGACGTGGAGGGCTGGAATTGTCCCCCTTACGTAACCTTGTCTCGGATTAGATGGATAGTAACCGGCAGCTGCGCGTGCGGCCATTTTGTCTTTGGTCTTGGTTATCCTCTCGTGGTTACTGGCTTCTGCCCGAAAAACCTCAAGCATTTCACGCATGACTGCTAGCGGGTCATCCTGGTGCGTAAGTTCCGGCAGTTTAGCATATGCAAGATAGACTCCAATACGCTTGAACTCCACTTTCCACCAATAGTATTCTTCGACGGAACGCATAAACCTATCTACCTCATCTAAGATGTAATATCGGATATTTTTATACTCTTTACAGTATTGGAATATTTCTTGTAAATCTTTTCTGGCTAGGTTCTTGCCCTTTCGACTCGACACATTAAGTGACCACATTTTTACTATTTTTGCATCCAGCTTTTCGGCACACTCGTAAATATATTTTTCTTGTGCTTCCAGGCTATTGCCTGCTTCTTTTTGCTCTAAGGTTGAGACCCGACATTGGGCTATGGCTAAAAATTCAGCCATTTTATTCCTCCTTAATCTTTAATATGAGTGGCAGCTCCAGAGACCAGTTGCATGACCCCAACGCCGATGCTGCCATTGATATAAACGAAAATAATGGCGTAATAATGGTCAGTACGTCTATATTATGATATAGTAATCTTTTTCTTCTTATAGACACGCAAAAGTAACCTAGCAAGCTCGTCAAAGTCTTGCTGTGATGCCTTTTGAACCCGATTTTTGTCAGTGTAGTAGAAAACTTGCTTCTGACTTTGGTTTTCAGGCGTTGGTTTAGCGGCTGCCTTTACCCTGGCGTGGCCCACAACGCTCCCTTCTTCACCCGGTTGTTTACTTTGTTACTTAGCTAACTCGGGTAAGAATTCCGCTACAAAGTAAACTGCTTAACTCTATAATAGCCAGGACCATAATCTTTTCAAGGACATTTTTCTATATCATCTGTCAATGGCTGAAGCCTAATAAAACTAAAAGAGTTTTTGACGCAACTTGTTGGACAGATAAGGATAATTATTCAACTGCCTTAGTTATTCCAAAGAATACCCCTGGTTTCTGATGGCAAATTATCTTTGGTTTTTAGTTTTCTTTATGCCATTGGATAGTTTTAGTGATAATAGAAATTCAAGATAAATATGCGTAGGGGTATCTTTAATTAAAGAACACGGGTTAGAGGTCTAAAATAAATTGGATTAAGGATAAAGAGGTAGGGCTATTTTCCTACCACTCGTTCTAATTGTGTTTATTAGGGCTAAATGTTGATTGAGGGAAATATCGAATACCCACCTAATTATTGCCCTGTATAACTAAATGAATTGGCAAAACTATTAAAGTCTCCCTGGCTAGAATTAAGTGAAGCAATGCCATATTCATTGTTCCCCACAAAAAATACTCTTAAATACATTGGATAGGAGTTGCCAGATATTTTAGTGGTGAATTGTGAATCTAAAGAGATGTGTCCATCATAATTCCCAAAAACATCATTTACTGATTTACCGTTAACAGCTTGAATTATGCCACTAGCGGAATCCTTTAGAGTTGTCTGCATATCAGTAGTTGATAGATTTGAAAAATCAAAACCTTGTGATGGCCAATTATAAACGTAGACATCATATTCTTGACTACCGTTATTGACTTGGCTGTCATAAGTTGTTATTGGCACCGTATAACCAGAAACCTGCTGGCTGGAGCTAGACGTGGTGGGGGTGCCAGGAAAGTTGATTGAGAAGTTGTTATTTGAGGCAGTAAATAATGCTGGTCTTTGAGCAAGAGTTGCATTGTTACTTTGCGCTGACGTATTGGCATTTGAGGAACTACTGAATTTAAAACCTATAGATAAAATACCGGCTAATATAAGTACGACAAAAACAATAGCTTGCGATGTGGATATTTGAAGTGATGGATGTTTACTAAACTTAGGCTTAAACTTGTTTTTAAGTTTCCTGTATCTTCCATAATTAACGAATGATTGAATAGACACTATTAGCGGAAAGATACCTGGAGTTAGAGCTAATAGTAGGAATCCGTTTAATAATAAAAGTCCTGCTATATGTTTGCCTCGTGCATAGCGTATGTACTTACCTGAGTAAATGAAATAAAGCCCAATTATCAGATAGATAAACCATATGGCTATTGCTTGATAACCATTATGACCTTGGAGCCAAATTGCGATAGCTCCAACTGCAATTGCCAACCAGCCGATTATCTCTGTATTCTGACCAGCATTTTTAACTTTAGATAAACTAGCTTTTATGGCAGCCTTATTACCAATATATATCTCTTCAAGACCTTTGAGCGGCTCTTCTTTAACATCAACATCCTCATAGCCTTCGTCACTTTCGGCTCTATCGACTAGGACTGAACCAATGCCCCTAGATGCAAAAGTAAGTACGAGCATCAAAATAAGGTTCCAAAAATAACTCCACTCATGATGAATAACTGACGCTATTAATCCAAAAGGAACCACGCCAATACCTAAAATAAAGATACCTACTACAACCGCGCCTATTCCCCATAATATATAAGTTACTAAAAATCCATACACCCAAAGGGAAAGTCCGTATATCATTGAAGAGAAGAATAACTCAAGCCCATACCAGGCTCGGGTTCTTTTGAAAATAACCAGGGGTATTGTTATAAGGTTTATCACGAGTATCGCTAAGCTAATCCATGAAAGAATTGGGTCTGCTTTAATGGCAACCTTGCTGCCATAACCAATGATAAGAATGCTACCGACTAAAATACCGACAATAATTAGGATTCCTAGAAGGACTGCTCCTATATCTTTGAGTTTTTGCATTGCGGTTGCTCCTTTAGTTTTTATCCGCCTTAGCTTTCTGTTGGTACAATTGCAGATTACCCCTAATTAGTGGGCTGGAAGTTAACTTGGCTCATCCCTGAGATGTTTATAGTGTCTCCAGGTGACAGATTTACTGTTAAACTCGGAACCTCTCCCATTGAACTATCGGTACCTAATACTTCGTTATAGCTATCTCCACCGTCCACTATAAAGTTGCCACTTTGCCCAGAACCAGGAGTCACAACGTATCTACCCGCTCCAATATCTTGCCCCACTATAAACGTGCCAGCATATAATGTTGTTTGGACATGTGTTGTTACGAAAGGGGTTGTAACTGGTGTAAATGAAACACCGCTCAATCCAGAAATTTGTATTTGGTCGCCACTAGATATTTGTACTCTGATTTTTGGAACCTCGCTCATTGATGTATCTGTGCCGAGAACTTCGTTATAAGAGTCGGTGCCACTGACAATAAAGTTGCCACTTTGCCCGGCTGGTGCAGTAACGTCATATAAACCTACCGCAATGTCTTTTCCTCCTGTGAATGTGCCAGCTCCTAAGGTTATCGCCGTACCTTTTACTTGTCGTTTGGCTGGTGCAGAGCTTGTTTTGGTTGTTTGAGGCTTGTTTGAGGTCGTCTGCGTGGTTTTCGCCGTGGTATTGGCACTAGTAGTTGATGAAGTAGGTTTAGTGCTGCTTCCACTATTATCTAATGCCGATATGATAATCCCGAGTACAATTAATCCTAAAATTGTAGTTATAATCTTATGTCTGCCGAACCAGTTACCATTTTTAGATTTAACAGTGTTGCCTGACATTTAAATTTCCTCCCTTCCAGACTGAACTGCAATGCTGTTGTTAAAATATTAGCACTATTAAAATAAAATTTCAGCTTTTATTCAGGTTTATTAATATTCACTCTTAGTTTAGTTAAGTGTTAATCACTGAGGGGGTGTAATGGGAATAACTATCTAGATATTTTTTCTCTTTGGTTAGGGTGTTACTGTTGATTATTGTTTGCCATCGCCTTAATTCATCAAACAATAAATGAGAACTAATGGCTTGGTGGTTCACCATGATTGAATTTTTCATTACCGCATAAAATCCTTAGCTGTAATCTGTTGGTTCTGACATTTATAATATCTGACATTTGAAGTGTCGATTTATACGTTATCTTGTTTTATAACTGTTAGTTAAGTTTGATTCTGTTATGGTGCTAATATTTATATATAAATATAACTTCAAGACGGACATAAACAATGCTTAAAGCAACACCATTTTTACTATTTGAGGGTAACTGTGCAGAAGCCATGACGTTTTATCACGAATGTCTTGGTGGTGAATTGTCGCTTACTAAGCTTGGCGATACACCAATGAAAAATATGTTCCCGCCAAAGAAACACAATAGACTTATAAACGCATATCTAAAAAGTGGCGATATTGAAATATCAGCAACCGATTGGATGGCTTCTCCTGACTATGACCCTGTTCAAGGTAATACAACAGCCATATATGTTACAGGTAAGTCTTATGATGAATTAAAGACAGTTTTTGAAAAACTAAAAGATGGCGATAATAACAAAAGGCTGCAAGAACTACACGAAATGCCTTTTGGAATTTATGGACAATTTTATGATAGGTACGGTGTTCAGTGGATTTTTAAGGGTGACAAATCTTAATAACTTTTTAACGAGGGCCTAACTAAACTATTCCATCTAATAATTTCACCTACAATAGACTTATAAATCGAGGGGCTTAGGGTCACCATCCTCCTTTAAGCGTTTTAGAATCTGAGCTTTAACATTTGAACGAATCATGTGACGCTTAGGCATGAGCTAGCCCTCCATTACTTAGTGCAGTATTGCTACTATTGTAGACAACACTGTCTAGAATAATGGGTACATTCCACAGACTGGCGGAGCGGTATCTTTATGGCCGAACTGAAGACCCCCTTTACGAAATTTACTATAACTTTTACTTGCTGCATAACTTGCTTTAGGGAAATGGTCGCTTTATGTTCCCTATCGACTTACGGTCTAACAATGCTTGAAATTAAATAATTTAGGGCCGAAACCGGTGAGAGTTATGGTTTGGTTATAATCGCCAGATCTTGTTCGTGTCTTATCTTGGCGGGCCGGTCTTTGAAAAAGTCTTCAACCGCTCGACTGACACCCGGTAAGTTGCTCTTGCCGAAATCGTCAATCACGATATTGCCACCGGTTACTAATCTCGGCCAGACTAGCTCAAGACTGTCGCTGATTGAGCTATAGAAATCCCCGTCCAGAAAAGCATAAGCAATCTCCGACGGTATATCTTTGTCTTTAAGTTCGTTGAACCAACCCTTATGGATTATGGGCGGTTTAAGTTGAGACTTTTTAAAAGTCTTTAATAGTTGGCGTTTACTGGCTTTAAGTTCTCCTGAACGGAAGCCAGAACCAGCGACGGACGCATCCTTGATTGATTTATGTGGTAGACCTTTGAACGAATCGTAAACATGGAAGCTTATGCTCGGGTCGTGTTGGTTGATGAGTCGTTTGAGAAATACGCTGGTGGTGCCGATATAACAGCCGAACTCGACAATACTCCCGGGTATGTTCTTAATAAGTATCTGTTCGAGTTGCCGAAGTATTATATCTAATCTTTTTTTGGTCATCTGATCACTTAAAATCGGATAGTTTCTGATCAGTTGTTTGTATGTTTTTAACTTACCCAAAACATTCCTTTGAGTCTTTAGAACTCCTAACCTAATTACACTAAGCGATATTGGTCAGGAATTCAACCAGCTCTTTGGGAGTCATTTCGGCCTTGACGATATATCCATCGGCCTGTTTTTCAATATCCTCTTTGACGTCTTCGCGCTGTTCTAAATTGGTGGTAATGATTATTTTAGCTTTGAGGTGGGGTGTCTTAGTCGGATCACGTAGTGCTCTCAAGATTTCTATACCGGTTAGGTTTGGTACCATCAAGTCAAGTAGTATGATATCAAATTCATCGGTCTGGGCTAATTGCAACCCTTTCACGCCATCAACTTCTAAAATCGTATCGTATCCGGCATTGCCTAGTGCCCGTTGGTAGAGTTCACCGATAAAGTGCTCGTCTTCAATACATAGGACTTTTTTGTGAGGTTGTTTGGCCCCTACGGGCTCTTTGGGATCCATTTTTTTATCTCCTGTATAGTGAGTGGTTTTTAATCCAGCCGTGTGCTCCACGGACAATATCTTTATTATCACTGTTTTTAATTTCTTCGGCAAGCATTGTATATGGTTTAAGGGTGAAACCGAAAATGCTTCCCTGTCCGAGTGTCGATCTGACCCAAATATTACCGCCGTGGGCACTGACGATAGCTTTACTCAAATACAAGCCTAGACCCGTGCCACCGATCTGAGACCGGTTGCGATGATCACGGTAGAATTTTGTGAACAGGTTAGACATTATGTTTGGACTGATACCAACACCAAAGTCTTGTACTGTCGTTTCTATCATGCCTTCATGCGTCAAATGGGCATCTATTTTAATGACTTTTGAGTCGTTGCTGTACTTGATTGCGTTATCGATTAAGTTATTAAGTACTTCGTAAATGCTTAATCTATCTACGCCGACTGTTGGCAGGCCTGGTTCGATATGTGACTCGAGTTTTATGCCCCTGACTTTAGCACGTAATGCAATGTTAGTGATTGCCGACTCTACGATGCTGTCCCATTTCTCTTCATGGAGTGAGAGTTGCAGTTGGTCATTGTCGACTCTGGCAACGTTTAGAATATTATTTACAAATGCGTTCAACTGTTGAGCCGTTGCCCCCATTTTTTGCATAAAGTCTTTAAGGTCCGGATTCATTTCATTACCCAGTTCTTCTTCAAACGCTTCGATATAACCGCGAAGTAGTGTCAGTGGTGTCCTTAGTTCATGTACGCTTAAGGCGACGAAGCTAACAGCCTGATCATCTTGAGAATACTGTTTGGTGTGATCGAACAATACCAACATGGTTTCATAATTTTGGGGATTATCTTTATTATAAAAAGCTGCCAGATCGAACAGCCGAGTCGGATGGTTATCCAGTACGTTTAAGCGTACCCTTTCCCAGCTCATACTTGCGGTAGCGGTGTTGGCCTTAACATCTTTAAGCCATTTATCCAAAGTGCTTTCGCTCGGAAACGACATGTCCATAACCATATAAAAGTTCTTACCGGTTAAGTCTTTGACTGGCGTGCCGATATAATCACTGGCTGCGATGTTGGCGTAGATGATTGTTTCCCCGGAATCGAGGATAAACAGTGGCAAGGGCAATTTATTGGCGACGAAGTTGTTGTTTAATTCGCTGTCGGCTGCTTTAGTGCCATACTGGCCGGCAACCGCGGTCAGCTGATAGACTTGCATGGCTAAATTGGCAACAAGTTCGCGTCCGGTTTTGAGCGAATCGATATTAGGCGCCGGGACAGCAACACCGCTTGGGCTGATATGGAGAATAAGTTGCCAGATGGCTTTCAATGGTTCGATCAGATACTTGCTGATTATCGAGCTGAAGACTATCATCAACAGCAATCCAAAAACGCTACAAATTAGCAGCGCAATATCGTTTGCGACATGGAAATGTGAGCCAAGCGAGTGAAGCAATAACCACAGACCAACGATTAGGGCGTTATAAATTAAGAAACATACGAACAAGACGATCCAGTACTGTCGTTTGGTTCTACTTAGATAATCCACTGTCCCACCATCTTATGTTTAGTTATATGATACGTCCTGATTGGAAGCGATTGCTGTTATCCAGGTCTGGCCGGCGTTAAGTTTCAATGGTTGCCCGCTGGAGGTAGTGAAAGATAGCGGAGACTGCGGCGTTGGTTTATTCCATTGGCCAAGAGTTAACGTACCATCTTGAAAGACGTACGCCTGGCCGCTACCGGTGGTCTGATATACGGAATAGTATGCACCAGAAGTGTCAAGCGGTCCCTCACTCCAAGGCACTACCATACCGATTACGACTTTGGGACTTAACTGGCTGTTAGTATTGGCATCGATTTGCGGCGCTCCGCCGACATATCGGTTATAGCTGTTGGTAGATGAATCATAGCTGTAGTTTACGTTGTAAGTAGAATATGACAGATCGAAGCTGATATTGGTGGCATTGGGATCTTTGGACGGTTGATCAGGTTTCCGTGGCCACCCGGTGAAATTACTGGAAGTCCAGCCTTTGCTGGCTTCAAGGCTAACAAGCGCCGGCAGACTGGCGTATAGATTATGCGGTGACGGCCGGCTGGAAATACGGGTGTATGGTCCGGGATTATACATTTGATTCAAGTCTTTAATGCCCAACGGGCCAATTTCCGATAATGCCAAGGGGCTGCCGCCGTCATGGGCTAGCGGGGCATCGAAACCTAGCGCCCAGTCCAGGAAGTACGGCCTGACCGAACGTACCGGTCCGACACTGGTTGGCAATTGGTCCTGAAATAATGCCATAAATCTGGAAATACCGCCTTCGGTAAGCGCTTCGATTACCACCCCAGCCTGACTAAGACCTGATTGCGGTCTGGCATAAGGCGTATTCTCAATCATTACTGCAGTAATAGGTCGCTGGTTAGCAGACGGGTTAACCGGTAGGCCGGTAAGGGTTGAAGCTATGGTGGTTGGTTTTGGAGCGACCTTTTGGATATGTTTGGGCTTCGGAATGTTTGATACTAGCGTATGCTTGTGATGACTGAGAGCCGAATAACCGCCGATTGCCGCGGCGATTATGACAACAATAACCGCACCGCCGATAATTAACTGTTTACGTGTCGGTGGCCAGAACTTATGTTTTGGTTTAGGTTTTATCATTAGTGGCCGGTCTGGCTTATCCTCCTGCGACATGTCGATAATGTCATCATCGTGAGCCGCTACTTCTTCCGGTGTTTTGAAACCGTGACTGGTTACGTGTGGTGGTGGCGGGTCCGCTTGAGGCGTTGACGGCACAGAGCGGATGTCATCTTGCATATGCTAATTCTAACACGGAATCATCTGTTGATTGTCTATAAAGTCTCAATTTGACGGACGATCCGTTTCAATGTCCGTTCTTTGCCGATAACGGCTAGGCTTTCCGCCAGAGGCGGGCTGGCTTGAGCCTGGGTGGTGGCGATCCTGATCAGACTGAATAGTACCGCCGGCGGCTCGCCGGTTTTTGCCAGCAATCCATTTAGCCGATCATTCAACTTGTCAACGCTAAAATCACAATCCTTTAGATCTACTAAGCTGGTTTCGAGTAGCCGCTTAAGTGATTGATTGTCGTACTTAGCAAGTTGTTTATGGGTGGAAATTAACTTAGGATTAAGTGGCAAGTCGACGAAAAACGAACGACTGAGTTCGGGTAACTCGGATAAGTATTTGAGCCGTTCCTGTAACAGTTTCAGTACTTGTTTCTTGTATGTTTTATCGTAGCCTTTGGCTTCGACGGGCCAATATTGGGCGCACCGATCATAAAGCTCATCCAGACTTAGTAAACGAATATAACTGCCATTCATCCAGATCAACCGTCGTTCATCAAACCGTGCGCCGCTATGTTGAACCCGATCCAGGCTGAAGCTATCAACCATTTCATCGAGGCTAAACATTTCCCGGCCGTCACCCGGATTCCAACCCAGTAATGCCAGGAAATTTACCATTGCCTCAGGCAGGAAACCCTCTTGCTTATAATCCAGAACGCTTTTAGCACCGTCACGTTTACTGAGTTTCTTTTTGCCGTCCGGGCCCATAATATGCGGCATATGGGCAAATAGCGGTTTATTAAACCCTAATGCCTCATACAAGTTAAGGTATTTGGGCATAGATGCGATATACTCCAGGCCGCGGATAACGTGGGTGATGTGCATCTCCTGATCGTCGACGATATGTCCGAAATTGTACGTTGGCAAGCCGTCTGACTTCAGCAGAATAAAATCATCTACTGCGTCTTTGCCGGCCGTAAGATCACCCATAATTTCATCGTGCCAGCTGTAGGCTTGCGGTTCAGATTTGAACCTTAACGGCATACCTGGTTTCCAGCTTGGCGGATTTGCCGGCCGGTAATCCCTTATCAAAAACGGTTTATGTTTGGTTTGGGCATCGGCACGCAATTGTTCCAGTTCGCCCGGCTGTCTAATATCGGCGTATGCTCGGCCGCTGTCCAGCAGACGCATGGCCCATTGATGATAATATTGCGTTCGCTGTGTTTGGAAATATGGACCGTACGCGCCGCCGACACCAGGGCCCTCATCCCAAAGAATACCAAGCCACTCGAGTGATTGCTTGATAATATCCACAGAACCGCCAACTTCTCGGGCGCGGTCGGTGTCTTCTATCCTTAATATAAATTTACCGTTGTAATGTCTGGCGACCAACCACGGAAATAAAGCTGCCCTGACTCCGCCGACATGTAAATAACCGGTCGGACTGGGGGCGAAACGTGTTCTGACTTCATTCATCGGTACTAAGTAAATACTAAAAACAATTACCGGGCAACTAAAGTGAGGCGGCAAGCTTAGCTATTTGATTGGCGGTTAGGCCGCCCCTGCCCTGAACCTGATACAGTATACCGCTCGATACCCATGTCGCTTGGTTATGTCCATATAGGTAGACGGTTTGACCGGCGACCGATATCTGTTTGTACCCAGATCCGTGAGTTGGTGCAATAACACTGCTGACTAGCGTGACACTATCCCAGTTAGATGAATGCTCCGTCAATGTGAAGCTGTGGTTTTTGTTCCGATAGTTGAGCTTTACCGTGCCCGGACCATAATCGACCGACGCCAAGTTGTATCCGGCTGGTCGGTGGCTTGGTAAACTGGCATCAAAACCGGCGCGCATGTCGGCAAATTTTACCATCACCGTGGGCATGTTTGCATATAGTCCATAACCGCCAACCGCTATGAGTAGCAGCACGAACATACCATAAAAAAGCTTACTTCTGCTTGATGGTGTTTGACCGTTTAAAGCCTTGAGCTCCTTTTTGGTTAAGGGCGGTAGTTCATGGCTGGTGGCTCTCTCTATTGCAGCTTCGAAAATATCCGGCTTTCGTTTGGTCTGGGTTATTGGCGGTTCTAGTTGTTGCCGTGGCGGTCGATATGGATTGAAACTGCCGGATATATTCTTTACTTCACTTCCGAACCGGCTTATGTTGCTGTTAAGTTTAATTGCCTTGGCTCGACTGGCTAGTCGATGATCAATCTTGCCGAACATCGGTGAAGTCTTTATCAGGTCAGACTTGTTAACGGTCAGTTCCTGATTGACCTTGGCGATTAATGGTTTGTTCTTGGCAGGTTTCTTAACACTATTACGCATTAGTGTTTTAGCTGAAGACGGTCGTTTGATGTTATGTTGGGCGATACGGTTTGATTTTTTTTGACCGTTAGGTACCGTTGAATCAACAGCTGAATAATTTTTGTGTGCGGGACGTTTTAATATGCCATCTATGTTTGCCATTTTGTATGAGCTGGCCGCGAGCTGTTGTCCGGTTATGGCGTTATAGCGCTTGCCGTTTAGATTAATGGTTGCCCTCAGTTTCTTATCCACTTAGCTTCTCTTGATAATTGTTTTAGCATAACCAAAACGATTCGTTGAGTCCATCTTAATCCTACTTGTACTAACCTGCAAGTGTATCTAAAATTAAGGTTAAGTTTTGGGATTTTGATTACTCTTAATGTAACTTTGGTACCAATATAAGATTTATTTTATATATGACATGGAATATTTAGACCCCAAGAAGCAGCGACGCTATCGTCTTTTCCTGTGGACAGGCTATTCGCTCGTGGCCATAGCCATTGCCTTCACCTGTGTTATCTTGCTCTGGCAAGCATACGGTTACGGTGTCAAGAACGGCAAAGTAATACAGAATGGTATGATTTTTTTGTCCAGCCAACCCAATCCGGCTTCGATATATATAAATGGTGTCTTAAATGCTGCAACAACCAATACTCGCTTAACTATCCCCTCGGGTGTTTATAAGTTTAAATTAACCGCTCCCGGCTATCGGCCGTGGAAACACGTGATAACAGTCTTTGGTGGCACGGTCATTCATTATGACTATCCGCTGCTCTTTCCAACCAAATTACATTCTATTAACATTGCAAAGTTTAACGGTGCTCCGGAAGTCGCGACCCAAAGCCCGGGCCAGCAGTATCTGGTGGTATCGGTACCCGGCAGTTTCGGCAGTTTTTACCTCTATAATCTAACCGACCCGACGGCCACGCCGACTACGTTAAGCTTACCGGCCGGACTTTTAAGTCCGGCGCAAATCAGCCAGAGTTGGCAAGTCATCGGCTGGGCGGACGACAACCAACACCTGTTGCTGGACCATATCTATGACGGCAATCAGGAATTTATTGAGTTGGACACTCAGAACCCGAATCAATCGATTAATTTAAACCGTAACTTTAACGTTAATCCGACTTCGGTCAGCTTTAATAATCTTAAATATAACCAGTTTTATTTTTATGATTCTTCAACCCAGACACTGTCCACGGCAATAATCGGCAATCCAACCCCGACTCAGATTGAAACAGGCGTTCTGGCATATAAGAGTTACGGTTCGAACGAGCTTTTATTCGTTACTCAGGGTGGCGCACCAGCCGGACAGGTCAAGGTTATGTTAGATGTTAGCGGCAAAGATTATTTCGTACGTTATATGCCTCAGGCGACGACTTACCTGTTGGACATGGCAGGATACAATGGCAATCTTTATGCCGCTATAGCCGATAGCGCCGATAGTTACGTCTATATTTATCTGAATCCTAATCTTCAAATAGCGTCTTCGACTCAACCGGCGATTTCAGCCTTCCGAGCAATTAAAATTGTTGATCCGACCTATCTTTCTTTTGCGCCGACCGCTCAGTTTATCCTGGCAGAAAATGGCAATAATTTTGCGATATATGACATTTATGGTGACTCTGCATATCACTACTTGACTACCCAACCTTTAGATGGTCCCCAGACTCATGTGAACTGGATGGATGGCGACCGGCTTGACTATGTCAGTGGCGGCAAACTTATGGTCACCGACTATGATGACACTAATCATCAAACCTTGACCCCGGCTTTACCGGCGTACAAGCCGTTCTTCGCTCCTGATTATCATTCGTATTTTACGTTTAGTCAGGCCGCCAATGGTATCGTTGACTTAAATCAGGTATCTCTTATTGCGTCTTAGCGGGTCGCTTAAATTCTTTGGCATACCAGCGCCAAATCAACCACCCGACGACACCGATAAGCGCAATGGTCAGCAGCTTTCCATAAATTGTCGAGAAGAAGCGGTGCCATAAGGTCGGTCCATTGCCGGGCAGTTGTGATGTGGTATTAGCGGTAGTAATTGGATTGGCGGGGGCGGTATCGCTGCTTGGACTTGGGCTTATTTGATCGCCAACCACAACCAAACGATTAATGCTGGTTCCCGGCGGGTCGCAAGTTATAAGGGTGGCAGTAGCGGCATGTCCGGTAATCGGATCGAGAACGCTGACATCGTTCGGACTGACAACCGTAGTTGAGAACACTTTATAGGCGTAGACTTTATCATTATAAGTCAGATAAAACACATCACCGGCAACCAGATCGTGCAGTAACACGAATGCAAATTTATACTTGCCGGGGTTAAAAATATTATTTGACGAGTGTCCGAAATAAGCCGCGTTACCGGTTTGGCCCGGATAAGATGTGGTCGGATAATGGACAACTCCCCCGTTCAAATCATTTTCAATTACATTTTCATTGGTGGATGTAGCGTTGTAGTCCACCGGGATCTCGACATTAATCTTAGGTATAATGACCTCCGGTGTTGGGCTGGGGGCAACTGTGGCATTGCTTAGAATTATTGGCGTTGCCGTATCATTTCGACTGGGTTGAATAAAGGGTGCAATAATGACTTCGTTGAAGAATCCGAACAGCAGAATGAATACGACGATTGCGCCCATTCCCAATCCGAACAGTGCTGATTGCAGGTGGTGCTTCCAGGTAAGCTTCGGTGACGCTGCCGCCTTGGTACGAAGATTGTTTCTAATCGCCGTAACTGTTGAATTCTTGTTATTCGTTCTAGGCCGTTTGTTGGCCCGTTCATGTACATGTTGCGCCAGCTTCTGTGCCTGCCTGCCTTGCGGTTTGTCTATTGCTTGACGTACTTTCGACGCGGTTTCGCTTGCTGCTTGGTCATCCAGTTTCTTGGCCGCTTCAGCTTGAGCCTGATGGACGGCATTCTTATTGCTGTTATAGAATTCCTGCCAGACTTGTTTTTTGTCTTCGTTTGATAGCCCCTGGTAATACTCATGCCATTCGGTCTGGATTTTGGCGAGATCCTTACCGGAGGTCATCAATTCATACATGACCTGCTGGTGTTTGCTCCGGCGTGTTTCAATTGCCACTTCGTTTGCTTCGGTTTGGGCATCCGGTTCGGTTTCATACAATGCGTTGATTTTTTGTCGGACAAGATTTATGGCCAGATTTTGCGGTGCAGAGACAATAGTACCCGGCGTTTGCGGAATTGAGTTATCATGATTGTCGTGTATATTGTTTGCCATAATCCTTCATCAGGGCCAATGCCCTTTACTTCTCAAGTATAGTACAATTAAGACTCCTGGATCCTTAAAATTCATAGCGTGCCGGAATGGCGGAATTGGTATACGCGCACGACTCAAAATCGTGTTCCTTTTTGGATTGAGGGTTCGATTCCCTCTTCCGGCACCAGCAGCATTAAATCGGTCTTTACAAGCATAAGCTTTAGTGGTTATGATTGACTTATGAATGGCTAAACCTAAAAGCCAAAAACAAAAGGAGCTGGGAAATGGTTTGGGTTGTTCGAACTGAACCTAAGACCGTCGACAATATCAATAGCTGGATGGCATGGCTATGAGTCCCCGGAACAACCGGTCAAGCGACCGAACCGCCAAGGCAAACATTATCCGACGAGCTAATTTAAATGGTGTATATGCAGTCCGGCGCAAAATCTCTCCGGCTAGTTTGTCTCTGATGCAGTCAATTGAAGTCAAGCTTTTGCCTGAACTACACAATGTCGGGCGGTTATTTGATGCCCATATGCTTGGTGTAACGGTTATCGGTTTTTCCCGTTTCGATAAACGTCACCGCGGTATTGGACCGTCTACGGCCTCAATTAGCGAAAAAATAACATCCACAAAGATGCCGCTCGAGGTCGTTTTGGGCAGATTAGCGGTCTACGGCTCCGAATTAAAAGCCAAGCTTGGTATTGATATTTTCAGCGATGAGCTGATTAATGAAGAGCTGGAGTATGAATCTTGTTTTTCGGCAGCCGACTTTCCATTAAAAGATGACTATAACAGTAACGGCAGCTATAAGCCGCATGTTAGTTTAGCCTTGATGTACGGCGATAATTTCGGTTACTTCAAAGATAAAAAGCTTCTTGCCCGTCTCGACTCGGTGGCCGGACTTGGTGCAAACTGCGATAAAAGAATCACTTTAGAACCAGTCAGGCCGCCTGAAGTCCAAATTTATAGATAGCCGAAGTCATTGCTTCGAATGGTTTGGCTGGCTGTTGCAGCCGCCAAACGGTGCTTGCGGTTATGGTCCGTCCGATCGTATCGTATGTTGTTGGCGTTGACGATACCTGACCGGCATCGGCGATAAAAACAATTCCTTCGTGGACATAAACAATTGATAATTTATAGTTCAATGTCAGCGAATGTAGCAGATCGGCTAGTTGGTCAAGGCTTAGGCTGGATTTGATAGCGGTTGGATAACGGATTGACGACAAAAGTTTCTGGAACTGGCTCAAGCTGGGTCCGATTAACAAGTTGCCTCGGTTAATTAGACTTAACGGCGTTGAAATGGCAAGGTCCAAAGCGTCGCCGAAAAGTGCGACGAACTCCGAATTAGTTTCCAAAAACCGGTCAAGCAGAATCGCGGTTTCACTGTTTCTACCCAAATCGCCGCAGATTAGTGTGCCGTCAGCCCATGAGGCCAAGTTTTGCCATTCGGTTAAGGCGGTAGTGGCAAAGCCGCCGCTTTTGGTGCTTGGCGCAAATTCACAATCGGGCCAGATTTTTCCGATAGTATGACTAAGACTGTCGGGCATGAGCACTCTTGACACTCCGATGCCAGCCTGATTGGCCAATGCGAAAACCTCGGAGACAATATTGAAACCATGGCCATTGCCACCGATTATAGCCAGCTTACCGGCTACGTTTCGTCTTTGCGGTTGATTCCAAATTACAGCTTCGAATAAGGGTCTTTCAGTTGTCTGATGTAGCCAGTATGTATTGTCCATGAACATATTTTAACTTGTAGATGACATTTTTACGCTCGATTACTATTTGCCAGAAATGTTTAGTTGCATGATCGAACAGTTCTCTAGACGGATTGAATGCAATTGCTTGGTCAGCCATTTGCAACATTGCTATATCACCACCCGTATCTCCCACCGCAATGCTTTTTCTAGTGGTGGCGTCGTGTTTCGTGATCAGCTGTTTAAGCAGAGCCTGCTTAGCCGGACCAATTAACAACTCTTCCCGGCCGGTCAGCTTGCCATTGTTAACTTCAAACCTGGATGCGCCATAATCATCGAAACCGTAGTAAGTACCGATTTGCCTGACTAATTCAATCGGGGATGCTGAAATAGCGAACAGTATATAACCCTGACCCTTGAGTTCAGTAATCAGGTCTCTGGTAAAAGTATACGTTTGGTCCTGATATCGTTTGATTACATCGTCGCAGAAACGTTTATAGGCGGTATACTTAAGCCCGACAATGCCGGTATTAATTAAATTCACCAGCTCGACTTCATAATCGGCAAATGAGTTCGCAGATTGGCGGAATTTCCATAGTTGTCTGGCTCTTAATACGCTTATGTATTTTTCGCCATCGATTATGCCTTGTTTGGCCATGACATCCGCAAGAGCATGGTAAAGTTGCCAGCGTATCAGTGTACCATCGATATCAAAGGCGGCGAATGGTCTGGATTGCCGGTTCATGTTAAAGGTCCAGCGTTAGGCTGATCGGGCAATGGTCCGATCCGGTGATTGACGGATAAGTGTCGCTGGCGGTTATTTGAGGCTTTAGCGATTCGGAAACAATGAAATAATCTATCCGCCAGCCGATATTGCGGGCACGAGCGTTTGCGAAATGGCTCCACCAGGTGTAGAATCCATTGCCTTGGTGGAACAAGCGAAAGCTATCGATGAAGCCGGCGTCGATATATGCTTGGAAGCCTTGCCTTTCCTCTGCGGTAAATCCTTTCTTGCCGACGTTGGTTTTCGGATTCGCCAAGTCATCAGCAGTATGGGCAACATTTAGATCGCCGCAAACGATTACCGGTTTGGTTGCTTCCAGCGTTTTAATGTATGCCAGAAAAGCCGGGTCCCAGCTATTGTGCCTTAAAGCCAACCTGCTCAGATCTTCCTTGGCATTAGGCGTGTAGACGTTGACTAGCCAGAACCGGTCATATTCCGCGGTCATTACCCGGCCTTCTTTGTTAGGGTTGCCGTAAGTGTCGCCGGTAACCTTATAGGTCTTAATTATGTCTTCCGGCAGTCCATTGACTACCTTGGTCGGTATTGGTTTAGTCAGTAAAGCCACTCCGGAGTATCCGGGTTTTTCGGCTGGATACCAATGGACGTCATAACCCTCAATCGGGACGGTGATTTGTTCCGGCCTGGCTTTTATTTCCTGTAGGCATAAAATATCCGGCGTGTTTACATTGAGGAATTGATCCCAAGCACCTTTGTTAATGACGGCTCTAATTCCATTAACGTTCCACGAGTAGAGTTTCAACATCTAGGGTAAGTATAGCTATCGTCAGTCGTATTTGCTAGACTAAGCGGGAATGAGCTATAAGCGTATCCTTCTCAAGTTATCGGGCGAACAGCTAGCCGGAAAATATGACAGTGGAATCGACGCCGAGTTGGGTGCCTGGTTGGCGGATGAAGTAAAGAAAGTCGAAGCCGCCGGAGTGCAGACAGTAATTATGGTCGGTGGCGGTAACTTCGCCCGAGGTGCTCAGCTGGCCGGTCACGGCATTAAACGGGTAACAGCTGACCAAATAGGCATGCTTGGCACAATGATGAATGCGTTAGCGCTGAACGACATTTTCGAATCCAAAGGTCTTCAGACCAGGTGTTTAAGCAATATCTTTGCCGAGCAGGTTGCCGAGCCGTTCATTCATCGTCTGGCGGAGAAACACTTGGAAAAGGGTCGTATAGTGATTGTGGCTGGCGGCATCGGACGTCCATATCTAACAACCGACACGGCAGCTGTGAGTTTAGCGCTGGAACTGTCCTGCGGCATAGTTTTAAAAGCTACCAAAGTTGATGGCGTATTTAACACTGATCCGAATTTGAATCACGATTCAGTTAAATTCGATGTCATTTCTGCTGAAGACGCGGTCAGCGATCAGCAAATCAGGGTAATGGATAAAGCGGCGTTGGGGTTAGCCTTGGAACATAAATTGCCGATCATCGTATTTGACGCAATGAAGGCGGACAACATTGTTAAGGCTGCATCCGGCCAACCGACCGGCACACTAATTAAACCTACAGATTAATATCCGCATCGTTAAGTAAGACGTGGCTTCCCGGACCGATTTCGCCTTTCAGAATCTTCTGAGCGATAGTGTCTTCTACCCCACGTTGAAGTGCCCGCCGCATCGGTCGGGCACCGAACCGTTCATCGGTACCGATATCGACAATTTTCGCTATTGCCGCATCGCTCAGTTCAACTGATACATTTTGACCGGACAGGTTGGTATTGACTTCTTTGACTAGCAGTCTGACTACTTGTGCCAGCTCATCACGATTGAGAGACCGGAACAAGACGACTTCGTCGAACCGATTTAGAAGTTCCGGTTTGAACGTATTGGCCTTGATCAATTGTTCGGTCAGGGTATCTTTAAATGCTTCCAGGTTACCGCCGGTGGCGATTTGTTCACGGATCGCATTGGCACCGGCGTTGGAGGTAGCAATAACCACAGCATCTTTAAACGAGGCACTTCTGCCGGCGACATCGGTAAGCTGGCCTTCATCTAAAAGCTGCAATAAAAGGTTTAGAATACTCGGATGAGCTTTCTCGACTTCATCAAGCAACACAACACTGAATGGTTGTTGACGGATGGTCATCAGAAAACTGGCATTTAAATTACTGCCGGTGTCCAGCAGACGTGTGACATCACTTTCCTGCTGATATTCACTCATATCCAAGCGGACGATATTGGTTTCACTGCCGAAGTAGACAGCCGCAATTGCTTTGGCCAACTCGGTTTTTCCAACTCCGGTGGGACCGAGAAACAGGAAGCTGCCGATTGGACGTTTAGGATTGGCTATGCCGGCCCGGGCGCGTCTTAGGGCGGCGGATACCGCCTTGACGGCTTCATCCTGGTTAATCATTCGTTCATGAATCTTCGCCTCCAGATTTAGAAGAGTATCAGCTTCAGCCTGCGTAGCGGCCGATACCTTTACGCCACGACTTTTTTCAATTGCTTCTTCCACGCTTCGTGAAGAGATGACGTGTTCTTTGCCGAACGTGATTGATTGTTCTAGTAATTTGATGGCTTTGCCTGGATAGGCCTCCTCGGTGTCGTATCGCCCGCTTAATCGGTAAGCGGTCTTGATCGCATCATAGGTAATCAAGCATTTGTAGCGGTATTCCATGCCGTTAGTCGTGTCTTCGAGAATGTTCATAATGTCTTCATGTGGCAGTTCGTTGATAATAATAGGTGTTAACAAGTTAGCCAGATTAGGGTGATTTGTCCGCAGCCGTTGGTAATCCTGTGGCGTTAGGGTCATGATGAATTGGGCCGAGCGGTTTTGTAATACCGGCTGTAAAATGGCGCCGGCATCCAGCGAACCGACTCCTTGATTAAGGAATAGCTCCGCATCATCAAGGAACAAGATTACGTGTCCGGCGGTTACGGCTTCGATCATTATCCGATTGAATATATTTTCGATATCTCCCTGGCGTTTAGCGTTGGAAAGGATTGTCGAGACGTCCAACTTCAGTACCTGGTGATAGGCCAGTTTGGGGTTGGCCTTGCCTTCTATCATGCGCTGGGCCAACGCATAGATTCTGGACGTCTTGCCGATACCCGGCGGACCAACTACAACTACGGCTCCCGAGTTGTTGGCCAGAGCGTTTTCAATCGCGATCACATCCGGAGCCGTGGTTAACCAACCGTAATTAGCCCCGTGGTTCATAATCGACAGGCTGATATTGGCGGCAAAATGATTAAGAAAAGTCGTAAAACCGAAAGCCCAATCACGACCGATGCCACCGAAATTCTGATGCTTCTTAGTCGATGAGTCGATAATCCTGCTCAGCCAGGCTGTAATGGCATCGATGTCTTTAGGGTCATGCTTGGATCGAACCAAGAGGTCGGTTAATGCGTTGCTGCTTGCCATAATACCGGCGACAACGAACCCTAGTTCGATTTGGGCGTGATGATTAACTGCGGCATAATCGGCGGCCTTGTCCATTGCCACTTGCAGACTTTCGGGTTTATCGTCGAGTACGAGTTCGATATCTTGAGGCGAGATGTAGAGATGGTTGGTGATAAAATATGCCTGCCAATGCTGATTAAGCTGCTGCCAGACTGCTTTCGGGTTGGTGGCTTTTTTGTTCAGTCGAGCGAGTACGTCATAAGACAGCTGACCATTGACACTGCCCGGTTCAATCGGCAATAACTGCAAATCCCAAGTTGCCCAGGAGGCGAACATAAAGCAAATTATTGCCAAAGCTAACAAGAAATAACCGTTATGATTATTGTCAACCACGATCAATGCTATGCCAACGGCCAGAAGCACTATCGTCAGCATGAATAATATTAGCGCGGTTAACTTACCGACCCTTTTTCCCAGTCTGGCCTTTCTAGCCCTTAGCGACCCGATATCGATGACCGTGCTGCTCATTGAAAAAAACCCATTATTAAACAGACCATCGCCGCTATGGGCAATAATGGCCAGATAACCAGTTGCAGAAAGCCGACAAGTGCTAAGCAAACCACCACAACCAGTGCGGCAAGTAATACGAAGATGCGTACTAAAAAACCGATGAAACGGCTGACAGTATTGTCCACTATCGCCTGCAAGTGGGCAGCAATACCCGACCCTGGATAAGTAATAATCCGGCGCCAAGGCATGAACAGGGTTTTTATAAGAAGACTGACCGAGAAAGACTTTAATACGTTATCGAGAGTTTGTAATGTCTTTTTACTGACCAATTTCCAACCGCTACCATACCACCAGGAAAAAAATGCTAACGCTAACATACTGTTATTGTAACAGAGAACTTATGGCCAAGTACGGTTGCTATAAGCTGCGGGTAGCAGCCAGGATAAACAAGATTAATATAAACAGAAAAATAATTAGGCTGATGATTTGCTGCCATCTGGGCTCGGGAATATTAGTCTTAAACGGCTGACTCATTTACGTTGAGGCTGGATTTTTACGGCCGTACCATATGCCGTGACCTCATTCATGGTATTGCCGATCTCGCTGGTGTCAAAGCGCATGGCGATAACGGCGTTAGCGCCTTTTTCGGCAGCCGCCTGTTTCATGCGCTCGGTCGCCTGTATCCGGCTGTCGCTTAACAATTTGGTATAGGCGCTGATTTCTCCGCCGACAACGGATTGCAGTCCGGCGCCGATATTGCTGAAAATGTTACGACTTCGGGTCAATAGTCCGAAGACTTCACCAAACACTTCTGTGACTTCATATCCCGGTATATCGTTGCTGGTGACTACTAGTACCTGATTCTCCATGTTTTTACCCCTTAGTTACTACTAATACTATATCAGCACTAGCTTTGCTTGACGGTGGCAATTTCATTTTTGCTTAAGCCAATGGCAGCTAATTTTTAGCAGTCGCTCAGATCAACGGGCGGTTTGGGTGCTAAATGTTCTAAACCGCTCTCCGAACCGCTAGGCCCATCATTTTCGTTGCCGGAAAATATCAGATGTGGAAATAGGGTTCGCATTGCTTCCACGGTCGCCTGTAGCTGCATTCTATGTAAATGCTCAAGTTTATCTTGACCGACTGCCAGATAACCCAGCGTAAATTCAGGGCTCGTTCTAACTCTTTCATACGGTTCTTTATTCATAAGTTAAACTTAGCTAAGTCCTGGCTGGCTGTCAGTTATTTTTATTACATATACGCCGGCTTGACCAATGACACCAATCAAGGATCTATTGGAAGGCAATTTAACTCTGATTGTATTCTGCAATTATTTCATGCTTTATACAGAAAACGTGGAATAAGATTGGCGGAGGGAGAGGGATTCGAACCCTCGAGAGCTTTTGGCCCAACACGCTTTCCAAGCGTGCGCCATAGACCAACTAGGCGACCCCTCCGTCAACAACCCATTATACATAACCTGTAAGTAATAAATTACTACAATAAAACTTGCGGAAATGCAAGCTGAGGCAGTAAACTATTGATTGAGAATGGCTTTAATTAAATTAGAAGACGTCAGTAAACTGTACGGCTTCGGCGATGCCACTACCTTGGCGCTCGACGAAGTCAGTCTTTCTATTAATAAAGGTGAGTTTGTGGCGATCATGGGTCCGAGCGGCTGTGGCAAGAGTACGTTATTAAACATTATGGGTCTGCTGGATCGTCCGACACATGGCACATATAAGCTACAAAATCATTTGGTCGACAGACTTAGGCCCACTAAAGCGGCAAAACTCAGACGTGATACTATCGGGTTTATTTTTCAATCGTATAACCTGCTGCCACGGTTGACGGTCCTGGAAAATGTCGCGTTACCGTTGACCTATAAAGGTATGGGGCAAACTAAACGGATGAAGCTGGCCAGTGCGATGTTAGAACGGGTCGGTATGCAAAACCGGGAATATTTTTACCCATACCAATTGTCGGGTGGTCAGATACAATGTGCGGCAATCGCCCGGTCATTGGTCAATAATCCGACGATTTTGATTGCCGATGAGCCGACCGGTAACTTAGATAGTGCCGGCAGTCGATTAGTCATGGAATTACTAAGCGAAATTCATCGTATGGGCAATACGGTTATATTCGTTACCCACAACCCCGAACTTACACGCTATGCTACGCGGGTTGTTTATATGCATGACGGTATGATCATTGAAGATGAAACTACTAATTTGGGCGAAGTCGCTAAAACTGCCCGGCGCCAGCTGTATAAGGTTTCGCGTAAGTCGGTAGAGGACGATTTGGCAGGCGTTACTTTATTGATGAACATGGTACCGGAAAAGAATAGCTATCAGCCGAAGCGGAAACGGACCAAGCGGACAAAGAAGACATCGCGAAGGAGACGGGCATGAGTTTTAGTCCGGGCCATGTGCGAGCTGCAGTTATGACAATGCGGGCCAATCGCTGGCGGAGCTTGCTGACCATGTTTGGTATTATTGTCGGAGTTGCCAGCGTGATTACGATAATCGGTATCAGTCAGGGAGTCAAAAACGAAATTACCGGTCAGGTTAACGCCTATTCCAAAGATGTTATAACTGTCGGCTCTAAAGTGGCAAATGTAAGTGAATTCGGCGTAAGTTCAATACCGGCGGTATCAACATTAACCAATCAGGATGTTCAAGCGATATCTAAGATCAAGGGTGTGGGACCTGTCGTACCGTTGGAGATAATCTCCGGACAGGCCTCGGGTGATAAGCCGTTTAAGAACGGTATAATCATTGCTACCAATCAAAATTTGCCCCTGGTGCTTAACCAGAGTGTAGCTTTCGGAAGTTTCTTTAACGATCATGACACTAATCCGTTCAGTGCAGTACTCGGGTCGAATGCCGCCAGTGGTCTATTCGGCGGTTCCATTCCCCTCGGATACAGTTTTAGCTTGCGGGGACAACTATTTGTAGTTGATGGCGTATTAAATAGTTTCAACGCTACCCCGTTTTCTAATAATACTATCTATAATGATGCTATTTTTATTCCGCTAGCCGCAGCTAAACAGCTGTCGCACACTACCGGTTCGATCTATCAAATTATGGTGCGGGTGAAAGATCCCAATTTATTATCGTCAGTCGATAATAGTATCCAAAAAGCTTTGTTAACAACACATTCCGGCCAGAATGACTTCAGTGTGCTCTTGCCGAGTCAGGTTGCCGCAAATAATACCGGCATTTTAAATCTGATGACCGAGCTTACCATCGGTATTGCCGTCATATCGTTGTTTGTCGGCGGCGTCGGGATTATGAACGTTATGCTGGTATCGGTTACCGAACGGATGCATGAGATAGGTATCCGCAAAGCCATTGGTGCCAGCAACCGGCAGATACTGTCTCAGTTTCTGGTTGAATCGACGACCGTAAGTATTGTCGGCGGCATCATCGGTATTATTCTGGCGGTATTAGTTAATGGCGTGCTTCGGGCGGTTACCAATTTGACGCCGGTATTGAATTGGCAGATCGTGGTAATCGCAGCCGCGGTGTCGGTTGCGATTGGTGTGATATTCGGCTCGGTTCCGGCGGTACGGGCTTCCCGGAAAGAACCGATCGATGCCCTTAGAAACGACTGAACAAATTTGGTTTTATCGGTACATATGGATAAAATAATATCCGGATGAGCAAAAACATAACCCTAAGCAAGGTGTTTCCGTTCATTGTTATAGTGATGGCCGTTATTGGTTTGCTGGCGTCGTTTGCTTTAACCTACGATACGCTGTCGATTGCCCATAATCCTAACTATAAACCATCCTGTAATCTTAACCCGGTTATCAGTTGCGGCGACGTGATTAACACCAGAGGCGATAATATATTCGGTCTGCCCTATCCTTACTACGGCATTGCTGCGTTTGCAACGCTGTTGACGGTCGGCGTAACGATGCTGGCCGGAGGTAAACCGAATAAATATTACTGGCGGGCTTTTTTGGTGGTTTCCGGATTGGGAGTTATCGGAGCCTATGCGTTGCTACTTAAAAGCGTGTTTAAAATCCACGCCCTATGTCCGTTCTGTTTATCGGTTGACGTGGCGACGACGACTATTTTTTGGTATGCCCTACTATACATCGTCGATAACAAATATCTTGTACTTAATAACACCACATTTAAAAAAATCTATCCGTTTATCAGGAGACATCACTTGGACATTCTACTATTCTGGTTCATATTGGTGATAGCATTCCTGCTTAACCATTTCTGGTATTACTACGGCAAGCATCTGTAGCGGATTAACCGGCGCAGGTGCCGGTACTGACCGGCGTGGTGTTTGACGAGTCCTGGTTGATGATGTTGACGATCGGCTTGGTTACTAAAGCATAGCCGACGTTATTGTAATTAGTCGACTGGGCAAAGACCACACCGACAACCGTGCCGTTAGTAGTGATTAGCGGTCCGCCGGAATTACCGGGTATGATGTCGGCTTCAACCTCATAAACCTGCCGGTTGGTTGTGCCCCGATCATAAATGTTACTACCGGTTGCAGTAAATTCGGCCATCACTATTGCCGGATCGGCTTTGAAATCGCCACCGCCGGGATATCCGAGAACGGCGCTATCGGTGTTATCGGCAACAATCGAAGCGCTAACGTTTAACGGTTGGCCGGCGAGACCGTTTACCCGCAGCAGGGCGAAGTCAAGATTGGGATTAAAATAAATTACCGTCGCTAAGTGGTTACCGTTGGTATCCTCGACGTAGGGTTGGGCGATTCCGGCGACAACATGGGCATTGGTTGCGACAATATTGTCCCTGACAATAAACCCGGAACCCTCGACAACTCCGCCACAGCCATCACCGACGATCTTGACAACCGATAAACGGTCCTTTGCAACCGCCGCGGCGATGACACTGTAAGGCGGCGTTTGAACCGAGCCGGGTGGTGCCGGCTCGTTGCCGTTAAACACTCGTGGAAAGCCGTTTGGATCAACCAGGTGGCTTAAATCGGCGATCACATTAGGTGCCGGTGGTAAATGCCGGTCGAGTACCGAGATTATACGGGAATTATTGATTTGTGTTTCGAGCGAGGGGTAAGGCAATGTCCGGAGTATGGCGACACCAAGCCAGACACCAATCAGCACCGATACAACACTGATCAGCGAGCCGAGGATGTTATCAAACTTATTAAGTTTATTTAAGGCGACGACTTTATGTTTGGTATAGATGCCGAAATACTCACCTATCGTTAACCAAATGAATGCAAAACCTAAAGTTGTAACCAGGGTGATTATTGATCGCGATAACTGGCTATGAGCCAACTTAACCGTAAAGGTAAGCAAATAAGTGCCCAGTAGCAGACCACCAAAAAAACCTACGGTAGAAAAAGCTTGCTGTACGAAGCCGATTTCCTGGCCGCGGATTATGGCGCTAAT
Organism: Candidatus Saccharimonadota bacterium; assembly: GCA_027365775.1. Lineage (GTDB taxonomy): Bacteria > Patescibacteriota > Saccharimonadia > Saccharimonadales > UBA4665 > JAJZWH01. The sequence goes on along the minus strand of DAHXLX010000017.1, from coordinate 16,220 downwards.
CAGAAGAACGACAATGATAATATCTACGATCATTTTCGGTCCTGTCGTGCATTTAGTTTAGCTACACCATTAATTAGTTTAACAGACAGAGTTCATAATTTATCGGTTGACGGTCCGCTACTGCCGGTAGTGTATAACTGAAGGTCGTTATTGTTGTTTTGCCAGGCATCTAATATGGGTTGCAAGACTTTCCATGAAGCAATAACCTCTGACTTTGAAGCAAACAGCAGCTTGTCGCCGCGGATAGCGTCGACTAGTACCCGTTCATATGCCTCATGATTGTCGATGTCGAAATGATCATTGTAACGGAATTCCATGTTTACCTCCTTAAGGTTATGCACGAAACCCGGTTGTTCGATTAATAAATTAAGGTTAATCCCCTCATTGGGCTGGATTCTAAATGTTAGGATATTCGGATCCTGGCTGCCAAAAAATACTTGGATCATGGTAATCTTCTCATCCAGGGACTTACCGGTTGTTAGCTGGAACAGCGTATCACGCCAGTTGGGGTCATGGCTTTTTAATACCAACGACACAAATGTTTCGGTATTCGAGTGGATATTACCTACTTCGCTGCGATATGTGTCGTACTGTCCGCGCACAACCTGTCGATTGATGCCGGCCATTGCGCTGGGCGGTATAAGCGATTCCATGAACGCGTGTTTTGAGCTATGAACTTCAGTGTCGTTAATATTTTTGGGTATATCCATTGCGGTTAATGCCAGCAATTGCATCAAATGGCTCTGGATAAGATCTCGCAGTGCCCCGACCCGTTCGTAAAAGCCTACTCGGTTTTCAATACCGATTTTCTCCTTGGCTATCACATGAATGCGCCGGATATGCCGGCAATCCCATTGACTGGAGAACACTGGGTTGTGGCGTCTGAATTTCAGGATGTTCTGGGCGGTTTCCTTTGCCAGGTAATGGTCGATACGGAATATTTGTTCTTCTTTGAATACCTTTTCGGTTTCTTCGATCAGTTGCTCGGCTGACTTTAAATCATATCCGAACGGTTTTTCGATCAACAGTCTCGATACCGCACCGTTCCCCTCTCTGTTTAAGCCATGCCGGCCAATTCGCTCGATAATTGGACCATAAACTTGCGGCGGAATCGATAAATAGAATAACCGGTCTAACTCAAACCCATGCTTGGCATCTAAGTCGTTGAGATGTGATTTAAGTTGGACATAGTCGTCATCGTCTAACGGGTCGAGTTTAAACATAGTAAGCCATGTGCGCAATCGATCGATAACTTCTGGATCGCAGACTTGGTCAGTTTCGAGTACACAAAGATTCACCTTGTCCAGAATCTCCTCTTTGGGTACGTGACGCCGGCTTATGCCGATTATGTTTGTGCCTTCTGGTAGCAATCGTTCCTTGCATAGGTTATACAGCGCCGGCAGAACTTTGCGTTTTGCCAGATCACCGGTTATTCCGAAGATTATCAGGACTGAAGGCTGCAGTTTTACCGATTCACTCATTAATCGTCCTTGTTAAAGGCGTGTCCGCCGAATCGGTTGCGCATAGCGGCTAACAGTTGGGTGGCGAAACTGACATCGCCTTTTTGAGAAGCTAGTCTTACATCCAGCGCTGCACGGATTGAGGGCATGGCTATGTTCAGGCTGTCGGCAGTTTCCAGCGTCCACCTGGCTTCACCATTTTCGGCAACATAGCCGTCTATCCCCTCAAGTTCGGGGTTCTGTTTCAGTGCATCGCGGCATAACTCGTTCAGCCATGAGGTAATAACGCTGCGGTGCTGCCAAACGTCTCCGGCAGCGCCCAAATCCAGGTGCTTATACGGTCCTTCTTTAAGTATTCGATAACCTTCGGCTAAGCTTTCCATCATACCGTATTCTATGGCGTTATGGACCATTTTGACGAAATGTCCGCTGCCACTGGAGCCGAAGTAATGATAAGCGCCATCCGGTTTGGCTAAAGTTTGCAGGGCGCCTTCGATTAGATCGAAGGCGGCTTTGTCGTTTGCGCCGGCCATCATCGAGAACCCGTAGCGATAGCCCCAGACGCCTCCGCTTACACCGACGTCCACTAATCTGAAGCCATTACCCTCAACCTTTTCCGAGAGTTTTTTAGTCAGTCGAAAATCTGAATTACCGCCATCTATTAATATGCTGTTTTTGGGCATAACTTTGAACCATTCATCGGCCTGGGTGTCAGTAACCTCTGCCGGCAGCATTAGCCAAACAACGACCGGTTCGTCCTTGAATGCGTCAATTGCTTGCTGTTTGGCTTCGGCTCTTATAGCGCCGAACTGTTCAGCTTCATCGATTTTTTCGCTAGTCCGGTTATGGGCTATTACCTGGTGCCCGTCATCGCTGAGCTTATGAGCGATTTGCATGCCCATCCGACCTAAACCGTGTATTGCAATTCTCATGAACCCTCCACTTGATCATTATATATAAATACTTCTGACAGTTGCTTGATGATCTGAGCCGGTTGGATAGACAGCGGCAGATTTTGATTGATCAGTTTGTTCAACTGGTCGTGTTTTGGCTCGCCGAAGGCCATCAGGAAAGCACTGTTAACTCTTTTGATGCCGGTAAAAGATAGGGTTATGCGGGTAAACGGTTGCGATACATAGCTATAGACGGTCGCATTGATTGATTCATCAGCCGCCGTAGTCCCCGGCAGTATGCCGGCGATATGGCCGTCAGCCCCCATGCCGAACTGTCCGATTACTTCGTAAGCCTCATCCAGAGCCTGTTCCAAATCATTAGCGTAACGCGCAGTCGTTTCTTCCGGGCTGAGCGGATCAGGCTTGATTACATCAATTACCTTTGCGTTTTTAGGATTAAAACCGGCCTGTTTTAATTGGAACCAGTTTGAATCCGGATGATCATATGGGCCGAATCGTTCATCGGTTAGGGCGACAGTTAGATTTTCCGACAACTGGAAGTCAATACGATCCATGACGGCAACGCTAAGCGGTATGTTGCTACCACCGGGCACAAACCATATCGCCGGTCCGTTGTTAAGAGCACTTTTTAGCTTACTGGCTAACGGCGCGATAGCAATTCCCGGTAGCCCGACTTTATATATTTGCATAATCCTACTATACCTTGATTGTTGTCATAGTGGGTAGTAACTGTAATAAAAAGCTGCCGCCTGGTAAGCAAGCGGCAGCTGGACTATATTTGCTACGATGTTTATTCGCGCGGACGGGCTTCGCTGACAGCGACTGGACGACCGTTCAGCTCTTTGCCGTTCAGCTTATCGATTGCAGCTTTGGCTTCGTCGTCTGTGCTCATTTCGACAAACCCGAAACCTTTGCTTCGGTTAGTGTCCCGGTCCATGATTACTTTAGCGGAAACGACAGTGCCTGCGCTCCCGAAAAAATTAGCCAGGTCATCATCAGTAGCTGACCAAGCCAACGAACCGACAAATAGTTTATTTGCCATAGATTACTTTTAATACCTCTTTCTTCGCTCTGAGGTAAGTTGCACTGTAGGCCGCTTAGCTGCCCCTCATGTACCGAAACTTAAATTTAATACTTTACTAGAACTCTCTAAAAAGATTCACTAGCAGCTTCTTCTAGAGTGGCATCATTGTTACATAAACATCGATAGATTGCAAGATGCTGTTTGTTAGATTAAACAAAATCCATTAATTTATGCCGTTTCCAATAAAACTCGCGACATGTTTCGTATCATTCTTTCTTCCGGCCGAACCGGCATTAATCTAAAAACTGTTTTATTCCGGCAAAAGCCGGTGATCTGGTCGGCGCGGCTTTTGAGTGTTTGACATCTTTTTTGCCGGTCGCAGGAATCAACTCAATTGGAAAATTTGCCCGGTCCGGACCAAAACTGTTAAGTATCAAAGTCCGTAGATTATCTGGCTCTTGGGACCTGCCGATAACTGAATCGGGGTAGCGTGGAGGAGATCTGTGGCTCAATGGGAAAACTGCGTCAAGTGTCGCCTGGTCGGCAGCTTGATGGTCGGGGTAAATAAGACATCTAATAGTCTTAGCCGATCGCCGTAAGGCTTTTCTGTTGCCGTATTTGAATCAGTTGGTCGATGATCGTTTGTTATTACCAGTCTTTTGTTGCCATCGGTTGAAAACAAACAATAGACGAACGAATTGCCACGGCGAAACTGGAGTCAAGGTTGTCAGGATGCGCGGCTACTTTAGTGCTGACTATGGTCCGAATGATTCGATTGGCTGCGGACTTTGAACGGCCAGTAATTTGAGTAGTGATTCATTAATTAATATAGGTTGCGCATAACAGCTATACTGTATAACAATAGTCGAGTGGAGAGGCTTCAAAAAGTCTTAATGAGTATCCTTTATAAATGGATCGGTACGATCGCTGGCTTAATCTGCTTAATCGTGGTAATTGTTTCGGCTGTCGTTGGCTATAGCCGTACAATTAACCAGACGGTCGATTTATCGTGGCCTAACTGTAGCCATCTGCCGGCTAGTCATTACAGTGAGGCAATACTTGGCGTTACCGGAGGCTTGGATTTTTCTGTCAATCCTTGTTTGGGTCAGGAAATAGCAGTCGCTAACTCCTATGAACTTTACGTTAATACTGGCAATCCGGGATTTCCGCGGATCAAACAGGTCGGTACCGGGCCAAAGCAGTGTGCCGACCGTTCCCTGGTCTGCTATTCATATAATTATGGCTACCAGGCCGGTCTGTATGCACTTAAGCGGGCCGACTTAGCTGGGGCGCACAGTCCATTCTGGTGGTTGGATGTTGAAACCGATAATAGTTGGACCTCATCAATTGAAGCCAACCGGGCGGACATAACCGGTATGATTAACGCTATTCAGTCAATAACCCCGTTCCGGCCGGTGTTAGGTATATATACGGCTTCAATTCAATGGGTATCCTTAGTGTCCCACTGGAAAATAGGTTTGCCTCTATGGCTGGGTACCGGTGATACTTCGATCCAAAAAGCGGTTACTGATTGCCGTCGTCCGTCAGTTACCGGCGGCTCGGTGCTGTTGACCCAGTACACCGTAGGACAGCTCGACTATAACTATGTCTGCATTCCCCGCAATCCGGACAGCTATTTTATTTCTAACGGTTGACGGTCGACATGTCCGGGTATCTGAGTCCGGCGGTTGTGCCTTTCGGTGCCGCTGCGTCAAGTCGCTGCAAATCATCTCGGGTTAGTTCGATTTCAATTGCGGCGATATTCTCCTTCAGGTAATCAATATGTTTGGTGCCCGGAATCGGGACAATGTCTTCACCTTGTGCCAGAACCCAAGCTAACGCCAGTTGACCGGAGGTAACACCCTTCTCTGCAGCAATTGTTTCGACACGCTTAACTAGTTCAAGATTTTGGTAGAAGTTATCGCCCTGGAACCGGGGATGGTTGCGGCGGGTGTCTCCTTCCGGTATATCTTCCGGTTTTTGGAAACGGCCGGTTAAGAAACCTCTGCCGAGCGGGCTATAGGCAACGAAACCGATGCCCAGGCTTCTGGTTGTGTTGAGAACCTCTTCTTCAGGCTCCCTGGACCATAAACTGTATTCAGTTTGCAATGCGGTTATTTTATGGACTTTTGCTGCCCGGCGGATCGTATCGGGGGCGGCTTCGCTCAGACCGATGTACCTGACCTTGCCGGCTTTAACCAGATCGGCCATGGCCTGGACCGTGTCTTCAATCGGCGTGTCCTTATCTACCCGGTGTTGGTAATAAAGATCGATGTGGTCGATGCCCAATCGTTTTAGCGAATCCTCGCAAGCTTGTTTGACGTATTCCGGCTTACCGTTTATTCCCAAGAATCTGCCGTCCTCGCTCCGGACATTGCCGAATTTAGTCGCAATAATTACCTGGTCACGACGATCCTTAATTGCTTTACCGACTAACTTTTCATTAGTGAACGGGCCGTATATATCTGCCGTGTCCAGGAAATTTATACCGTGGTCCAGCGCATAATGGATCGTTTCAATTGCCTGAGCTTCACTGGCTTGACCATAGAAATCACTCATCCCCATACAGCCAAGTCCGATCGCTGATACTTCCAGTTCGCCTAATCGCCTGGTTTTCATATATCCTCCTTTTATTAAATTTCTTAGCCTCCGCTTGAATATAATATGACTATATATTCAGCTGCCGGCAGTTAATTTTTTACTAGCTTTTCGGATATTTCCAGAATTGTCTGTCGCGGGTTGCGGACAATGCCGCTAACAACCAGTTCCTTCATGATTGATGCCGCACTTTCGCGGGTTATACCGGTCATATCGGCTAACAACTGATGGTTTACCGGAAAATCCACTCTTTTCCAGCCATTAGGTCGGTCTTTGGAACAATATTTGGCCAAAAAAGCTAGTGCGGCGACCACTTTTTTCTTAACGCTGCTTTTGCTGAGCGAACTCAGACGGCTGAGCAGTTCATGTACTTCCAGCGAAAACCAATGCATTAAAAACACCGCCAGCTGATTATTTGCTTTGACCATGGCCTGCATATCCTCAAAGCCGATCACATAGACATCACTGTCGGTCAGTGCGGCATAAAACCAGCGGATTTCATCTTGGTTGCCGGAGAAAAAACTAAACGGAATCAATGCACCGGCCCTGAGGATGTGGAGTATCTTCTCATTGCCCTGCTCGTCTATGTCGTATACCTTGATATAGCCTTGTTTAAGTATGGCGATATCGTGCGGCTGATCACCTTGATAAAAAATGATCTGCCCCTTAGGATAACGTTTTAGCCTGACATCTTTTACCGCGTCTTTTAGTATTTGCGGCATTTTATCCATGAGCAATTATTTTAACCCTCAGAGACGGTTGTTACCAGTTTACTACTATATTCTTACAACGATCAGTCTAGTTTGTATAAAGTAAACATGAATCAGCAACCCCAAACGGTTTTGCTGGGGCTGCCTGATTATGATAGGCAAAGGTTCGCCGAAGTTAATTCGTTATTATCGATGAATTTGATTTTCAACCGTCATGGTAACCCCGAACATGCCCTAACCTCGGCCGTTGAAATTGTACCTGGCAGTTTAGTCTATCTTGAAGGGGCTCAACTCAATGAAGCAGGCTATCGTTTAGTGTCGGCTATTTCTATTATCGGGCTTAAAGCTCTGGGCGGGAGCAAAGATTATCCGGCGGGCTATGGATCTCTATGGTGTTCCCGGTCCGCAGCGGGATCACGACCAAATAGCTTCAACATATAACTTAAGAATCTTATTTGAAGACTTAGGGCTGGATCCTGACCGTTTTATTGAACAATCCGTTTAGTTAGTATCTTCTTTACCAAAGGCAACCCTCCGGATAATAATATCCTGCATATTAGCCATTAGCGCCGGCACCATAGTAAACTCGCCGTACCGGTCGTTGACTAGGTCGGCGGCTTCGGCTAACGATCTGGTGTCCAACCTGGTATCGTCAAACAGGCCGAGTTGGACCGGTTCCGTCGGGTTGAGGTTATATACAGTCACGCCGATATAGGTGGCGCGTGCCTGCAGCGGTACCTGCAGTAGCAGCTTGTAGGTCTGCCTGAAGATGTCCTGGGTTGAGTAAACCGGCGCTTGCAGCTGCTGGCGCCTGTTCCAGTATGTGCGGTCTTCCAGGGCGATCCAGAAGTAGATGCCTCTGGCCTCATAGCCGTGCCGCCTAAGTCTCCGGCCGGCTTTCTCGCACAGTTTCATGAGCAGGCGTGACAGCTCGTTGATGTCGGCGGTTTTCCGGCCGATGGCGTATTGCTGGCCGAAACTTTTCCGCCCGAAACTTACCGCGTCAATTTCATGCCCGCGGAGCCTTAGGTACCAGTAGTAGCCAACGATACCGTGGAACACTTCTCTTTTTAATTTCCAGAGTGGCGCGTCCAGAAACTCAAGTGGCGTATATATACCGGCCAGGTTGAGCCGGGCACTGTAACGGCGGTTGATGCCTGGCAGGTCGATTAAGCTTAACCTGCCGTAGATTTCCCTTAAGTTGTCGGCCGTAATCCGGTCCATGCCGTCCGGCTTGTGCAGGCTGGCGGCAACTTTGGCCAGAAAACGGTTAGGTGCTATGCCTATATTGACGGTTACGTATTCTCCCAGCTCACGATGTATATCCTTTTTGATCTGCCGCCCGATGTCCTCAAGTTCCATACCGTTACGAACGGCCGGTGAACCCGAGAAGTCAACGACGAACTCATCGACACTTTTGGGGCAGATGTCACTGGTGTAATTAAGCAGAACCTTATTAAAGCGGCGATGGGCGTCGAAGTACTTGTCCGGATCGGGCATCATGATGATGATTCCCGGGCACAGCAGCTTTGCATCCCTGACAGTAACGCCGACTTTTACGCCCCTGGCTTTGGCGTCATAGCTGGCGGCCAGGACTATCCCTCTCGGTGAATCATAAGCGGCGACGGCTACCGGATGGTATCTGATCAAGGGATTGGCCTGCTGCTCGATTGTCGCGAAACAGGAATTCAGGTCGATATGCATGATCAGCGGCCGGTTGTAGTTAAGCTCAAGCTCCATACGGTTTTTAACCGGCCAGGCCGTCACTGACCGCTTCCAGCTTCCAATGCAGGTTGGACGTGTCAAGGTTTAACCGGAACCATAAGCTATTGGTATCGTCTACCAGCTCGAAAATATGATGCAGCGTCGCGCCCTCTTTAACGGTGTGATGATAACCGATCTTGCCGACGCCGTAATCCCTGTTTTGCCAGTGTATTAAATGTGGCAATGCCAGGCGCTTGGCGGCGCTGTAATACATGACCACGCTAACTTCCTCGTTGATTTTCTCACGCATATATACCACTCCTAAAAAGGTCAGCCCTATTAAAAAGACTAAAATTATAATAAACAGAATTCTTCTTTAAGCGGCCGGATAGTTTGCCTGCTGTTTAAGGCTGCCTTTGCGTTAATAGTTCGCCTGTCCGGCCGAGGATCAGGGCCCATTTTGTGCGCAATGGCTGTGGTTTGTAAGAGTGAGTCCCGGTAATACGGGGATCACGGGTTGGATATAACGAAGGATTGGCAGGGACCGTAGTATGCCTTCCTATTATTTAAGTATACTCTAACCGTTGCGTAAGAAAACGTATTGGCTATAGTTTAAGGGTGGCGTTAAAATCGCTGTGGACCGTTTTATTAAGTCTTATGAGATTCAAATCAAAGGTCTTTGGCAGTGATAATATTTAAGGTTATTCTTAACAACCGAGGATAAACTAATCAGCATGAAACGGCTTAAGCAGATTATAATTGTTGCCATCGTCTTATTGATCGGTACAGCCAGCGGCGCCGGCGGCGCGTACTGGTATCAGTCAATGCACCCTTACGGCGGCACGGTGATCGAGAGCCAAGGCCCGAGCGCGAAGATAGTCGAAGCAACCTCAACTAGCGGCTTGACAATACCGTCACTGGTTCAGCAAATATCCCCTGCTGTAGTGACCATAACGACTACTAGTACGACTTATAGTTTCTTCGGCGGACCGGAAATTGCCCAGGGATCTGGTACCGGCATGATCCTAACCAGCGATGGCTATATATTGACCAATAACCATGTAGTACCCCAGGGATCATCCAACGTAACAGTCATGCTCACCAACCAGAAGCAGTACAGCGCGAATATAGTCGCCAATGATCCGACTGACGATTTGGCATTGTTGAAGATCAATGCCACCGGTTTGCCGACAGTTAAGCTCGGCGACTCAAGTAAAGTAGTGGTTGGAGAGAGCGTGATTGCAATCGGCAATGCATTAGGCGAGTTTCAGAATACCGTGACCAACGGGATTATCTCGGCCACCAACCGTTCGATAACCGCCAGTGACAGCAGTGCGGCCAGCGGCAGCGAATCGCTGAGCGGACTGTTCCAAACGGATGCCGCAATTAATTTGGGCAATTCCGGCGGTCCGTTGATTGATACCTCTGACGGTTTAGTCATCGGCGTTGATACGGCAACGTCGGCCCAGGGCCAAAATCTCGGATTTGCCATTCCGATTAACGTTGCCAAAAACTTTATTGCGCCATACGTCGGCTCGCTCTAGTCTTTCCGGCCGTCGTTTATATCGCCGCAGTTATTATTAGCCGGCTAGAGTCATTGGACATCCCCTTCTCCCACAACTTTATAAACCTGATTCTGATATCGATGTAGCGAATCGGCTGCCTTTATTTTATCCAAACATTAAATGAAGTAATTTAACAGGCGATAAATCAGAGGAGCAATTAGTATTTAGTTAATGGATTTTGAATAAAAAGTTAATTCACCAACAAAGCTAAAAATATATCGTCAGACGGGTCTCGTTTGGACTGAGCGTGCGGCCAGCAAATGGGGCTACGAATGTAAACCGGTGATAATTTAGATTAACACGGACTTTATTTTTACCGGGCAGTTTATGATGCTTGCTTTTGTCCGCCAAAGTACCGACACGGGCATACGGCGATAACGCTAAATCGTCATAATTCCACTGTTCGCTACCGGGCTCATAAACGTCCCTGATGGTCCGGTCCGGTTGATAAGCTAGATAAGTCTTCATAACTACCAGCATAACTTTACTTAGCATCGGTGTAAGTTAAATTTCACACTCTTAACCTATAAATGGTTAGGATTTAAACCTTAAAAAAGATCATTGAAAAAAATTAGTGTAGAAATGGAGTTAAGTAACTTTTCTTACATATTTTAGTTTTTTTTAGCACTAGTATGACCATGCAACTTGACTCGTTTATCGAGCCGTTAGGGGAGGCACAGCCATGGCCAAGGAAAAATATTCTAAATTTGTCAGAAGCCATGGCCGTTATATTGCCGGTTTTATGATGTCTGCCCTGTTTGTCTTCTTATTTAGCTTAATGCTGATCGCGATAGTATCGGACGCGACTCCGCCTGCCAATAGGGGCCAGGTACTTACGGTCAACAATTCAAAACCGCAGTTTGCAAACAGTAACGGCACGGCCGACAAGGCAACTATTTCAAGTGCTACGACTTCTAAATCAGCTTCTCTGCCTGGCGGCAACTATACCAAGAGTAACACTAACGTAACTGTTAACGGACAGCATATTAATGTCCCGAGCAATGGTTCTGTATCCGAGAAAATCGGGAGCGCTTCGGTCAATATAACCAGCCATAACAGTTCGTACTCTAGCAGCACTTCGGTTGACGTCTATTCTTCTAGTGGCGGATAACAAACATCCTGGCCACTCGACTGGGTTGCCAGTTCTGGCGACACAGTCGGGCGGACAACCCGAAAAAAATATTTTAATTTAACTAAATATAAGGAGGGTTCAATGAAAAGACAATTAATCCATGCGGCCGCTGGGACGGTGTTGGCGTTGGGGCTTACCACCGGATTAGCGGCGGCACAAACGATCAGCAATACGCAGCCTGGCTCTGAGAATATCTTGAAAACGCACACCGCTTCAATTACGCATGTCTACACCTTTAACGGTGAGGAAGTGTTAAACTCCAACATGCAGGGCGCCGAATCGGGTAGCTCGACAGTCATGTTTAATATGGAGTCTGGCAATGCGGCCAGTGGTTACGCCAACAATGCGGCGACGCAAAACACAACCGTAGACCTTAACAACAGTCCGGTTACGACAGCAGCTTTAACTACCACTACTAACACCAATACCGGCAATCAATCAATCTCCGGTAGTGGTGCCGGGTCGCTAAACGTATTGAAGACTGATAACTTCAATATGACTCACGTGGCAACGATCAACGATTTAACTGTCGGTAATCAGAGCAGCCAGCAGGCGGTGTCTGGTAATGCCACGGTTAAGTTCAATATGGTCGGCGGTTCGGCGACAACTGGTAACGCCAGCAACAGCGACACCTCCAATGTGACGGTTAACGTGACTAACTAAAATATGCTCGGCACATATCTAAGAGAGGGGTTCTAGTCCCGCCCCTCTCTACCGGCCGGTCAAGTCAAAGTACAGATAAGGAGATGATACTACCATGATTAAACTCAAACGAACGTTAGTTGTTATCGCCATTGTCGGCATTGCGGCTGCATTGCCGCTATATGGTAACAGTAACGCGTTTGCCGATAGCTGTACTCCGCCAACCTCATTGGTCGGCGTCCATCGTCCGGTCGGTGCCGATGCTTGGTTGTTTAGTTATAATTGTTCGACCGGACTCTGGGTAAGTCCGCATTATTCTTATGATCCGAATACCGGGGTATATACTCCTGTCGACCCGGTTGTCTACACTTATGATTCTTCAACGGCTGAATATACCTATCAGATATGGGTATACGATGCCGCTTCCAGGAGCTATGTACAACAAACCCAATCTACCGCCAATCCGCCTGCCGGTGCGGATATTGTCGGCGGACCTTCGGCGATAAACAATGCAACTGTGCCTCAACCAACCAATACTGGCGACTCCTCAAACGGATCGACGCCGGCTACTAGCGGCACCCAGTCAGGCGGCAGTCAATCGGGTGCTAATAGTGGCAACACCACAACTAATGCAACCCTCACCAATACTTTAAACAGTCAATCGTCATCCGGGCAAGCTAGCGTCAGCTCCAACGATTTGGCGGGTAATGCCACTACCGGTAATGCCAATACCGGCGTAACCTCGGTCAACACCGTTCAATCATCCAATAACAGTTTGGGGGGCAGCACGGTGCTGTTTAACGCCAACGTTAATGGGAATGTCAATGGTAATCTGGTGATCGATCCTACGTCGTCAACGCAGACTACCAATCCTTCTGCTGCCGCCAATACGACGGTCAATAATGCGACCAATGCCAGCATAACCAACAATATAACTGCCGGGTCGACCAGCGGTGATGCGGTGGTGAGCGGTAACGACCAGGCCGGTAATGCCACCACCGGTGACGCCACGACCATTGCCGAGGTTATCAATATTATCGATTCGGCGATCAGCACCGGCCATTCCTTCATTGGCGTAATCAACATCAACGGCAATCTTAACGGCAACATCCTGATACCGGCCAGTCTTGTCGATCAGTTGATCGCCGACGGTACGCCGACGGTTAATGTAACCACTACTCTGCCGGTTTCAGTCATCGAGAATCTGGTAACTATGGGAATAATCAATAATGTTAGCGAGAATGCTTCTAGCGGCAATGCCCAGGTATCCAATAACGATCTTGCCGGTAGTGCTATCAGCGGTGATGCCACAGCGACTATCACTGCATTTAATTTAACCGGCAGTAATGTAATCGGCGGAAACGTACTGTTTGTATTCGTAAATGTCGTCGGCGGAAAATGGGTCGGTTTTATTTTGAACGCACCGGCCGGTACCACGGCAGCCGAACTCGGCAGCGGTAATGTAACGACCACAAACGCTACGGCGGCAAATGTCAATAACACTACCAACGCAAACATTACCAACAATATCGAACTGACGGCAGCAACCGGTAATGCGACAGTTGACCACAACCTGGTTGCCGGCAGCGCCACCACCGGTAATGCTTCTACTGGTTTGGACCTGCTAAATATAGCTGACAGCAACCTGGTCTTCAGCGGTTGGTTCGGCTTATTGTTTATAAATGTTTTCGGTACTTGGATCGGCAACTTCGGTATCTACTACCCGCCAACCGTTTCCAGTCAATCCAGTATAAGCAGCAGCAATACTAAATCCTCTACGCCAACCGCGGTTATGGCGAGTTATACTACCGGCAACGGCGGTTCTGGTTCCGGTGGCACATTCTACACCGTAGAAACGCTGTCCGGTTACCCGCAATCGACTTATAGGATAGTACCGGTTACCATGACCGGAACCTATACTACCACCAGAACTTACTACACTAGCGAAAAGGTTCCGATTCGAACAACTGCTACTGACGCTAACCAGCACAAGAGTTCAATCGATTGGCTGCTGGTTATTCTTAGCATCGCCGGTTACGGCTTGTTTTTGGCCGGTGACAGGCTATATGTCAGCCGCAAACGGCGTAATAGTGTCAACGTAAAATAAAGCTATCGGGTCCATCTATTAGCCAGTAGTTTAGGTTTTGTGGGAAATCGGCTTGGCATAACGGGCTTGCTTGAGCCTGAGTTTATGAAGTTCTTCGCGTTCTCCTAGCCAAAAACTAATGATGGCTATAACTGCCGCTAAATAAACTGGCCAAATAATCATCGAATAGTTCTTTATAAAATTATCGAGTTTTGACATAAACGACGTCGAGGCGATTGCCGCCACAGGCTTGATTAGTTCTGTTCTTATACGGGCTATTAATTGTACCAGCGCCGTATTGCCGCCCGAATCCACCGCCTCCGCTTTAATCACAAACTCGTCGCCGGAGCTGTAGCTATACGTGTGGCTGACTGCGAAAATACCGCTGACGTTTTCGACCTTGGTTGAGACATTACCATCGCCCCATAATACCGTTATCGCGTAGGGGCTGCGCCCACCGTTTAAGTCGAGCTTGAAACTGACGCTTTTGCCAACCGTCACAACCTGGTAACGGTAATCGGTCAGGCTTAATCGAAACGGTGCTTGATGAGCTAACGGAGTGGATGTTGTTTTGGGCCTCGGCTGGTTATTGTTCAATGGTCCGGTAATCGATCCGCTGTTGGTTTGGGCGGGCGGACTGGGCGGATTGTAATACAGCGTCACCGGCTCGGAAGCTGGGCCGGCCTGGTCGGTCAAGTTGTAGTCCTGGGCGATGAGAACGTTCGTTCCGGATAGTAAGCGGATGACGATTGAGAAATTATTGTTAGCGCATATATATACACCTACCGTAAGACCATTCTGGTTAAGTTCGACATACGAATTGTTAGGGCAACTTCCGTCGACGGTGATGTCTTGGATAGTAAATGTGGTTTGGTCTGCCGGTGAATTAATGACAGCTGGAGTTTTTAAGGGCGGCGCCGGTACCGTCGCTGAGACGTTATAGGTTGCCGCACTGGTTGCAAGTGATGAAAAAGCCAACACCACACCGGTGATGATTGCAGCGATGACGCTTAACGGATGTAAAAATATCCGTTTATGGATTGGACGTTGTCGGCGCAGGCTAGCCTTGGCGGATTGGTGTGGCCTAACCCTTATATTTCGGCCGTTCTGCTTAGCTTTCATGTGTTTATTTTTTGCGGTTATCGAGCTAAGCATAGCATATATGTCATAATACTTACGAACTATGAATAAGATCGGTCTGTTCGTTTCGGGTATGGTGACGCTGTTTGCAGCCTTTTCCGCAAGTTCAACGTATGAGTTAAATAGTTATTCGATTGGTCCCGGCGGTACTAACAATGCGGCGTCCAGTACTTACCGCACCCAATCCAACGTTGGCGAAATATCCGGTACTTCCAGTAGTACGACTTATACGAACAAAGCCGGGGCCGTCCAAGCGGAGCAAATTAATGTTCCCGAAGCCCCTACTCTGTCCAATGGGTCGGGGACTTACTATAACGAGTTGCAGTTCATCATTAATTTTACAAACGAAGCATCTAATGCGACCTATGCCGTAGCGGTGTCAGACAATAATTTCACAACCACTAATTACGTTCAGGCTACCGGCCTTTTAGGCAGTACGCCGGTGTACCAGAGTTATGTTGCCTGGGGAGGTGCTAGCGGGTCGTATATTACCGGTCTGGCCAACAGTACAACTTATGAGGTCAAGGTGGCGGCCATGAACGGGCTGTTTACCAACACGGAATTCGGTCCGTCCGCCACGGCGACCACTACTGCACCTTCAATTTCCTTTTCAATTTCGCCGGCCAGTTTAAGTCTCGGCAATCTCACGGCCGGTTCGGTTATTGTTAGCTCCAGCGATATAACGGCGAACTTAACTACCAATGCCGAATCCGGGGCGAACGTTTTTGTGATTGGACAATATGGCGGCTTAAAAAGTCTGTCTAGCGGCTATCAGATTAACGGAGTTACCGGCAACTTGACGGCATTGACCGAAGGCTTCGGTTTGCAGGGTGCATCTACTACTGTGAGCAGCGGCGGTCCGCTTAGTTTCGTCAGCCCGTATAACGGCACGGCTAATAATGTCGGTGGCGTATTTACCACCTACAACCAGATTATGACTACGCCGGGCGAAGTTCAATCAGGGATCGGCTCGATCAATGTCCAGGCTAAATCCGCCAATACCGACCCGGCCGGATCGGACTACCAAGAACAGCTGACTTTTTCGGCATCAGCGTCGTTTTAGTATACTGTCCGTAATGGGAAAATGGATACGCTGTCTTACCGTCACGCTCATCAGCCTGTCAGTAGTGGTGCTTGGTGCGCCGACGGCATTGGCCGCCAAAACCAACTTTGATCTGACTACCTCACCGGTATCCGCGGTCATTAACGCTAAACCCGGTAGCGTAGCTACTACAACCATGCACG
>DAHXLX010000018.1 GCA_027365775.1 Candidatus Saccharimonadota bacterium | reverse complement strand
TAGTTGATACTTCGGTCACCGACATCGGACAGGCTAACTCGAAACTCTCAGTCAGTAATCCGGCGGGCGAAACGTCGGCGCGGATTGTTGATGCCAAAAATCACGAACAAGCATTGACAGCCATCCTTGACACAATCGCTGATCAACTCTCCGACAATCATTTGCTAGCCATCGGTCATCGTGTAGTTCATGGCGGGCAAAGATTTGATACGCCGGTCGTAGTAAACTCTGATGTCGTCGATTATTTGAAGACGGCGACACCAAGCGATCCCGAACACATGAAATCAATCATCAATCTGCTGGAAACCTTGCGCCGCTATTTTCCGCAAGTACGCCAGGTCGCCTGTTTCGACACCGCATTTTATCGCGAGCTTCCGACGATTGCCCGTTTGTTACCGCTACCACGAAAATACGAATCACTCGGCTTACGCCGTTACGGTTTTCACGGTTTATCCTATGACTACTTAATTGAACATTTCAGAGACATCGCAGGAGAGACAGCGGCACAAGGCCGGATATTGCTTGCACACCTCGGCAGTGGCGCCAGCTTAACCGCCGTTAAAAACGGCAAACCACTCGATACAACCATGTCCTTTACTCCCTCTTCCGGTATACCGATGAGCAGCCGTTCCGGAGATTTGGATCCCGGCATCATCGCCTTCTTGCATCAGCAAACCGGTATGACTATCGAGGAGTTTAATCATCTGGTTCATTTCGAATCCGGGCTGCTTGGACTGTCGGGTATGTCTGCGGATATGGAATTCTTGGTCAGTCAGTCAGCCCAACAGCAGTCTGCGGCCGAAGCTATAGATTTATTCTGCTACCAAATACGAAAAACTATTGGCGGCTTCGCCGCCGTACTTGGCGGTTTAGACTCATTAATTTTCTCCGGCGGGATCGGGGAGAATTCGGCGGTTATTCGCGCACAAATCTGTCAAGGCTTGGATTATCTGGGAATTTCACTGGATGAACAGCGCAATCAGAATCATGAATTTTTGATTGCCCGAGAGGACAGTAGAGTAGGCGTACATGTCATGCACACCGACGAAGCTGTAGTAATTGCAAGACAAACACAACAATTAGTAATCAAGGAGATAACATAAAACATGTCATTACCACAAGCAATGCTAAACAGGATGAACGCCTATTGGCGAGCAGCAAACTATCTTTCGGTTGGACAAATTTATCTATGTGACAATCCGCTGCTTAAGCGGCCGCTTGAACTCAAAGATATTAAGCAGCTGATTTTGGGCCACTGGGGAACAACGCCGGGACAGAATTTCATCTACCTGCACTTAAACTGAATCATAAACGAATACGGCTTAAACATGATCTATATATCAGGCCCTGGCCATGGCGGACCGGCGCTTGTCGCCAACACCTATTTGGAAGGCACGTTCAGCGAATACTATCATGATGTCACTCAGGACGAGCAGGGAATGGGTAAATTGTTTAAAATGTTTTCGTTCCCCGGCGGTCTCTCCAGCCATGTATCACCCCAAGTACCTGGATCAATCCACGAAGGCGGAGAGTTAGGTTACAGCTTAAGCCATGCCTTCGGCGCCGTGTTTGATAATCCGGATCTGATAACCGCCTGTATTGTCGGCGACGGCGAAGCCGAAACCGGTCCGCTGGCAACAGCATGGCATTCCAATAAATTCTTGAACCCCAAAACCGATGGCGCAGTATTGCCAATCTTGCATCTAAACGGATATAAGATAAGCAACCCTACCGTGCTGGCACGCATTGAGCACGATGAACTCGAGCACTTATTCCGTGGCTATGGTTGGAGCCCCCATTTCGTAGAAGGTGACGACCCGGAAGCAATGCACCAGCTAATGGCCGACCAACTCGATAAAGTCATTCGCGAAATCAAACGAATCCAAACCGAAGCACGCGAACATAACAACCTGATACGTCCACGCTGGCCGATGATTATTTTCAACTCGCCGAAAGGCTGGACCGGTCCAAAATTCGTCGACGGCCAACCTATCGAGGGTAACTTCCGCTCGCACCAGGTACCTTTAGTCGTGGACGAAGCACATACTGAAAACCTGCAGCTACTGGAAGATTGGCTGCGTAGCTATAAGCCCGAGGAACTGTTTGATGCTAACGGTAAATTAATATCCGAACTGGCCGAATTAGCGCCTCAAGGGGAAAAACGAATGGGCGCCAACGTACACGCTAACGGCGGCGCTTTGCTGCGCGAACTGCATTTACCGGACTTTCGAGACTATGCCATAGATATACCCCATCGCAGCATCTGCAATGCAGGCAACATGCACGCGTTAGGCCCCTATCTAAGGGACGTCATAAAATTAAATGAAGAACACCACAATTTTCGAATTTTCGGACCTGACGAAGCCATATCTAACCGACTCGAAGCGGTATTTGAAGCAACCAACCGGCAATGGGATGCGCGTACAAAAGAAGGTGATCAGTTCCTGTCGCCCAACGGGGCGGTACTCGATTCCATGCTTAGCGAGCACCAGTCAGAAGGCTGGCTGGAGGGTTATTTGCTGACCGGTCGTCACGGCATTTTCCACAGTTACGAAGCATTCATCCGCATTGTTGATTCAATGGTTAACCAACACGCCAAGTGGATAAAAATGTCCTCCGAATTACCGTGGCGTAAAGATATCTCATCGCTCAACTATCTGTTAACATCGCATGTCTGGCGCCAGGACCACAACGGTTTTACCCATCAGGACCCCGGTTTTATCGATCATCTGGTCAACAAAAAATCTGCGGTCGTGCGTATCTATTTGCCACCTGATGCCAACTGTCTGCTGTCCACTATCGACCACTGCCTACGCAGCCGCAATTACATCAACCTGACTATTACCGGCAAGCATGACAGCCCACAATGGCTCAGTATGGAGGAAGCAATCGAGCACTGTTCGGCCGGAGTCAGCGTATGGGACTGGGCCAGTAACGACCAGGGTCAGGAACCTGATGTGGTCATGGCGTGTGCCGGTGACATACCGACGCTGGAAACGCTGGCAGCTGTTTCAATTTTGCGCGACCTTCTACCCGACCTAAAAATTCGCGTTATCAATGTCGTCGACCTCATGCGTCTAGAGCCGAATACCGAGCACCCCCATGGCCTCAATGATCCCGAATATGATGCTCTATTTACGAAGGACAAGGAAATCATTTTTGCTTTTCACGGCTACCCCTGGCTGATTCATCGACTGACTTACCGCCGCACCAATCGTAATCTGCATGTTCGCGGCTACAAGGAGGAGGGAACGATAACTACCGCGTTCGACATGACGGTAAGAAACGAACTTGATCGTTTCCATCTGGTATTGGACGTTCTGGACCGGGTACACATTACCGGCGAAGCAGCCGAAGATTTACGCGAGAAGATGGAAGAAAAGCTAGTCGAACACACTAATTATATCGATGAGCACGGCATCGATATGCCCGAAATCCGCAACTGGCGGTGGAAGGCTTAATGCACGCCTGCCAGCTTTCTTGACTGGTTTTGTTTTGTTTTAATTGCTACGGATAAGCCGATGAATCACATTGCCTTCAGATCGATAGCTGTATCACAATATCAGGAGGCAACAACTCCTGTCTAGGTCCGTCACATTGCTGCATCGGCCATAACTTAATCAGTCTTGATGAAAGTTTGGGCCATTTGGCACTTGCGTTTAAGTGATTACTACCGGATCAAATAATTACAACCGATCACGCTAGTGCTTACTTGTCTTTATATGCTATGATCAATGTTAATAGAGTATAATAAGCTTAATAGGAATAACATGTCAGCCAAAACACAGATGGAAACATTTGCCGAGAGATTTGCCGCCCATGCCAAGCTAGCAAAAGAAATCGCCGAGCTTGCGCTGGCCGATATTGATGACGCGCTCCACACAGCGGTAGAGCCGGGTAAAATCGACTCAAGCAAAGCCGAACTCGATACAACTTCAACTCAGTATTCGGACATATTGTCGGTTATAGATACAACCTTAGCCGGCTTGGTAACTATCCAACCGGCTATTGCCACAAGCCAACCATCAGGAACTCCTCAAGCGGTTCAGTATTAATCCTGTTTGCACCAGTCTGCCTTTTTTAGCCACAGCCTATGACCGGCCGAGCCGGTTATGAACTGTTTTGTCTATTCTATGGCATAGAATGCCCCAGACCGACAAACCGGTAACCACTACAACAGTTAAATTTGACTCAATTATTCCGCCATCGAATCGCGGCTTAGCCGAGTGGTACTTATTAATCCCTTATCATAGAGACGATTAAGCAGCAGGTGAAAATAGATTAGTCCGGCATATGGTCTCCAATTTATCAACAATTGATTAAGCTCGTCATAACTTGGCCTTGTTGCCAACCGTAAAAGCTTACGCAGGTTATTCTGTCCACCGATATCATCTCCCGGAAAAACGTCTAGTCTGCCTAAACCTCTGAGCAATACATATTCGGCCGACCACCGGCCGATACCGCTAATCGTTTGCAGTCTAGACACAGCCAGGCTACTACTGTCCGACTCAAGGCGACTTAAGTCAATCTCACGGTTAAGTAGCTTAAACGTCAGGCTGTTGATAGCACGTGCTTTTTGGCGACTGAATCCAAGCTGCCTAAGCTCCTTGTCGCCGGCACCCGACAAAGCGGACGGGTCAGGGAATGAGTATAATGTTAGATTACCGTCAGTAAACGGTTGACCGAAATTCTCGGCTAAACGATTCAACAGGGCAATGCCTGCGTCAAGTGATAGTTGCTGACAGGAGATGGCGTTAATTATTGTTTCAAACAGGGAGGGAAACCTTGGCGGCTTAACTCCTGAGAATCGTTGGACGATCACGCCAAGAACAGGGTCGTTAACGCTTAATTTGTAAAACGGGCTTAGGTTTAGGTTGACGCCCAGCATGCGTCGGATAAGTTGTTCCAGTTGAGTTTGCCGCGTAGCGGAGATCTTCCGGCTACTGTTAAGCTTGACAATTAAGTTGTCGGATTCTTGCCGGATCGTGACCAGTACAGGGGTGCCGAAGGATAAAACCCGGCGGTAAGTCTGACCATCCCAATTATCAATAATATTTTTAGTCCGTCGGCGCAATACCCAAACCGTCAAATCCAATCGAAACGGTCGTTCAGTCGGAAGCACAAACTCAACTTCGTGCATAACGTCCAGTCACTTTTGTAGATATGTTTTTAGGACTAGCGCATCGTTATGCTGTTCATCCTTAGCCCCATAAACCAGTGTGACCGGGCCTGCTTTGACCAACTCCCGCAGTGTCTCGACATTCTCAGCATTCGCATCAAGTTCACGGATATAGCGTTTTTGAAATTCATGCCATTTGTTTGGGTCATGGCCAAACCATTGACGCAGTTCAGCGCTGGGCGAAATCTGTTTCAGCCATAAATCAACCTTAGCCTTATCTTTGGTCAAGCCTCTTGGCCACAACCGATCGATAAGGATGCGTTTCCCGTCATCGACAGAGGGCTTATTATAGACTCGTTTAATTCGGACAGTCATATTGACCGCCTGAATAATCTATGTGCTGCCAAGCCAAACCGCCAAACAAAACTTCTTGTAACCGCTGCAGCATTGTCCGGCAACAGAACGTAATCATAATCGGTTTGCGGACATGCTGTCCGGTTGAACGAATGCCGGTACGGCAATGAGATCGGCTGTCGCCCACGATTGGCGCAATCAAAATTCCAGGCAGTGACTTAAGCCGAGACTTGCATCGGTGTAGAAAATCAAACCTAGTCCGCTCAGTTAACCGCTTGAGTAGGCAAAGTTTACCACATTTAGCAGCTCGATAAACAGTTGAATTTGGCAGTTGTTGGCTTAGATTCTCGACGCCTTTCATGCTCTAAAGCCTTTCTTCGGAGCTTCCCGATAAGTTTGTTTGTAACTCTGTTTATTGATCAATATCCCGCAAATTCTTCTGTCCGAATATTATCCTCATTGACTTTGAGCCCGACCAATAATTGACGAATGGCCTTAACCATAGCTTCTGGCCCGGATAAATAGTAGATCGGGGAGTTCAACTCAGCTATGTATCGTTTTAGCATCGCCTCATCCACACGACCATGTTCAAGCTTGCTAGTTGTCGGTGCTTCGTCTGTCACCACCGGTATATATCGGAAATTATGATTTTGCTCGGCCAATCGCTCGAAATCAAGTTTGAAGGGGGCATCCTCCAGAATTCGATTGGCGTGGATCAGGATTATCTTGTGTTGAGTTCTATCGTGCGCAGCTTGAGCGACCATACTGCGGACCGGAGTCACGCCGATACCGCCAATAATAAATACCGCCGGAGTTGATTCGGTCTTGTGAAGCGTGAAGTCGCCGTACGGACCGTCCAGTTTGACTTCGTCGCCGATAGCTAAGTCCTTCAGTACCCGCTTGAATGCCGTATCGCGCATCCGGGTAGCGGCACCGATGTTGGCTTCGAAAGGAGCAGTTATAAATGAGAAGCCGCGAGTATTGCCTTCTTCATCGGTTTCCGGAGGATTGATTAATGTATAATCCGCAAATTGACCGGCGCGGAATTCAAAACCCGCCGGCTTTTCAAAATAGAATGCCATGGTGTCTCTGGCGATGGTTTCTTTTTTTAATAGCTTAACGTTGGTAATCATAATGAGCCTCCTTTTCAGTTTCCCAATAATGTTCGCAACCCTCCACGCAATATTTTTCGATATGCCGCCTGATCTGACGAAACAACGGGGCAACGGTGTCTTGGTTGATCGCATAAATCCGTTCTTTGCCGTCCTGTTTTACAGTGACAAAATGACATTGCAACAGATGCTTAAGACTGTGGGATACCGCGGACTGTTCCATGTCTAAAGCCTTGGCAATAGAATTCACACTCTGCGGGCCTTCGATGTTAAGCAGCTGCAGCATGCGCACCCGATGTCTGTTGCCTAGCGTCATGAAAAAATGATCAAATGATGGATATTTCATATGACAATTTTAGCATACACTATAAAAGCAGGTAAAGTACTTAACCGTTTCAACTATAACCGGCACAATACGTATCAGAGGTGCTTGAAATAATGATTTACGTTATACTATCTTAAATTATGAATGAAGCGGTTCGTTTACCTCTAGACAATATTCCAAGAGAATATCTTCGATACCTGAGAGACTGGGAGGTAAAAGAGTACCCTATATACGCACCGCCCGACGAGAATGGCGGCGGCGTGTATATATGGCCGGGCAGGTTTTGTAATCATAGGACGATCACGATTGTGGCACAAGAACATAATTGTAGAGATTTACGTAAGGACCGACTTTTTGTTGGTGTTGCCGCAGAACTGAACAATGCAACCGACCAAGAATTTATAGAAAACTATATTATGGCCGCCCACTTAACGGTATATGGAATACATGATGCGATAACCAGACTTATTGACTACTGCGGGGTGCCTTATGGTAGTGCACTAAGTATTAGCAGTCAATAAAGTCGGATTTAGCCCGTACCATGAGACAAGACCAAGATACTAATCCGCACTGGGCCCGGTTAATAAATAACATCATTGTTTTACATCTGCCGATCTTCTCAGGACAACCATTCATAACGTCAAGATCAGCTATAGCCTATAGCGCCTGCCGCTAGCCGATACATAATCGCCGCTAAAGTTAATCGAAGATTGCACTATAGCCGGATTCTCCGTAATTTTTGAAGTGTATGCTTCAAGCAAGTTCAGCAACGGCTAAGCAAAGCCAATTAGATAATCAGCATACCTTAGCAAGCATGAACACCACTTAATCGGTTGTGAAGTTTTCATATTCATAAAATCATGTTCATTGCTGTTTATTGAAACTTTCACGCTACGTGATAGTCAAATAGGTATCTGCCCAATCGCATCATGAACTGCCTTACCAATGACTACCTCCGGAGCTAAACTCGTTTATCGCCACATGCTTTGTCTTAATGAAATCTATCAGGCTGCGATAAATGTTTATATCAACAGCCGGTTCATTTAAGTTGCAGGCATTACCGCCCATACCCACTTACGGCTATTAAGATTACAAGCTTAAATTAATAACTTAACACTAGATGCAAATTTAGCAACTGGCAACATCACCCGAACTTAAACTCCTAAAAATAATTGATAATGAAGTTAACCTATGCTAGTGTTACCATAAAAGCATAAGCATGTACCCAACAGATCCAAACACAAACCGCAATGCAGCTAACAACGACGTAACCGCCGCTGGCTCAGTTTCAGCTAATAGTCAACCGAATAACGGTCAGAGTCCATCCGGCAATCCTCCCACCGCTAACCTTATGCCGCCGGTCGTTATCCGGCCAACGGTTAACACACAACCGTCGCCATCAGCCAATACTGCGGCTGGCATAGCCTCCAATCAACCGCTACCGAACATCCAGGCTCAAACTCCGGTCAACCAAGCTGTTGC
Organism: Candidatus Saccharimonadota bacterium; assembly: GCA_027365775.1. Lineage (GTDB taxonomy): Bacteria > Patescibacteriota > Saccharimonadia > Saccharimonadales > UBA4665 > JAJZWH01. The sequence continues at coordinate 5,326 of DAHXLX010000018.1, read as the reverse complement.
AGGGGCTAATCAAACCGCTCCGGTTACCAGCCCCAACCCGATCACCTCAACCGCTGCGGTTACAGTTGTAAAATCAAAATCCAAGCTTAAGTTGCCGCTGTTAATTGGTGCAGTAGTGTTAATAATTTTGGCCGGTATTGTTTACACCTGGTATTTGCCCAATAGTTTTGACAATAAATATATTTCCAGCGTTACTACCGCTTATAACCAACAAGCAACTAAGATGCTGGCAGCTTATGAAGCATTCGCCTTACCGGTATTCACCAGCAACACCACAACTTATAAATCCGATCTAAGTAATTTTGCGACATCTAATAGCGCAATCGCCGCCGCTCAGTCGAGTACAAATAACCTGGCAAATGAGAACAGATTAACGATATTACCCGGACCGTCGCTGTTAAGCAAAACCAGTAACGACAAATCAATTCACACGGCCATGCAAACCTATATTAATCACAGCCGGCAGTTTTTGGCTAATTTTCAGACGCTTGTCACCTATGCTAAGAACATCGATCAAATTGGCTACAGCCAGATGCCAACAATTGACCAGGAATTTAATGCAATCTCAGCCGATCAAAGCCAAAGCAAATTTCTAACCGATAACCAATCAGCCGCTGCATCGGTTTCCGCACTCATAACTACTCTCAAGGACTTACAGCCACCAAGCTATTTGGTACAATATAACACCAGCTTAATCAACTCGCTGGGAGCAATGGAATCGGCACTTCAAACGATAATCAGCGCTACTAATAGCAATAATCGGGCAGAACTTATTAGCGGCAGCTCACAGCTGCTACAGGCCGCTAATAAATTTCTGACCGTGTCCAGTACCGACGTTGCCGGTCTGTTGCAGAATAACTCTTCGCTTCATCAAGAAATATTAACGCTCGAGTCCGAAAACCCGCTAGGCATTAGCAAAAAGCACGCCGCAGCCAAAACCTCCGCCAACGTAAAATTACAATCGACCAGCTATAAATTATCCACCGCAAACTAATACCGGTTCCTATTTTTCATTCAGCTGGATCCAATGTTTGATTTGTTATACTCAAACACATGGCCAAAAAACGACTGTACATAGACGTTCGCGAACCTGAAGAATTTCAATCAGGACACGTAAACGGTGCGGTTAATCTTCCATGCTCGATTCTCATATCCGGCCGGACTCCACTAAACCACATCGACAAGGAGGCTGAATTAATTGTTTATTGTCAGAGTGGAAAACGTTCAAGTTTTGCCATCCAGATATTAAAGCAAATGGGCTATAGCTCCGTCATCAACGGCATAAGCGCAGACTATGTTAATAATAATTATCTGACTTGAGATAACATATGGTTAATCAGCAATCAATTCATAGTCCGGGCTGCATGGTATGGCAACAGTGTTAGCATATCAGTCAGATCGCCAAGCCGAAAAGCCGGCTCAAGTAAATCAATCAACTCGGATCAGTTGCAACATCAATCACTCGGCCACAATAAAAATATTATTGTTCATCAACCCGGACTCAAGACAACATCACAGCAGTGAGCAGTTGACCAGTACGGGCCAGTTGAAACTGTAATCGAAAATCGAATATCTCGATACACACCACCAGAGAATGGCTGCTAATCCAAATTTAAGCCAACTTCGGATTAACTGATTTTGTAGGTCTTATATAAAATATAAAACCGGCTATAATCGTAGTTAATTAAATCGATGAGGTACAGGAATGAACAATAAACCAGTAGGCATTATAATCGCTATCATAATTGTTGCCGGACTGGCTGTTGGCGGCTATGAGTTGTTTAATAATTCCAGCAAACCGACAGCAGTCAATCCGTCACACACCATATTGAGTAACGCATCCATCAATAACTCGGTCCTGAAAACAAGAACCAGCTCAAGCATAAAGGGCCAGTATCTCACCGACCCAAACGGGCAGACCCTCTATACATATAGCCAGGATAAAAGCAACATCAGCTTTTGCACAGGCTCCTGTCTTAGCTTGTGGCCACCATACATCGACAACGGATCGACAACAAACTTGCCTCAGAACGTTGGCACCATCAAACGAACGGATACCGGACAAATTCAGTTCACCTATAAAACTAAACCATTGTATTTTTATGTCGGCGACAAACAAGCCGGTGCAGTTACCGGCAACGGCGTCGCCGGCTTTTACGTCGCCAGACCTTAATGCACTAACATTGTTTATGCATGACGGTAGCGGCTACTGAACGATAGGCAAAAATATGCACCCGTCACTATACGTCCGTCAGCTATTGGACGGTAAATTGAATTACTTAGCAATTTCGCTGCCAGTCGGGCTGAATACTAATAACGAGCCGATGGCGCACACCTCATTATGCCGCTAACGGTTTTGCTTTTTTCGATCCAGCGGGCATCAGTTGGCAATATACCGTTCCCAATGTGCCTTGTTTAAAAAACAGTTTTAGTGGACACGATAGTCAAAGCGTTAATCTGCAATTTTCGGGCCCCGGGCGGGCATTAGTTACGGTTCGAAGATAATAATTTAATTGTCAGTAACATATAATACAACGGTCCATATTACCCCATATATTGGCGACATTTTAGTCGAATAACGCTTGCATACGGCCACCCAAATCGTATAAATTATTTGCTTGTGTACACCATGGAGGACAGGTGGGTAACTATCAACGCCGACTAGGCAAACGACCCAAACACAAATTCACAACTTCAAAATTTATAAACCGCCCCTTAGGTATCGCCTTACTGTTAATCGCCATACTAGGGTTAATCAAAACCGGTATATCAGCCAACACGATCAAACTGTCCTCCGTTAGCCCCCAACCAAGCATTTCTATTCTTGCGCCGGAACAGTTCACGACCTTGTCCAGCACAAATCTAACCGCCCGTTTAAACGGCTATGGCCTTAATCAGTATCAGATGTTCTGGTATGTGGATAACGGTACCTGGAACTGGATGGGTAACAGTCCGGACGGCGCTGACAGCAAAGAGGCTGCTATCAGTTTTGCCAATTGGAATTGGCAAAAACCGGGTTTGCCATACACGATCACCGTAGTTGCTGTCGTTAACGCCACCGGACAACGCTATTACAGCGGCGTACAGATTTATGTTAACCAAGCCCAAAACGCTGTTGCCACAAACCAATCATCACTCACCAATAATTTGCGCTTATATGTAAGTCCAAACAGCAACGCTGCCCAAACCGCCAATAGCACTACCGATCCGACGATGAAACGAGTGATGATGAGGATGGCAGCCCAACCTACGGCCAGCTGGTTTGGCAACTGGAATGTGAATGTCGAAACGGACGTCAACAATTTACTGACCGCCGCCGCTAACGTTAATCAAATCCCAGTAATGGTTCTCTATAACATCCCTGACCGTGATTGCGGCGGTTATTCTTCCGGCGGGGCAGCATCGCCGTCGGCATACGAAGCCTGGGTCAACCAGGTGTACGACGGACTTAATGGCCGGCCAGCGATCATCATCGTTGAGCCGGATGCGCTGGCTGGAATATCCTGCCTGACCAGCAGTGGTCAAATTTCGCGTTATCAACTGATAAGCTATGCGGTTAACAAGTTAAGGTCCGACCCGGCAGCAAAGATATACATCGATGCCGGTAACCCGGGCTGGAACAGTCCCACGACGATTGCCCAGCGACTGTCCGAAGCCGGTGTAGCCAATAGCAACGGTTTTAGCTTAAACGTATCCAATTTCTATACCACCGCCCAGAACATCGCTTACGGCGAACAAATATCCCGGGCAATCGGCAACAAGCATTTCGTGATCGATACCAGCCGGAATGGCAACGGATCGGACGGCCAGTGGTGCAACCCTCCCGGCATGGCACTCGGACAACAGCCTACTGCCAATACCGGCAACCCGTTGGTGGACTACTTTCTGTGGATCAAAGTCCCTGGTGAATCCGATGGTACTTGCAACGGCGGTCCGGCAGCCGGAACCTGGTGGCCGCAATACGGCGAACAGCTAGCGCTAAATGCCGGCTGGTAGCAACCGCGTTTATTAGCTGCCGTCGGGCTGGATACGATTGCCGACAGCGACAGTCGATACTGGCGCGCCCAAGTAATCCTGTTGAATGGCTTTCTTGGGATTGCTTAGCTCAAGCGTTAGCAACACGAGCATGCCAAACAGCAACACATAGCGGAAAAAAGACAGAGACTTTAAATCAAATGCGATTAAATACCAGCTGATCAGCAGCATAAATGGCGGCAAACAGACAATCAGGTAACTGGCTAGGAACAATGGTCTGAATATCCAGCTATAGGCGAACATAAACAGCACAATGCCGAATGACAAAAGAGCAAAATAACGGATTGCAGGCGGTGGTTTTACATACTTCTGAACAGCCAGCAAGCCTACTATCACCAACAACGGCCACAATGACATGATGATAGTGGTTATTAGCACCGATTGAAAGCCGAATAGGAACTGAGTAAAAATAATGAAGATATTGGTCGCCGACGGGCGGGACGTGAAGGGCAGATGTTGCCAGATTCCAGTTTGATGGTTGGAAACGGCTATCCAGGCCGCCAAACCAGCAATATAGGTCGCTAAGCTGGCGCCCATGATGTAAAGATCCCGTTTACGGAAACGACGGTAGTTCAGGAAATAAAAAACCGTCTCAGACAGCAATACCGTAATGAAGAAGAAATGAAAGCCAAGCGCAACCAATGAAGACATGATATATCCCGGCCAACTCCAATTCTTACGCTTAAGCAGTCCGATATAAAAATATAAATTTATCAATGTTAACAGCGCCAACAACGTATAAACAGCTGCCCGGTTGCCGAACCAAACCATAAACGGTGACAGACCGATCAGCAGGCCGCCCAGCAACCCAACCCGTTTGTCTTCCGTTGCCCGGTAACCGACAAAATAACCGCCGAAACCGGCTAGAATCACGGCGAAGAGCGACAGTTCGCGCATGTCGGCCAAACTTGAGAAATGGATTTTAGCTAGGCCGTGGATGAGCAGGTAATACAGCGGCATAGGATCATCGCTAGACAATTGCCGATGCAATAAGCCAGCGAAGTTTGATTTGGCTAAAGCCAAGTTCTGTTGCTCGCGATAATTAACTCCGCTATGACTAAGCACCAGGCCGCTCAAGACGATTACGGCCAGCGTTAACAGTATCCAAAACAGTTTGGCTAACCGGTTGTCGGAATTAATACTTAGCTCAGACCGGCTCATTAGCCACATCCTCAGACGGCATCTTAAATTTGTTCAGCGGCAACCTATCAGCCATGGATTGCGACATAGCCGCCCTGACGAACGGCAAAAACAAAACCACATAGATTAATGCCCAACAGGTATTGACAAC
>DAHXLX010000016.1 GCA_027365775.1 Candidatus Saccharimonadota bacterium | reverse complement strand
TCAACGATGTTTTGGGCAAACGCCAGTGTCGGTTCATCCTGGTTCAAAGTTATTATTCTGATTTGTTCTGGTGCCAACCAAACCGGAAACTTGCCGGCGGTATGTTCAATATATACGCTCAAGAACCGTTCGATGGAGCCTAATATAGCTTTATGAATCATTGCTGGACGTTTTTGCGATCCATCGGCTGCAGTATAGGTTAAATCAAACCTTTCCGGTTGTACGTAGTCAAGTTGCACCGTTGCACATTGCCACTTTCTGCCCAACGCATCATTTACGTATATGTCAATCTTGGGTCCGTAAAAAGCAGCTTCGCCCCTGACTACTTTATAGTCCAGTCGTTCTTGCTTGGCTATTTTTTCGATGATCGACTCAGCTTCCGACCATAGCGCTTTTTCGCCAAAGTATCGATCGCTATCATCCCGAAAAGACAAATCTACACTTAACGGCATATCTAGAACTAAATACATTTGTTTTACCATGCCAAGTATCGACCGGAGCTCCTCTTCTATTTGATCATGACGCACAAATGCGTGCGAATCATCCTGGGTTAGGGACCTAACCCTGGAAAGCCCATGAAGCTCGCCGCTTTTTTCGTCGCGGTACATAGTCGTAGTCTCCATATACCTTTGTGGCAGATCACGGTAGCTTCGTGGTCTGGAAGAATAAATCTGTATTACATGCGGACAGTTCATAGGTTTCAGCATAAACTCGTCTTCCGTTTCGATGCTGCTAACCTCAAACCGTTCAGGATATTTATCATAATGACCAGATTTCTTATATAGATCTACCCTGCTCATATGTGGCGCCCATACTTCATAATATCCACCACGCCGTTGTAATTCTTCCGAGAAATTAATAAGTTGATTCCTTAGAACCGTACCTCTGGGAGTAAAAAGCGGTAACCCTGGACCGACTAAGTCAGAAATAACAAACAGATCCAATTCCCGACCAAGTTTTCGGTGGTCTCTTGCTCTTGCCTCTTCCAGTCTGTTTATATATTCACTAACTTCTTTTTGTTCGGAAAAAGCAATTCCATAGACTCTTTGTAGCTGCGGTCGGTTAATATCCCCACGCCAATATGCACCACTGATCCTAAGCAGATAATATGCTCCAACTTTGCCGGTTGAAGCAACATGTGGTCCCCTGCACAAATCGACAAACTCACCGCACTTATAAAAAGATACTGACTCAACTTTGGCTACATCATCTGTTACACTACCCAACTCATCCTTGCTTAATTGCCTAGCAACTGTAGTGCCTGATCTTTTTAAGTCATTAAGAAGATCGACTTTAAAAGGTTGGTTGTTGGTGATTGCCCATTGAATAGCATCGTCTATAGGCAAACTATATGTCTCGAAGGGATAATCAGCCTTGATTATTTCATCCATCGTAGATTGAACTTTTTTTAAATCATCAGCGACTAAAGTATAGTCAGGAATAATCAGATCGTAATAAAACCCGTCGTCGGTGGCAGGTCCTACACCAAACTGAACTGTAGGCCATAGCCGTTGCACGGCCGCTGCCATGATGTGTGCCAAGCTGTGCCGCATAGGCAATAGACTCTTGTTATTATCCATATCCGTAACTGTAGCATTCTTAAATAGTTAAAACAAAAAGTGGTTGAATGATCTCGCAACTTCATTCAACCACTTAACTCATTTACTGAGCGGGAAAACATTCTCGTCAAAACTTCACCTGTAAGAACTATCATAGCAAGGATAGTATTATATGGCTAGCATATGTTTGCTGTATTATATACATACATCCATGTGGAAAACAAATGATAGTCTATATCATATATGAAATATTGCCTAAAAAACAGAGGCTCCCTTGCCGGGAGCTTTATGGTGGGCGGTATAGGATTTGAACCTATCACCTTCGCAACGTCAATGCGACGCTCTAGCCAAATGAGCTAACCGCCCGTTTATTATTAATTTAAACTTATGTAACTATAGCCTTCCGTATCTGTTTAATCAAGCAGGCTGATTAGTTGACTATTGACATATTATGCTCCGATTGGTTAATATTGTTCAGTTAAACGGGACAAGTGTGGTTTTGAGTACCGTAAAAACAAGCGTGCTTGGGTCGTTCCAGCTGTTCTATGAAGACCTGGTGTCCAAGCCTACAGATAGAGTACGGCGCCCTCGATAAGGGGCAACGATTTATTAGAAGACCCAGAAAGACTGGGTCTTCTTTTTTTATCCCCAATAATATGACAGTTATGCACTAGGTTTTTTAATTCCCTTATGTCAATATATTGATATGGTATGTGTATACTGCAATGCTAAAACCAAAGTTGTAAATTCGCGCTGGAAAAAACAATACAATCAAGTATGGAGAAGACGTGAATGCCTAAACTGTCATGCAATCTTTACTACCGACGAAACTGTTGACCTGGCAAGTGCGTGGATGGTAACAGACAAATTAACTGGTATCGATTCAAAATTTTTAGTTGAGAAACTGGTGATTAGTATTCATGAATGTCTAAGGCACAGACCGAATGCTGCTTCAGACGCAATAAACATTACCGATACCATTGTGGCCAGATTGCAACGTAGTACTGACACCAGTATTAAGATTGATAAAACTGTCATCAAAGAAGCTACTTTTGTTGCCTTGAATCGTTTTGACACAACTGCCGGTATGTTATACCGAGCTATTCATGGTATTTAGTGGCTTCCTGGATCAGCATCAGATGATACTATATCACCCTTACCAACCACTACCGCTTTTTCAGTAACATCGAATTTACTAAGATATCGTTTGAACATTAGTCTTGTCTGCGAATTAAAAGCCGCCAATGATCCGAATGCCACGCCCGTAAATGGCGTAAGCAGCCATTGGACTACCATAAGAATCGACCTGTGTCTGCGATATCGTGATGGCCTAGGGGGTAAAGTTACCAAGCACACATATACTGACGCTAACAATCCGATAAGTCCGATTTTTTGGATACGACTAACAATTAATGGTAGCTCGTTGGCGGCAAAGCTTTGCGGGTGAATCAACGGAGGTATAAAAGCTGCGCCAAAAACCAGTATAGTGCCCGTGGCCCATGTAACATGACCCTCTAGTAAATTCATAAATTTAGCGATAAGGTCACTTTTAGGTATTGAATTTTTATGGAAGAAACCTTTGTCTGCCACGTAAGCTACATCTGACGCGCCGTAAGTCCATCGGCGCAGCTGGATAAATTGTGCTTTGATAGTTTTAAGGTACCCATCCGCCAGCACAGCATCCTGATAAACAGGAATACTCAAAGGGTACACCCGATAGTCGCCGTTGAAATGAAAGTAGCTGCGCCAAAAATGATGGCCGTCTTCTACGATTGTCCGAGTGCTCCAAAAATTCATTTCAATTAATGCTTGCATCGACTGAGCGTGAGCCGAAAAATTGCGTGACCGGTGATGTCTGGTCGTACCGACTATATAAAATAGGGTGTTACCGGTGGCAATAACTCGCATCATTGTTGGGGCGTCCCAGATATTATTGGTAAACATCGGTAGTGGCTGATATGAAGCCCTAAGTGGATCAGGAACAATACAAAATAAATAATCAACAGCTAGGAAATATCTTTTATCCGGACGGTTATCCGCATCCAATGTTGTTACTATAACCTGCTTCGGATCAATGGATTTCTCCTTCAGATAACCTTCTAACTGTCGACCGGCCCAGGTAATGTTGGCGCCCTTTCCAATAACCTCACCGGGAATATTGGCCGGATGACAATATGCTAAGGCATCAAAAAAATAATGTCGGTAGTCTCTAACAAGTTCGTTGACTCTCTGTTCGGTATTTTTGCCTGCCCTGCCCTCGTAAGCCATGACAAGTATTAATTTCTTATTGTCTTGTTCCCCGTCAATGACTGATTTAATTGTCGGCTCAAGCACTTCTCTGCTCTCATTCACCGTGGCGATAATAACCGCGTGCATAATATCTGATGGTTTAAATGGGTTGGAGGACGTCGACAGGCGATCGATGTTATCCCGGTGCCATTGGGGACGGCGTACGCCATCGTCTTTAGTGATATAACCGTTCTCAACATCTTTGACTAGTATTGTCCAGTCTAGTTTAAGATGCTGTCTCATAATCCTGTAACCTCTTAGCGCACCAACACTAAAACCTATAGATCGCACGAAATAAATTAGAAGATATGCGAGTACAAAAATAACTGCTACCGTTATATTAATAAAACTAAGGATAATCGGCATAAGCAAGAGCAACCAGCTTAGACTGCCGGGAAGAATTTCAAAAAAACGGTAGTGACCATGGCGGTCTTTTTCGTATGGAATCTCAATGTCTTTCATCTTGTTTGAGATTAATGCAGCACTAATAATGAATTGCTGATTATTATATCCAAAGCAATTAATAAGATACCCAGACTAAGTATGGTAATCGCCAAGTACCGGTGAATTTTATATGTCTTTATGCTCATCAGAATATTTATCCCTAGAACTAACAGCGCGAAAATGCCAAAACCAATGATCTCAGTTACACTTCCAGTCTTAAACGCATTAACCCCAAGGTTTGATCGATACTGCACAATAAAATTATTGCCTCTGGACGTCGAAAGTCTTAAAAAGACAAGTATGGCGGCGAGAATTGCCAGAAATACATTGACCGTAAGTAGGAACAAAACAAAATGATCGTGGAAATATGTTTTTACAGCTGCCATATGTATCCTAACTATATTAACAGCTTTTGCTATAATTACCCGGTATCGTGCCACCTTAGCTCAGTTGGTAGAGCGACACATTCGTAACGTGTAGGTCGTCGGTTCGATCCCGACAGGTGGCTCCACCATTAAGCGGGTGTCGTATAACGGCTATTATATGGCCTTCCCAAGGCCGAGACGGGAGTTCGACTCTCCCCACCCGCACCAAGTATGGGGCCAAGATACCCTAATTATGGCCGTTATGATCTTTGGTTCTCAAGCGTTCATCGTCAACGATGACAGCGATAACTTTGACCAGGCCTATACCTACCCAAAACAAGCAGCAGTGTTCCGGTACTTTGTCAGACCACATACACCCAAAGACAAACCACCTGTATAAAACCTGATCGGCATACTGCAACAGGAATGCTGGACGAGGAGTCAGCGCTGACACTGTGGCTAAACTAGGGAGTCAGATTAATTATTGGATCAATGACTACCGCTTCCGTAGGCCACACCAGATACTAAACCGTATAACACAAGCTAAATTCTGTACTACGTCCCACATAGTTATTACTTTAGTCGAAGTGTCCTCGATGTAGTGAGTAAGGGCCCATTATTTGTTAGTTAGTGGAGGGTCTGGTATTATTACCGCTGTAATTAATTGGGCTCGTAGTGAAGAGGCCTATCACGCCTCCCTGTCACGGAGGAGATCGCCGGTTCGAATCCGGTCGGGCCCGCCAGATTAAACTTGACAATAATTTTTGTTTT
>DAHXLX010000001.1 GCA_027365775.1 Candidatus Saccharimonadota bacterium | reverse complement strand
TGCCGATGTGCCGGAAAATATTCCAATACCGTCTCCACCATTAGCCTCTTTGGTGTTTCCGGATGGATCTAACCCAATATAATTGTTTTGAATTGTTACATTGCTTGTATCAATAAATATGCCTTGTGCGCTGAAGTTATTTATAACTAATCCTTTAACCACGCTTCCTTGACCACTGCCGGTTATATATAGACCGATAGCATTAGATCCGGCGCCATTACCACTTATTTCCACCAAAGGCGTGCCAGAGTATCCTGGTTGACTTGTACCATCAATGGTTACGGTGTTAGTTATAGCGGGCAAGGGGGAGGTGGGAATAATCTGAACTAGACCGCTGCCTATGTCAAAGTCAATAATATTACTGCCCGGAGAACTGTTTGAGTCAAGAATTGCCTGTCTTAACGACCCAGAACCACTGTCATTAGTATTGGTTACAGTAAAGGTGCTACCAGCACTAGCTAAAGAAGTGTTTGTGGATAGCGACAAAGCAAGTACTACTGGTAGTATTATAAATATGGCTATCGACAACTCTTTTTTAGCGTAATTTATTAACATAAGCTGATTCAATAATAACAAAGGATGTAGAGCTACCAAAACTTATTTTTTATAAAGAGCAATGTGATTGTTATAAATAAAATTTTAAGCAAACCCACTACAGCCTTATTATAATTATCAGTATCTTCAATGAAACTCCAAACCGTTAAAGACTTTAGCCGGAAAAACATTATATATTTGCCCTTTTTACTGAGCGCAGCCTTTTTGTTGTCTATGATTCTTCGATTTGGTATAAATACTCCTTTTTGGGACCAGTGGAGCATGGTACCCCTCTTACAAAAAATGGATAATCATACCCTTACTTTCTTTAATTTGTGGCATCAATATAATGAGCATCGCATCCTTTTCCCGTTAACTGTTTTAATGCTGAACGCATATCTAACCCATTGGAATATTTTATCTGAATTGCTTATAAATTTTTGTACTGCGTTTGTTACAGCTATCATATTAGCGTTTTTAATAAAAAGGACCTTTAATAAATTGTTTATATCTGTAATCGCGGCTGTTTTAGCGGCATTATGGTTCTTTTCTACAATACAATGGGAGAACTGGTTGTGGGGGTGGCAACTAGAATGGTTTATGTGTGTCTTAGGCACGATATCGTCGCTATTTTTTTTAATACTACAGAATACAAATAATGATGATAAAAATAAAAAAGTATACTTTTTACTTGCGATTTTGTCGGGGATAGTTGCTTCATACTCTTTGTCTTCTGGTGTTGTGGCTTGGATAGTGGGGTTTTTTGTGCTTATAGCTGTTAAACAATCAAAAAAATACAAACTCGTTTGGGCCATAACTGGAGCATTGACTATCGCGTTTTATTATTATCATTATAGCATTCCTATTCATAGTGACAATCTTACACTTACATTCTTTTCACATCATATCCTAAGGTTTGTTGGTTTCTTCTTGGCGTATCTAAGCGGTCCAATAGGCTATGGAACACAGAATGTTACTACAGCAATATTAGCAGGAGGCGCATTATTAGCTTGTTTCCCGGCTCTAATTATTTTTGTGTGGAAAGACAGAGAACATTTACGCAAGTACATACCATGGCTGAGCATAGCCATGCTTAGTCTATTAAGTGGTCTAACAATTACGATTGGCAGACTTTTTCTAGGTATACCCGAAGCTCTAGCTAGTCGCTATACTACTTTATCGGTATTATATATTATAAGTATTACTATTCTAAGCTTGATAGTATTGGAGGACAGACAAGCCGCAAGAAGAAAAGCAATTTATATTGCCAGCGTCTTAATAATTAGTATGTTTCTAATATTATCAAGCTACAAAATGGGCGATATTGGTTTAATTGAACGTTCTATTGCGCTCCAGAATGTCAAAACATGCACCAATAAATCTAATCCAAGCAATAGCTGTTTAGAATTAACTTATCCTATTCCTAATGTTGTTAGGCCCGAACTTAGATTTCTAAAAGAAAACCATCTTGCAGGATATTGATCCGATTATTTATGGGTAATCTATTACAACACAAAAGTACAAACAAAATTACTGTAAGCATGGGGAGAATCTTCGGTAATCGTTACACCATGGTGGTTATTATATGTATCATTACGCTGCTTTTTAATTTGCATCCTGCACTAGTAGCAGTTAGCACAGGACTAGATCCTTCGTTCGTTTATGGTTTCAACAAGGCTATCTCCATGCATCTATCGTTTGGAGATCAGTTCATATCAACCTATGGACCGCTTGGCTACTTAACGCATGACTTATTGCCCCAATACATGGTCCAGGCCTCTGTGGCTCAGGTATTATATTCTATTGCTCTAGGTGTCGGAATATATCTATTCATCAAGCGATTATGTAAATTAAAATCGAAACTTTGGGGCTATGCGATCGCCATTGTTATGGCATATGCTTTTTCTGTAGGTAGTTCGTCAAGTATAGATTTTAATTACCTTAGTTTATTTTTACTTTATTGTTTTTTGCTCGTTTCGTCTGAATTACCATATTACAAGAGGAAGCTTTTGTTGGCAGCTCTAGCTTTAGTGGCAGCGATATTCTTATATGTGAAGTTCACCTTAGGATTTGCTAGCCTTGGTGCTTTATTGTGTCTCCCGCTTAGCACCTTAAAGCTTCGCCCTGCCCACCAACGAATTAAAAGCATAATCAGAACATTGAAGGAAACAATATTTGTAGGATTCTTATATTTTTTGTTTGCTTTTGTCTTAACTATCCCGCTGTATATAAATAATTTTCTAGACTATATAAAATCGGGCTGGATCATGAGTTACGGTTTTTCTGGAGCTATGTCTTTTCAACAACAGGGTACTTTTAATGCAACAATTATTTGCGCTCTAGCTATAATTGTGCTCTTGTTAATGTTTATTATACCTTTACCGAAAGCTAAAACTTTAGCACATAATATGTTATTTCTGATCATTCCTGCATTTGTTGCTTGGAAATATGCAGTGGTTCGTCAAGATGCTCATATAATCTTTCTGGCACAATTTACATTCCCAATAGGCATATTGGTGTTGTTCGCAAGGCTAAAAAAGAACTGGATAGATATAAGTGCATTATTGGCAATGATTGCTATTGTAGTAACCTTTACTGTTATCGCTACACCGCTTAATAAACTTAGCACAAATCAAACTATTGTTGGCTTAATAGGATCACCTATTAATAATTTGAAGCAACTCAATACAGTAAAATTTTTACAAATTTCTGCAGAAAGAAATACATGGAAACAAGAAAGTCAAGTTTTGCTTGCCGGAGATGTGTTACCCAACAATTTTAGAAAAATTATTGGAGGTGCAGGGGTGGACATTTATCCTTGGGAGGCTTCAATCGTTGCTGCCAATAATCTTAACTGGAAACCCAGACCATCTCCTTTTTCGTTTGAAAGCTATAGCCCATACTTCGATAACCTAAATACCAGCTATTTTAAATCCAAAAGAGCCCCTGAATATATTGTTTGGCAAAATATTCTCGGAAATGTAAATTCGTACACCAGCAGCATAGACGGAAGAAATGTCTTATGGGATGAGCCAAGAACCGTAGACACAATTCTACAGAAGTATTCAGCGGTTGCATCATCGAATAGCCAACTGATACTTTTAAAGAAGATTTTTAAACCGCCAACCAGACCCCTAAAAGTCTTAGGCAGACAAACAGCCATATGGAACCACTGGATTAAGATACCAAATGCTCCAAAGGGAGATTTTGTGTTTCTGTCCGCATCTTATAAGACAAGTATGTTGATTAAGCTAGAGGATTTTTTGTTGCGTTCACCAACAATAAACATAGCGGTAGCTTACAAAGAAGGGGTTGTTTCGTTTCGTATCGTGCCCGCTAATCTATCGCAAGGTTTTCTAATTAACCCTTTGCCCTATGATTGGCAGCAGTTCTCAAACTTGTTTAGTCATGGTAAGTCAAACGGAACTGCTTTAAGTATTGAGTTTATAGCCAATAGCAATTATGTTTCACGCGTTAGTAATATATCAATTAAGTGGCTTTCAAGATAATGACATAATATTTCTAAGTTTTTGACAGTCAAGAACCATGATAATATTTAATCAATTTAATTACTTTAAAAGTTGTGAGATATAAAATATGCGTACAAAATATGATATTTGTATAGTCGGTGGGTGTGGGCACGTTGGACTACCTCTAGGTTTGGCCTTTGCGGACAGGGGTAAAAAAGTTGTACTTTATGACATTAATGAAAAAGCAATAGCTAATATTAATAAAGGAAACATGCCCTTCAAAGAAGAAGGAGCAGAAAACGTTTTACAAAGAGTAATTAAAAACAAACAATTATTAGCTACTAATAAACAAGAATTTATTCAGGATGTTGATATTGTTGTGCTTGTCATTGGTACTCCAGTGGACGAGCATCTTAATCCAAAGGTCGGTGAAATTCTACATGCAATTAAAGAGGTAGAGAATTATTTAAATGATGATCAATTGTTAATTATGCGAAGCACTCTATACCCTGGAGTGACAGGCAAAGTAAAAGCATACCTAGAGAGGAAAGGCAAAATCACGGATGTAGCATTTTGTCCAGAACGTATTGTCGAAGGTCATGCATTGACCGAGCTTTATGAGTTACCCCAAATTATAGCGGGTTGTACGCCTGAAGCTACACAAAGAGCCAAAGATTTGTTTAAGACACTGACCACAAAAATCATAATTGCTCAACCTATTGAGGCTGAACTTGCTAAGCTTTTCACAAACACCTGGCGTTATATTAACTTTGCCATATCTAATCAGTTTTATATGATAGCTAATTCTAGCGGTGTTGATTTCTATAATGTTTATAATGCTATGACCGAAGACTATCCACGTCTAAGATCTTTTGCTAAAGCTGGCTTGGCCGCAGGACCATGTCTTTTCAAGGATACTATGCAACTTTCGGCATTCAGCAGTAACAATTTTTTCCTTGGTCATGCCGCCATGCTAGTAAACGAAGGTCTTCCTGGCTTTATAGTCGATTCAATCAAAAAGAAATATGATCTTGCTCATAGTGCGGTTGGGTTGCTTGGAATGGCTTTTAAGGCCGACAATGACGATCCTCGAGAAAGTTTATCCTATAAGCTAAAAAAAGAACTTGAGGTAGAAGCAGCTCTTGTATTATGTAACGACCCATATATCAAAGATCCCAGATTTGTAACCATAGATTATATAAAGAAAAAAGCTGACATTATAATTCTAGCAACACCTCACAGTTTATATCGTGACATAGACTGGAAAGATAAACCAGTTATAGATGTCTGGAATTTTTATGATAAAGGAGGGCTAATCAAGTGAAAGTGGTGTGGACAGGTGCTGCTGGATTTATAGCAGGTTATGCGATCGGCGAACTACTTAACAGTGGTCATGAGGTTATTGGCGTTGATAATTATTCTAAGTATGGCAAGGTTGAGAAGAGCTATGACAAGCATCCTAACTATATTTTCATAGAAGGGGACGCAAAAGACGCTGAGTTAATGAAAAAGACAGTACACGATGCTGATGTTATTGTCTCCGGAGCTGCGATGATTGGTGGCATTTCATATTTTCATGAGTATGCTTATGACTTGTTAGCTGAAAATGAGCGGATAACCGCATCTACGTTTGATGCTGCACTATGGGCCTTTAAGAATAGGCACCTAAAGAAAATTGTTGTCTTGTCATCCTCAATGGTTTATGAGTCTACTGACAACTTCCCAACCCCCGAAACAGCCGTAAACACTTCACCTCCACCAATTTCCACATACGGATTTCAGAAATTATCTTGTGAGTATTTTGCTAGAGGGGGATTTGAGCAATATAAGTTACCATATACCATAATTCGACCGTTCAACTGTGTAGGCGTAGGCGAGAAGCGAGCCCTTAATGACAAAGAAATTTATTCTGGTAATGTAAAATTGGCGATGAGCCATGTTGTCCCAGACTTAGTTCAAAAAATTATCAAAGGTCAGAACCCATTGCATATCCTAGGAGAAGGCAACCAAATCCGACATTATACATACGGAGGCGATCTAGCAAGAGGCATAAGATTATGTGTCGAGAAAAGAGAAGCATTAAATAATGATTTTAATTTATCAACAACACAATCGACTTCCGTGCTGGAATTGGCCGAAAAGATATGGAATATAATTAATCAAGGTAAACCCTTTAGATATGTTTCAGATAAACCTTTTGTTCATGATGTACAAAAACGCATACCGGACGTTTCGAAAGCCAAGAAATTGTTGGGTTATGAAGCTACTACAACCCTAGACGAAATGCTTGATGAAGTAATACCTTGGATTACCGAACAAATCAAATATGGTAACATCTAGAAAAAAATTACTGCATATAATTGTTCCGGTTTACAATGAAGCAGTAAATTTCCCCATACTTTATGAACAGATAGCCAAGAATATTAAAACTAAGCATATCTTGGTGGTGGTTTATGATTTCGACGAGGACACCACCTTGCCTATTGTAAGGAAATATCAGCAGATTGATAAAAATTTAATTCTATATAAAAATACACGAGGTAGAGGCGCCCTTAATGCCATATTAAGCGGCTTTGATTATGTTAAAGATGGGCCATTATTGGTGACAATGGCCGATTTGTCAGATGACCTTAGCATAGTAGATACTATGTATAAAAAATATGTTGAAGGTGCCGATTTGGTTTGTGGAAGTCGTTATATGAAGGGGGGCAAACAACTCGGAGGTCCTTTGCTTAAGCGTTCTCTATCATATATTGCGGGTATGTCACTTTATTGGTTTAGGTCAATTCCAACACACGATGTAACTAATAATTTCAAATTATATGATAAGGCATTGTTAAATACTATTAACATTGAAAGCAAGGGAGGTTTTGAAATAGCCATGGAAATAACAGTTAAAGCTTTTAAAAGTAATAAAGCAATTACTGAAGTGCCATCTATCTGGACAGACAGAACCGATGGTGATAGCAATTTTAAACTCTGGAGATGGTTACCGTCTTATATTAAATGGTACCTTTACGCTCTCTTTTAACAAAAATGTGATTCTTATAAATATGATAAGTCCAGCTGGTTTGGATCAATACGGCAAATACTTTGGCAGCAATATAATTTATGTGAGTTCCTACAATGCTTACAAATGTAACCGTAAACAAATAGTTGATTATTAACAATAAAACATAAGTTGTTATATGGTTCTTAAGATTTGTTTTTTCGTGGATATCAAATGTCCAATATCTGTTAAGAATGAAATTGTAGATAATAGCAATCCAATAGGCAACTGACGTAGAAACGGCTAGATTTAGCTTTAGTATTCCATGTAAAAAGAATAATATTCCGAAATCTATAATGAAAGTAGTGCCGCCAACCGCTATATAACGCATGAAATGATGTCGATAAAGATATTTAGTAAGATGCGTTAGCTTATTTATCATGGCAATAAGCTTAATAAATAATTTCCATATCCAGATTTATTTAAAGTCTCAGCTATATGTTTTAAATCATTATTGTCAATAAAGCCTTGATTATATGCCACTTCCTCAATACAGCCTATCTTTAAACCCTGTCGTTTCTCGATCACTTTTATGTATTCACTGGCGTCATTCATGCTCTCAAACGTGCCGGTATCCAACCATGCGCTACCCCGTTCCATGAGTTGTACTTTCAATTTGCCAAGCTTGAGATATATCTCATTAATGGATGTGATTTCTAGTTCTCCTCGGGCGCTTGGCTGAATCGACCGGGCAATTTTAATTACATCATTGTCATAGAAATATAACCCAACGACTGCAAAATCTGATTTCGGTCTAGTTGGCTTCTCTTCTATTGATATAGCGGTCAAGTTTTTGTCGAATTCAACTACGCCGTATCTCTCAGGGTTAGCAACTTGGTAGGCAAAAACTATGCCCCCGTTAGGATCGGTGCATTGTTTTAAGCTTTTTCCAAATTCGTTGCCGTAGAATATGTTGTCGCCTAGGATAAGTGCAACTTTTTCGTTGCCAATAAACTCCTCCCCAATGATAAAAGCCTGGGCCAAACCTTCTGGCTTGGGTTGAATTTCGTAACTGAGGTTTATGCCTAAGTCAGATCCATTTCCTAGAAGACGCTTAAACTGTGTTTGGTCGTCAGGGGTTGTGATAATCAGTATATCCCTTATGCCAGCTAGCATAAGCGTACTAAGCGGGTAATAAATCATCGGCTTGTCATAGATCGGCATGAGCTGTTTAGATATGGCTTTCGTGATTGGATACAACCGGGTACCGGATCCCCCAGCTAGAATTATCCCTTTCATTATTTATCCTCCACTTCGATCTATTGCTTTAGTTCAAGACTACCAATCAGCCGGCTAAAGCCTTAGGCTTTAATTCTGGACCGGTTAGGGCCAACATGTATGGTTCTTGAGAATGAAAGTTTATGCTTTGCAGTATACTCCTTCGTGGTAATTTAACGCTAAGCAAGATCGAGCAGGAGGATGCTTTCGCTGTTGCACCGGATGCGTCTGCTTATCCCGCCAACCATTCATTGGGTGTTTTGGCCTCATCTTATCCGGTGTAGCCGAGAGCATCAAAGATAACCGTGATTTCTTTACGCCTAAACGAGGTAGTTTTTGGTCTGATTTATCTACATTGCAGTTGCCGGTTAGGTTATTGAATTAGGTTACTTTAGCTGCGGTACTCTCCCGGGTTGTCCTTTGGCGATCGACATATATTTCTCCCAAGGTTCAGTATGTTCTTGTCCAACACCGACAGGTTGGGTAAAAGAATAGTTATCTTAAAGGGGAGTAATACACGTCTTCCAGAGACTCGAGTTTGTGTTGATGGTAAATCTTGAACCGGCCCTGTGTAATACTGCTAACAAACAGGCTGGTTAGCAGTAATTCAACGATGTCGGTACGATTAGCTCTAAGTTCACGGTTGTCGGCCGGTTCTAGCTTTATCCTATCTGCCCAGCCTCTGGTATTTAACCTCGGTTTTGGTTTTTTGTAGTTTCCACCAGGAGGGGTTGTTTATGTACCACTCTATCGTAGTTTTGAGTCCCTGTTTAAAGTCGGTGTATTTAGGCTTCCAACCCAATTCATGTTTAAGCTTGTCGGCGTTTATCGCATATCTTAGATCGTGGCCCGGACGGTCATTAACCCGTTCAAAGTCATCTCTAGGTTTGCCCATTAGTTCCAATATTAATTCAATCACTTCTTGGTTGCTCTTCTCGCCATCGGCGCCAATCAGGTAAGTTTCGCCCAGTCTACCTTTATCCAATATGGTCAGTATTCCTGAGCAATGATCTTCGACATGTATCCAGTCGCGAATATTCTTGCCATGACCGTAGAGTTTGGGTTTTCTTCCTTCCAATATTTCGGTAATTTGTCTGGGAATGAATTTTTCGACATGTTGGTAAGGGCCGTAATTATTTGAACAGTTAGAGATCGTTGCTTGGATACTAAAGCTCCTAATCCAAGCACGCACCAACATATCCGAGCTAGCCTTGGTGCTGGAATATGGACTTGAAGGATTGTATGCAGTGTCCGGCGCAAATTTAGTTGGGTCGTCTAATTCAAGATCGCCGTAAACCTCGTCGGTGGAGATGTGGTGCAAACGTTTGCCGTATCGCCGTATCGCTTCTAGGACTCTGAACGTACCGACAATGTTGGTGTTAACAAATGGCCAAGGAAAGGCAAGTGAGTTATCGTTATGGCTTTCGGCGGCAAAATGGACAACGATATCGCAATTTCTAACCGCCGCATCAAGCGTCCGCTGATCACAGATGTCGGCCTGTGTCAAACTAAACCGTTGTCCGTCTAATCCATCGAGGTTTGTCTTATTGCCGGCATATGTCAGCGCATCGTAGACATTGACTTGCCAGCCGGGTCTTTCGTCGAGAACCATCCTGACGAAGTTTGAACCGATAAAACCAGCTCCTCCGGTTACCATCAACTTCACTTTTAAAGTATAACAAAGCACTTGTTTATGCCGATAGACTTAGCTGCTATGATTAAATTGATGATTGTGGTAATAATTGCCGGCGGATCGGGCACCAGGCTGTGGCCGTTGTCGACACCTGTTTATCCAAAACATTTGCTCCAGGTCGATAATGATCAGTACACAATCCTTCAAAATACCTATAGACGAGCAAAAAATATCGCCAGCAGCATCTATGTAGTGTCGGAGCGCAGTCATGCCCATTATGTCAAGGACCAGCTAAACGACCTTGCCGGCGACCATTTACTGATTGAACCAGACAGAAAGGGAACGGCGAACTGCATCCTTGCCGCCCTCGTGAAACTAAAAGACAAAGAGGATATTAATGAACCGGTAGCTTTCATTCATGCCGATCACTTTGTTAGGGATGTAAACGGATTTGTTTATAGTTTTAAGCTGGCGGCCGTAACTTCAGAGCAGGCAGGAAAGATCGTTCTGGTCGGGGTTGAACCAACCTATGCGGCGACCGGTTTCGGCTACATTGAAAAGGCGGATTTGTTATCCAAGTACTCCCCGGTTTACCGAGTTAGTTCGTTTAAAGAGAAACCGGACTATGAAACAGCACAAGCTTATTTAAAAAGCGGTAACTACTTGTGGAACGGTGGTTATTTTGTTGGTTCGATCAGTACGTTTGATTCAACAATCCGGCGCTATGCCCCAAAATTGTATTCGACATACCAAGAGCTTCTGGATAGCGGATTATCCAATTTTGACAAAATTTATCTCAAGCTGGACAACGAATCAATTGACTATGCTTTAATCGAGAAGGTTAAGGATCTGTTGGTGGTATCTGCCGGATTCGACTGGATGGATCTTGGTTCGTTTGCTGACCTGTATAAAGCAGTGGAAAAAGATCGAGACGGCAATTATCGATTGGGTAAAACGGATATTGATGAAACCACCAACTGCTTCATACAGAACAACGAAACCAAGCCACTAGCGGTGATTGGCTTAGACAATTGCATTGTTATCAACACACCGGCCGGGATGCTGGTGGCCAGAAAAGATCTGTCCCAGAAAGTTGGTGAGTCTGCTAAACGGTTAATGGCAAGGGACGGCCAGTGAAGAAATTGTTAGCATTTGATCTAGACGATACGCTGGCGGTGACCAAATCACCGATTGACGATCGGATGGCTGCCGTCCTGCCTAAAATATTGGATCATTTCGACGTCTGTGTTATATCGGGCGGTAAATTCGAACAATTCTTGACTCAGGTGGTTAATCGATTGAATGCCAACCCGGAACAGCTTAGACGGTTACATCTAATGCCAACCTGCGGCACCCGTTATTATCGCTATGATCTTTTTAAACAGCGCTGGCAGTTGGTATACGCCGAAAACCTGAATCGGGCACAGAAGCGTCGGATTACGAACGCACTGGAGGAAGCGGCTAAATCGCTTGGTTTCTGGGAAGACAAGCCTTACGGTGAAATCATAGAAGATCGAGGCAGTCAGATTACTTTTTCAGCCCTTGGCCAACAGGCACCACCGGAGAAAAAATATGCCTGGGATCCGGATGGTAGCAAGAAGCACAAGATTAGGGACTACGTGGTCCCGGTCTTACCGGATGTAGAGGTTCGGGTAGGTGGTACTACCTCGATTGACGTGACGATGATAGGAATCGATAAAGCCTATGGCATGAAAAAACTGATGGAGCAGCTGTCGTTTAACAAGGAAGAGCTGTTGTTTTTTGGTGACAAACTTGAGTCGGGAGGTAACGATTACCCGGTGAAAGCACTGGGCATCGATTGTCTTGAGGTATCACGCTGGCAGGATACCGTTAACTGTTTGGAAGCTATCCTGCATGTCGTTAGCTAGATTTATTTGGAATACAGATAGCTTTTGAGTGCGGCGGTAACAGCGTAGGCATCGTGTCTGATCAGGGTTCGTCTTATTTGTTTGTCTCCGGGATCGGGTTGGTAGATGTTGGAGTCTAACAACTCGAATCCTAGCGTTTCGGTTTGGTTCAGGTTGAATTTTGCCGGCTCGATGCTTACCGGAAATTCGTTCTCCTCTGCGTATTTGGCCAACAGATCTTTGGTCGGTAGCTTGGTATTGTACAATACTAAATCCACGGTTCCTTGGCCAATGTAGCGCTCCATGGCTTGCAAATAGTCGATTACGTGCCAACCGGGAGTGTGCAATGGTTTATTGATCAGGTTAGCGACCATAACTATCTTCGCTTTGGTGCTGTTGAGTGCGGCTGCCATGCCTTCGGTGCAAAGGGACGGCAAAAGCGAGCTATACAGGTTACCCGGAGCGATAATAACCATATCGGCTGTCTTTATGGCTCGTCCGGCTTCGGGGTTAATGGTTGCTTTAGGTTTGAGGCAGACGGTGGCATTTTCGGAGTTTATCCGATGACTACTTATTTTAAATTCTCCGATAATAGTCTGTTTGCCATCAATAAGTACCAGTTGATGGTTTTTGGTGGAGACCGGCACCACTTGTCCGGTCAGCTGCATAAGCTCTGCTACTATCTTGACTGCTTTGACAAAACTGCCGGTCTGCAGTTCCAGCGCGGAGAGGATTATATTGCCGACTGGGTGACCATTGAACTTACCGTCAGCGAACCGGTAACTGAACATCGCTCTGGCATTCGGATTGTTGCTCAGCGCTACCAGGCACTGACGTACATCGCCCGGTGGCAGGACCCCCAGCTCATCTCTAAGCTCACCCGATGAGCCGCCATCGTCGCTCATGTTAACGATTGCCGTAATATTCTCCGTCCACTGTTTTAACCCCTGAAGTAAAGTAAAACTGCCGGTACCGCCACCAATAAGTACGACACGGGGCTGGCTCATTGGTTTTTGGGTGACCGCCTGAAGTCTTTGAGTGATTGATCAATCAATTGCCTGATCCGTTTGGCAAACTGATCTCTGGAAAAGTTTTCGCTGAATCGGGCAATTTCCTTGGCGTCGAACCGGTTGGGATTGAAGTTCTCGAGCGTTTGTTTAAGGCTGCTTAGCGTCTGTCTATCAAAAAACAGACCGGTTTTGTTCGGGATGATGTAGTCCTCGGGGCCGCCTTTGCGGTAAGCAATCACCGGGGTGCCGGCGGCCATCGCTTCGATGGCCGTGACCCCGAAATCCTCAACATTGGTCGGGAAAATGAAAGCTAATGATGACTGGAAGTGCTTGGCGATATCCTCTTCGCTGACTGCGGTTAAGAACGTTACGTTGCGGCCGGCCAGCTTGACCAGCTTAGCGTGCTCCGGCCCGTTGCCAATGACCACCAGCGGCAGTTTGAGTTCTGTACAGGCACTCACCGCCAGGTCGATCCGTTTGTAGGGCGTTTGGCGTCCGGCGGTAACAAAGCCGCGTCTAACCTCCGGCTCCCCTTTAACTCTGAACCGGTCTATGTCTACCGGCGGGAAAATAACGACCGAATCACGTTTGTAATACTTCTTGATCATTTCCTGGGTGTGAGTTGAGTTGGCGATTAAGATATCCGGTCGCTGGGCGGCAACCCGGTCCCAGCGTCTTAAAGGAGCGACCAACAGTTTGAGACTCAACCGGGCCAGCCAATTGGTGCCTTTAGGAAAGCCGGGACGCTTTAAGTATTCGTCGTAACGCTTCCAGTAATAATGGGTCGGTGAATGGCAGTAGCAAATGTGTAACGTCTGCGGTCCGGTTTTGATTGACTTTGCCTCGGCGCCTGACGAGGAAATGACCAAATCATAACCGCTCAAATCTATCCGCGGGAAAGTAATCGCTCTCAGTACCGGCAGGAACTTTTTCAGGCTTTTGGGCAATCGCTGCAACCAGCTAGTACGGATGTCGGCGTCGCTGAGTTGATTCCAGCCGTACCAAACTTTCAGATCGGGATCATACTGAGAGGTATAGATCGGGGCGTCAGGGTATAGCTTATGCAGTTCAAAGACTACCCGCTCCGCGCCGCCCATATTGGTCAACCAATCGCAGACGATCGCCACCTTTAGCTTGTCCGCCATATATTAGCCGGCTCCTTTGTGCCGGATAACCACCCAGAAGGTTCTGGCTAAGATTATCAGATCGTTCCATATGCTCCAATGCTGGACATAATACAGATCCAATTGGCGGCGCTCATCAAAAGAAATATCACGCCTGCCGGATACCTGCGCCAGACCAGTCAGTCCGCTGCGGACGCTTAATATGGCATGACGTTTGGTATATAGGGCCAGTTCTTCGGGTATGAGCGCTCTCGGCCCAACCAGGCTTAAATCCCCCTTGAGCACGTTGATTAGCTGCGGCAGTTCGTCCAGCGAGGTCTTTCTCAAGATTCGGCCAATCGGGCTAATCCGGGGATCGTCATTGATAAAGTCACCGTTCTGGCGGTAGGTTTTGGCCAGTTCCGGTTGGTTCATTTTTGCAAACGCCAACTCCGGCGTCAGTCCGTTATATTCCATGTTAAAGGTCCTAAACTTATAGACTTGGAACGGCTGGTCGTAACGGGTTAGACGGGTCTGGCGGAAAAACACCGGCCCGCCATCGGTCAGCTTGATTAGAATTGCGATCAGCAGCATGAACGGTGTCGCAATCAACAGCAACATGGTGCCGATAACCAAATCAGTTGTACGCTTGACAATTCGCCCCCATCCGACAATCGCCGTTTGGTGCACGTCGATCAGCGGGTAACCCTTGAAGACTTCGACTTCCAGGTTGCCGACAAACAGTTCGCTGTTACCCGGGACGAACTGGTAAGACACGTGATTTTCCTGGGCGTATGTCAGCACCTGGCTGTTTTTTGCCCGGTCACTATATAGCTCGGTCTGGATGATGGTGTGGATAGTGTTACCAAGTTTGGCAACTGCCTGATCGAAGTCGGCGAACAGGGCATATGTTGCTTCGCTCTTCAGCGGGTGGCGGATACCCCCGACCACGCCCATCACCCGGTATCCGGTCTTGGTTGACGGAATGAGTGATTTGATCAGCTGACGGCTGACTTTGGTGTCGCCGACAATCAGCACGTTATTGATGCCCTTACCGAACCTGAACAGCAGTCGCCTTAAACCGCGCATTACGTTTCTGAACAGGACAGTGAAAAACAACGCTAAGATAAAACCGTATAACGTTACCAGCCGGGCCGGGAAAATCGGTACGTTAACGATGTAGCCGTAGCTGATGACGAACAGTATGCCGATGAAGCAGCCAACGACCAAACGGCCGAATTCTTTAAACCGTTGCTCGTAAATCTCGCGCGTATACAGTCCGATTAAGGCGAACAACAGAATAAAGAAGGGCAACAGGAATAAAAACGTATCCAGGTAAGTAATCGCGTGTA
Source organism: Candidatus Saccharimonadota bacterium (assembly GCA_027365775.1). Lineage (GTDB taxonomy): Bacteria > Patescibacteriota > Saccharimonadia > Saccharimonadales > UBA4665 > JAJZWH01. Next base: position 61,435 of record DAHXLX010000001.1, on the reverse strand, counting down.
TCGGTGTCGAGATCCGTCGATGCGAGATGCTAACCCGAAGAATGTAGGCGACCGAGAAAGCTCCCACTAAGGCCAAGAAGTCTCCTACTACCAGGAACACGTTATAGACTAGTGAGGCGTTGTTCTTCATGATCTGTTATGGGTGTCCCGACTGGAGCCGGAAGGAATTACCGCCATGGCATTTCGTCTTTTATTGGCGCCAGCTATACTGATTGTAACATTATGAGAGACCTGGCCTTTAAATATCGCCTGATCAGCTTACTGCTGGGGGTTGCCTGTCTGATTATCTTGCTGCTGCCGTTTCACGCGTTGATGACGGTTTGGGCGGCATCGGTTCTCGGCCACTACACGTTGTTGCGGTTGTGGAAGGAGTATCTGGTCCTGGCTTTGGGTCTGGCGGTTATCTGGTTACTGATTTCCGACAGCCGACTGCGATCCCGGATTTTTAAAACTAAGCTTGTTTGGGTGATCATTGCCTATGCGTTGGTCGATTTTATCATTGCCGGCGTTGCTTACTCCCAACACAAAGTCAGCACCAAGGCAATGGCATACGGACTGCTTGACGACCTGAGGTTTTTGATTTTCTTTGTTATTTGTTGGGCAATAGCAATTAAGACCGATCGGTTCGCCAAGCGTTGGCAGAAGTTGATTATCTGGCCGGCCGTGATTGTGGTCGGGTTCGGGCTGCTGCAGATGAGCGTGCTGCCGGCTGACTTCCTGAGTCATTTCGGCTACGGCGCTACTACTATTCCGCCGTATCAGACGATCAACAACAATATCCGCTACATTAGAATACTATCGACTCTCCGCGGCGCCGATCCGTTGGGCGCCTATCTGATTCTGCCGATTAGTGCGCTAATCGTCTTACTGGTCAGGTATCCGAAAAGCCGGACATGGGCTAAAATCTTGTTGCTGATTGGATCGTTGGCGGTGCTGTTTGGCAGCTACTCCCGTAGTGCCTGGATCGGTGCATTCCTGGGTTGTGTGTTTATAGGCCTGAGCTTGTTTAAGCGTGATTTTGTCAGGCGCTATAAACTGCATTTGTCAGTTGCGGCGATGGCAGCGGTGGTGCTGATCGGTGTAAGCGCTTATGCGTTTGGTGCCAGCAGCCGCTTTCAGAACATAATCTTCCATTACCAAAGCCATTCCTCCTCGCCAATTAGTTCTGACCAGGCGCATTTAAAAGCCTTGGCCGGCGGTGTTAAAACGGTCGTTGATCAGCCGTTCGGCAATGGCCCGGGCACGTCCGGCCCGGCAAGTTTATATAATCACTATGGTTCGGCAAACATACCGGAAAACTACTTCCTCGAAGTCGGCGAAGAATCGGGGATCTTAGGTATGTTGCTATTCGTGGCAATAAATGTTATTGTAGGCTATGAGTTATGGCGTCGCCGGGACTCGGCATTCGCTATGACCATGCTGGCAGCATTGATCGGCATCACGTTCGTTAACCTGCTGCTATTGGCCTGGACCGATGATACGTTATCATATATTTGGTGGGGTCTGGCCGGAGCGGCGATGACACTGCCGACTAACAATCAGCCAGCTAAAGCTAATAACAAGGACAGGCGTAATTATGGAAAAACCAAATCCTAAGCCGGAATCGAACATCACGAGAGTTCTTCGCGGTCTTGGTCGGTTTGCGGTCGAGGCATTCAACACTTATAAATACTATCCCTGCGTTCCTACTGCGTCAGCCTACGTTGTCATCAATGACAGTTTTATCAACCGGTACGACCCGACCGCACAAGATGCCCGGGATCTTAAAACGCTCAACAGTGAAAGCTTTGATAATGCTAGGTTAATTGAAGCCATCGACAACAACCACTAACGGCAAGACGATGAACCAGACAAACAAAGACACAAATCAAACCATCAGACCGACCAAGAAACAACGCGAGCTGCTGGAATATATCAGCGATTTCATCGCCAAGCACGGTTACAGCCCGAGCTACCGGGAGATCATGAGCGGTCTTAGCTATACTTCGGTTGCCACGGTAGCCTTGCATGTCAACAGCCTGATAAAACGGGGCCACTTACGCAAGCGTGACCATTCCGCCCGTTCGCTTGAAGTAGTCGGTGATGGGGAAATCCAATCAATCACCACCAATCAAATTACGCCCGACCAGGAACGGTGGCTGGTTGAAAAAGTTGAGCATGCCTTCCGGGGAGTTGAGAAGTCGGCGCAATACGGCGAGCCGGAACTGGATAACCTGCGGGTATTAATCGAGGCGTTAAGGATTTTGGGACTGGAGGGGGCAAGTCAAAGTTTCATGCCCCGGTATAAACAGTTAAGGGACGTTTGATTGGGCAGCAACCAACACAAATCGTACGCTGTTCTAAATACAAAAAACCCGAGGATAGCGTTGTTGCCGGTAGCTGTAATGGCGGAAGCTTTGGCGGTGATCCTGAGTATCCGATCCGCCGGCGTGCCGGCCGGGCAAAGTTGCGGCAGGATCTTACCCGGTTAGTTGCTAGGTTGGGCCTTAACCGTCACCGACCCGGTTCTGGCCGTGGTCGGTGCACTAATGCTGTTAAAGTTGTTTAGCGTACCGGCGATCACGATTGTGATTGTCTGTCTGGCCTTACCTTTTGCCACTTAGGCAGTTTCAGTCTTTGGCTTGTCGTATTAGTGTTCATTGTGCGGTAATAAATACTATATGTAGCGTTAATAGGTAATGCTACACTGGATTAAGTTAACAATTTATTACCGGAATCAGGTGTAAATCCTGAGCTGTGCCGCAACTGTAAACCACTAACTGGTAAGCCAGACACGGAAATTAGTCAACACCAGTCTCTCGAGCAAGAGCCAATTATGTGCAGATATAGCCCTTGCTCGTTTAAAGCAAGGGATTTTTAATGGAAGCCCTGTTAAAACCAAACCATCAGGAAAAATATCAAAGTTTCGACATTTTGGCCGGAGTTAACGCAATCAAGCATGACCTGGAGTATTCCGGTTACGTACTGCCCCAAACCAGGGAGCAGGTGTTAAACGAAGGCCTGAGCTATATAACCGAGGGAATTGATCGATCGGCTAAGACCAGCTTCGTTTTTCAACGCCGCGGAGACGATCTGGTGTACTTTTACAAAGGCGGTTGGCACCCTTATCAGGAGATGCTTGATGCCGGTAAGACGGCGGCCGTCTATGATGCCGCGATTGATCCAAGGCGGCAGTTTCTGGTTGAGCGGGCGGACAACGACCATTACCAGCACGAGCAAAATAAACGGCTTAAACCGGGCGAGCAACGGACATGGGTATCGCCGTATCCGCACGATGTTGAAACCCGATACGGTAAGGAGCTAATTAAACAATGCGGCTTAAATCCGGACCGTAAATTGGGTTTTATTTATCAGGCAAAGTGTTTAGCCGACGGATCGATCGTGCTAGAATCCCAGACTATCGATAACAGCGACGATACCGCGTTCAGTGCTGTTTTAACCGCTGCATCAAGCGACCCGGCAATGAACATGAGCCAGCTGGTTGATGTCTATGACCGGTTTATGAACGCTAAATACGGTGGCAGCTTCCACGCCGGCCGCCGCGGCATAACCGGCTACGATAATGCCTGGACAGAGGTTCTTAACCATGATGATCTAATCGGCTATTTGGTCGACGGCTTGATCAGCTTGGCCGGTTCATCGCTGGACGAAGACCAACTGGCAGCGGCGACCAAACAACACATCTACGGCACCTGGGCGTTGTTTGCCAAAAGGCTAAGCGGTCAATCCTGGCGGGCAGTCGACCGGTTAGGCGTTACCCGTATGGATGTGATGGCTAGGCGCATATGGTTGCGGCAAGAGGTCAACCGGGCGTATAGCGAGTTTGTTAAACAGGGCCGGGTACTCGTCGGTTGCGGTGGTGAAATAGCCATTCTCAAAGGTGAGCAGGCGATACTCGGTGCTGATAGTGATGACGTTCTGTCTGCCATATTCGGCGGTAACGAATCTAGTCCGACCGTTATGAAATGCGTGACCTGTCCGATCTGTCATCAAAAAGGCGCCGACGGGACAATTACATACGCCGCCAACAAAAAAGTTATAACCTGTTCCAAGTGTCACAAGTCACTAACCTATGAGCTGTAATATGGCTCGGTCCATGCCGTTAAATTTATGCTAGAGCAGCTATTTAACCAAACAGGGTGATGGATTAAAAATCGGTTGCTAGTTCGATTTGGTGGGCGGTGGGGTAGTAAAATATGTCTATGGCAGATAGCGATCCGAGCGATAAAACCGAGAGTGCTCCGGCACCAAAGCAGTGCCCAGTATATCTGATTTGTGACAATTGTGGCGCTTTCCCGTTGCAGCCGGTGCATGGGCATTATGTCTGTAGTGTATGCAAGATGCAGACTTCATGTTGCGAAGGAGCGCCGGCCTGAATGAAACGCATCGGTATTTATAGCGGCAGCTTCAATCCGGTCCATGCCGGTCATATCAGTTTTGCGCTGCAGGCGATTAAGGCGGCCGATTTGGATCAGGTTTTTCTGATGCCCGAACGCTACCGCCGGCAAAAGACCGATCTTGCCCATTTCGCGCATCGCGTGGCGATGATTAAACAGGCCATCAAGCCGCATAGCCAATTAAGCCTGCTGGAAACCAATGAGATAAACCACTCAGCCGAACGAACCCTGCCGATGCTTAAACAGCGGTTTCCCGGTTCGACGCTGGTAGTTTTAGTCGGATCGGACTTGTTAAACCGCATTGGCGATTGGCCGCATGCCGAGCTGTTGCTGCAATCCACTGAACTGGTGGTCGGTGTCAGGACCGGCGACGAGAAGTCTGTCCCTGAACGACTGGGGGATCTGCCAGCCAAGCCAAAAGCGGTTACAGTTATCAATAGCTACGCGCCAAGCGTATCGTCTACCAAAATCCGTGAAGCATTGCGTTGCCGCCGGCCCGCCGAAGGTGTCCTGGCCAGCGTCCAACGCTATAGCGACCGTAACTGGTTATACATTTCCCTGGTCTAAGTGCCTGAGGTTTGATTGTTTAATTGGCTGTTCACCTGGCTGATGCAGGCGCTATAAGCCGTGCTGTCATTTGGGGGTACGGCGTTGCACTGGTCAAACGGGTTGCTGCCGCTGCTGCCGAAAGGCGTAACGACCATCGGAGTGATCGTCTGGCAATTCTCGCCTTTATGATAATAAGGATTGATGATCAATAAGTAACTGTTGGTTGGATAATTGCCGGTGCCGCCATTGCCTTGGCTTGGGCCATAGATAACGTTAAAAAGCTGTTGCTCAAGCGTAGCGGTTAAACTGCTGTAACTGCCCCGGTAGTCAACGCAAAACCGATATTTACCGCTAGGCAATATGGCGTAGCTGATACCCGACGGTACGTTACTGACGCCTGCCTGGCGCAAGTTGGTTGGCCTAGAGCTGTTCTTGTCGACATAGTTGTTGATTTTGCTGGCGATGGCATTGGCCTGATCGAAAAGCTTCTGGTCGTATTTATAATCGCCGGCCTTGACAATCACCATTACCAGCAAGATAAGTGTAAGAATGCCCAAGACGCTGAGGCCTAATATATACGGAAGCAGTTTTGGCTTCACCGATGTTACCTACGATGTTCGTCCCGCCAGTAGTAGCATAAGATTCCACCGGCAATTACTTCAATTACCAGCACGTCCAGGAATATCTTAAACAGCGATCCGTTAAAGTTATTGCCCAGCTTATTGATGATGACACTAACGAAACCGATCAGCGTGAAAAAAGATACCAGAAAGGCTACTATCTGAGTGAATTGGGTGCTGCGGCGTTTGGAGGCGTCGGTTTTTAACAGCGGGTTGTTCAATTCAGCTTTCTTAAGTCTTAAAAACATCAATGAGAATACCGCCAAACCGATGACTAAACCGGCAATCGGATAGGACATGCTGCTGAACCTGTAGGCTGAATTGATGATCGATATCAACAGGATGGCCAAAGCTATCGCGCTGGTGAACAGGGCAATGATCAGGAAAACATATTCTACGCCACGCGGGGACAGCACCTTAACCACCGGTTGGGGAAAAATACTTTCCGCTGGCGGCGGGCTTGGCGGTGTAATCGCCGGCGGCGGAGTGCTGATTGGCGGCTGGACAAAGTTTTGTATCGGTTGCGCTGAACTTGGCTCAACCGGCGGCTGATAGTTTGTGGCCTGTTCGGAGGTCGTCGGTTGGTGCTGGACATCGTCCGGTTTGTTATTATCGTTGTCTAATTGGTGAAGATTTTGATCCATATGTTTATTTTTAGGTTGTTATATCAATTATTATACAGCTTAAGCTTAGATATACAACTCTGTCGGCTAACTGGAAAAAAATTGTTCAGCCCTAAATTAAAAACTTTTGACATTGGCTTTACAGGGTTAACCGATTGAACCCATAGGCGGAGCTTGAACACCTAAATTAACTCCTTGACAAAGTGGTTTCGCCACCGTTACAATTTGCTCATTCTTTAATGAATCCTCTCGGGGTTCAGATCAAAGACAAAAACAAAACAAAAATAATTTACATCATTAATAGCTCAAAGGTTATAAGGCTTTACCTTTGCGGCTAAGAAGGGCCAAGGAAGGAACCTTTTAAAATGTCAATCATCATAAAAAACGCTGGCACCGAAGAGCAGACGGTATTAGTGCGAGTCCGCCGTCCCAGCTGGCAACAGTTTATCTATTACTAAAACTTACTTCTTAGTCTGAGCGGTGGCGCCGCTTGAAGTTTTGGTAACTTTACCCTTGTTGGCGATCGCCTGGTTGATCAGTTTTTCAAACGCGCTGACCGATGGGGCGACACTAATTTGTTTACCATCCAGGAAGAAGGTCGGCGTACCCTGAATGTTAAGTTTGTTGCCCGCGTTCATATCTGCCGTTATCAGATTATCGACCTGGCTGGACGCGTAATCTTTCTCGAAGGTTGCCAGGTTTAATCCCAACTGTTTCGCGTACTGGTTGAAGTATGGTACCGGATTGGATGAGGTGCTCCATTGGCTCCAGTTGCTTGAATTGTAAAGCGTATCATGCATTTGCCAGAATTTGCCCATTAATCCGGCGGCTTCTGCCGCCCTGGCGCCGGCAAAGGCGTTCGGGTGGATCGATGTTAACGGGAAATTGCGGAACTGGAAAGTGATTTTGGTAAATTCGTCGCTTACGACTTGTTTGACGATCGGGTAATACTCCTCGCAATAAGGACATTCGTAATCACCGTACTCGACCAGTTTGACTCCGGAGGAACCACCACCCTCGATGTGTTGGGTCGGTTGCGAAGCGGTACTACCGGCTGCACTCGGACTGTTATGATGGGTGACAAAAAAGATGGCGCCAAAGACAATAACGATAGCTGCCAGTACGCCCCAGAAGGTTTTAGTCATATATCTCCTATAAATAAGCTAATTAATTATAAGTATAGCAAAACAATCATAAACTAAAGATGATAAGATTTATAAAATGACTGATTTCATTATTGCCGTGATTTGTCTGGTACTGGCGTTAGTGGTCTTGATGCTGAGAAAAGCATACTTTAGTGTGCCGATTTTCGAATTGAAACGCCGGGCCGCCGCAAATGATGTCTACGCCAAACGTATTTACCCGTTAGTCGCCTACGGATCGGCCTTCCGGCTGCTGTTATGGCTGCTCCTGGCCGTATTCACGGCGGCATCGTTGGTACTTTTTGCCCGGATCGCTCCGGTTTGGTTTGGTATCATCCTGGTGGCAATTCTACTTTGGCTGGTTTTCTCCTGGCTGCCGAATGCCGGTTTCTCCAAATTCAATCGCGATTTAGCAAGGTTAACAGTGGCGCCGCTTGAACTGGTTTTACGCTGGACTTATCCGGTGATCAATTATTTGGCTAAGCTCGACCACTATTACCGTGACGAACATACCGGTATATATGAAAATGATGACTTACATAGAATGTTGCTCAGACAAGAGGCACAAGCGGATAACCGGATCAGCGCCCGGCAAATCGGCCGGTTGAAACGGATACTGGCCTTCGAATCGGCAAAAGTATCCGATTACCTGACCGATTGGGACGACGTTTTTAAGTTGTCCAGCGAAGACAATATCGGCCCTAAACTGCTCGACGAGTTGCACCGGTCAAGGCAAGCTTCTTTCCCGGTAATGAAAGCTGGATCGACCAAGACTATCGTCGGGATTCTGAATAAGGACGACGTTGGCTTGAAAAGCGAGGGCAAGATTGTCGATCACATGCATACCATGATACGGCGCATTAATAAAAACGAAACGATCGAAAGTGCGTTGGCGATGTTCGCCTTAAGCGGACTACCGCTGATCATTGTCGTTAACCGTGAGGAGGAAATTGTCGGCGTCTTGACGCTTAAGGATGCGCTTGGATCGTTACTGACTCCGGTGGTCAGACATAATGACGACGACACGACAGCCGCTAAACGCCAGGCAGTGAATAGATTAGATTTACAATCAGGAGAAGACAATGAGAGTACTCAGTAACGAACTGAAACAACATTTAAACCAAACCGTTCACCTGGAAGGATGGTTGCATAAAAAGCGTCTGCTGGGCGGGCTGACATTTATCAACCTCCGCGATCGAAAAGGCATCGTCCAGGCGGTGATCAAGGACAAGGAAGAAGTTGATAAGCTTAAGGGCATGCAAATTGGTACGGTAATGACGATTGATGGCTTCGTAGCCGAGGAGCCACGGGCCCCGGGCGGGGTGGAGTTGCACGAAGTCAAGCTTGAGATCAGTGTGCCGGTGACACAGGAGCCGCCAATTGAAATCGATAAACCCCTAAGTCATAAACCGGAAAATCTCGACACCCTGTTCGAGCACCGTGCCATCGGGCTTCGGAACCTTAACGAGGCCAAGATTTTCTATATCCGTTCCGGATTGCTCAGATTGATCAGGCAGTTTTTGTACGAACATGATTTCGTCGAGATCCAGACGCCGAAACTGGTTGCCAATGCCGCCGAGGGCGGTGCGGAAGTGTTTAAGCTCGATTATTTCGGTAAACCGGCCAGTCTGGCGCAAAGCCCGCAATTATATAAACAGGTGATGGTCGGCGTATTTGAGCGAGTATTCGAAATCGGGCCGGCATTTAGGGCTGAACCGAGCGCCACCACTCGCCATCTATCAGAAGTAACGATGTTGGACATCGAAATGGGCTTTATCCGCGACCATGGTGAAGTGTTAAATATGGTTCAGGATTTGTTGTTTTTCGTGGTCACCAAGGCCTGGGAGCAATTCGGTCATGAACTAGGCGATCTGAAGGCACCTGAGCCGGTACTGAAGCCCGAATTTCCGCGCTATTCAATGAAACAGATTCACCAGATGTACCAGGAAGCTAATAAGTTGGATATGTCAGCAGAAATCGATTTGACGCCGGATGAAGAGCGTTGGATTTGCGAGTACGCCAAAGACCATGATGGCTGCGAGGCGGTTTTCGCCACCGATCTGCCCAATGCTAAAATGAAGTTCTACCATATGGCCAAAAATGACGATGCGGCGCTAAGTGCCGATTTATTGTTCCGCGGACTGGAACTGGCGACTGTGCCCCAGCGCGAGCATCGCTACGAAAATTTGATCAGTCAGATAAAGGCTGCCGGCATCGACCCAGACAAAGACGAAAGCTTCCGGTTTTACCTTCAGGCGTTCAAGCATGGCCTGCCGCCGCATGGCGGTTGCGGCTTCGGTATCGATCGACTGGTCGAGAAAATGATCGGGCTGGGCAATATTAAAGAAGCGGTACTGTTTCCACGGGACATTAACCGGCTATGGCCATAGATTTTAGTAATTTGTCAGGCGCACGGGTTTAAAATAGAGTTATGGATCCTTCAAGGTACAAACGCACATTTGCCAATCAGGATGTTCGTTTGACCGATGATAACTTGTCTGATTTGCCGCCTCCACCACCGCCGCAGTATGCCGGTAAGTCAAGGGCTAAAAGTTCAATATGGTGGGTCTGGCTAATTGTGGTCTTGGTAATTGGCGTGGCTTTTGTCACAGCCGCGGTTTACTTAGGCAACAAAGCCAAACCGTCCGCCCATACCAACCCCAAGCCGGTAGCATCCACCAGTCCGCCGGCTAAACAAACACCGCCGGCGCCGTCTATTCCCACTACTCCATATTCGACTTCTACTTTCGGCATGAGTTTTAATTATCCGACCAGCTGGAAAGTTGTCGATAGCGGTAGTGCTGGTGTCAGTGTTACCTCTCCGGTTATGACACTAACGGCGGCCGACGGGCAGCCTCAGCTCGGTCAGATTTCGATGAACATCCTCAAGCAGGGCAGTCTGCCGGCAGGCTTTACCACCACCTCGGTGGCAGTATTGTTATCGCAGAAAGTAAATTACTCGAACCCGTCAACCTCTCAGGCGGCCGCCACTTATCTGAGTTTCGTGCAGTATCCGTCAACCAATACCAAGGGCGGGCTTGACGGTATATATGTAACCGGCAACTATGGCTATCAGAAAGACCAGGATATCCCGGCCAGCAATGTAACCAGCATCAATCCGTTAATATACTTTAATTTCTATGCTTGCGCCTCGTCGGCCTGTCCGCTGCAGACTCGGCAGTCCCTGACTGTCGCGGCTGCAGGCTGGCGCATTTCGGATTTTTCCGGACCGATACTTACCATGGTCAAATCATTTTCCTTTGACTAAACCGGCAGCTGAGCAGGATAATAACCATAAGGTCATTACTTGAATTATGGTTAAAGTTACCGTTAAAGATGATAGTGACAGCGGCGAAGACCCCGGTCTGGTTGCCAAAGTTGATGAAATGATGGATCCGGATTTGCCGGCGGTGAAAGCTGTTGAGTCGCCGGTTGAGCCCAGTGAAGCGACTGACGATGACGTACCTAAAATAAGCCGCGTACCAAATCTGCCGCCGTTGGACATATTCGCCGATACCAAGGGAGCGCCGCTGTTAACCAAGACTAAAGCCAAGCCGAAAATTGTAAATGATATAATTGCTAAACCTAAAGCTGAACCGATCCCGCTTCCCGACAGCGTGGCTACCGAGGATGATCCTACCAACGAGGATAATGTGCCGGAGCCGACGAATCCGTCGCCAGATAATTTTGATGACCCCAATATCGCTCAAGCGATTGACGATATTGTCGCCCATGAAGGCGATACCGTGCTTCAAGTTGAGGACTACAAGCTGGCTAATCAACGACCGATTGCTTCTGCCGGTAAAAGTCATGGTCATCCTGTATTCTGGACATTGATCGTCATACTCTGTCTTATTGCCATTGCCTTGGCGGTATATCTGCTTGATCCGTCGATCCACAATCCATTCCGTCATTTTCACTGGAGCTCAATTAGCTCACACCTTTAATTAAGTATAATAAATCGAGGAGAATCATGGACGAAACAGATAATCAGCCTGACAACCAAGCCACGGTACCGGTAGCAATACCGCCCGCGCCGCAACCCGAGCCACAACCAGCCGCTCCCCCAGTTGATAACACTAAGCCTCCTACCAAGCCGGAGCCGGTGCTCGAAGAGACTTCTACAGTCAAAGCGGATAAGCCAGATCAACAACCCGAGCCGGTAAAACCGGTTAAAGCGCCGAAAGAAAACAGTGTCATGCCGGCGATTGTCGGTGCGGTCGTATTCACTTTGGTATTGGCGGCTTTAGTGGTTTATGCCTATTTTAACGCTAAATAGATTCAATCGATGAAGGCGGTGGTTGAGCAGATAGTGTCGGCATTGAGCCGGCCGGGTAGCGTTATTGTCATCGGCACGGATACGGTTTATGGATTGGTGGCTCGCGCCGTGGACAATGATGCCGTCAACCGGCTTTATTCACTCAAAAACCGTCGGGCTAAACCGGGTACGCTTTTGGCGGCCAATATCGATCAGCTGGTGCAGCTTGGTTTAAAGCGACGTTATCTTAGGGCGGTTGAGCAATTCTGGCCGGGTGCGGTCAGTGTTGTTATACCGGCAGGAAACCCTGCACTGTTTTATTTAACCCAAGGCTTGCCAGACCTAGCGGTTAGGATACCGGATAATCAGTTCGTACTATCGATTTTAAGATCGAGCGGACCATTAATGTCTTCCAGTGCCAATCTTCCCGGGGAAAAACCGGCTGAAACGATCCAGCAGGCCTACGATTATTTCGGCAACCGGGTCGATGCCTATTTTGACGCTGGTAATCTTGCGGGACGAGCACCGAGTACCGTGATCCGTGTCGTTGATGATGCCATAGAAGTGCTCAGGCAAGGCGGCGTGGTAATCGACGACAGGTGAAGGTCTTGTCCAAAATGCCAGTATAACGTTACAATTCAGATAACTGTTGCAAATACAAAAATAAGGAGAAAAAATATGTCACTTTTTCATCAAGATCAACCCGACCCTACCATCCAGCCGGGAGAAGCGCAGGGTGTGATCGACGGACCGGGCCCGGTGTTCAGCGGATTATCCGGCAATGAGCTTTATTGCGTAAAGATGGTTGGCTATCGTCCGGGCAATCTGCTGGTTGGTAACAGCGTGTTTGCACTTGGTTTTTTGGGCGGTGTCGGATCGACTATCCGTACCGCAGTCGGCGGGGAAATCAGCCAACTAACCAACATGATAGCCGAAGGTCGGCGTCTGAGTCTGGAGCGCTTCAAGCAGGAGCTCGGCCAAAGCAACGCTCCGGCAGCGACCGGCGTGACCTCGGAATTAGTATTCCATCCCGGTAATGTCGAATTTCTGTCGGTCGGTTCGGCAATCCACCCGTTGAATCCGGATCAAACCGGTCAGTTCACATCATCTAGCGACGGGCAGGAACTGTTTTGCCAAGTCGATGCCAATTATTTGCCGCTAGATTTTGTATTCGGTAATGTCGCATATTCTATCGGCATTGCCCGCGGTCTAATTGGTGGATTCAAAGAAATGGTGCGCGGCGAGGTTACTCAGTTCAGCAATATTTTTAACACAACCAGAAACCTGGCTATCGAGCGTCTGATTAACGAGGCCAAAAGCCATAACGCCAACAGTGTCGTTGGCATACGCACGACTATTTTGCCGGTCGGGTCCAGAAGCGTCCAGGAAATGGTTATGATCGGAACGGCCTCATATAACGAAAGCGTAAACAATATTGCCTCGACAGTCGGTGGTGTAGTTACCAGCGACTTAACCGCCGAGGAAATGTGGAATGTTACCAAGATGGGTTACGCACCGCTTAAACTGGTACTCGGAACGTCGGTCTATTCACTCGGACTCGCAGGGGGGATCAAGGCCAGCTTTCGTAATATGGTGAAAGGGGAAGTCAAAGTTTTAAGCGAACTTATTTACGGTGCCCGCGAGCAGTCACTTAAGAAAGTTCAGCAGCAGGCAGCCGAAATCGGCGCCGATGATGTTCTGGGCATCAAGACCTATATCTATAACGTTGGCAGCGGTGTTATTGAGTTCCTGGCGATCGGTACGGCCGTTAAACGGGTTCAAGGCATCAATACACGTTCTGAACAGTTGCCGCCGCAGGCGATCATCCGGGACAAGGACACCTTCGTCGATACCGCCGATTTCAGTTATGGCACTAACTTAGACCGGCCGAACACTTAGATAAGAAAGTTACTCCTGACCCAGTCGTCAAGACTGCCGCCGCCACCGCCGGCAATACAGATTACCATATCACCTTTGTCCAAATGAGCCTCAATCGTCCGCTTAAGACCTTCATCAAGCGCCGCCGGCTGGGCAATCGTCGGGTCGGACAGATGGGCGATCAGCTCTGACGGTGGCAGGATACGGGTGTTCGGGTCTTCCCTCGCCAGGTAGCTGGGCAGCCAGTAGACTTGACTGGCTTCTTTAAAACAATCACCGTAATCATTGATCATATAGTGCTGACGGCGATCGGTCAGTGGTTCATAGACTACGACGATGTGCTGATGGGTGGCTTGAGTCATTTCCTTGGCCACGCTCATGACCCCTCGGATTTTGTCCGGCGTGTGAGCGTAATCGGAGTATAGGTTGGGTAATAATTGTTCCATCCGCCTGGACAAACCGGGAAACAAGTTCAGTGCTCCGATAAGCTGCTTGGCATCGGCTTTAATAAGTCGCGCTACGGCTTGAATAGCCAACCAGCCGTCCAGGCGGTTATAGAAGCCTTTAAGCTGGATTGATTGAATATCCTTTGCGGTCGGGTCAAAAACGTCGATCGTGTCGGTACCGGTTATGTCCAGCCCCAGATAAACGGCATCATCCTGCCAGATCAAAGTGTTGCGGCTCTGCTTTATAAAGTCCAGGAACGCCGCCTGATAATTTTCTCTGGTCGGAAATATCTCGTGGTGATCCCACGATACACCGGTTATAACACTGAGCCAGGGGTTGAAGTGCAGGAAATTACGGTCAAACTCATCGGCCTCGATCACGAAATAGCGGCTGCTGTTTAGGAAAGTGCCCATAGTCCCAAAACTGGTTTTAGCCGGCAACAGATAACTTATCGGGATATCCAACTGTTTGCAGAGCCAGACAATCATGGCTGTAGTGGTGGTTTTACCGTGGGTTCCGGCCACCGCAATAAGCGACAGGCCTTTGCTGGCGGCCAGCTCGTTAATCAATTCGTCTCTTTTGGACGTTCGGATGTGTTTATCTCGAGCGAATCTGATTTCCGGAGCATCGGGTTGCTCGAAAATCAACGCCGAGCTGTAGACCAGCCAGTCAATCGGATGGCGGGCATGAACTGCGGCAATTTGTTCGTAGCTCTGATCAATATAGATGTCCTTGATGCCTGATTTTTTCAAGGCTCCTATATAACTTGAGGGTTGTTTATCGGAACCGGACACCTCGTAGCCTGCCTGCCTGGCTACCTCGGCTAACGGTCCGATGCCTGCTCCGCCAATGCCGGAAAAGTAGATATGCATGATTTCAGTCTATCACGGAGGCGAAATAGGCAAGGCCTGGGTTAGAATGTAAATATGCCTAAGTATAAACAACGGCTCAAGCATTTCTGGCATTGGTTTTCTCATCTTAAACCGTTTTATTTTCTGGTTATAACGGTCGTGCTAGGCATTATTTGCGTGTTTGCTCTAAGGTCCAATAACCAGCATATGGAACAATTGAAACAGGACGTCTTCCAAGCTGATAAAAACAACGGCAACGTTCAGCAGGCACTGGATAACCTGCAAGCCTATGTTACCTCACACATGAACACCAATCTGGATACCGGTAATGGATCGGTCTATCCGCCTATCCAGCTTGAGTACACATATAATCGCTTTAATGATGCAGAAGACTCAGCGGCGTTTAATGCCAACGCCGGATTGTATACGGCTGCGCAACAATACTGTCAAAAACAGGATCCGACCGACTTCTCCGGTCATAACCGGGTACCGTGTATCGAGCAATATGTCACCAGTCACGGTGTCAGCTTAAAGAAAATTCCCCGTTCGCTTTATGAGTTCGATTTTGTTTCACCTAGTTGGAGTCCCGATCTTGCCGGCTGGACGCTGCTGGCTACGGTGCTGAGCCTGGCGATAACTGCTTTCCTGTTTAGTTTGCAATTTGTACGCAAATATTTAGTGGAGAATTAAATACACCCCCTTAAATGGTCGGGGGTGTATTTAACCAGCTCTTGTCTGGCGACGCTAAGCCTTACTATGGTTTCTTGGGTAAAGCAGCCGGGCTAGTCGGAGCGTTCTGGACGCTGGTAGTAGGCGGAGCAGTGGTAGTGCTTTGGGTGCTACACTTCTGCCCGTTCGGGTATTGTTTCTGGTACTGGGCTACGGCTTTCGCTACCTGACCGGAGCTTTGCAGGTTCTCCCAGAAAGTGACCTGGTTCATGTTAATGACCATTTCATCGTATGGTGCGTGTAACTCGCAGCCAAGCTTAACCAGCGATACATTGTTATTGCTGGTGCTGGCGGTGGTACTGCCCGAACTGTTATTGGTCTGTAGATAGAATATGTTGGTCAGCACCAAATACTGCGGGTTAATTCTCTTAATGTTACCGAAATAAACCTGGCCGGTGTTTAGGAATACCGCCTGGAGTTTATCGCCATATACATAAGCGCTCTCCGATTTGGGCGCATCAAAGCTTATTGCAAAAACTACTGCAACAAACAAAGCCACTATTACTACTATTAATCCACCGCTAATCCATTGGTATAACGATTTTTTATTTTTAGTTCTGCCGACCCGTTTCGCGCCTACCGGTGGGGTTGCGCCTAACAGTGGGTCGTGGTTTGTGGTCTGTGGTTGAGGACCACGGTTTGAGAAGTCCATATGTGTCTTATCTCCACCCTTATTTTAATGATTATGGTTACCAAGTTAGTTTAATACAGCTACCTGTACTATGCAACTCCTTGCCCTATCTAAACAAAAAAATGTTGACAAATAAAATCACCTCAGAGTATGTTAGGGTTACCAACAACTTATAAGAGGGAGAGGTATCGCATGGCATATCAGCACACAAACTCAAAGGGCGTAACATATTACTTAAACTCGAAGAAGGTCACTCTGCGGGGCGGTAAAGAGCAGACAATTTACTACTTCAGCAAGGATAAGCGGCCGGAAGCAACTGATCTGCCATCTGACCGTGAAGTGAACGAGAACCCACGCAACGGTTTTCTTACCGTAAAGCGTAAGTAGTCCCGGATAAGGACCGCAATCATACCGGCCGGTTAATTCTGGCCGGTGTTTTATTTATCATGATTCCTGATATACTTCGCCTGTGTCGAAAACATTGGTTGAAGTTAGCGGATTACGCAAGTTGTATGACGATAAGGCTGTAGTTGATGATATATCTTTCACCGTAGATAAAGGCGAAGTTTTTGGTATCCTTGGGCCCAACGGCGCCGGTAAGACCACGACCCTGGAGATGATGGAATCGCTCCGTCCGATTGACGGCGGAAAAATAATCATCGATGGCATCAATGTGGCCGAAGATCCGGAAGCGGTTAAACGTATTATCGGGGTGCAACCGCAAACGGCGGCCTTCCAGGACAAGCAAAAACTGTCGGAAATAATCACTATGTTCGCCGCCGCGTACGGTGAACGGGCTGATCCTAAACGATTGTTGGAAGAAGTTGATTTAGCCACCAAAACGAATTCTTACGCCGAACAGTTAAGCGGTGGTCAGCGGCAAAGACTTAGTATTGCCGCCGCTCTGGTCCATAATCCGAAAGTATTTTTTATGGATGAGCCGACCACCGGACTTGATCCGCAAGCCAGACGCAACTTATGGGATCTGACCCGTATGGTTCAGGCGAAAGGTGTGACCGTTATCCTGACTACGCACTACATGGACGAGGCAGAACTGCTTTGCGACCGGGTTGCGATCATGGATAAAGGTAAAATAATCGCCCTGGATACACCGCACAATCTGATCAAAAAGTTGTTGGCTAAAGGTTTTAAAAAAGAGCAGCACGTTGAACAGGCCAATCTTGAAGACGTCTTCATTGAACTGACCGGAAAAGCATTAAGGGAGTAGGATTGAAGAAAAAACTGTTTACCATATACGTGTTCGCCGGTTTAGCCACCAAGCGGTTTTTCCGTGACCGGTTGGCGTTGTTCTTTGGTATATTGTTTCCGGTTATTTTTTTAGTGGTGTTCGGCAGTTTAAGCAGCAACTCCGGTAATAAGTCGACTTTTAACGTCGCGCTGATCAATAACGCTCACACCGCTTTGTCTGCCCAGGCTGAAAAGTTAATCGAACATAATAAGACGTTTAAGATTGACAGTAGTGTCACCACTTTTGCCAAAGCCCAAAAGAAGCTCGATCAAAACCAGCTCGACGGAATTATTGTATTGCCGCCGGCATTCGGTAAAAGTGTCGGTGGTCATCCGATCGGTACGGCCCAGGTATACTACACCGTCAACAATATCCAGGCCGGACAGACACTAACTGCTGTACTGACCGCAGATTTTAACGCCGTCAACAAACACTACGTCAACTACAGCGGCCCGTTAGCCGTGAGTGGTCATTCGACTTCCAGAAAAAGTCTGACACCATTTGATTATACATTCGCCGGCCTGTTGGGTTTTTCAATCGCCGGTATCGGTATATTCGGCCCGGTTAACGTATTCCCTGAACTTAAGAAACAGGGCATACTACGGCGGCTGCACACCACGCCGCTTAAGGTATGGCAGTACTTTACCGCGACGATGATAGCCCAGGCGATAACCGGCCTGGTGTCGCTGATGGTCATGTTTGTTGTTGCAATCGTCGTCTTCCATCTCCGGGTTACAGGGAACTACCTGTCAATCGCTTTGTTTATGGCCTATTCGATAATCGCCATTTTGGGTATCGGTTTAGCGATTGGCGGATGGGCTAAAAACGAGCGTCAGGCGGCGCCATTATCGAATATCGTGGTATTCCCAATGCTGTTTCTATCCGGTACATTCTTCCCGCGCTATCTGATGCCTCACTGGTTACAGACGGTGTCGACTTATTTGCCGCTGACTCCGGTGATTGATGGTGCCCGGCTGATCACTACCGAAGGCTACAGCTTGCTGCAAGTCTGGCCACAAATTGCCTTGCTCGGAGGCTGGATAATTGTCATCTATCTGATCGCATTCAGGGTCTTCAAGTGGGAGTAGACAAGGGTAAACAATTGTGTTAATATATGTGTAAATTATGATCGAACAGTTAAGTTTGCTTCCAGCGGAAGTTGTGGACCTTGATAATACGGCCGAGCAAATTGCGGCAAATGCCAGGCGGGTTGAATATGATACTAGAACCGCCGATCGGTGGCGAGAAGAAATGAATCTGGTGCCCCCACAGGATAATGCGCTTGCCTGGATTAACTGTGCTCGAGTGGCGCTTGGGTTAGCAACCAAAGACAGTACAATCTAGAAGCTATATACTAATAAATCCATGCTCAACCAGTTACCTAAGCCCTTCTTTGCCATGGCACCGATGGATGATGTGACCGACACGGTTTTCCGACGCCTAATCAGCAGTTGTGCAGCACCCGACTTATGCTTCACTGAATTCGTCAATGTCGACGGCTTGATGAGCCCAGGGCGGAAGAGACTGCTTAAGAAACTTGACTATAGCAGCGACGAACCGCCTTTGATTGCCCATATCTGGGGACTCGACCCCGATAACTTTTATGCGGTTGCTAATCAGATAGCATCTGGCGAATTGGCTGATGAGCTGGGTCTGACTAAAAACTTTGCCGGAATCGACATTAACATGGGCTGCCCGGTTAAACAGGTGGTGAAAATGGGCGCATGTTCGGCGCTTATGAACAACCTCCAGCTGGCACAGGATATTATCGAGTCAACCAAGCGCGGTGCTGCCGGCAGATTGCCTGTCAGCGTTAAAACCAGGCTCGGCTTTAACCGGATCGATCCGGATTGGTCAAAGTTCTTATTAGGCCGGGATCTGGCATTGCTGACAATCCACTTGCGAACCACTAAAGAGATGAGCCGCGTACCAGCCCATTATGAAGAGCTAACCCGGATTAAGCACGAACGTGACAGCTTGGCACCGACAACTCTGCTGATGGCCAATGGTGATATATTGACCCATGCTCAGGGTAAAAATTTAGCAGCGCGATACGGGCTTGACGGGGTGATGATCGGCCGGGGCGTGTTTCATGATCCTTTTGTCTTTGCCGCTAACAGTCCCTGGGAACATGTCTCTGCCAACGACAAAATAAAACTGTTCGCCAAACATCTGGCTCTGTTTGCCGATTGGTCGGACAACCCGGACAAAGCTGTGTTAAGGCTCAATAAATACGCTAAGATTTATCTTAACGGTTTTAACGGCGCCAAAGAACTCAGAGAGAAAATTGCCGTTGCTAGATCTGTCCGGCAAATGCAGGCAGCACTTAGTGCTTTTACGGCTGCCTGATGCAAAATATATTTTCGAGATTGTTGAGGTGGGTTATTTAATGCTGATGATCTTTTGCGAACGCTTTTTTATTGACTTTTTATTTCAATCCCACATCCACCTCCTGCCTTGGTTCAATAACTATAGCTTAAGCGTAGTTTAAAATTTTTTCCATTGTAAAATTTAGGGCTAAGCGTAGTGTTATCGACAGCTACAGCACGATTCAGCGCCAGACAAGCTTAATTTTGCTGGGGTTTAGACAAGTTACGGCCGCTACTCGTATAGCTTGACGTAATAGCTGGCTGAGCCCTCAAGCGTATATAAAGTACTGTTGATTTTGTGAGCGAATACGACTACCTTTCGTCCGGCAATATTATTGGAGCCGACGTTAGCTACCTCGAACTTTCCCCACGGTTGGCTTCGTACCGCATTACCTGGCACCACCTCGATGACGGTGTTATCGTTAACAGTAATACTGCAGCCGACATCACCGATTGGAATAGTTGATTTCACGCATTTATCACTTGTAACCGTGCCACTAAAGGTTGTCTCATTATCGGTCTTAGGGGACTTGCTGAAAGAGGCATTTGTGCCGGATGCTTTCGGATGGCCTATATGATTGGCGACAAGGTAGCCCAAAACACCTATTATCATGAATATTACTACGATTAACATTAGCTCAATTAATGAGAAACCGTTATCTGTTGATTTAGTTTGCATATAAAGCATTGTACAACAAATAAGGGTAAAAGTTGGTGGTGGGGATGGCTGGACTTGAACCAGCGACCAATCGGTTATGAGCCGACTGCTCTAACCACTGAGCTACATCCCCATGTGGTTCCATGTCTGTTAACGGAGTATACCAGATATGGCAAAGGTTATATAATTGCCGTGTGGCATGAAAAATAAAATAGTTTTCGTTCGAGCCGTAATAACCGACTTCGTATATAGACTACGGGATATACGCTTTGCCGGGCAAGTGTTATTTGTGGTGATTGTTTTGCTAATTAGCTGGAGCGGTGTTAAGGCTATCCAAATGAACTACGGTCTTGAAAAACAGATAGCTACCGCAAAACAGGAAAACGATGTGCAGCGTTTAGAGAACAATGATCTGAAGTTGCAGAATGAATACTATAATTCAAAACAATATCTGGAACTACAGGCACGTCAGAATTTTGGTTTGGCCGAACCGGGCGAACAGGAGATCTTGGTACCACGAAATGTTGCGTTGTCGTATGCCCCAAAAATAAGTTTGCCTACCCAGCAACCGGTTAAAGTTTCCGAACCTGCACCGCAAAAGAATATTCAAACTTGGATCGACTTTTTCCTGCACAGAAACTGACGCCATACTCGTTGACTATTCCACCTCTGTTTGGTAAGATAATCAATAACTAATCACGGCAGGGCCGTATTTTATATAGCGCGGGGTGGAGCAGCGGCAGCTCGCGTGGCTCATAACCACGAGGTCGCAGGTTCGAGTCCTGCCCCCGCAACCAAATCATGCACCCAAAATACGAGACCGTTTTCCATGACCGGTCTCTATTCATTTACCCCTGTTAAATCATGTATTTTGGTTTATATTTTCAAACATTCCCTAAAGCAGCTATTTAAGTATCGAACCAACAAAGTACCTGTTATTACTCAGACCAACTCCTTACATAGGTTCCAGAACTGGTCGTTCTTCTATATGAGGGTTGGACACCCGTAAAGCTGACCGGGTTCCTAGATCAATGCGAGTCAAAACTTTTGGCTTATGCTTGAGTTTATGCCCTAATAAGATCATAATTCTTAAAAAGGAGCAAAATGTTAGCTGAAATTCTTGACCAGTACCAGCAACCACCAGAAGTCTATGATGCACTGGCCGGTCACCCTGACCCTGATCAAATGATTATAGATAGCTTGAGTCAGGGAACTTTGCTGGCCGGTCGAGAAAAGCCATTTATTTGGGAACTAGATGACATTACTTCAGAAAGTGCGCTTCACCGTTATCGAGCTCAGGTTGAGGTTGAAGCTCTCATAAACTTAGCCGAACGCGGTCCTGTAAACATACCAATTAGTAGCGCCGATAAACTAACTTTACGTAGCCTTTACGATAAAGAGCACTTTAACCCCGGTGTAGTTATTAGACTTGACCATTTAGGTTATAACGGCCGACCGCCACTTGAACATGATGTGAAAGCAGTTGAAGTTTATTTGGGCGATCAACTGGATGCTTACGGCCTTGGTCACCTAAAAGAATGGGTTCACTTTGGTATGACATCAGAAGATACCAATAACTTAGCTTTCAACCTAATGCTACGCGATGCTGCCAATAAGGTTCTTGTTCCGTCTGTTGGTAGGGTTGCCGATAGATTGGCGCATTTGGCTGCAATTTACGCTGACACACCAACACTAGGCATAACCCACGCTCAAAAAGCATCGCCAACAACCGTAGGCAAGCAATTTGGCTACTTACTATCAGATATAACAAAAGTTGCTTCGGAATTTGACGGTATGCGTTTTAGTGGCAAGTTTAGCGGTGCCGTAGGCAATCACAACCCAATGACTGTATTATTCCCTGACTTTGACTACGACTCTTATGCTGAAGACTTCGTGGAAAGTTTTGGATTTACGTATGCACCTATCGAAAACCAGCGCAATGACCATCTAGCAGTAACTAATTTTCTCGGCACAGTGGAACGCTTAGCAGTTGTTGGCAAGGATGCAACGGATAATGTGTGGCTACAAATTCTTGGCAACAAACTTACGCAGCGGCTAGTTGCTGGCGAAAAGGGGTCATCTACTATGTCGCACAAAATAAATCCCTGGCGCTTAGAAAACGCAGAAGCATTATTTGAACAGGCTATAGCTCTTATGGGCAGAGCGCCGGAGGGTTTAGTTGCTAGTCGCCATGAACGCGACTTGTCGGATCATGGCTGGCAACGTGCTTATGGGGACATGATTGGCCGAGTGGTTGCTGCATATAATTACTTTTCCGTTCAGCTAGATCGTCTGGCCGTGGACGAAGAAAGTGCTTGCGCAATACTCAATAGCTCGGCTGAAGTGTTAAGCGAGTTACTGCAAACCGCTGGTAGGGTGTCGGGCGATGCTGAAGCCTATGACAAAGTAGTTGCGCTAACTCAAGGCAAGAGACTAGATATTGAAGGATTTAAAACTGTTACCGACGAGGCATTACCCGACGGAGAACTAAAAGATCGAGTAATGCAAATAACACCGGACAGATATGTTGGCATAGCAGGAGAAGAAGCCCGTAAAAGCGTATTGGGCTGGCATGCAGCGAAACAGATTTTACGGCGTGGCATCTTAGATGAGTCCACAAGCATTGATGCTGTGCTCTTTGATCTCGACGGTACCCTACATTTTGGCGATAAAGATGAACTTTTCGCACGACTATCTGCAGTGGCAGTAGAGCTTGGTTCAGGATTTAGCGATGAAGAAATTAAGGATTTTGGTAATCGTAGTGACTATATCGAAATGCGCTCGCTTATGGTAGCTGAACACAACCGTCGATTTCCGCAGAATCAAATTACTGAAGAACAATTTCAAGCGGCTAACGATACTGTATCAGGAACGCTCGACCATATGTTCTATACAGCAACAGGAGCTGTTTCTTCCATCCAAGCTTTACGAAATAGCGGTAAATCTACTGGTTTAGTGACAACTCGAGGCAATAAATCTAGAGATCGACTTTTGGCACATCATGGTTTAGATGGACTGTTTGATGTTATTGTCGGGCGCGGTGATGCTGAACTCCGCAAACCGCATCCGCAGCCCATTGCAATTGCTTTGGAGCAACTAGGCGTAGAACCTAGGCGTAGTTTATATGTCGGTGATTTGCAGGTTGATGACATTGGTGCTGGCTCTGCGCTTGGTATGAAAACTGCACTCATTAATGACAAGCCCCTTGATAGGTACGGTCCAAGGCCAACATATCACTGGCAGAATCTTGAACCTTTGGTAAGACTTTATGGCAGGTAATTAATGCGGAAAATACCCATATCCGGAGGTCCTCACTCCGGAAAAACCACTCTTCTCGAAGCTCTCAAAACTGAATTCCCCGGTGCATATTTTGTACCAGAGCCAGCCGAAACTGTTATAACGCGCGAGCTCTCTAAAGTAGCCGGAGATCCAACCTATACGCCTGTTGTTCCGTGGATTGACTACACCAAGTTTGGTCCTGCCGTTGCAGACGAATCCGAAGTACTTGAAGCAGCAATACCGTCTGGTGTTGACATAGTCTTCCAGGACAGGTGCCTCATCGATACGATTGGCTATGCGCTATTGAACGGATTTAATTCGTTTGTACCAGAAGTTCAACGTCGAGCAAGAATCGCTCATTACGCCTTTGCGCTTTTTTGCGAGCCAGTTGGCGCATATACGCCTACCGATATTCGCCGCGAGACAGCAGAAGAAGCAAGGCGAACACACGGTTTCTTGGCTCAGGCTTACGAAGAGTTCGGCATACCCGTTGTACGTTTGCCAGCTGTACCCGTGGATGAACGAATAAGCATTATTCGTGATAGCATAGAAACATTTTGATATTCTACAAAGTTAAGCTAAAGTGAGGCATGCCTAAAATTTAGGTGGTAGTATCGCCTGGACCGAATCCTGCCCCCGCAACCATAGTACATCTACCTCTGTTATATTTAACAGAGGATGATAATTTTCTAAAATTTCCAAAGGCGTTAATTAGTCATACCGGCTGTGTGGTCGTTATCATAATTAACACACAGTAGATCAAGTAGGTCTATCCTTCGTATAGAACTCAGGAGCTTTGCAACATTTCTTGTGGTGTTCTGTACTGCAAACTTAAGTGTGTATACAATCCCACGACCTCCTTTACACTTTGCTGTGGCAAAATAGCAGTAAAGAAAGGAGCATATGGAACAGACAATTAAGCTGGATTCACAAGCTAGGTTAAGGCTCCGTTGGATTCAGCACTACGAACAAGTAACTAATAAAGTAGCGCCAACCTGCCGGTACTTCGGCATTAGTCGAACTACCTTTTACATGTGGTATAACTGCTACTTAAGTCTTGGTCTTGAGGGCTTAAAAAGTAAGTCTTCAAGGCCGCATAAGATACAAAGATGGCTGCCCAAAGATATCTGCGACACCATCATCGAGCTACGCTTAAAACGTCACTATGGCCCAGCTCGAATGTCCTGGTACATCAGGCAGAAGTATGGCTGGTTCGTTTCCAAAAACACCATCTGACGTCTATACAAGGAGTACGACTTAAACAAACTAAAGTACAAGACCAAGTGGCAGCGTTATCCTCAGCGCTATGACAAGGCCTATCCTGGCGAACTGGTTCAGGTCAATGTTAAGTTCTTAGATAAAGCCAGTTTTGCCGGTAAACGTTACTACCAATTTACGGCCATTGACGACTGCACCAGGTACCGAGTTTTACGTATCTACGACCATAACAATGTCACTAACGCTGCTGACTTCGTTAACCAGGTCAAGCAGGCTTTTACGATTCGCCATAAATCAGATACAGACCGACAACGGTAGTGAGTTTAGCGAAGCCTTTAGTTGGCATCTGGAAGGCTTAGGCATTGAACATCGCAAAACCAAAGTCAGGCATCCTGAGGAGAATGGTAAGGTCGAACGAAGTCATAGGACAGATAACGAAGAGTTCTATGGCATTAACCGATTCGTGTCAATTAAACACTGCATGCAGCTACTAAAAGCATGGGGAAAGAAGTATAACCATGACAGGCCACACATTAGTCTAGGGGGCAAAACCCCGGGCGATTATCTAGCAGAAAAACTACAAAACAACGTGTCTGCTAGTGCCTTAACAGTGCCGCTCAAAAGTGTCCAGGAGGTTGGGTAGACATCACACAGTTTCATTGGCTAAGTATATCCTATAAGCTTGTTTGTCTGTCTGCTCCTAAATTAAGCTATATTACCGAGCAGACATATTTTAATGCGTTAGATGAATCTGAAAAGATATCGAATCAAGACCGGCAACTTTTAGATCAGTACGCCCAGCCATAACATTGTTGTTCGTATTAGCCCGGCGGAAGTTTGTTGTTGGCCACAATGACTAAGAAGCTATATGATTCCAGTATGTCCTGAACATTGTTATTCGTAATTGTAATAACAATTCGGCATGTTTAAGGTAGCTATTAATTTATTAAAGGAGATTGCTATGTTTGGTAGAGCGAAAGCAAAAGACTTAGGCGAAAGAGTGCCAATTTATAAGCCTGCTTCATGTCTCGGCGAGGCTTGCAAATATTTTTTAGGTAGTTTGTGTAATTCCCGTTATGAGCTACTTGAGTCTTCGGGTGAATCGGGAGGACAAGACAAAGGGCCGCTAGTTGAACACAGTAGTTATGCGCTATATGGCAAAGTATGTACCGGCGGCTATGAGCAGGTGGTAGTCCAGTTATATGCCGAGTCGCCCAATCATCAAGGCTCTACAGCAGAACTAATTGCTCGTTCTGGCGGATTAGAGGGCAGCCATATAGTGCTTACTACTTCTGTCAACGGTGTCAAGTTCTAGGATTTAGCGATAAGTTGCCGGTTGCGGCGTTACCTCCAAATGAAGTTTCTCTAAACTATATCACCGGGGCTGGCACCGATTAACCTTGATCCGGCATGCGAGCCTATTCATTCGCTGCATAAAAAATACCAAATTTTTGCTTAAAACCACGTTACTTCCGGCGTGGGATTAATAAACTATAACTTTATTCTAAAACAGATTAAAGCTTAGGCTCTTGATGAATGTTTAGCAATCAATCTGGCACTACCGTATACCACAGCTATGGCACTTAAGTAAGCCAAGCCTTCTATGCACGGGCCGGTCAAACCCTGGTGGGTCGAAATAACCAGAATAGTTCCGGTGGATACCATGCCGACAAATGCGACAATCGAAGCAACCGGTAAAAGAATTTTATTTTTGGTAAAAGAAAAATACTCATTGGCGGCGGCTGCCAACATTAGCGGGAGGCTTGATAAGGCGAGAACTATATGGGTGATCAACAACATGGTTATGATTAGATAATAATCCTTGTCCTGGAATTTGGGCAAGTGTTTAGCGAGCAACAGTGTAATCCAAACCTTTTATATAATCAGCTTGCTGTGGTTGCGGATAAGAAACTAGGCTAGAGCCGATCCGGCCATTCAGTGGCCCCGCCACAATTGCAATCGGCAGTTTTTAAGATACCCATATTTAAGTCATAAAAACCGGTAAACGCTGTAACTGGTAGTTCGGTAACCGGAACGCCTGCCTACTGTTATTGAACCGGTAGTTCGCCAAATCCGGGTCAGTTAAGTATTAGAATTTCACTCGTCGCTATAACAGCTGCCTAGTTTATCCATTATGCCCGAGGGTGTTTTATTACAATCAGCCTTCCGCAATCTTAGGTTGCGATAGGCGGCTTTTATTGGTGTAGCTCAAAACCCAACCGCTGTTTAGTTAATAAATATTAGCTGTTAATCAAAACTTCTGGTAAGGGTTTGCAGCCCCGGGTGGTGAAACCGATATAGTCGTGCCGGACGATGGGCTCCGTCTTGACGATATTCGTTGGTTGGCTGTATTAACCCCAGAGATAAAAACTTTTTACGGAAATTGCGTTTATCTAACGACCGGTCAAGCACCGCTTCGTATGCGGTTTGTAATTCTGACAAAGAAAACTTTAGTTCAAGCAAGGCAAAAATTGCGTTGGTGTATGTTAGCTTGGACTTTAATCGTTCGTGTGCATAAGCAATTATATCCTTGTGATCATAAGCCAGTTTAGGCAGGTCAGTAACCGGAAAGAACGTCGGATGCTGAGTCTTGTCGTCTGATTCGGCTAAATTCCGGCCGAGCCCCATATAAGTTACAGCGACAGCGGGTCCTCTCGGATCTCTAGCTATAGTGTCAAAAGTGTACAGCTGCTCAATTAGTCCCAAGTTTTTGCTATTCAGGCCGGCTTTGTTTTTAAGGACGCGATCCATAGCTTCGGTGGTAGTTTCACCGGCGGCGATATATCCCCCGGGGAGAGCCCAACTATTCTTGAACGGTTCGTTGGCCCGTTTGATTAACAGTACCATCAATTTGTCATTTGTTAACTGGAAAATGACACTATCTACGGTCAGAGTTGGTGGCACATAAGTCTCTTTGGCCATAGCTAAATTATATCTTATTGTCAGATTGACGCAGTATGTAAATCGGGTGGCACAGTCAGTCGACTTAGGTGTCGAAACCGCTGCCGGCCTTCTGCCATAAGGCCGATTTTTCTACTTAATCCGATTGTCAATTGTTATCGGGTGGGCCGTCGATCATGGTGCTGTTTTTGTCCTTGTCAGTAATTAAATTGAGCACACTCGATTAGGATGCGATTAGTTTCAGTTGCCCGTAAAACCAATAACTTAAAAAAACGTTTTATAAACTGGCCTATCGGCCAGGGAAAGAAAACTGAAGTAGTTAATAAAAATTTAAGCTGTAAATCATGGGTTTTAAGATCACTACGGCAGTGCCTGGGCTAAGCGGTTGACCTCTGTTCAGATATCTCCAAAGGCGGTGTAGTTATTGCTTGCAAAGCCGAGTCGTCTGAATAAAACTACTATAAAAAGTACTTGCAATATAATAAACATTATTGTACTCTCTCGCTCAACGGGTGGCGGGATAAGGGCATATCCGAATAAATGCCTGTGGGTAGGTAGCTATGGCACAAATGAAACGGCTGTTGGTTATAGAAGACGACCTCAGTTTGACCCTGGCCTTGTACCGTGCGCTCAGCCATACCTATAAAGTCGATACTGCCAAGACCGCCGTATCCGGAATCAAAAAAGCCGAATCCTTGCCTATTAACCTGATAATCCTAGATCTCAATTTACCTGATCATCCGGGGATTAAAGTTATGCGTCGACTAAGAGACAACGGCGCCAATACGCCAATCCTGGTACTTAGCGGTGAGTCGAGTTTAGCCTGCAAGATCGACGCTTTTGAGAACGGGGCTAACGATTATGTAACCAAGCCGTTCAGCCTGGCAGAACTAAAGGCCAGGATTACGGTGTTGCTCAGGCAAACGGTATATCCGATACGCTCGGCATTGGTTGTTGATGATTTGGTGCTTGAACCTCGCACCAGACAGGTTATAAGGGACGGTGTGGCGATCGATCTAAGGAGAAAAGAGTTTGCTTTGCTTGAATGCCTTCTCTGTAATGCCGGTACGGTACTCACTAGAACTTACCTAATGGATACCGTTTGGGGTCGGGACACCCGGTTACGGACCAATGCTATCGATGTGCACATCAAAAGCCTGAGGGACAAAATCGACCGAGGACAAAAACGGCAACTTATCCGGACAGTGCATGGCCTGGGATATGTTCTGGATGTAGCCAAGCCAAGGGTAAGGGTGGATTAGAGGGCTAGCCGGCGATGATTATGTTCACCGACTGGCTAAAAGAGGAAACATTGCGTCGGACGGTGTTATTAATACGGGTTCGGCGCAAACAGGAGCTGGAATTGCAACGGTTTGCCGAATTCGGCCGGGTGAGTGCCGGCTTAATCCACGAGATAAGCACACCGCTGACATCAGCGGCAATCATACTTGATGAAATGGAAAGTGATTATCATGGCAACGAACTGTTACAGCAGGCTCGTCGGAACGTCCGCCAGCTGGAGAAATATGTTGCCGTTGCCCGGAATCAACTTAAGGGCGAACAGCCCAAAGCTGACTTCTCGTTGACGGTGGCCATTCATGAAGTCAAGGACTTGCTTAACGGACGCGCTGAACGGGCCGGTGTCAAATTGCTCGTCAATACAATCGGTAGAATCCGGCTGTACGGCGATTATGTTAAATTTCAGCAGGCATTGGCAAATCTGGTCAGTAATGCGATTGAGGCATATGACTCTACGGCTACGGCATCAAAAATAGTTCGGATAATCGTCGACCAGCAAGCCAATGATGCGGTAATTTCAGTTATCGATAACGGGAAAGGGATAGCCAAGTCAGATCTGGAGCACATATTTAAACCGTTTTATAGTACTAAGAGCCGGGTTGATCGGGGCATCGGTATCGGGTTGTCGGTGGTAAAACAGAACATAGAAGAAAATTTTGATGGCACTGTCAGTGCCAGATCGGTTTACGGTCGAGGAACGGTTTTTACCATCTCCGTTCCAATATATAAACCAGCTTAAGCAGACTCTAAGTAATACTGTGCTAGATTCCCAATAGTTAACCCGTAACGAGGATACATTTTTGAACTGGTTTAGCCGTGGAGTCCGCAACGCCTTCCGCAATGTCACCAGGACAGTGGCGATTATTGTAATTCTTGGTTTGAGCATTGGTCTGTGTATGGTTATGCTTATCGCCCGCCAAACGGTTCAGGATAAAATTCAAACAACCAAAGCCTCGATTGGTAATACGGTGACTATTCAACCGGCTGGTTTCAACAGCTTCAGTGCCGCCAACAACTCGTTGACCACTAGTCAGCTAAACGTAGTCAGTAAGTTGCCCCATGTTACCGGATTAATCGAAACGCTGACCGACCGGTTAACGACAATCGGCACCGTATCCTCGCCCCGTAATTTTATTGGGCAATCAAACTCGACAAACACCAACCAGACAAGTTTAAAATCCCCGGTCAAGTTATCCAGACGATTGAACCGCGGCGGTAATCGCCTATTCGTTTCGGGCGGGTCCGGTTTCCAGCTACCGCCTAACTTCAGCTTGCCGATTGTAATCGTCGGCACCAACGATCCGGTTCAACTTAATACCGCTAACGGCAACGTTGCCACGCTGGTAAGCGGCAAGTTCTTAAACGGCAACAGCGATAACAACGATGCGATGGTTAGTCAAAAAATGGCTCAAGTCAATAACCTCAAGCTTGGATCGACGTTTACGGCCTATAGCACACAACTAACCGTCGTCGGTATATTTGCCAGTAGTAGTGGTGGCACCAATAACGTCGTGGTGGTCAGTCTGCCAACCGAACAAAGATTAAGCGGTCAGGCCGGCGATGTCACATTGGCGGTAGCCAAAGTCGATTCGATCGACAACTTAAGCAGTACAACTGCCGCCATTCAGAAAGCACTTGGTTCCTCGGCAAACGTTACCAGCTCAACCGATGCGGCAAACCTGGCTATTCAGCCACTTAACAGTGTCAGCAAAGTTGCTCTATACAGTCTTATCGGAGCGATTGTTGCTGCCAGCATAATCATTCTCATGGTCATGGTCATGATCGTACGTGAACGGCGTAAGGAAATTGGTGTGATTAAGGCCATTGGTTCAGGCAATTTACGTATAGCCGCTCAATTTATGGTCGAAGCTTTGACCCTGACCGTTTCAGCGGCGATTATAGGCATAATTATTGGGGCCGTAGCCAGTACGCCTCTAACAGATATGCTTGTCAGTAACGCCACCACTAACCAGACTAGCATCGGCAATCGATTTGGCGCCGGACCGGTTATTACCAGACATTTTGGCGGCGGAGTTTTAGGCGGCTTGCACCGGGGCATATCTAATATACACGCGGTGGTTGGTTTTAATCTAATCGGATACGGGTTGGCGGCGGCGGTTGTTATAGCGCTAGTTGGTAGCGCCTTGACGGCGTTTATAATTACTAAAATTAGGCCCTCGGAGGTCATAAGAGCCGAATAATGCTGAAAGTAGTGAACTTGAAACGGCAATTTAAATCCGGCGACACAATCGTGACCGCCGTTGACGGGGTGAGCATGACCGTACCTGACGGCCAGTTCGTATCTATAATCGGTAAGAGCGGTAGCGGTAAGACCTCATTGCTCAGTCTGCTCGGTGCGCTGGACCGTCCGTCTTCCGGCAAAATAATTGTTGACGGACAAGACATAACTGCAATCAACGATGTCCAGCTTAACGACTACCGGGCTAGAACGATTGGTTTCGTGTTCCAAAACTATAATCTCGTGCCTAATCTAAATGCGATTGAGAATGTCATGCTGCCGATGGAATTTATCGGTCTACCAAAATCAGACAGGCTAAAACGGGCAAAATTATTGCTGGAAGAAGTCGGCTTAAGTGATGATCAGGCAAAACGCAAACCTGGACGGCTAAGCGGTGGTCAGCAGCAACGGGTTGCGATTGCCCGGGCTTTAGCAAACAAACCGAAATACATTCTCGCTGATGAGCCAACCGGAAATCTTGACAGCGAAACCGGCAGGCTGATCTTTAGGCTGTTGCATGACCTGTCAAAAAAGGAAAAGACAACTATCATAACTGTCACTCATGACTTGGAAATCGCTGGCAAGACCGACCGGTCATTCAAGCTGGTGGATGGTAGAATTACTGATAAATGAGCTTTGAACTGTGTTAGAAGTTATAATGTGGAGTTAAACAATGTCTGCAATTAAGAATGATAAACCGGTGCCGGTATCGGTCAGCTCTTCGCGCCTGACACGTAGTGTCAGTGTTAAGATCAGCACCCTGTTAATGGGTGTATTGCTGATAGTGCTGATTGCCGCCAGCTTTTATGCGGGCACGATATTTGAGCATACCAAGGTTAAATTTTCCAGAGCAACACAGGATTCGACGGTCAATAGGCACTTTGCCATAGGCATGGTAGTTTACATTAGCAGCAGCTCAATAACCGTAGATAACGAACGTACAGGCACCGACCAACAATTTAAGATTACGCCAAAAACTCTGATCAGTCTTGATGGGAGTCCGGCTACAGCCAGTCAAATAAAAGAAGGCTACATTGTATTGCTTAGATATCTTAAAGATCAGGATGCTGCCGTTATATTGGTCAATACCAGTTTCACTGATTAGTATACTTAACTAGGTGAAACCAATCCGCAATAAATTGCATGTTGCTTATGGGTTTGTCGGCAGG
Organism: Candidatus Saccharimonadota bacterium; assembly: GCA_027365775.1. Lineage (GTDB taxonomy): Bacteria > Patescibacteriota > Saccharimonadia > Saccharimonadales > UBA4665 > JAJZWH01. The sequence goes on along the minus strand of DAHXLX010000001.1, from coordinate 28,929 downwards.
CTGCTTGACTTCGTGACAAGGCCACTGTTGCGCATTTATTTTCGACGGACAAAACGTGCCTATTTGGTAGTGCTTAAAGACAAGGATGTATTACTGCTTAAGAACTGGCTTAGTGATGGCAAGTGGGCGTTACCGGGTGGCGGCTTAAGCAAGCTGGAGTCGGCTGAAGCTGCGGTACTTAGAGAAGTAGAAGAAGAGCTTAATCTGCGCTTGACCAAAAATGATTTACGGCTCCTTCTAAACGGTAAATGGCAAACGCATGGCTATAACTTTTATTATTCGGTCTTTGTAACCACTGCCCAGATTGATCATTTTGTCATTCGTGGCTTGGAGATTACCGATGCCCGCTGGGTTAAGCTAGAGGATTTGAATGAAAATAATGCATCGGCGGACATGCTGATGATTGCAAAAAAACTAAAAACACTGACAGATAGGGCACATTAGACAAACTTTTTGATTTGTCAAAATGCCGTTCACCCTTCTGGTTATGATAGGCTTTACTGTTTATCGCCGGCTTATTCTTTAATTCCGGTTCGAGCATAACCATAGTGAATATTAATAATATGATCAGTTGCGAACGGGTCTTTGTTAATCCTGTAATGCGCAGTATTATTACGTTAACTATGATTGAGACTATCAAGGACGTCGCACTGCCACTGAAGCAAGTTCAAAGAAGAATGCTCGGGTACGCCGAAACGACATTAAATGACTTCGGCTGGCATACTTTGGGTGTTGACTCGTATATGGGCGGTACCGATAAAAGCGCTTTTGACAAATGGCGGATTTCAATCTGGTCAGATTATCTTAGCAAGAGCTTCGGCAGTTATTTCGTGATCGAAGCCGACGCCAAATTCAAAAGAAATTGGCACAATATCGGTCGCACGGCAGTGTTCCATCTGATTCAGCCAGATGAACCGGACAAGTTGTTTTCAAGCATCGAAACCGCCGAGTCATTTGACGTCACCTCACTCTGTATAGACGATAGTTTGTCAAATCCGCTAGTGGCTAAACATAGCGCACAGTTTGGTTTTATTCATCGAGATAGAGGGGCGGAAATTATCCGTTACTTTAGCCATGCATTAGACGATAACAACCATCGACGTGATCCGCCAATTACCGACTATCTCGAACTTGACTGGAAAGTAGCTGACGAACAGATTATAAGACAGTTTGACAGTTTAATCGAAGCCAGTTTGGACAAACTGGGCATTGGTCATTCATATCGTGATGTTCGATAAAGATTAATCACGGCTGCTTTAGTTTACAGGACTGCCTAAAACATAAAGATCGCCTGGCTGACATAAGGCTACTCACTAAGAACCCCCTAGACCCTATACCGCGTAATCATGCCCCTAAAGGCAAATATAAAGACTATCGTAGAATTTATATTACTGGTGATGTACGAGATTTATGGTTGCAACAGGATAATGAAGCTATTTTTGACATAGGGCTACGCATGGCCAGTTATATGACTAAGGACTAGTTTGACCATTTGTAAACATACAGAGTGTTGCCGTTAAACTCTAGACCTTCAATATCGCCATTTAGCTTTATGCTTTTACCGTCCATGTACCAGACAGCTCCATTGCCACCTACAGGCTTATAGTCACCTACAATGTAGTGAGTATCAGTCTGGTTAACAGCAAATAAATTAACACAGCCCTGCCCACAATTGTCTGGCAGTGTGGTGGGTATAGCGTGGACCGTACCGTTGATATTGACTAAGTGGTTAGTAAAGTCAGTAAAAGCATAGCTGCCATTATCATTGACTATCGTAGAGTTGCCTACTCCGCTAGTAACGCCAGCTGTCCCGACGGTCTTACCGTCAACCACAACAGCGGTAGAAGTATTTGTTCCATTACCGAGTGCAATATAATGTGAACCGTTTGGACTAATGAAAGCCTGATCTCCGGCACCCACGTTAGCGCCATCTTTAATAATGTCTTCTGTAACATTACCATTAGGGCCAGTTGGTATTTGGACGATTGCAACGTAGTGTGAAAGGTTATCACTGAAAGCTGCTGAAAATATGGAGCTGGTATTTTTATATAAGACTGAGCCATCTTTATATATAGCAGTGTCTTGAAAGCCTGGCGAGTAACCATACGCATATTCCTGACCGTTATTAGAAACAGCGTACAGGCTTACGGCATATGAAGGTGATTGATTCGGCACTGACTGTACCAGCTTATTGTCAACGTAAATGTTAGCCGTACTATTGTCGTACTTCATGTAGGCGTAGTGAAGTCCATTTTGGCTTATAACATAGCTATCACCACCCGTAGCTAAATCACTTCCGCTGTATACAGTTTGACCATCATAGATTAGTTTACCGCCTAATTCGGTAGTAGACTTATTTAGTGAGCCACTAGTGTCAATATAAACGTAATGGCCTAAAGCCGTTTGAGCTGAGTCCATTGGGTAGTTCTGGCTTTCGTTAACGCCCGTTGGGATAGTAATGTAATCTATATTAACAGCATTACTTGTAGCTGGACTTGTGGGGCTTGTAATTAATGTTTTGGCAGTAGATGAAGCTACAACTGATTTAGCCTTGTGGTTATGGCGATAAAGGGCGAAAGCACCACTTGCTACTAATATCAAAACTAAAATTACCACAGCGATTATTGCGCCCCTTTTGTGGGATTTATCGGTTGGTGTAGGCGTATTAACTGTGGGTTGTGTTGTGGATGGTGTAGGAGCCTCTTGTTTTCCTGTTACGATATTTGGGTTTGGTTCAGCTGTTGGGTTTTGTTTTTCACCAGGCTTCATAGGGGTTATTCTAGGCTAGATGTACTGCTCTTACAACACCCTGTAGTGGTTTATAACATATTGGACTCTGTTAGCGGTAATTTAGCGAGCCCAATAAAGCTCGCATAGGGCGTTTAAGTTTCAGGGTGTGATGAAGAATTTATACGTTATGCTACAATATCCACTCCATCAGTTGGTAGTTAAAGCTTGGGGTTTCACTAATTTCCTAGAAAGAGAATTCAGAGAAGTCGGGAGACAAAACCAAAGTTAACACCATAGCTTTAACAATTTTGAGTCAGCAAGGAGTACCATGAAGGTATACTTCACATATCTGAACACTAACTACCCAGCAAGGTAAATTACACACTAGATGTTGATAGTACCCAACTTACCCCTTCATGACTTATTAAAAAGAACTCCTGACTTTAGTTAGTCAGAGTTCAATATGTTTCTGAACTTAATGCTAATAGAGTTCGTATATTTATCTGAAAAACTATCTAAGTAAACATTCAGGGTAGCCAAAGATCTAGGTATTACATAATATGACACTTGTTTTATTGATTTAGCTAAACACCAAGAAGCTAAACTTATTACAAATAATCCCAAGCATCAAGGCAAAACACAAGCAATAACCGTTATATCCCTTGAAAAATACTAAAACTGGTAGGCGTGTTGGGAACGAGCTGGAACCAAATTAAACGAGAACTGATAACCATGTGGAAGATAGTTAAACGGGTGAGAGAAGAAACCTCTGTTGCAGTCTAAGCGGGTGTTCTTAAACCCAGCTAGTGTAGGAGAAGGAGAAGGTTGAACTTTAGAAGTCTAGCTAAAGACCCCAAATTCACTATTTACATCATGTATGATAATTAAATTATATTAAGTTCAAACACTAATAATCATATAACTTCTAAATAATATTATTATGTAATTAAAGCTAGAAATGCCTACGCCAATTAAGATATAAAATGAGTTATCTTAGTAGGATAGCCGTACCAAGAGCAATTATCCAGTAGCTCCCATAGCCACTTTAGCAGCAGTTTGTCCTACTCTCATTAAAAGCCTCATATCATTTAGGGGACTAGCATTTTGATAGTCCACAATATCTGATTCAGCTCTCCTACGATAGGACGCTACAAGCTCACGTTCTGAAGCGTGTGAATCGTGTCCAAAACTAGATATACAGCCTGGTCCTGCTGTCGTATAAACGTCATACCAAGGGTTAAACAACTCTGGCTCTAGTACCTTTTGCATATCTTTGATTTCATCTTCTATCAATGCTCGTGGACCGATTAAAGAAAGGTCGCCAGAAAATATATTATAGATTTGGGGTATTTCATCAATGGCAGCAAGTCGTAGTAACCTACCTAGCTTGCTTGCTCTATTGTCTAAAGCTCCTACGCTAGGGGTGTCTTCTGAGCAGTTCGGCATTGTTCTAATTTTATGGATTGTGAATAATTCGCCATGCTTACCTACACGCTCTTGACCAAATAGTGGGTTAGGTCCATCAACCAGGCGACTTAATAAAAGCCCCGTAGAACCTAGTGGGGCTGCTAATGGAAGTACTGAAGCAGCAAGAAGCACATCTCGTTTACGGCGTAAGCCACTATGAACCCACTCGTTAGTTTGTACTTGTGGCATTAGTGGCTCATTCTAAACCAACTATTGCAGGTAAACTAAGTCTCGGTTGATAGTCTGTTAAGCGACAATATATTTTATACTTCACTTCAATCAACCTTTTAGCAGCACTATAAATAACTGATTGACTATGAGTTAATGATACTCCACCTTCTTCGTATGATAGTTGAGCCTCTTTAGTTAATACATTTCTAGCAGCTCTACGATTCTTAGCAGTATTACCTTGTTGGTCTAGTATTAGAGTTGCATAAGAAACTGAACCTTCTGCAATATCTTTTTTAATCTCATAGGCATTATCAAGACACTGGGCATAACCCCCAATGCCTCTAGCTGCCTCAACAAGACTAGGATATTTAGCGTTGTCAACTGACTCGGTTACTACTGCTGCAATAACACCACAGTTTGCACCGATTGCTCTTGTTAGGGTCAGTTGCCTTGCTAGGTCTCTGCTAGTAAATTGTTCTTTAATGTCGTCTACTAATGGCTCTATAGCAGCGCTCAACGAATCTATACCACCTAAACTTGATAGTCTTTGATGTAAGTAAGTTGCAAGGTCAAAAGAAGCTCTCATAGCCTGTACATCACCGTTTGCTGCGTAGGCTGTTTCTGGTGGGGCAGCTTCACCATATAAAAGGCTACTCATACCTTGGTCTAAGTATCGGAACTTTTCTTCAAGTGGCATATCAGGAATATCAACTTGGTCATCAACAATATCGGTGAGCAGAAGTGCTAAACCACCTAAACTTGCAGCATTTTCTCTGCCTTCACCGTAGTCAGGGTCTTCAATATGAGCCATATCGTAAACCTGTTTTACTAGTAGCCCCATAGCTGCTATACGGGTCTTGGACTGTCCTAATAGGTAGCTTTGGGTTGCAACATCTTCAGAGACACTTAATAAAGTATCTTGATATTGGTTTCTATCGGCTATTAACTCAGCCGAATAGGCACAAAAGCGACCCACAGCAGTATCTGGTATAGACATATTGTTACTATTATAATATAAACGAGGATATCTTACAAGTGGCAACAGAGTTTAAGCAATTTCAGAAGTTCATAGAGCTACGAGTTGAAAACGTTAGCTATGCTAAGATTGCCAAAGAATTAAAGGTAAGTCTATTCTCCCACCACCTTCTTTACACTTTGACCAAGTAAAATAATATGGTCTAAGTAATAAAGAGGAGTATATGTAACAAACAATTAATTTAGATTCACGAGCTCGGTTACCGCTTCGCTGGATACAGCATTACGAACAAGTCACGCACAAGGTTTCACCCACATGCCGCTACTTTGGGATTAGCCGGCAAACCTTCTACACTTGGTATCATCGCTATCTTAGCTTAGGCCTTGAAGGCCTAAAGAGTAAGTCCTCTAGGCCACATAAGATCCAACGTTGGTTGCCAAAAGATATCTGTGACACCATCATCGAACTGCGACTCAAACGTAAGTATGGGCCTGATCGTATGTGCTGGTATCTACGGCAGAAATACAACTGGTATGTATCCAAGAACACCATCTGGCGGCTGTACAAGGAGTACGGCTTAAACAGACTGAGATACAAGAAGAAATGGAGCGCTAACCGCAACGCTATGCTAAATCTTACCCGGGCGAACGGGTACAGATCGATGTAAAGTTCATTGACAAGTCTCGCTTTGCCGGTAAGCGCTACTACCAGTTTACGGCTATTGACGACTGTACGCGCTACCGGGTATTGAGGATCTACGACCATAACAGCGTCAAGAGCTCCACCGACTTTGTAAACCAAGTCAAGCAGGCTCTGCCATTTGCCATCCAGCAGATACAGACCGACAACGGCAGCGAGTTCTCTGAAGGATTCAGCTGGCATCTGGAAGACTTAGGTATTGAGCATCGCCATACCAAGGTTAGGCATCCCGAGGATAACGGTAAGGTCGAGCGTAACCATAGAACCGACGGCGAGGAATTCTACAGCATTAACCGCCTTGTATCCATTCAACACTACATGAAGTTATTAAAGTCATGGGAAAAGGAGTATAACTATGACAGACCACACATGAGCCTAGGGGGCAAAACCCCTGGCCAATATTTGGAAGAAAAGCTGGCTAACCACACGTCAGCACAAGCATTAAAAACCGCACTCAAAAGTGTCCAGGAGGTTGGGTAGAGAATACACTATCCAGCGGAAGCTAAACAACAAGTATGATTATAATACAACAATATTTTATTGATAGCCTCCATGTCTTTTGATATGCTAGTGGTTAATAGATGAGTCAAGCTCACTAACTATATCTCTACTACTGCCTACTAACACTCTAACCAAGATAGTATGCCGTAGTCTCTGTCTAGGGTTAGCTGTTGCACTTACGGCTCTCTAAAGCCTCTTGAGGGCTTCACAAGGTGTGTTGTTGCACTGCATGGGTATGTTTTCATCATACCAAGCAGACGGGAGCGATAACCCGACCTAACTGAACTTATTACAAACTCCTCTGTTAATGACAGTGTCGTTCTACTGTGTCGCAAAGGGTTAAGTCGGTTAGTTAGGGTCTTATGATAATGACTCCCACTCCTGTTATTAGCGTGAAAGAAGCTAGAAAACTTCTTGGTAAATCCTACAGAACTTTTAGCGATAGTGAGGTTGAGCAGATAGTTGTTCTTCTGAATGTTGTTGCGACTGAAGCTGTTCAGTCAAAGGGTTCCAAAATAACTAAAATATAGATACAAAAATATCTAACATAGAAGCATAATGGTTCCATGAACAATGGAATTATCTATATCCGTGTGTCTTCTAAAGAACAAACAAGGGTTGAGCTTCCAAACCAAGAAAGGGAATGTAAGGCGTTTGCCCGCAAAGGTGAGCAAGGAATAATCGTACCAGAAGCAAATATTTTCAGAGATGAAGGTGAGTTCGCAAAGTTTTTAGACCGTCCAGCGCTACAAAGAATGCTCAAGTTTGTTCAAGATAACAAGGGCAAAATTGATTTCTTTATATCTGGGTGATTGACAGACTAGCTAGGAATCTTGGTGACTACTACGGGATTAAAGTGGCTCTAGCTAAGTATGGAGTTAAAATTATTTCTGTTACTGAGCCTATTGATGATGACCCAGGGGGACGTTTCTTAGAAGCAATTTTGGCAGCAGCAGCACAGTTTGATAATGAAATTAGAGCCATTAGAAGCCTTACTGGCATGAGAATGAGAGTGGAAAGGTGAGTGGCCTCACAGCGCTACAATCGGCTATACGAAGGTCAACAAGTCAGTTGTGATTGATGATTAAGTACGCTGATACTATTCGTTTCTTACTTACTGAGTTTTCAACTGGCATATATACCGTTGCAGCCATGTCTCGTTTAACTTTTGAAAAAGGCATTAAAACTAAATCTGGTAAACCAAAGTCCAGTGAAGCCATGAAGAAAATCCTAAAAAACCTGTTCTATGCTGGTTATACCAAAAATAAGTTGAGCGACAAGATAATAAAGGGTAGGCACACACCGCTTGTTGACGAGGAGATAATCTATAAAAACATAGAAATTATCAATAAAAATAAAAAAGTCATTGTAATAACGGGAGACGATTTATATTCTTTGCGTGGTACTTTACTTTGCACAAATTGTCACCAATATCGAAGCGCCAGTACACCTCACGGTAACGGTGGTCATTATCAAAAATATCATTGTAGTCGTTCAACCTGTACGCAGAAAGTTACTGGTAGAAAAGTGGTTAGTGGAGATGTTGATGTAATTCATAAAGAGTTTAGGGAACTACTTGAAGCTAAACGCCCACTAAATGCTGGAATCACAAGGCTATACAAGAACCTTGTTCTAAGGGCTTGGAATGATGAGTACGGAGAGGCACTAAAAAATGCGAGACAGATTAACCATGATATTGAACTACACAAAGAACTACGATTTTCTACTAACGAGAAGTTCATAGCGGACAAGATTACAGATAAGGATAGAGACGAGCAACTTAAACGTATAGATGAGAAGATTGAAATATTGGAGCAAGAGAAAGTTGAAATGGACAGCTACGTTAAAGAAAAAGAACAGATTGTAGATGACTCCATGACCTTTATTAAGACACCTGACATCTTTTGGAACCAAGCTAACACAAGAAGTAGACAAGCAATTCAGAAGCTACTCTTCCCGTCTGGAATCACCTATGACTTTGAAACTGGATTTGGAACCACTAAGCAGATAGACTCTTATCTATTATTGGAAGAAATAAGTAAAAATAATGATGAAAAAAGTGCTTTGGTAGCGGCGAGTGGACTTGAACCACTGACCCCAGGCTTATGAGTCCTGTGCTCTAACCGGCTGAGCTACGCCGCCATAACATATTTATTTTTTATTATACCGTTAAATCAGTTTAACGATCTCGGCGTTATTAAACCCCTCAACTTCATGGTAGTCAAGATGCGGGTTGAGAACTTTCTTGATTGCCCGGCCGATTGCTCCATGACTGACCAATAAGACGTTGTTTGCCTCCAGGCTCTCGACGAACGACAAGCCAGCTTTTGCCCGGTCGATTAAAGCAGAGCTATGCTCAACTCCGTCGGTATTATCGAGATTATGTGTTTTTGTATACTTGGCACCTTCGAGTGGACCGAAACTACGTTCAACGAAAAGCTCGCTGACAATTATTTGATCTTCGGGATAGCCTATTCCACGGGCGATTATTCTTGCCGAATCAAGTGCGCGTTTCATTGGCGAAGATACTATCACATCAATTTTCAACGGTTTAAGAGCGATTGCCGCTTGGCGGCATTGGTCAAGTCCTTCTTCGGCCAAGGGGGTGTCGTTGAGTCCGGAAAAGACTCCCTGTTTATTCATCACACTTAATCCGTGACGCATAAAGTATAGATGTTTCATAGTATAGCTGTTCCTTAGTAGAATGATAGCGGATGAAGCTGCAACTGCCAAAACCCGGTGCATACGTTATTGCCGTAAGTGGCGGCATTGACTCCGTCTGCCTGCTTAACATCATGGCGCAGCTACCGGATTACCAACTGATAGTGGCACACTATGATCATGGGATAAGATCCAATAGTGGTGACGACCGGCAATTCGTGGCTGAGCTTGCCGGTCGATACAACCTTTGCTTTAAATCTGCCGCCGGACATCTGGGTCCAGGAACCAGCGAAGCTATTGCCAGAGAAGCTCGCTACCGGTTCTTGAAGCAGGTAGCATACGACAGCAATTCCACTGCGATCATTACCGCCCACCATTTGGATGACCGACTGGAAACAATAATCATCAATCTTATTCGTGGCACCGGCCGCAAAGGATTAAGTTCGCTTAATGATTCGGACCTGATCAAGCGACCGTTAATAAATGTCAGTAAGGCTACGATCAGACGTTATGTTATTCAGCATAATTTAAGCTGGAGAGAGGACAGTACTAATTACGACGATCGCTACCTTAGAAATTATATTCGTTTGCACATAGTACCCAGATTAACCGATACTGACAGAGAAAGACTGATTGACTTAAGTAACCGGCAACAACGACTAAACGAACAAATTGACGAGAGTCTTAAGCAGTTATTGGTGACTTCGGATAATAAACAATTGGATCGACGCACACTAACTAAGCTAGGATATAACGAGAGCAAGGAGCTGATTGCCTCTTGGCTTAGAGCTAATAATCTGATTAACTTTGACCGTAAGACGATTGAGCGGCTAGTAGTGACAGCCAAAACTAAACGGTCAGGCACTCGGATTAATGTTATCGGCGCCCTCCAAATGACCATAGGAAAGGATTATTTGGCACTCAATACCATAGAGCGCTAGCAAAAGCCTTGCATGCCATATATAATTAGGGAACAACATGGACAAGAGAACTGTGCGACCTAATCGGAATCAGAATAATCGACGGGGAATTAAGAACCTGGGGTTTGCCGCAATATTAATTTTGCTGGCCTTGATAATCTTTGCAGCGTATAACCAGCCGTCTAACTTGAAGAGCATACCTTTGACACAAGCGATCAAACAGTCGAATGAAGGTAAATATTCGTCGATTCTGGTTAACGGTAACGAACTGGAGATTACTCAAAAAGGGCAGAGTTCACCCTCACTTAAAACCTATACCGATCCAAATTCAAGTCTTAAGGCTGAAGGCTTCAACTTTAGTAAAGTATCGATTACCTTCAAGCCTCAATCGTCGTCAACCTCCGCTTGGATATCTGTTGGCGAGTCGGTCTTAACGGTGCTGCTGATCGGCGGACTATTATTCTTTATGTTACGCAGCGCTCAAGTCCAGGGCAATCAGGCGCTTAGCTTCGGCAAGAGCCGTGCCCGGCTTTATGGTAACGAAAAAGACAAGGCAACTTTTGCCGATATTGCCGGATCGGATGAGGCCAAACAAGATTTGTCTGAGGTGGTTGAATTCTTAAAGTATCCGAAGAAATTCGCGGCGTTGGGTGCAAGGATTCCAAAAGGGGTGCTCCTGGTCGGACCTCCCGGCACCGGCAAGACAATGCTGTCTCGGGCGGTTGCCGGTGAAGCCAATGTGCCATTTTTCAGCATCTCCGGATCAGAGTTTGTTGAAATGTTTGTTGGTGTAGGTGCCAGTCGAGTACGGGATTTATTTGCCAAAGCCAAGAAAAACGCCCCATGCATCATTTTTATCGATGAAATTGACGCGGTCGGCCGGCGGCGCGGATCCGGCATGGGTGGCGGTCATGATGAACGCGAACAGACCCTGAATCAGATACTGGTCGAGATGGATGGTTTCGAGCAAGGACAAAACGTAATTGTGCTCGCCGCCACCAACCGGGCCGATGTGCTGGACCCGGCGTTGTTACGTCCCGGCCGGTTTGACCGGCGTGTGAATATCGGGTTGCCTGATCGCAGAGAAAGAGAAGCGATTCTTAAGGTTCATTTTAATAAAAAGCCTTTGGCCAAAGATGTGGATTTGGATGCCTTAGCAGCCAAAAGCGCCGGCAGTTCTGGGGCAGATCTGGCTAATATCGCTAACGAATCGGCAATCATTGCCGCCCGCAACAATCACAGCGAGATCACTCAGGATGATGTGACTGAGGCGTTTGAACGTGTGGCCATCGGTCCGGAGCGGAAGAGCAAAGTTATGACCGAAGTCGACAAATTAACTACTGCCTATCATGAAGCGGGACACGCGCTGGTCGGTCATGTGTTGCCGGACAGCGACCCGGTACATAAGGTTACGATAATTCCGCGTGGAGGAACCGGTGGTGTTACCTGGTTTATCCCGCCAGAAGACCGGGTTTATGTATCTCTGGTTCAGTTTAAGGATATACTGGCGCGCGGCATGGGTGGTCGGATTGCCGAAGAAGTTATACTCGGTGCCGATCATATAACCACCGGTGCCGGCAGCGACCTGCAGCAAGCTGCTGAAGTCGCCAGGGACATGGTGGTCAACCAGGGAATGGGTGAAAAATTACGCGACCAAGTGTTCAAGACTGACGATGGCATGATGCTTGATCGTCTGGTGCATGAGCGGGAGTATTCCGACGACACCGCCAAAATTATTGATCAGGAGGTAGAGAGTCTAATAACCGAGGCCGCTAACCGTGCACGCATGGTGATCAAGGCCAACCGGGATAAGCTGGAAGTATTAAAGAACAAGTTGATCGAGAAGGAAACTGTCGATGCTAAAGAAGTGTCGGAAATTCTAAAGGGTGCACACATGCCCAAAGCCGCTGCGCTGTATTGAATAATAAAAAACTTTAGCATTAGTGCTTTATGGTAGGTGGGGTCTAGTCTATACTTTAGTAAGCAACTAACAACTCTTTAAAGAACAGTTTTAGCGAATGGATCAAAATGCCGCACCCAAGAAGAAGCAGACAATATTCAATGTTGCTACGTTGCTTATTGCCACGACAATCTTTGGCCAAATACTCGGTTTTTTAAGAACCAAGCTGGTAAGTTCGCACTTCCCGCTTGTTGGACCGGGCAGTACCGATGCTTACTTTGCCGCCTTTACGATTCCCGACCTGTTTTACTATACGATTTCGGCCGGAGCGCTCGGCGTCGCGTTTATGCCGGTTTTAAGCGACTACTTACATAAACACGGCCGAAAAGCAATCTGGGAACTGACTACCAGCTTCTTGAACTTATTAGCATTAATTATGATCTTTGTCGCGATCATTATCCTTATATTTGCCAGACCACTGGTTCATGACATCGTCGCACCGGGTTTGACGCCGCAACAACTGAATAATGCTACCGATATTATGCGGTTGATGGCCTTCAATCCGCTGTTGTTTACCCTTTCCGGTGTGCTGACTAGCGTCCAACAGACGCTAGGTCGGTTCTTTTTTTTCGCTGTTGCCCCGATTTTCTATAACACTGCCATTATCGCCAGTATTTTTATCTTTTATAACAACATCGGTTTGGTTGGCTTGGGTATCGGGGCGTTGATCGGCGCGGTTTTACAGCTCCTGGTGGTGGTTTTCGGTTTAATCAACTTGAACTTCTCCTGGCGACCGCGTATTCACTGGCACAACCCAGATTTTCGTGGCGTGTTAAGAAACTTACCGCCCAGGTCTTTGGATCAGGGTATGGATCAGATCGAAGATATTGTCGAGACGCACATCGCCAGCGGTTTGGGCAGCGGCAACATATCTGACTATAACTATGCTTATACATTGAGTACTGCGCCGATTTTACTACTTGGTACCAGTATTGCTACGGCTGCCTTTCCCAAGTTAAACGCCCGGCTTAGCCAGGGGCGCCCTGATCTATATCGCCGCGATTTTCTGAAAATTGTCAGAGCAATGATCTGGTTGTCGGCACCGGTGGTAGTCCTGAGTTACTTCTGCCGCGGATACCTTGCCCGCCTGATATTTTCGCGCGGTAATGCTCAGATATCCGTTATTTTCGGATTCTTGACTGTTGCGATATTCTTCAGGATATTGTATGCGATTATCTCGCGCTGGTATTACTCGCACAAAGATACCAAAACCCCGATGTACGTTTCGATCTTTACCATCGCCTTTAACATATTCCTGGCTATAACGTTGGCCCGGCCCAATGCTTACGGGGTCGCCGGATTGGCTATTGCTCAGTCGATTGTTGCCGGAGTTGAGGTGTTAATCCTGGTTGTGGTTATGATTTACCGCGACCGCAAACTGCTGAATGCCGAATTCTGGAACGGGGTGTTCAAAATCGGATCGGTTACCGGTTTCACCGTTTTGGCCGGATACATTATGATTTCGCTTATGCCCCTGGAACTGATGGACCGTGGTTTCGTGACCCTTGGCAGTAAGTTGTTGATTATTACCGCCGTGCCAATGCTGGTTCATATTACCGTATCGGCTTTGTTTGATCTGGAAGAAACGAAACCAATCTTTGCGTTTGTGCGCCGCGTTGCACTGAAGCCGATCAAAGTCGATCTCACCTGAGCAGTCTAAGATATAATGACATAAGTCATGGACCGATCAAGGATTAGAAATTTTTGCATCATTGCCCATATTGATCATGGCAAATCGACTCTTGCTGATCGTTTGCTGGAGTTAACCGGAACCGTTTCGCGCCGCGAAATGAAAGAACAGCTGCTCGATAAGATGGATCTGGAGCGTGAGAAAGGCATCACAATCAAATTGGCGCCGGTAAGAATGAACTATCAGAATTACGAGCTGAACCTGATCGATACTCCTGGCCATGTCGATTTCAGCTATGAGGTATCGCGCAGTCTGGCGGCTTGCGAAGGTGCCCTGCTGGTAGTCGATGCCACCCAGGGAATCCAGGCACAAACACTGGCCAATGTTTACCTGGCAATCGCTGCCGACCTGAATATTATCCCGGTAGTAAATAAAATCGATCTGCCGGCGGCAGATATCAACCGGGTCAGCGCCGAAATAGTCAGTTTGTTAGGTTGTAAAGCTGAAGACATACTGCGGATATCGGCTAAGACCGGTCAGGGCGTAGATGCGCTACTGGATAAAATAATCAGCGACATACCGCCTCCCCGAGAGTCGGCCGAACCAGCTTTAAGGGCACTAATCTTTGACAGCTATTTTGATGATTACCGGGGCGTAATCCTTTATGTCCGAGTGGTCGACGGAAGTTTGAAAAAGAACGATGGCATTCGAATGATTGCGTCAGCGGCAGAGGGGCTGGCTTTAGAGGTCGGATCGTTAACCCCCAATCTTACACCGGGTTCACAGCTGGTTGCCGGTGAGATTGGTTATGTGGTTACCAATTTAAAAACTGCGCGTGAAGCACATGTCGGCGATACGGTAACTACAACCGTCCAGCCAGCACACATCCCTCTGCCCGGCTATAAAGAGGTAAAGCCGTTTGTCTACGCCGGTTTCTTTCCAGAAAGCAATGAGGATTACCAGGAACTGAAGGAGGCGATTGCCAAATTGTCGCTTAACGATTCGGCTCTTCAATTCTCATCAGAGAACTCTCCGGTACTGGGTTTTGGGGTCCGGGTCGGTTTTCTCGGTTTGTTGCATCTGGATATTATCCGTGAACGGCTGGAGCGCGAATATGGCTTGGAGTTGGTAGTAACCAATCCTTCTACCGATTACCACATTGTCTTGAATAACGGCGAAGAGCTGGACATAAAAAGTGCAGCTGAATTGCCGGATCCGACCATGATACGGGAAATTCACGAACCTTGGGTCAAGGGAGAAATTGTTTTACCGAAACAATATGTCGGTACCGTGCTGCAGCTAATCGTGGCTAAACGTGGCCGGCAAAATAACCTGAGCTATGTTGAGGAACAGGCGTTGATAAGTTTTGAAGCTCCGCTGGCAAACCTGCTGACCGACTTTTATGATCAACTGAAAAGCCTGACCAGCGGTTACGGCTCATTTAACTATGAGCTATCGGACTATCGTCCCGGGGATTTGGTCAAACTGGATTTTTTGGTGGCTAACGAGCCGGTGGATGCACTTTCGCTGATGGTACACCGAAGTGAAGCTCAGGCTCTGGGCCGGGCTACCCTGGCCAAGCTAAAACAGATTATTCCCAGGCAGAACTTTAAGGTAGCGCTGCAGGCTGCAATCAACGGGAAAGTCATTGCCAGAGAAGACATAAGCGCTTACCGGAAAGACGTCACTATCGGGTTATACGGTGGTGACGTAACCAGGAAACGTAAAGTTCTGGAAAAACAGAAACGAGGCAAGAAACGGCTTAAGCGATTCGGCAAAGTGGATATACCGGCGGAAGCATTTTTTGTTATGATGCGACGAAACGATTAAAGATTGCTATTTAAGGCAGCGTATCGGTAATATAAGTCCATGAATCCGCTGGAATTGCGAAACGAGTTTGAAGCTGTCTTGAAAGACTATCAGCCGTCAAAGGATGTAATTAAACTGCTTGCATTGATCAGGTTGCTGTTGTTAGTCGGTCCTTCCGCCGTTGGCCGAAATACGATCATCAGCAAGCTCAATCAAACCGGCAGATACCACTTTATAGTTTCAGACACGACCAGACGGCCGCGTATAAATAATGGCGTTCAAGAAATAGACGGTCAGGTTTACTGGTTCCGATCGGAAGCGGACTTTCTGCGGGACCTGAAACGGGGGGAGTTTCTGGAAGCGGAAATAATTCATAACCGCCAAGTTTCCGGTATTAGTGTCCGTGAACTTAAACGAGCTCAGGCTGCGGCCAAAATTGCCGTAGACGATATCGATATCGGCGGTTTTAAGAATATCTTGAAGCGTAAACCGGACACTGTCGGTATTTTCGTATTGCCACCGTCTTTTGGTGTCTGGTTAAACAGGCTTCACGGCCGCGGTCAAATGAACAGAGATGAACTAACTAGCCGCCTGCATACCGGTATTAGTATTTTTAGCGAAGTATTAAAGAATACCGGATCCTGGATTATAGTCAACGATATCCTCGACAATACGGTTAAACAGGTGGATGATCTGGTTAACGGACAATTTGAGCCAAATATGAACCAAGGACTGCAGGTTGCCGCCGATCTGCTTAAGTCAACCCGCGACTACTTGAGCAAAAACGGTCAATCTGAGCTGTAACATAACTAGCACTCTTGACTATTGAGTGCCAAGCGGATAGAATATAGGGCAGTTTTGATTGAACTCTAAGGTGTAGTAACGATGACCGATCGACAAAGCCAAATATTAAAAGCCATAATCGAACAATACGCCGAAGTAGCCAGCCCGGTAGGGTCTAATTTACTGGCAAAAGTATTTCGCGTATCATCAGCCACTATTCGCGCGGAAATGGCTGAGCTTGAACGGCTAGGCTATATCATGCAACCGCATACCAGTGCCGGACGGATTCCGACGGACAAAGGCTACCGGTTATATGTTAATGAGCTAAATGAGAACCAATTGGCCGACACAATCGAACGCCGTGGCGAACGGGCGCTGGCGGTTAGAGTGCAAGAAGGGGGTATGCCGGAACGAACTATCCGTAATGCCGTCGATACCTTGGTAGAGCTGACCCACAATCTGGGATTGGGCACTATCGGTAACCAATTGTATATAAGCGGTCTTAGTAATTTGTTCGGACAACCGGAATTTGTCAGTAGTCAACAGGTGCGCCAGGTGGCGCAGTTGCTGGATAACCTTGAACCTTGGCTTCGGGAAACTTCGCCCAACCAGCCGTTAAACGTATACATCGGCCGGGAGAATCCAGTCGGGCGCAGTGCCGGCGCCAGTTTAATAATCAGTCGGTTCAGAAGTTCGTTCAGTGACCATAGTTATATAGGTGTTCTTGGGCCGACCAGACAACAATACCGTGATGTAATGCATCTGGTCAGACGGGCAGGACAGGAACTGGAGGAGGTACTTTATGACCGATAAGCATAAACGTTCCACCGAGGCCGGAGTGGCCGGCGGCAAAGCCGCGATCCAGCATGCTTTAGCTGATGATAAAGACAAGTTAATTGCTGAACTGACCGAGGCTTTACAGCGTGAACGGGCAGATTCCGTTAACATGCGGCGCCAAAACGAGGCAGCACTGTCCAATATCCGGCAATTGAGCATTGCCCGGGTAGTCCGTGAGCTTCTGCCGGCAATCGATAACCTTGAGCGATCGCTCAAGCATGTACCGGCGGATCTGGCCGACCACGACTATGTTAAAGGTGTACAAGCGGTCGTCAAACAATTTGATAAAATATTTACCGATTTAGGCATAGAACGCATTGGTACCGTTGGCCATCCGTTTGACCCCAAGTACCATGAGGCGGTACACCTGGATGACACGACTGGCGGCAACCGGGAGATCGTTAGCGAAGAGTTGCAGTCGGGATATAAGTTGGGCGACGAAGTTATCAGGCACGCAGTAGTAAACGTCCGGTTGGACAAATAACCGCTGTTAACCCAAGGCAGCTGTCCGCCGCCAAGAACACCAATTAGTTTCTGGCACTCTTGACATAGGAGTGCTAGTTTTCTAAGATAGATGTATCTTTAGCACTCATGTGTTATTGCTGCTAACGAAAGGGTATAAATTATGTCTAAAATTATTGGGATCGATTTAGGAACCACCAACTCGGCAATGGCCGTCATGCAAGCCGGCAAACCGGAGATTATTGCCAATAGCGAAGGCAACCGGACAACACCGTCAGTCGTAGCCGTTAACAAAAACGGTGAGCGTCTGGTGGGCCAGGTTGCACGCCGTCAACAAGTGACTAATCCAAAAAATACAATTTATGAAGTTAAGCGTCTGATCGGGCGTAATTATAACGATCCGGAAGTCCAACGCGATCTTAAGCTAATGGGCTATGAAATCAAGAAAAGCGGTAACGGCGTTAAAGTCGTTATGGCGGGTAAGGATTACAGCCCGGAAGAGATCAGCGCCATGATTTTGGCCAAACTTAAGGCTGATGCTGAAGCATTCCTTGGCGACAAGGTTACCGAGGCAGTGATAACGGTACCCGCTTATTTTGATGATAGTCAGCGACAAGCTACTAAGGATGCCGGTAAGATCGCCGGCCTTGAGGTAAAGCGGATAATCAATGAACCGACCGCTGCCGCTCTGGCTTACGGACTGGACAAGAAAGGCAAAGCCGACGAGAAGATCGCCGTTTATGACTTGGGTGGCGGAACGTTTGATGTGTCGATTCTGGAGCTTGGCGAGGGGGTGTTTGAAGTTAAAAGCACCAACGGTGACACCCACCTTGGCGGGGCCGATTTTGACCGGGTGATTGTCAACTACTTTATTGAAGAATTTAAGAAGGAAAGCGGCATCGATATCAGTGACGACAAAGCGGCGATGCAGCGTCTGCGTGACGAAGCTGAGAAAGCAAAGATTGAGTTATCGACTGCTCAGGAGGTGACTGTTAATCTGCCTTTTTTGACTGCCGACGCTGAGGGTCCGAAACACTTTGAGCACAAACTTACCCGTGCCAAGCTGGAAAGCCTGGTGTCTGACCTAATTGACAAGACCCAGCTGCCCTGCGAAAAGGCCCTGAAGGATGCAAAATTAAAGGCTAGCGACATCCAGGCTGTAGTTTTAGTCGGTGGCATGACAAGGATGCCGGCGGTGCAAGAGAAAGTCAAACAAATATTCGGCAAGGAGCCGATGAAGGGTGTAAATCCGGACGAAGTTGTAGCGGTCGGCGCGGCGATTCAAGGCGGTGTATTACAGGGCGATGTTAAAGATGTGCTGTTGTTAGATGTGACGCCGCTAAGTTTGGGCATCGAAACCATGGGCGGGGTAATGACTAAGCTTATCGAACGGAATACGACCATCCCGACTTCCAAGAGCGAAGTGTTCTCAACTGCTGCGGATAATCAGCCGCAAGTCGAAATACATGTAGCCCAGGGTGAGCGAGAAATGATCGAAGGTAACAAAAGCCTTGGCCGGTTTATATTGGACGGTATACCGCCGGCACCACGCGGCGTTCCGCAAATCGAGGTAACTTTTAATATCGATGCCAACGGTATCTTGAACGTGACCGCCAAAGACAAAGGTACAGGCAAGGAGCAGAGTATTACGATTTCCGGATCGGGTAATCTTGACAAAGCCGAAGTTGAACGGATGGCTAAAGAGGCTGAGAGTCATGCCGAAGAAGATCGCGAGCGCAAGGCTACGGTTGAAGCAAGGAATTTGCTTGACAGTGCCGTCTATCAAGCGGAAAAGCTCGCCAAAGATAACAAAGACAAGCTTGGTGACGAAGATATGAAGACGCTAAATGAAGCGCTCGACGATGCCAAGAAAGTGGTTGCCGATGACAAAGCCAGCAAAGAGGTTCTGGAAACCGCGGCTAAAACGTTAACCGATAAGATCATGCCTATCGGTGCTAAGCTATATGAGAGCCAGTCGGCTAATAAAAACGAAGAACCCTCCAGTGAAACCAAAAGCGAAGACGGCCCGATAGAAGGTGAAGTGGTCGACAATAAATAGTTGTTTCAACCAACAGGCGTTTCTTGGGTGGTAAAATTAGACAATTCGTTAAAGGACAAGTGAGTGTACATGGCCCAACGTGACTATTACGAAATACTAGGAGTACCGAGGAACGCATCGGCTGACGAGATAAAAAAAGCTTTCCGTAGAGCGGCAATTGAATCTCATCCAGACCGCGGTGGGGATGAGGCCAAATTCAAAGAAGTTAACGAGGCCTATGAAGTACTAAAGGATCCGGCTAAACGCCAACGTTATGACCAATTTGGGCACGCCGGCGTAGGTGGTGCTGGTAGCGGCGGATTTAGCGGATTTGAGGGTTTCGGCGGCGCACAGAATATAAACTTTGACTTCGGTGATCTCGGTCTTGGCGACATATTCAACAGTTTCTTCGGCGGCGGACCGAGCGGGCGTGCCGGTCGGCCGGATCGCGGTAGGGATGTCGAGACCAGAGTGGAAATCAGCTTTGAGCAAGCAGTTTTCGGCACCGATGTTGACCTGAGCCTAAACCTTGAAGATGTTTGCAGTCATTGCAAAGGAACAACCGCGGAACCCGGTTATGGTTTGAAACGGTGCGATACCTGTGGCGGCAGCGGCCAGGTGGTTAGGGTTACCCATACTGTTTTCGGTAACATACAGCAAGCCAGCATTTGTCCAACCTGTCATGGTAGCGGCAAGGTTCCGGAAAAGGAATGCAGCGTCTGTCATGGCAAGGGTACGCAAGCCAAGCAGCAAAGAATCAGTCTTAAAGTGCCGGCAGGAATTGATGACGGTGCCACTATCCGGTTAAGGGAACATGGTGAGGCTACCGCCGGCGGCAAGAAGGGTGATTTGTTTGTCAACATCAGGGTTAAACCACATAAAAAGTTTACCCGCGAGGGCGATCTAATACTTAGTGACGAGCATATCGATATGGTTACCGCGGCGTTAGGTGGTGATTTGTCAGTCGACACCGTCGATGGTCCGGTCACCATGAGGATATCTCCGGGTACCCAAAGCCACAGCGATTTTAAATTGTCCGGTCACGGTGTACCGCATCTTCGCGGTTCCGGTAGGGGCCCCCATATAGTAACAATTATCGTCGATACGCCATTGAAAATTTCCAGGGAGCAGCAGGAGTTGCTAAGGCAGTTCGCCGATTTGGACGAGCAAAAAAACCGTAAAGGATTTTGGCATTAGTCTTGCCAAACTTGAGCATAAAGATTATTAATGATGATAAATGAAACGCACTGCCGGCAACGAACAAGGATTCATACCACTCTTGATATTTATTCTAATAGTAGTCGCCGCGATTATCTATTTGGCCTATACGCGAGTGCATCATCTGTCGCGATGAGTCGGTGGAGCCAATGAACCAGCCACTAGTCCATATCGGTACGACAGAAGTGGTTGGCTTACCGGATTATGGCTTGGAAAGTGTGCTGGCTAAAGTTGATACCGGTGCAGACAGCTCAGCGATTTGGGCTAGCAATGTACTTGAAAAGGATGGTGAGCTCAGATTTACTCTTTTCGGACCGACTTCGCCAAGTTTTACCGGTGAGGAAATCCGTACGCGTAAATATTCGCACGTTACAGTAAAAAATTCTTTCGGACAAAAGGAAGCCAGATACAAAATTGCGATGAAACTGGCGATTGCCGGCAAAAAAGTAAATGCCCGGATTACTTTGGCCAATCGTTCCAGTAATCGTTTCCCAATACTTATCGGTCGACGCACGCTTAAGGGTAAGTTTTTGGTTGATGCCGGTAAGAAAAACGTCTTAATTGGCAACCAACAGGTAATATATCTGGTCGGCGGTTACAACGAGGCCAATGCCCGGCTAGTTGATTTTGTTAATAAAGAAGGCGTGGATATGCGCCTGGTGGCCTATGAAGACTTAATTTTTAAGACCGGCGGAACGAACAGTATCGTTATTGCAGAGGATAAGGAAGACCTGGCCGATTTCGGGCTGGCATTGTTTTCTACCAGTCGGCTTTATGGGAACCGTTATGTGGCGGCGACAATTGCGCAATACCTCGAGAACCGGCAAGTAGACTATATTGATCATCTGGTTAACCAGAGTCCGGAGACGGCTAAGCTTTACCAGTATATTACTCTTACCGACGGCGGAATACCGGTGCCGAAAACATTGTTCATGCTTCCCAGAAGAATGGTTGACTCATATGAGCGGTTGGTGGCGGAATTAGGATTGCCGTTCATACTTAAGGATGTACAAGGGTCCAAAGGTCGAAATAATTATTTAATCAAGTCCAAAGCCGAATTTGACCGTGCCTTAAGGCAGGCTGATGACCTGGGCGTTTGGACACTGGCACAGCAGTTTGTGGCCAATGACCATGATTATCGCTTGCTGGTTATGGGCGGTCAGGTGGCACTAGTGATCAAGAGAGTGCGAGGCAGCGACGAGACCCATATTAATAACCTGTCGGCGGGCGGTAAAGCCGTGTTGTCTGAGCTTTCGGATATTCCGCCAAAATTAGTCAATGCGGCGGCGGCGGCCGTCAAGCTGCTAAAGCTTCAGATCGCCGGTGTTGATTTGATACAAGACAAAGACACAAAGTTATGGTATTGTCTGGAGGTTAACAAATCACCACAGATATACTCTGGCGCATTTGTTGAAGAAAAACAGGTCGCGCTTGCCAAGTATCTTAGCCAGCGGCTGTTTAACTAATACTAATCTAATCAGTTTGTAGGTTTAGTATATGAATATAGCAATATTATCCAAAGGGACCAAAAACTACTCGACTCAGCGACTGGTCGAAGAAGCGAAGCTACGCGGCCATGACGTAAGAGTGATTAATTATGCCAAGTGTTTCGTAACTCTCGAACAGAACAATCCGATTGTTAATTACAAAGGGGAGATTGTTACTAATGTAGATGCGGTTATACCGAGAATATCCTCAAACCTGACAATGTATGGCTCGTCAATTGTCAGGCAGTTTGAGATGCAAAACGCATTTACCACCACCAGCTCAATATCAATAGTCAGGGCACGGGATAAGCTACGAAGCATGCAGTTATTGTCTAAATCGGGGGTTGGTATACCGAAAACCGTGTTTGCCCGTGAAACCGGCGAGTATGAAGGTGTACTGGAGCAGGTTGGTGGCGCACCGGTGATCATAAAAATCGCCCGTGGTACTCACGGTCGCGGCGTAGTCTTGGCCGAGACAAGAAAGGCGGCATTGGCAGTAATGCAGGCTTTCAATGCCGAAGGGGTAAACTTTCTGGTCCAGGAATACATCGCTGAAAGTCGCGGTGAAGACATCCGGGCATTTGTGGTGAACGGTAAGGTCGTTGCCAGTATGATGCGAAAGAGCTCCGAAGACGACTTCCGTTCCAACCTTCACCAGGGCGGTGAGGGCAGGATTGTAAAACTGAGTGATGTCGAACGTCGAACCGCCCAAAAGGCAGCTAAAACCATCGGCTTAACCATTGCCGGTGTCGATATGCTCAGATCTGATCGCGGACCACTAGTTTTGGAAGTTAACGCGTCACCGGGTTTCGGAATTGAAAAAGTAACTGGTCGTAATGTGGCCGCAAGCATCATTGAATACACTGAGCGGTCGGCCAAAACCGGACGCCGAAAAGACAAAGTCGGAGCCTAAATAACGCCTATGCTATAGTACTTAGTTAGGCATGGTCGCTACCGTATGGTTAGTTGCAATAATTGTGATACCTTTGGTAGTTCTGTATTGGTTAAAGGTAAATGCGGCGGCGGTATTTTTAGCGTTATGTCTTGGCTATGTGCTGCTTGCGTTTGATGAGCAAAATGCTTACTCGCTTACCACCGGTCAAGTACCGTTTCAGCTGAAGCAGGCAAATATTTTCGTTAATTTGGCATTGTTGCTTGGTCCGGCACTGATAACCTTGTTTATTCAAATCGGTTCGCTCCACGGCAAATTGAAATATTTTAATATCTTACCGGCACTTGGCGTCGGCCTATTCGTTGCCCTATTAGTCGTGCCCGAACTGCCGACATCGCTTCATCAATCGATTACTTCGACCACGTACTGGGTTAAACTGGTCCGTTACCAAGCAACCATCGTCGGTGTAAGTGCGACGGTTGCGGCGGTGTTCTTCTGGCTGAATTTACGTAAACAAGGCGGTGAGAAAAAACATCATGCTAAAGAGAAAACCTAACTGTTTAGGCAATCAGCGGACTGTGGGAATTGCCGGACGGGTGTTGGTTCTGCAGTTTATTGGTGTCCACTTCAAGCGCTGCGACCCATATAGCTAAGGCAGATGCAAGCATGCATAAGCTATCAAGTATCGGCATTGCGTTGGTGAGCGTTGACTTTATCGCCCAGACAACAATAACTAAGCCGACCATACCGGATAAGACCCTAAAAACTATATGTCGCGGCGGGCGTGTCACCAGCAATAGAAACATGAAAGATGCCAATAATCCGCGTATCGCCTGATAAACATTACTATCGTTTACTAACCAAAACAGCGGGCTGTCGCCAAAGAAAGCTGCTCCGACAGCGGTTATGACTATGCTCAGAAACGACAAAAACATTAATGTTCTGCCCATGGCTTGCCTCCTGATTGCATGCACGTATTGATTATCTTTAAACTAACCCATTAAGCAGCAAGCTGTAAGTTAGAATTATTACCGCAGGACAAAAAAGCACAATTGTCAAAAATCTTACAACAAATTCATACTATACTAACGCTAACCTTACCCATGTCTAATATTTCGCAACCCTTACCGGCTCGATTGTTCTAGACTATGACACATGCTTAGAGCCTATGGACGGATGGTCTATCGTTTTCGGGTGTTTTTTTTGCTTTTCGGCATTTTTTGTATGGCCGCCGCCGCGGTTTATGCCGCCGGTATATTTAATGATTTGCAACAAACCGGTTTTAATGCGCCTAACTCACAATCAAGGTTCGTCGACAATATTGTGACCAACGACTTCGGCGGTAACCTTAATTCGCTGGTCGTACTATTCTCATCGCCAAAGCTGAAATACACCGATCCTCTATACAGACGGACGGTACAATCAGTTGTTGCTAAGATTGCCCGCTTAAAGGATGTCAGCGGAACCAGCACGTTTTACTCAACCGGCGGACGCCAATTTGTATCTAACAATCCGCACTATACCTACGCCCTAATCGGTCTTAGGGGTAATGCCAACCAACAGGCTAGTGAAGTGGCTGCGATCCGACCGATGCTCAAAAACGATACTTTGCGCATTACGCTGGGCGGAACCGCTGCTGCCGATAGCGAACTTACCGGCTATATCCAGCAGGACCTGGCTACGGCAGCCAAAATCAGCTTCCCGCTAACGGCTATACTGTTGGTCGTTATCTTTGGTAGCTTGGCTGCGGCAGCCCTACCGTTGGCCTTAGGACTATACGGGATAATCGGGGCGCTGTTTATTGCCCGCCTGGTAACCATCGCCATGCCGGTGTCGGTGTACGTACTGGATATTGTAAGTTTGCTGGGGCTGGGGCTGGGCATCGATTACAGTCTGTTCATTGTCAACCGTTTTAGGGAGGAACTAAAGCGGCAAACAGGTGAAGAAGAAGCGCTTTGCCGCACAATGGCTACTGCTGGTAAAACGGTTATCTTCAGCGGCCTTACGGTTATGATAGCTGTGGCCGGACTGATAATTTTTCCGTTGGATTATTTACGCAGCATGGGTGTCGGTGGCGCTGCCTCGGTCATGATTGCCGTTGTCGGATCGTTGCTTTTCCTGCCGGCGCTTTTAGCGGTGATGGGTAATAACGTGAATGCGCTTAAAGTTAGTAGCTTACTGCCAAAGAAGTTGCGCTTGCAAGACGAAAGTAACCCGGTATGGGCAAGAATAGCTGCTGCTGTTATCCGCTACCCAATAATTACCATCATCGCAACCCTATCGGTTTTGTTGCTGGCCGGAACGCCAATCTTAAATGCACATTACTCCATCAGCGACTATAAAGTGCTACCCAAAAGCGCGCCGGCTCGAATTGTCGCCGGAACGCTTACCAACCAGTTTAAATATGGCAATCAGTCGCCGATTGATGTGCTGGTGCCGCTGAGCCAAATCAAACGCACGTCCAATATCCGCGCATATGTCAGTCGTTTAGTGTCGCTACCGGACATTACCGGGTTAGAATCGTATTCTGAACGTAACGGCTTCTTACTGCTCAGATTGTTACCCGATAGCGGCAGCTCAACGGTTGTAAATGAGAATACAGTCAGGCAAATCCGAAAATTAACCGTAGATGGAATACATGGACTTGTTGGCGGGGAATCGGCGGATCTGGTAGATTTTATTGATCTTATAACGCATTACGCTATCTATGCGGTTATCGTAGTATTTGTGGCCATGCTGGTGTTATTTTACTTGCTGCTGGGAAGCATTGTAATACCGCTAAAAACAATCATACTGACGGCATTGTCTTTATCCGCAGCCTTTGGTTTTCTGGTATGGGTATTCCAGGAAGGACATCTGGATTACCTGATTGGCATTACGCCTTTAAACGGCCTGGACGCGTCACAGCTGGTTATAATATTCGCTCTGGGATTCGGCCTGTCTATGGATTACGCAGCATTCCTGTTCAGCCGGATAAAGGAAAACTTCGTTGAGCATGCCGATATGAGTAAAGCAATAATCTGGGGCGTACAACAAACCGGGCGGATTATAACGTCAGCCGCCTTGCTGCTTATTGCGGTTGTGTCAGCTTTTGCAGTCGGCAGGGTGGTCAGTATGAAGGAAGTGGCCATTGGGCTTATCGTGGCGATAACAATAGATGTTTTTATTGTCCGGCTGCTTCTGGTGCCGGCCAGCATGAAATTGCTTGGCAAATATAACTGGTGGCTGCCTAAGCCGCTAAAGTTTTTCCACGAACGGTTCAGCTTAAAAGAACGCTGATTTATAGCAGCGGTACAATATCCTTAAGCGCATTAGCCGGACTGTCCAGCAGATAACCGTGGCCGAGCTTAACATCATTGTTGTCATAGTGATGTATGTATTTGGCTGGGTCTAACTGATGGCTTGCCAGTGAAGACACCAGCGTACTTTCGGGTGCGGCAAAATCTTCTTGTCCTAAAATGATTGCTAGTTGCGCCCCGTTTTTTATTGCCTCGGCAAATAATGTCGCACCCTTACTGTTTAAGATACTGGTAAGATTCTCAATCGATTTACTCTGATCCAGTGTTGCTCCTTCCGGTGCCAAAGCCCGGAAATTGATCCTGCTGGAGTCGCCGCTTTCGAACTTGGTTTGGTGTGTTTTGGCCGGTCGGGTATAGTCTCTTAGCGTCAGGCCTTCGGCAATCATCGGCTCAGCCAAGACACCTCTGTTAGGCAAAACCGGATCGGAATATGAGTTATGCAGACCCAGCAAATAAACATTAGCACCTCCGCTATGGGTGAGCACACGATTGGGCATGCCGCCAAAAACCTCTCGAACATCCCGTGCCGCATCGCGTATTAACCATAGCGAACGCTTTAAAATGCTTGCCTGAATGGTTTTCAGGTCACTTACTTCAGGTAAATCGGTTATGGTCTCCAGGTTGATTGAGTCTTCAAAAGGGCTGACGCTTATCGAACTGATGCCATATTCGTACAAACAGTTCTGGACGTTTAGCCGCCGGGCCTGATTTTGTTTCCAGCCGCCGATAACCAATGCCGACTCATCCAGCTCGTTGTATTCGCCGATAACACCCAACTGACCGCAGTCAGTTTCAACCAGACTAGCCTCGAGAGATAACATATTTCTATAAGTATACTTTATTGCTGCCAGTATTGGCTAAATGATCTTGCCAAAGCATAACCAATGCTGCATACTATTAACTAATTTGCAACCTGCAAATAAAAATAAACCAAAAGAAAAGAGTAAAAGATGTTTGGCAAAGCTTTAGAGCATAACCACATGCTGCGCCGCATAAAGCTGGCTTTAGCTATGGTGGTGACATTATCAGTTAGTGTGCTTATGGTTGCTCCGGCAGCCGCCGCGGGCAACTCATTCTTCACCCTTAATCCAGCGAGCGGTACGTATGCGGTCGGCAATACGATTACACTTGGAGTATCGGTGACTTCTGGTCCGACTGAGAATATAAATGGCGTACAGGCCGACTTTTCATATCCAGATACCATTTTGCAGTACGTCAGCACCACCCTGACCGGTCCGTTTACAACCTGTGCCAGTAATAGCGGTGGTAGCGGTACGGTTTCTTTAGCCTGTGCATCATCTACTGCTCAAACCGGTACGCAACAGGTTGCCAACATCGTCTTTAAGGTTTTGTCCACCGGAACAGCAACGGTAGCAATGACGAATGGTACGGACATTCAAGACAGTTCACTTACCAGCGTCTGGAACGGTGTGCTGCCGACTGCCAGTTACACGATTAGCGGTACGGCTACGACTACGACTACAACTTCGTCACCCAAGACGCCAAATACCGGATCGGCCTTGGTCAGTACGCATCCATGGGTAACTCTAGCGGGTGCCGCTGCCGCCGCTGCCGGACTTTATGCATTATTTACTTCTATTCGGACCAGGAGACAGAGCTCTTCAACTACCCGGTAATTGCGCTTAAGGATTGCGACAGTGGATGGAGTTATAACCGGGTCACAACGGACTGGATTGGCGGGGGTCACACGCCGTGATTACGCTAATAGATTGCGACCACGGGTAGCCAACCAAGTCCAAAACCGTAATTTATCGGTCGATATAGTTAAAGCGCACGATCCCGTTTTAAAGCCGCTCAGACCCAAACTTAGCCGTCAGCTGTATATCAATCCACCGTTAAAACATCCGATCCCCGACCCGCATGTGCAGGATATATATAGTGCACCGGCCACATCAATCAGACCAGCCAAAAAACGATCACGTCATATTTTCGGTTTCCGCATCATTATCTCATTGGCCTCGCTAGGCGTGCTACTGCTTGGTATTTACTTAATGTATAACGGTTGGCAAGCTGATCAAAATGCCCGCTTGCAAGCAATTATGCTAAGTAAGGTCGTTAACAGTCCGAAACCCGTATTAAACCCATCGGCAATGTTCGGCGTTGTGGCTAATCCGGCAAGCAATGCTTCGGCTCCACACTACCTTATGATTCCCAAATTGGGCATTAAAGCAAATGTCTTAACGGTTGGGTTGCTGTCCAATGGTGCGCTTGGTACGCCGCCAAACGTCTATGAAACCGCCTGGTATGACGGTTCCGCCCAGCCCGGCCAACCAGGAGCCGTATTAATCGACGGCCATGTCTCCAGCTGGACATCAAAAGGGGTGTTTTATGGCCTTAAAAACTTAGTTCCGGGCGATACTATTCAGGT
>DAHXLX010000020.1 GCA_027365775.1 Candidatus Saccharimonadota bacterium | reverse complement strand
AATAAGTTATGGCAAATAGGTGCAGCTGCCGAAGGACTGGCAGCATTATTAGAGCTGGTAGCCTTATATTATGGCAGCCTACTCCTGGTAGAACCATTGCTTATGAGCAATTTAATATTTCTGTTGGTCATAGTACATTTTAGATTGAAAAGCCGGGTAACGTCACGAGAATGGCTGGGAATAATATCTATCGGTTTCGGAATCAGCTTATTTCTGATCATTGCCAACCCTCGCGGGGGTCAAGCCACCTATGGACTTAGCTGGCTTATACCTATAACTATCATCGCCGCCCTTATCAGTATCGGTGCATTGTATGCAAGGCAGCTTAATAACCCCAAACTAAGAGGATCGGTCGGAGCTTTAATTGGCGGTCTAAGTTTAGGCTTAACAGCCGCCTTGACTAGGCTTGTTATGGTTCAGCTGCATTACGGCATCAAACCCGAGCTAACCCATTGGCCGCTCTATACGCTTATAGTCAGTTCAATTGTATCAATCCTTACCATACAAGTAGGCTATGGGTCCGGGCCATTAACTATCACTCAGTCGATTTTGGAGATAACATCGCCGCTGGTTAGTATTTTACTGGGCTTAACACTGTTTGGTGATTACATCAATCGAACACCTTTAGCAATGGCTTTGGAGTCCATCGGATTTGTTATCGCCATTGCCGGTGTCATAACCTTAAGCACATCAAAACGAATCGTGAACGTAGAGACACGAGCGGTAATGACGGCTTATGACTTAAGTAAGCCAATGATCGATAAATACTGAAATGTTAGTAGTATGATTCAGTAAATAGATTAACACTGGCTGAATCAATAGGCTCATCCATATGTGATGACAATAAGGAGCGTAAGCTTATTGCTTGATCATAAAATTCATCGATTCTCGAAATTATTAGTCAGCTCAGTACGTTCAAATGGTAGACTATTATTGGAAACTATAATCAATAATTATGCTGCCTGAACTCCATAGAATCAGGCGGTTGAAACGACTAATATCTGGAAGAAATGATCGAGACTACACTGCAGGATCAATTAAAGTCAGATTATGAGAACACCCTGCCGGCCGCAAATTTAATTCCGGATATACATTTCGATAGCGAACAAACGACTAAACATCAACTAAGTTTTGTCAGCAAGCTTGGTCGCCTGGCAACCGCTAAGTTTACATCGTTAACCAACAATCTAAACACATCAGCAGTTAAGGGAGCTGTCCGGTTTACGGCGATAGCCCAAGAGCTAACACCCTTAGGTGTGATGACGGCGGGTGCCGTAGATGGCGCCACCGGCAGCGCAGCATTGGCTGCTTTAGCCGCGGCGGCGGTAACCGAAGCCTCGGAGATCGTGGCTTTAAAAAATCTTGTGGGTATGGTAAAAGATTCAAGCCTTAAACCCGATTCATGGATAGGTAAGCGATATCTTAATCGTTCGGAACCGCCTACCCAGAAACAAATCAAGCGTCCGGTAGCGAGGTTCATTAGCGATGCCTTATTTATTAATACTTTTGGTGCGTCTAAGTGGGCACTCAATAAGGTAGCTTTTCAACACAACAATTACCAATATCTTAAAGAAAATGAGGGTCGCGCAATGTTAATACAGACTTTAATTGGCACACCAAGTACCGCCGCTGTTGTCTATATGGCATGGTCGGCAGTCCAACATGCCGGACCTTCATTGTCCGGTGAATTTTCCGCTGATGGTATCGGTATATTCGCCAGCCTCATGCTAATGAGCTCCGGGCCGGCAGTTAAAAAGTTACGTAAGCTATACCGGTCCAAGTTTAATGATGACAACAAATTACCCATAACGTCGACAGACCCGTCAACAAACGAACAAAGTCAGTTACCGGAAATTAATATCCAAAAGACATGAATTTAAGACTATTACTGGCCGCAACAGTTTGATGATCAGATATGGAATAGGCCTGCGATGATGATCGGTTGAGCTGTATAAAATATATAATTATAATTCTAACTCCAAGCAATAAACCGAATAATAATTCTATTAGCGGCAAGACGATCCTTATGATAGCTAATAGCGACGATTTTTACCGGTGGGGCGCAGTAAGGGTGCTAACTTAATAAAGTCTATACCTGCTGCCCACACTCCATTAACGCACCTCGATATAATAATACCTTTATTCTGACCACCATAACCTGTCGTATACCGCTGCTTAGATCAATTAATCTAGTCGATTATATGGACTGTTTAATAGTTTATTTGATTCTTCATTGACATAAGCACTACAATATAAATAAGAGCTAAAATGTCAGCACAACAAACAGAAAACTATTTGACCCGCAGAGAACGCGTTCCCTACCTAAGACTGATTAAAGGTGGCAAAGCCGACGACAATGATCAGGCATTAGTCGCACCGCGATTTGTTGATAACGATACCGATCCGGATACCGTTGACGGCTACTTATACGAGGAAGCAAGCAAATTTTTCGGTGGCAAAACCGTGATTCTATTATCCGTGGACAATGCCGATTATTCCTTCGATGTGGTGGACATGAACAACGGATCGATACAGACATTACGCAACCCGACAACTATGCTGATTAGATGCGCATTAGACTCCGATCCGGCAAGCATAAGAATGGATTTAATTCACCACCAATCCATCGGCGGTGAAATGCACAAAGATACAATGGGAATTTCCAATGAGGCGTTATGTGCTTTTGGCGCAATAGCAATTGCTAAAAGCGAGAACCGGCCCGACATGCATAAACGATACAGTAATTTATTCAGCGCAACCGATATTTTCCGATCATAATCGTTAATTTTAGGTTTATGCAACAACTATCTATGTTAAATTACTCAAAATAAGTCTACCCGTACTTGCGGTAATACGGGTAGTTATTAAAAGCTAAAGTTTACAATCCTAATTTAGCCGAACAGACCGGCCATGCCCCCCAACCTTGTTGGGACTGCAACATTTGAGCCCGCATAATCTGCTCGGACTGGCTTGCCTGGTTCGGGTAGCCGCTGCCGCCCACCATTTCCCAGCTGGAAAGACTGAACTGCAGGCCACCGTAGAAACCGTTACCAGTATCAATTGACCAGTTGCCACCGGACTCACATTGAGCCAACTCATCCCACACATTTGTGCCAACGGTTAGCGGGGCTGGGGTCTGAGTTACGCTTGGTTGAGTGGTGGTTGCAGTGTTTCCACTGTCAGAATCGGTGATAGCAGTGGACGTTTGAGTCGATACCGACTGATCCGTAACATCTGTTGGCAGTTGCCGACTAGGCAACTGTTCAGTCGGCGATGGAATCCGGATTATTTCACCCGGAAAGATAAGGTTCGGATCCTGAATTTGTTGATTCGCGTCAAATATCCGCACATATGTAGTGTTGTTATTGGCGGCTATCTCCGCTAGATAGTCACCTGGTTGTACGGTTATGTAATTTTGTGCCGGAGCGTTACCGGCATCGGTATTGGCATCAGCGAAAACATTAGTCTGACTGAAAGCCATTACCCCTACAGCAGCAGTAACCGCTGCAATAATTGCGTATAAACGCATTACACCTCCTTTTGCCCATTCATACCCTCACTTAACTTTTAATTCTTAAAAAATTGTTCTCTAGAGATTTTTATGTTTGTCGGTACGAATAGAACCGTGCCGGCGGGCGCTTACCGCAGACACAAGGTTTGATGATATCAAAATGAAAAATGATGTCAAATTTTAAGAAGTTAAATTAGACAACAGCCATAAGCTGTTTAACAGATATTGGTATAGAGCAAATGACTATATCAACAACAGTATCACCTACGTGCGGACAAACATATCCTCACGATATCAACACCATATATGATATATCTGCCTAACTAGTTCTTCTTAACGGTCTTGTTGAATTCCGGGTGATTGCTCGACACTACTGCCAGCAATATACTAATAATTAACGCACCCACCGCTACGCAAGCTAAAGCCCGCAACAAGTGTTGATGGACATGGCCCCAATAAATTAACAACGCCGCGACGGCAAAGTTTAACCAACCCCAGATTACATTCACGACCGCTGATGATGGCCTGCCGAACGGGGTCATATGCTTTTCTCCGCTTACTCCCTTGACAAAGTGCGGTACACCATTAGCTCCTAGAATACCAGCCAGTAAACTGAATATGTATAAGTGCCAGTCCATTGTTTTTATTTCTCCTTAGATTAATAAGCATAATTATTAACCTAAATACGTTCTATTTGCAATAGTGCTTATTCTAGCAGTTTTACCGGTACCGACCAGCACTGTCAAACAAAAACCAAAAGCTCTAAAACCTTAGACTGCTGCTGCGGGGCGGAAACGCAGAGAGTGCCAGTCGCCGTTCCGAACGCTCCAAAGGCGGTAAGCACCGCCACTGTGGCAGATGCCAAAGTAAGCGTCGAAGCCGTCCGTCTGTTCACCAGTCAGCCAGGTGCCAGTCCATGGTTCATTGTTTTCTTTGGCTAATGGTCTGCTGTCGGAGAGTGGTGTTAGACCTTGAGCTTTGGCACTGGCAATGAAAGCCTTGTAGGTGTCCCAGGTCATAGCTTCACGGCTGTCAATGGTTTGGCCGTTAACTTCTACGGTATAGGCGGTTTTGTTGGCCTTTTTCTTGTCCATGATGCGGTCGTAGCTACCTTTGTACAGACCGCTGCCACTGGTGAGCAGCACCACAGCTGTTTGGGCTTTAGCTTTACCAACAAGTACCACGCCAAAGTCTTCAGGAGACAAGGTGCGCTCGGAGCTAGAGAACTGCTCGGCAAACATTGCCTTGAGGACAATAGCCCGCTCACGGCGCTCAGGGCTGAGGCTGGCGAGCGCGTCAGTGTCATCGTAACGGTCAGTGGTTTCAGTAGTTTCGGGAATAGTGGCAGAGTCGGTAGTCAGGGTTTCAGCACCGGTGACGAGGGAGCCAAGTACTCCAGCGGCTACACCATAGCGACTTACTAGCCCACTATCAAAGCCGACCAGTTCATCTTGGGGGACAGTTGCTCGAATAGCTTCAACTGCTTCCAATGCACTCTTGTGATCCATATAATAAGAACTCCTTGAGACTCCCTAACAGGAATTTAATACATTATACTACTATTTAACATATTATGCAAATACCCAGCTATCTTTTATCTTGAGCATAGTCCTGTAGTTTACAATAGTAAGCATGCTGAAGAAACCCAAGAAGGCACCGCAACCCGAGCCTGGCAGTCAGATGGAGAAATTCGATAAGGCAATGCGCAGAATTGTCACGGTGCCCAAAGAAAAGCTAAAAAAGAAGTAAATTTAGTGCGCTCTACGCTTCGATCAGAACAGTTGAGTAGTCAGGTATATTAGTGCTGCTAATGCTAATGTCTGTCAAATTACTTTTTGTTTTCGATGGCAATGTGCTTCGGTTTCGGCAGTTCCTTAAATGGTACGGTTACTCTTAACACTCCATCCTTCATATGAGCCTTGATCGAATCGGCATCGGCAATTTTAGGCAAGCGAATACGCCGGTAGAAACTGCTGCTGCTTTCGCGGATAACATATTGTTTCTTCTTGTCTTCTTCCCGCTCATGCTTTTCGGCCCGTATAACCAGAGCCCCGTCATCAACATGTACGTCGATGTCTTTTTGCTCGAAATACGGTAAATGAGCTTCGATAATCATTCGCTTATCGTCCTCTGTCCAGACGTCGGTTGTCGGAATTTTAAATGATTCGATCGGACCGAGTAACGACCCGTTAAATAATTGGCGTTGTAATGCCCTGAACTCTGAGAATGGATCATAGCTTATTATATTTGTCATCGTTTTCTCCTTTCATAATTAGTCGTCTATTAAATCCTCTATCCATAGTAGATAATTAGCACTCTACTGTCAAGAGTGCTAATTACAGTTAATCTTATTAGTTTCTTAGCGTTGACGATCGACTATTACCCGATTGTGTCTGAGCCCAATTATTACCCAAAATAATAACAAAATCAGCGGTATAGTTCGTTGCTTCTCCAGCTTCAGACGAACCGTTCGTGTTGCTAACTACTTGACCGGATACCAACTGCTCAACTGCTTTTTGGGCTGCCGGCTTATGGCCATTGGAATTGTCCACAATCATCGATGATGGATATTGCGTCGAAGCATCACCAATCGAGACGACGTCAAGTCCCTTATTCTGCATGACTTGTCTCTCCTTAGCCGCCAGACCATTTACACTACTGCCATTTAGAATCACTACAGTTGGGCTCTCCTGAACTATCGGGTTGGATGAAGTGAGCTGCTTAAAGTATTGCTGGAGCTGGCTGTAGTTGCCAATGCCGGCGCTGGGAATAAGCGCTTCCTGACCGGACTTGGGATCGGTATAATTAGTAAGCAGCGCGTTGGATCCGCCGTAACTGAAAGACTCCGATTGAATATTAGACAGCCGGACACCGCTGGTGTCATGAATCAAAGACACTACATTACCCAAGGTTAAATCGGTCTGAATATTATTGCCGAAAGCATTAAACAAATTCGCAATTTTAACCGGATTTGTCATGACGCCAACCGAAAGGGATTTTTTAAATAACGCGATCAACATTTTCCGCTGGTACATGGTCCTGGTAAAATCGCTGTTCGGTATGCCATATGATATGTCGCCGGCAACGTCGTCACCCCTGGCCCGAGCCAGATCAAGCGCCTGTTGACCGTTTAAATAATCCTCACCGTTGGGTAGCTTGAGATGAGTAAATGCGTCATAAATTCCCCTGGGATCGGGGCTTTGAATGTTTACGTTTATTCCGCCTACGGCATTAACCGCATCTCTGAAGGCAGCATAGTCGATTAGGGAATAGTAATCTATCGGCATACCTAAATCAGATGTGACTATTTTTTCCAGCTGTCCCATACCGCCGCTCGGATATCCGGCCTGATTAAAGTTGACACCGTCATTAGCGGCATTGATTTTCTGGTAATCACCAAAGGACGGTACGTAAACCCAAAGATCTCTAGGAATACTGAGGATAAACCCCGATTTGGTCTGAGGATCAAAACTTAGTACCATGATCGAATCAGCCAATGCCGCACCCTGGTGATGCGGGTCACCGACCGAATCGCCGGCTAACAGTATATTTATCCGTCCATTGCTTTCCTTAAGTTTACTTCCACCAATGAGAGCCTGTGCGTCAGTGAAAACATTGCCATGAAAAACCCGGTTAAGGTTACCAAGAACGGTCGAGCCAATCCATCCGCCGAATCCCAAAACCAGTATCGCAAAAACTATAGCGGTTGTTTTAACGATCCGTTTCGGCGAACGCCATTTCGATCTGGTTTTAATCTTCGTCGCTGGTAAAGAACCCAGAGACAAATTCATGCTTTGTTGTGTATCTACCCGATCGGTAGATGACGGCGCCGGTTGAGCTTGGTTGATTGGTTGATCAAAGCTCGACGACCGTACCGGAGAGCCTGGAGCCCGCCTGTCTTTTTCCGACAATGATCCGCTTGGCGATATTTGGGGCTGATAGATGCCGGGACGAACCGTTGTTGGCAGTTTGTCCGCGGTTTCAGCTGGACTGCGTGGAAATTGTCGCTGGCGCATTACCGGCAGGGGATCTTTGCCGGTACCGCTTTGCCTTGGTTGATTACTTCTGATGATGCCGTCGATATAAAATTGCGATCTTTTGGAACCCTGTCTGAGACCATCAATGTACTGATTTGTCCTCGGTTTTTGTCTGTCCATCGCTCGTATTAGTATAACAAAGTAAAAGCCGGGTTAAAGTCATGATCATCTCAAATTTGGTTGTAATTTAATCGACTATTGTTTTAATCGATCGTTGGTAGGTTGGCGTCGTTCAGGCCGGCAATTAACAATTTTTAAATGTAAAAGTTGTCGGACGTATGATCAGAACCTGAAGTTTGATGATGAATCGATCCTAGCCGCATAAGCAAATTATTAGATCCTGCACGACCAATTACGGCAATGGTACTTCGGCGCAACCTCTAAGCAAGCCAGAAATTGTATTATCTGATTTAGCAGCGACTATTATCAAATTTTGCGGTACCCAGCCAGCGAAATGGCGATCAACCTTGAATATTCTTACCGGACCGATACCGGCAGAGTAAGCCGCACACAGCTGACGCATCGGCTGGGACAACTCACCACTTATGGCGGAGATGCAATTGGTGGCCACCACCCCGCCCGGTCTTAGGCCGCGCCGAAGTTTCTCGGCAAAGGCAACCCCACGAAACACTTTAGGGATAGTTAAGTTGTCATAAAGATCGCAAATAATAAGATCGTATGCCGGTTCAACTTGATCCATAAACTTGCTGGCGTCGGTTATCAATAATCTTATCCGTGGCTGTTGTTTAAAGCCGAAATATTTGCTCGCTATTGTCAGCATTCCGGCATTAAGTTCAACCACGGTAAGTTCAGCCTCCGGCAAAGCCGTAATCAGAGCCATTGGCAAGGTCATCGTGCCACCACCTAACATCAGTATCTTGCGTGGAGTTAATTCAATCGACATCTCCAGTAGCCGCTGATTGTAGTCAAACAACATGTGCGGATCATTATCCAGAGGTATGCCCGATTGGGCGCTGTGCATCGGTCCGCTGAACAGTACTCTTGCCCGCCGACCTTCATAGACCAGTTCTTCGACTGTAAAGCTGCCGAATTCGTTATCTATCTTATCGATTACTTTTTTACCAAACATGACTGGGTTTAGTATACGCCGCAGATTTGTTGTCATTTAATGCAGCAATCTAGTGTCTTTCTCGCATATAATACATATAGCGTATGGAAAAAGTTCAATTGTTAATGCGCAAGGTAACGGCCAGAACCGGTCTGTTGGCCTTGGCTATTGCCGTCTGTTTTATCCTGTTAATTCTTTTTATCGGCCATTACTCCAACGGTACCATACCCGGCAACTCCGATCTTCAAGCCAGATACACGCTTGAACCGGCTACGCATCTGGACTTTATGTCAGAATGGGACGGTCCGCATTATCTCCATATAGCTAAATACG
Organism: Candidatus Saccharimonadota bacterium; assembly: GCA_027365775.1. GTDB lineage: Bacteria > Patescibacteriota > Saccharimonadia > Saccharimonadales > UBA4665 > JAJZWH01. The sequence continues at coordinate 16,748 of DAHXLX010000020.1, read as the reverse complement.
GTTACACCGACAATTCACTGACAGCATTTTTCCCGTTATACCCACTGCTCATACGGTTGGCAATGTTTGTGCTATCGTCACCGCTAATCAGCGGCCTGTTGGTTAGCTGGGCCTGCTTGACCGGTGCAATATATTTCTACCTGAAGATAGTTGGCGAACTAATCAATAAAGATATCAATGACAAAATCCTTGGAGTAATGTTGTTTTTATTTTTTCCGACCGGGGTCTTTCTGGCCGCAACTTATACCGAAGCTTTATTCGCCTTTTTACTGCTAGGATCATTTTACTGCGCACTAAAAAACCGCTTGTTATGGTCAGCTATACTAAGCGCTTTGGCAACAGCAGCACATCCGGAAGGTATCTTCATTATTCCTCTTATAATGCTGGTTTTATGGGAGAATAAGCACAGTCTGATTAAAATTGTCGGCGTTGGACTATCCGGTCTGGTTGGGATATTAAGCTATATCGTTTATTTGTGGTTGGTTAAAGGCAAGCCGCTGGACTTCGTACATGCCCAAAGAGGTAACCACTGGTTAAGCAGTCATTATCTGTCTACCATAGCAAGCTCTATCACAGCCATAGACGTACTGGTTTTCGTATTGGCGGTCGCGGCCGTATTCTACTGGTGGAAACGACACGTGGCGCTTTCGGTTTACAGTTTATTGTTCGTATTGTTACCGTTTGTTGGCGGCAATTTCGCTGGGTACAGCCGCTACCTGCTAATGGATTTTCCGCTTCCGTTAATGCTTTTATCGCTGTTTAGGCGCTCCAGGTTAGCTTTTCCTGTCGTCTTGACGATTAGTACGGTACTTTGGACGTTTTATGTTATCCATTATGCCGCCGGTTACATAGGCGGCTAAATCAACCGGCACTGGGTTAAGCTGATACTACTTGAGTGTTGTTTTTTTTGATTGGTTTTGTGTACTGCTGGTTGGCTTTTCGGCCAGCTTATGCAAATTACCAAACATCTGTTCAATTGTCATGACGACTTAATCCTTATTTGTTTTCTTCTTTTAGCATTAGAAGAAATACCACTAGATACTATGTCGGGCATCAAATAGATACAGTAAGAAATCTTACACATTCCCGGGCGGCAGAAGTAATTGATCCTGGGCGTATTTGGCATAGGTAAGTGCAATTTCCAGTGCCTTCAATACTTCTTGCGCCTGAGCATAGCTCATTCCGAGTCTGGATACCGGCAACAATTTGTTCTGCGATGTGGACTGAGTAAAAGTTAATTGTAGGCCGCTTTTGTTGCAATCTATACTGACTCCATCTGTATAAAGCGTTCTGCCGTCAGTCGCCAGGACCATGATTAATTGCTTAGCGGTTGCCATCGCTTCCTCGATGTCCGGCTCGCCGCTGAAACCATCCGGACTATAACCGGCTAGTTGCCACAATTGATTCGCCAGACCTTCTTGGATGCGATAATGATTAATCAGTAAGGATAAAACATCCTCGTCAGGACGATCAATACCAGATTCATATTTCTCAAGTATTTCGGCATCAATCTCAACGGCTCCGGAAACCTCGGCTAGGCTTTCTCTGCTTGACCGTCTAAGGTTTCTAAGCTGTTCTCCCAATTTTTCATACGGTTGCGGACCAATCGAAGGTTGGCTCATGATTCAATGGTATCGCTTGAGTGAGATTTAATGCAAGTGGATTTCTATGGTCTGTATACTAAGAATAATGGATTTACAACAAAACGTACCGCTTTCCGCATACTCGACAATGAGGTTGGGAGGACCGGCCAGATACTTACTGGAGGTACACAACACTCGCGACCTTGCTGACGCCGTTGAGCTGGCTAAGCGTCATAATCTGGAGATAATAATGATAGGCGGCGGCAGTAACATAATCTGGCGCGATGAAGGGTTTCCTGGGTTAGTGATTGCCAATCGAATTAAAGGATTTGAGATTATCAGCGATGACGATACCGGTTGCTACGTCGATATCGGTGCCGGCGAAGAATGGGACAGCGTTGTCGACCGAACCGTGAAAATGGGTCTCTCAGGTATTGAATGTTTAAGCCTGATCCCGGGAACGGCCGGTGCCACACCTGTACAAAACGTCGGGGCTTACGGACAAGATATATCTCAAACGCTGATGACTTTGATTGCTTATGACACAAAAACCAGTAGCCTGGTTACACTGACCGGTTCAGAATGCGGTTTCGCTTACCGTAAAAGTATTTTTAATACTTCTCAATCAAGACGTTACTATATAACTTCCATAACACTACTTTTAAACAAGTCGAATCCGATGCCGCCATTTTATTCCACTCTGGCATCGTATCTAGAAAAGCAAGGTATCAAGCAGTACACGCCGGCGATCATCCGTGATGCGGTTATTGCAATCCGGCGTCAGCGCCTGCCCGATCCGGCAATTATCCCCAATACCGGCTCTTTTTTTGCCAACCCGATAGTAGACAGTAGTGTTCTGGAGTCTATCAAAGAATACTATAACCAGGTACCGAATTGGCCGCTCGACAATGGCCTGATTAAATTGTCCGCCGCTTGGCTGATCGACCAAGCGGGCTATAACAGTTTCTATGATCCAGAAACCGGCATGGCAACCTGGGAACAACAGCCATTGGTTTTCGTTAATCGTAGTGCCCGATCTACTGCCGACCTGATAAAATTCGTTGACAAAATAAGACGCACGGTCAAGGATCGTTTCGCTGTCGAGCTTGAACCAGAGCCGTTAATACTGCCCTAACGGTCGCTCGGCAGCGGGAAACCGGACGCAAAATCTTTGATCACTTTTGCCAGACGATCAAGCGTCGGCTCATCGTTACGCGACTTGAGCGCCTGACTCATCCATTCTGCTATCTGTTCCATGTGCTCAGTTTTTAGACCCCTGGTCGTTACCGCCGGCGTACCTAATCGTATACCGCTCGGCCGATATGGCGGCAACGGGTCGTCCGGTATAACGTTCTTGTTTAATGTCAGACCGATACGGTCAAGTACGCGTTCGGCGATGCTGCCGTCAAAGCCAAAGCTTGCATTAACGTCGCACACGATCATATGGTTATCTGTCCCATTGGTAACCAATTTGAATCCTCGTTTCATTAGCGCTTCGCTTAAGCTTTTGGCATTGGCAAGTATCTGAAGACAATACTGGTGAAATTCCGGTTGCGCCGCCTCGTAGAATGCCACGGCTTTTGCGGCAATGGTATGCATATGCGGTCCACCCTGTAACCCGGGAAAAACCGTCCGGTCGATCAATGTCGGTAGATTTTCAACCGTTTTTTCAACTTCCTTTAGCGGATTACTCACCTTGCCCTTTGTCAGAATCATTGCCCCTCTTGGTCCCCGTAAAGTCTTGTGAGTGGTGGTGGTCATTATGTGGAAGCCGTGGTCAAACGGATTGCTAAGCACCTTGCCGGCAATCAGTCCGGCAATATGGGCCATGTCTGCCATTAATACCGCATCAACTTCTTTAGCTATCGCCGCGAACCGATCATAGTCCAATTCCCTAGGATATGACGAGAATCCGGCAAGGATTATCTTCGGCTTGGTCTTGATTGCCATTTCCCTCATCGCCTCGTAATCAATCTCACCTGTCTCAACGTCCTTGATACCATACCTGACGAAGTTGAACAGCTTGGCAGAAATCGTGCCTGGTCGCCCGTGAGTAAGATGTCCACCATGACTTAACTCCATACCCATAATCGTGTCACCGGGTTCAAGCCAGGCATGATAGACGGCTTCATTGGCCGGAGCGCCGGAGTGGGGCTGCACGTTGGCGTGATCGGCAGCAAATAACGCTTTGGCCCGATCGATTGCCAGCTGCTCAACTTGATCCGTATTGACCTGTCCGCCGTAATACCTCCGGCCGGGGAATCCTTCCGAATACTTATTAGTAAATACGCTGCCCATCGCATCCAGCACATCGCGACTGACGTAATTTTCACTTGGAATGAGTTCAAGTCCCTGACGTTGGCGTTTTTCCTCTTGTTTAATCAGTCGACCAATCACTTTATCTTTCATGTTGCTGATCCCCCGTTCGTTAAAGCTATTGTAGCAAGGCCCCTTCAGGTATTAAAATAAAACCATTGGTTAAAAACAAAAAACAATTGCAAACATAACATCACATATGATATAAATCTTCTGCTATGCTAACCACCAATGAACAAATTGGCCAGTTAATCGCCCACATCAGGCAAGAGCGAGGACTGACCCAAAACGAATTCGCTAAGCGCCTGGCCACTTCCCAATCAGCGGTTAACCGGATGGAACATGGTCGGCAAAATCTCAGTCTGGAAACCTTGGGCCGAATCAGCGAGGTCCTTAACAAACAGTTAATCAGCGTTACCGGGTCGGCAGTTAATTTACGGATAGAAGGCGGGCATGAGCTGCACGGTGAAATAACCCTAAAGACCAGTAAGAACGCCACTGTCGGCCTGCTTTGTGCTAGCCTATTGAATCATGGCAGCACCACACTGAAGAACATTGCCAAAATAGAAGAAGTTAACCGATTGATTGAAGTACTGCAGAGTATTGGGGTGCAGGTGAAATGGCAAGGAGTAAGTGATTTGTTGATTAAACCGCCGCTTAAGCTTAATCTGGAAAACATTAATCAGGAAGCCGCCAGACAAACCAGAAGCGTGTTGATGTTTATCGGTCCACTAATCCACCGTTCGCACAACTTCATTATTCCTTATGCCGGCGGCTGTGATCTGGGCCGTAGAACCGTCCTGCCCCATCTGTATGCTTTGGAGGAATTCGGAGTAATGGTCGATACCAAATCGGGGCACTATGAGGTAAATGTCCGACCGAAGTTACCGGAACGTAACGTTGTACTCTATGAGTCCGGCGATACGACAACTGAAAATGTATTGATGGCTGCCGCCCTTACTCCAGGAATTACGGTTATTAAAATGGCAAGCGCCAATTATATGGTTCAGGATCTATGTTTCTTCCTTGAAAAACTCGGCGTAAAAATCGAAGGTATCGGGACATCGACCCTGAGAGTACACGGCATCAAGCAGATTAGCAAAAACATTACTTATGCACCGGCCGAAGATCCGGTAGAGGCCATGACTTTCATTTCCGCTGCCGTGACCACCAATTCGGCAATAACAATTAAGCGAGCACCGATCGAGTTTTTGGAACTTGAACTGTTAAAACTGGAAAAGATGGGTTTGCGTTACGAAACCACCTCCAGTTATAAGGCAGAAAATGGCAGAACTGATTTGGTTGACATTAGAGTTCACAAGCATAACGGAGGACTTAAAGCACCGGCAGAAAAGCTCCACCCCAACATTTTCCCCGGACTAAATATTGACCATTTACCCTATTTCGTACCGATAGCTGCCGTGGCCAATGGACGGACACTGATTCACGATTGGGTATACGAGGATCGCGCCTTAATGTACACCGAAATGAAGAAAATCGGTGTCAACATTGAGCTGGCAGATCCGCACCGGGTATTCATATCCGGTCCAACCCGTTTCAAGGCAGCCGACCTGGTATGTCCGAGCGGTATCCGGCCGGCGGTGATGCTGCTGATTGGTATGCTGGCCGCACCGGGTGTATCCATCTTACGCAACGTCTACACCATTAACCGCGGCTATGAGGACCTCGCCTTAAGACTCAACTCCTTGGGGGCAAAGATTTCCGTTATAAGCGCTATCTAAGATCTAAGGAAAACATTTGTGGTGCGAGTGGGGGGAGTCGAACCCCCGTCATCGGATTGGAAATCCGAGGTAATAGCCGTTATACGACACTCGCTCACAGGCTGATGTTGGCGTTTTTTATGCCTGTTTAAAACCTTACATTAAACAATAAATAAATCAACCGGTATAATCTTTGTTGTTGCCCCGGTAGCTCAGCTGGATAGAGCAGAGGACTTCTAAGCCTAAGGTCGTTGGTTCGAATCCATCCCGGGGCGCCAATAACAAGCTAAAATAGTCGGAATTTTCATAACGTAGTTATGGATTATTTGAAAATTATTATCACCGACTTATGCCAAATAACAGATGAACCGAGATAAGTTTTTCCACTACTTTTCCACATCTTGCGTTGAAATGACTTGCATTCAAAAATTGGGCTGCTATAGTAATAGGCACCATCGTTGAGGTGGTTGCCATCGAAAGATGACAGGATAAATTAGCAATAATTTATCCAGCAGGAAGGCCCGGCAACGGGCTTTTTTGCTGTTTATACACATTATTCTCACGATTCTTCAAGCCAAGATCTGCACATAACAACCATTAACTGAAGCTTGAACGAAAAGCACAAAAGACACCCTCATATCTTTAATAACCAGAAATTTATATCGTTAACTGCTAATATTCTTGCCAAACAGCGCTAAACTCTCGTATAATCACCCCTGTTAAATAGTTTCGTTAGCCACGGCGAATGTAGCTCAGTTGGTTAGAGCGCTGGATTGTGGTCCCGGAGGTCGTGGGTTCGAGCCCCATCATTCGCCCCAAAAACAATATATAAATTAAAGGATTACCGGATTGCCGTGAAGAGACTGCTTAGTTTTTTTAAGACTTACAAACTACTGATGCTTGCCCTGCTGGCATTAATTGCTGGCTTGGCTCTATACTTTAGCGGCCAACATACCATTGCCAATTGGGTTATGGGTACGGTATCGATTATCGAGGCCCTGCCGCTTGTGAAATCGATGTGGGAGGACATTAGAAGCGGTTCGTACGGCATCGACATTTTAGCACTGACAGCTATAGTTACGTCAGTAATCCTGGTGCAGGACTTTGCGGCAATCATTATCGCCATCATGTTAACCGGCGGAGAAAGCCTGGAAGACTTCGCCGAAAGACGGGCTCATAGCGAGCTGGATGCACTACTAAAAGGCTCCCCTCAACAGGCGCATGTCATTCGAGGCCGAAAAACCATAGATGTTTCAGCTAATGAGGTCAGCGTGGGTGACAAGATTGTTATTAAGCCGGGCGAAATAGTGCCCGTGGATGCGGTGATAATTGAAGGTGCTGGTGACTTTAACGAATCAAGCCTGACCGGCGAGAGTCTGCCGGTAAACCATCAGATAGGCGACCAGATACTTAGCGGGTCAATTAATGGCAACAGTGCGGTAACCGCCAAAACCCTGCATACCGCCGAAGATAGCCAGTATCAGCAGATAGTCAGGTTGGTTAAAACCGCCGCCTCCTCTCAAGCTCCATTCGTGAGGTTGGCCGATCGATACAGTATTCCATTTACCATTGCCGCTTATGCCATCGCCATTACTGTATGGGTACTTAGTCATCAAGCTATAAGATTCCTGGAAGTCATTGTAGTTGCCACCCCTTGTCCTCTGCTACTTGCGGCACCGATAGCGTTAATATCCGGTATGAGTCGATCGAGTAAATACGGCATCATTGTTAAAACCGGATCGGCACTGGAAAAACTCGCCGAAACCCGGACCATCATCTTTGACAAGACCGGCACACTGACAACCGGCGAACTTGGTCTGGAATCTATAAAAGCCTTTGGGTCATACAACGAGGACAAAATATTAGCTTTAACCGCAAGTATCGAACAGAACTCACATCATGTTATTGCCCAGGCGATTGTCAAAGCGGCGGCAAGTAAACAACTGAAACTGACAAAAGTAAAAGGAGTTAAGGAGATATCTGGCCAGGGACTGTCGGCTAACTTCAAGGGTGACCAGGTGGTTATCGGTAGGAGAGACTTTATCGCCGGCAAAGGCATTGAGTTGCCAAACAAAGCCAGCAAAACCAATACCATTGTCTACGTGGCGATAAACGATAAGTTAGCCGGCGTTATTTATCTTAGCGACCATTTACGCCAAGAATCTAAAAACACAATCAGCCAGCTGAAAGCAATGGGTATTAGAAAGACGGTCATGATAACCGGCGATAATCAAGCCACGGCCGATGCAATCGCCAAATCGGTTGGCATAAACACCGTATACGCCGAAACCTTACCGGGAGAAAAATTGCATGCACTCGAAGACATCAAGGATCGGCCTGCGGTATTCGTCGGTGACGGCGTCAATGACGCGCCGGTTCTTACCGGATCGGATGTAGGTATTGCTCTCGGTGCCCGCGGATCAACAGCCGCCAGCGAATCGGCCGATTTGGTAATTATGCCTAATGATCTGCTCAAAGTCGTTTCCGCCATAAAAATTGCCAGAAAGACGTTCTCAATAGCCAAACAAAGCATTCTGATTGGCATAGGATTAAGCATGGTCTTGATGATCGTTTTTGCAACCGGTAAATTCAAACCGGTATATGGCGCCGTCCTACAAGAAGTGGTTGATGTTTTCGTTATTTTTAACGCTTTGCGGGCGCACATGATAAAGGTTACAACCGAGTCAACATAAACGCGCTTACCATTGGTAACAGCAAATTGTCCAGACCATAGCTGGCAATACTCTCGCTTAGTGTAGCCGCTAACGAAGTAACCAGCACAAGCCACAGTTCGAAGACTGTACCGCTGACTAATCTTGCAATAATTAGTATCGATAAAGATATAATGAAGAAACTTAGAGTACCGGCCACGCTTTTTTGAGCACCAAGGACCTTATAGCCGTTATTGCGTCCAAAATGGATGCCAACGATTGCCGCCAGACCATCTGCCAGGCTCATCTGCAATAAGCTGGCGGTATATATCCAGTCCGATCTGGTAACGAATGTAAGCCCACCCACGGCTAGCGCGAAACAGATTTCACCGACCGTTGCCCGATCGACTGCGTGAATCGAGGCAAATATTTTGAGCGTCTTCGAAGCAGCTATAGCCACTAACAAAACCAGGCTTAGCAAGCGAATTTCAGTCCAGCTTAAATAATAGGGCCAAAATGCGACGAATGTACCGACTGTTATATGAACAAACTTCCGGTGATGTTCCGCATGGCTAGCTTTATTGCGCCACCAAAGTTCGTTGATTACCAACACGATCGCGATAACTAACAGGCTAATCGTAATATAGAACATGCTAGTCATTGTAGCTCAATGGTATAAGCTACTGGCTATCGCTGACTTTGGTTTTGCTCGGTTTTGATATATCCAAGCCTTCCCAGCCCTCAGCCAACACGGGTTTTTGATTGTCAAGTCTTAACCATTTGGCGATACTAAACGGTAGCAACTGCACAAAACTCACCGCCATCATACCGATAGCAACTCCGCCAATAACATCAAGCGGCGTATGAACGCCCAGATAAATTCTGGAAATCCCGACTAAGGCTATCCAGACAAGCGACAGCCATTTCCAAGTTTTAGGCAAAATCATCCACAGGATCATTGCCATGGCGGTTGCCACAACCATATGCCCGGAAGGATAACTGTTTAGCCCGGTCTCAATCGCCCGTTCATGTAGCTGACCATGCAGTAATACCACCGGCCTTGGCTCTTTTACGATTAGCTTTACGATTTCCATGACTATACCGGCCCCGCCGACTGTAAAGAAAAACCGCCAGGCTAACCGGAAACGCTTGAACAATATGGGTATCAACACACAAGCTGCTATTGGATAACCGGCACCCAGACCTTCGGTTATCCAGAGGGCAGGTGTTTTGAAAGCATTCGGCCAGTTATTAATATCGTAGAATATCCGAGCTTCGAAGCCGGTTAAGCTATGGTGCAATGAAATAATAAAAGAAGGTATAAACAGCAGCAAACCAATGATAAAACCGGCGATGTACCAGCTCCTTGACCGCTGTTGTGCTTCACTTAGATGGCGGATTTCAGCAGGGCTTTTATGTTCCATATCTTCCCACAAGTATAAATTAACTGTGACTATTGGCAAACTTGTTTGGTATTATTTTAAGCGCTTTCTAAGTATATGTTTTATCTGCTCGTCAGCTATCGCATGCACAATTTAGGTGATAACTACTTTAATGGACAATAACTCTATTGGTCGACAGACTAATACGGCTGACGAACCTATATTACTACAGATGTATGAAGCCTTGCTAAACCACCAGAGCTTCAGAGAAAGTTTGGACAGCCTCAACCACTTAGTAAAAACCCTAAGCCCACGTAGTCTTACACCTGAAAAGCAGTTTTTGAGATGATAAATCCATGTAGAATAATGACCCCGATAATAACGACTCAGGCAATAGTAACAGCCCTAAAAATGAGGCTGATGAACCAATAGAGTCATAACAACCTTATATAGCTCCTGATGGGCGAGAGCATATTCTGGAAGTTAGTGATGATACAGAAAACACCAAAAAACCTATGTCAAATAACACTAAATAACCTGTTCTAGTATTAACCAATAAAAAGTTGAACCTATAAGTCAGTTAGCTAGTGAGCTAAAGCAGGCATAATTTAGTCAGAAGTTGTGTTTTGAAGTGCAGCTTGTGAGTCTTGGACTTCTTGTTGCAGGCTACTCAATGTGGTCAATGTAATGTGATAATGGCTTATAAGGACTTAGTAGAATTAACTACGCTCATATAATCACTATTAAAGTATTGTACCTCTGATGCACCTCGGTCTTGAGCTGATGTTGTAACGCCAAACTGTATGTAAATAAGATACTTACCTTCACCTATAACATAGTCTGGGGCTTGTTGATATGGAGTAGTGCGAGTATATGTTGGTAAGCCATTGATTGGAGTAGAGGAATCAGTTTCTCCCTGCTCTAAAATACCATTACCCATTCCGCCGACACTTGCATCTTCATAGTATTGTTTAGGTGTAATGTTATTTGTGTTATCAATTACTCTGTAGTCTATTAATATGCTGGTATTTGGGAAAGTAGAGGGTATTACATCAGGGCTTATTGTATATTCAGCAAGGACCTTTTCGCCTGAATATGCAGCCACAGGGTTAGTGGGAGCAACGCTTTTTACAGACCATTTTTGTGGGTAAGTAAACTGGAAACCGTAGCTACTAGCAGTAAAAACTTGCGGTGCATTAGACGAAGTTACTTTTGGTGTTTTTGTATTAGTTGTTGCTGGCTTACTAGACGAAGTATTGGTGGTAGTAACTGGCGTGGTCTTATGATGATTTTTGTATACCATGTAGCCTACTACACCTATTAAAGCCACTATGACGACTACCAGTATGACTTCAACCCCACTGAAGCCCTTTTCATTATTCCGTAAGTTGCCCAATTAGCTATTCCTTGTGTTATCCATATGGCTTTATAATACACTGATTGTAGCCTTTAGTGCAACACTATTCATTGACCCATTGCTCTGAGGTAACCCCGTTATTCTAAGCACTGTGTCTATGCCAGCCGGAGGGGACCGGAGGCTGGCATAGATAGTCCCAAGTTAGAATTAATATAAGGAGGATTTAGCTATGGCACAGTTCGTGCCGGTCGAAAAGAAACAGCAGATTATTAAGGAAATTATGGATGAAGGCAAAAGTGTAGATGTAGCTAGTGAGCATGGTGTCAGCACTAAAGCCATATACACTTGGCTTAGAGATGGTATTGGCGGGGACAGCCGGGATCCGGAAATATCCAGACTGAAACGAGAACTGAATGCTGTTTACAGTGTTTTAGGTAAAGTTACAGCTGAGTTAAAGCACCCAAAAAGATAACCTTACTAGCTGAGGTTGAACCGGGTTTAAGACGCAAGTTAGCGGTGTTCTTAGTAATTGACCGTAACAATCTCTACAAGCAAGCTAAGCAGCCAAATAAAGATGTGGTGCTAAAACAACAAATTGAAACCGTCATGGCTGAGCACAAACACTACGGCTATCGGCGGCATATGACCTGCTAAAAGATGGAGTTGAGCTTACCCATGAAGATTATCAGTATTACTACGAACACTTAACATCAGAAGCCATGAACGAACAAACCAAACTGTAAACAGAAATAAACAGTAAAGAAGGAGCCTTAAAAGCCACTAAGCGTAGGATTAAGGATATTGGCTTAAAAATAATTGACTACTCTCAAGACTCACCTGTTTGGAAGATTAATAACGAACAGTTGCTTAAACTGGGAAAAGACCAAAATAACCTTGAGCAGCAAATAGCATAATTAAAGGAAAATCGAACTGACCCTGAAAAGGATGTTTTAAGCATAGAACAATTTTTGAACTTAGCTTAAACTGCTGTTTCTAAGGTGAAAGCTACAAATGAAGTGGGTAAAGACCATATTTGGCGCATAATCTTTTTGAACTTAACTGTTGATGGGCAAAAAGTGATTGATTATACCTTACAAAAGCTTTTGCGGAGCTAGAAAGAATTTAGTCTGTCAGGATTGGTCGGGGTGATCCGATTTGAACGGACGACCTCAGCGTCCCGAACGCTGCGCGCTACCAAGCTGCGCCACACCCCGAATTGTCGGCTTCAACAAGTATAACATCGAGAAAACGGACTACAATCCTTTCGCTAATGTTAATGGCCCGGTTTTATTCATTATTAAAACTGCTGTTGTTAACTAACTTTCCTTGGTCATAAAGTCTTTAACGCTTTTAATAGTATCAAGAAATTGATTGGGGAATACGATGGTGCTGTTCTTGTCCGAGGCCACTTCTGTTAACACCTGCAGGTTACGCAACTGTAAAGCAATCGGATGCTTGGCGATGACATCGGCAGCTTCGCCTAGTTTGGCGGCACTAAGTGCCTCACCTTCAGCGGCAATAATTTTTGCCCTCTTTTCTCGCTCGGCTTGGGCTTCTGCTGCCATCGCACTTTGCATGCTTTCCGGTAGTTGTATGTCCTTAAGCTCCACAGCACTGACATAAAGACCCCAATTCTCGGTTGTTTTATCAAGTATGGCTTTGATCGCTTCATTGATCTTACTGGTCTGGCTTAAGACATCGTCAAGCGAGCTTTGACCGACGACATTGCGCACCGTTGTTTGAGCTATCTGATATATGGCTGACCTGACATTCTCAATGGCAATAATTGATTTAACCGCGTCTTTAACCTGATAATAGGCAACCGCGGCAACATCAATTGAAACATTATCTTTGGTAATTATTTTCTGGGAGTCTACCGGTAAAGTAATGATTCGTAAACTGACTTTATCCATGCGATCGATAAACGGAATAATCCAGACCAGTCCCGGTTGTTTTATGGTGTTGCACAGTTTGCCTAAACGGAAAACGACGCCACGTTGATACTGATTGACTATCCTTAATCCAAAAAGTAACAACAGGATTATAACTACGATAATTAATATGGTTGCTTCCACTTGCCTATCCTCAGATTAGTTAGCTTAAAGTATATGCTCAGTAACCCATAAACACCATGCCCTATGCTAACGGCTTCAATCAGCGATATTTAAATCATCAAGCTGGAGGCTGAGTAGGTCTTAATATGCCGTTAACGATTTGATCAATTTGATCATTGGATAAATTTGCTTTTACGGCATAACCGGATATCCCCAAATCTCTTAAGCCGGCTGGCGCATCAGCTTCATTAAGATTGGAGATAATTATTACCGGAATGTTTTTCCCCCATGTACTGGCGCGTAATTTTCGAAGTATCTCGTCACCGGCAATATCCGGCACCATTAAATCCAAAAGCACCAGATCGGGAATTTCTTTTTGGATAAAATATAACCCGGTAATCCCGTTATAGGCCACAAAACAGGTATAACCGATCAGCTCAAGTCTGGTTTTGTATATCTCGGCAAGATCGGCATCATCTTCAACAATCACTATTTTATTGGTTTGAGTAGATGATTGATTATCCATATCATAGTTTATCCAACTAAAGCTGATTATAGTCCGTTTTGATAAATATTATTCAGAGCCGTCACCATAACATGGTTTAGTTAACAAGAACGGGGCATGTCGACTATGGACCCGGTGATCTATCGTGTTAACGTTTGACAGCCAATGTCTTATTGTTAGATGTGTTGCATGCTCACTTAAATCCGTACGTCGGCCGGTAGAGCTTCAGTCTCAAGTAACAGGTTAAGTCCGATAATCGTTGCCGACCAGTCAATAGCTCGATCATAATCTATTGCCCGAACGAGCACTATGCCTTCAGAGGTTTCACTGAACCTTAAAACGTTGCGCTTATTTAGACTCACCGGTTATATAGCGTAGGCGTTTGCCGGCAGCACGTCAGTAAACCTAAGGCCAAGCAGGCCAACATCAACCATCGGTTTTAGCTCCCGCTGCATCCGGTTGTCCGGACTTAAAACTGCCCAAGAATGTTAGTATCGGGTGTTGATGTCAATCAGGTTATACCGGTTACTCTCATTTCTATCTCGGATATACTATTGTCATTGGCCCAAGATCCGTAACGGCTAAGCCAATATCGCTGTCTACGCTATAGTTAAAGTTAAACATCTTGCATTAATAGTTGGCGAATAGTATTTTAGATACTAGGTAAACCAATAAAGACCATAAAATAAATTAACAAAAGTGAGCAGTGTGTACGGGTCAGTCATGGTCGGCAATGACATGGTCCTCAATAGAAACAGACCGACAGTAAAGCAGGTTTCCAGAAACTCGCAGCCGGCAGTTAACGTACCTGGACACAATCAGTCAACCGTTAATCGTTTGCCTAATTTATTCAAATATATGCTGGCAGCAACGCCGGCTATGGCTACTGCAAACCCAATGCCTGCGCCGTACTTAGCCCAAAATGTTAATCCGACACCGGATTTGACGACTGGTAGACGCCAACTGAAAACCATCGGTAAGGCTTTAGTCATCTTGGTGATTGTAGCTTCCCTTACCGGTGTCGGTTTGGCATATAAACATCAGCTCATCAATGCCGTGCATGACGTAAAAGCAGTCATGGCCTCCAAGTCGGTTCAGTCAACGCCACAGCCGGGCCAAATTGTGATCGAAACATCCGACTATGACAACGCATTAACGGCATTAATAACTCAACAAGTTACGGTTAACGTGGCCGGTACCGGCCATAGCGTAAGCGCCAATACCATCCTAAACTGGCTGGCCGTCAACAAGGCCGGTCAATTGACTTACATAAAAGTAAAGACAAATCAGGTTGTCAATTACCTGACTAAATTAGCTAGCACTAACAGCGGCATTAACACTAACCAAATAAACGCTGCAGCCAAGCAAATCTCAAACCAGCTTCTAAACGCCAATGGACTAACCGTTAATCTTTGAACAGCATACTTTTATAGATGGCTACTTACAAAAGGCCTGTAGGATGCATTTACTATTAGAGCTTTTAAACATCCTGCTAAAATCCATAGCCTTTCAAGCCGCTGTTTATAGAATTGATAACTATAATATCGGCTACAACTATGTGGATATAGAGACTAGGATTGTTATCTAGGTTAATGATAATTTAGGCTGCCATTATTGGCCGGGGTTCTGGATTGCTCCAACGAACAGAACTTCATTAGTCAATTTATCCTGTATGGTCAGTACAAAAGGTTTGTCTACTTCCATATAGAAACCACTGCTCGGTCCAGCTACAGCGTTAGAAATTAATCCCACACTAGTTGCAGCAGCTGCCGTTGTACCTTGTTCGTTAACATCAATATATGCCTTATGCTTTAGCTCAGAAATATGAATTTTTTTCGCAATACCGTTAAAATTAGCTGCACCGTATGGGTTAAGGGCTACACCCATACCTAGGGCCTTAAGCGTACCATTAAGATTCTGGCTGTAAGATAGCGTAAACTTCGGCAGTAAAACTGTACCCTGTTGTTGAGTGTACTTGCTATCAATGCTAGCTAGTTGGGCGTAGCTTATGTTCTGTAAGAAAGTCGTAATATTGGTGGGTAGGTATACGTTCATAGTTATTCGTTGATTTTTACCGTAAGGTAACTGGATTGCCTGTATCGAATTATCTGAGTAATAATTATAAGTGCCGGTCTGCGTCATTAACTTGGCTTGTACTGTTGAGCTGCTTCCAGTTGTAAATGGATAACTTCTGGTTTGCGAAGGGTCAAACTTAGTATGCCATGCTCCCTTAAAGTAAACGGCGTTAATTAAGTACATTATTTCACTAGAGGGGATATTTTGAACGATAGTCGGTATCTTACCATCAGTTGCATTTCTAACCCAGTTATTTATTGTATTTGGGGCTGAGGGGCTATTGAAATCTAGAGTTGTAGCCTTAGCCCGGTAATCTTTTTGAGCGGTGTTCAAAAACGATTGATTGACTTTAAAGCTTTTTTTCAACCATATGCTATTAGCTATAGATAGAGTAACCTCAGGATCTGAATTTTTTAGACCTGTAACTAAGGCTGAACTAGAGTTATTTATCGTGTTCAATGAAAGCCCTTGATAATTTAAGACTTTTTGCATTGCAGTTTGAGTCGAACCATTAGCCCCGTTGTAGACCATTGAAAGAGCCATAGCAATGCCTACCGGTGAAATCAAGACATTAGTCTGTGGGGACTGTTTAACCAGTTGGCTAAAAACGTTCACTCCAAAATTGTCGTTGGCAGTCGTAAAGCTGGAACTTACACTTTTCAGCGAAACGGTTGGGTTAGCTGTGGCAGTATTACGATGCTTGAAATAATAAGCAACTGAAAAAAGTATACCTACAAGAATTAGCACACCTAAGAGTGTGAATAATTTTTTGTGTGATTTGGTAGTAGGAGAATTGTTTGGCCCGTATCTTATAGCGTTAGGCGGTGGGCTTGAGGAGTTACTCTGGGCTGGTGCGACTGATACCGGTGCTTCAGCATTAGCGGATGTTGGAGTTAGGTTTTGGTTTTCATCGGATGGCATACAGTTATTCTAGGATAGTTTTATAACTGTTACAAATCCCTTGCACTTACTCACTACATCGTGGACACTCGCCTTCGCAGAATAGTTAAGCCTAATGTATCACAGAATTCAGCCGGGGTTAGGTAGTTTAGAGCTTGGTGCGGCCTAAAGAAGTGGTAATCGTTTAGCCATCCAACAATCTG
>DAHXLX010000019.1 GCA_027365775.1 Candidatus Saccharimonadota bacterium | reverse complement strand
GGCGGACATAACTGGTACTATATGGCTATGGACGAGAAGGGGTTGGGCAAGCGACTACAGGAAATGCGCCGTCGCGCCGGGATGACACAGCAACAATTATGCCAGGTCGCTAATTTAAGCTTTTCAACATTAACAAAAATCGAACGCGGTGCGATTAAAGCTCCGTCAGTCTTCACTATCCAATCAATTGCCTCGGCTCTGGGCATGGGTCTAGATGAATTATTAGGTATTAATGCACCCCATAGGCAGCATAAGCAAACTAAATCAGGCGTTAAATTTATCTACTTTGACGTTAATGGTTGCATGGTACGGTTCTATCACCGGGCTTTCGCTCAGATTGCCAGAGATTACGATGTACCGCCGGATTTGGTTGAAATGGCGTTTCTGCATTATAACGCTGACGCCTGCCGGGGAGTTCTAAGCATGGCGGACTTCAATAAAGTAATTGCCGATCGCCTGGGTATTGCTTCGCTGGACTGGCCAAGATACTACTTGTCGGCGGTCGAACCAATGCCCGGAATGACCCGTGTTGTCGAGTGGGCCAGCAAGAACTATGGTGTCGGCCTGTTGAGCAATATAATGCCCGGATTACTGCCGGCTTTATTGAAGAAGAATGTCATACCGGATATAAACTACGATGTGATCATCGATTCCTCACAGATCGGCATAATCAAACCCGAACCGGAAATATTTAATTATGCCGCCAAACAAGCCGATTATTTACCTCAGAATTTATTGCTGGTTGATGATACCAGGGAGAATGTAGCTACCGCTGAAGCATTGGGTTGGCATGTGTTATGGTTTGATTATGCACAACCCGATGAGTCAGTTGAGCAGGTCAAAATGTCGTTGGAAATGACCGATTAACTTTTATATCGCTGTTTCTCGAGCAATAAATTCTCCATTTCCTGTTCAGCCTCGACCAGCTGGCTCCGGCTTTGATTAACTAATTCGGCCGGTGCGCGGTCAACATAGTTTTTGTTGTTTAGCCGGGTCTGTAACCGGTCAATGTTGGTTCTTGTCTCGGCAATTTTAATGTCTAGTGTTCTCAGGTAATTGTCAATCAGTTTTTGGTCGATATCTAACCAGCAATCAATCGAAGTGCCGCTGACAGCTATCCCCCGCCCTTCCTCCGTCGATTCGACCGACTTAAGCTGGGACAGCCGCTTAATGACATCGTTGTTCTCAGGTGTTGAGTGAATGTTACGGATGTAGAGCACAACGTCTTTGGCGCCGACCGCCTTAATTGTCGACCTGACTGATATGATCAGGTCTTTGATGTGGTTAAAGTTGTTTGCTTTATGATTATCGGCTGTTTTTAAGCGGATCAGTTGCCTGCTGCTAAGCACTGATTCCGGAGATAATTCAAGAGTTTGCCAGATCGTTTCAGCGAGGAAAGGCGCGAACGGATGAGCTAGAACCAATACAGCTTCAAGCAGTGCTGCCAACAGCGGCGGATTAGGCGATACCTTGCTCGCTTCAATGTACCAATCGGCGAAGTCATCCCAGATAAAATGGTAAAGATTTTCAAACGCCTCAGAGAAACGGTAGCTGTCCATTAGCGAGACGTAAGTTTCAAGTAGCTTGCTATATCCCAGCAATATCCAATGGTCGGCATCGGTTTCGGTTTTTGCTTCTGTTCGATTATTGAAATCGTCTACCAGTGACTCAACAAACCTGGCAATATTCCACAGTTTATTGCAAAAATTGCGACCGCCGATTACCTTCGCTTCGATATACGGTTGATTGTTTCCGGGTGTCTGGCCGGATATCATGCCGATTCTCAGGCTGTCGGAGCCGAATTTGTCAATTACCGACATCGGATTGACCACATTGCCCTTACTTTTACTCATTTTCAGGCCGTGTTTGTCGGTGACTAAACCGTGAAGATAGACAGTTCTAAAGGGTATTTGACCGGTTATATACAATCCGAGCATCAACATTCGGCTAACCCACGGCATTAAAATGTCGAAACCGGTCTCCATAAGTGACAGCGGATAATAGCGCTTGTAATTATTGCCGTCAGGATAATCCAAAGTCGCATACGGCCAGGAGCTGGAACTGAACCAGGTGTCAAATACATCCGGATCCCGTCGGTAGATTTTATGGTTAACAGTTATTGTTTCTTGATCGACCCGTTCATCATATATCCAGTCATCCGGATCCTCTTCGTTCTGGAAGGCCGGTATCGGTATGCCCCAGGCAATCTGTCGGCTTATATTCCAGTCGCGAATTGTCTCAAGATATCGCTCGAGTTGTTTGCGCTTAACCAGAGGCAGAAAGTTGATCGAGCCTTTCTTTAATTCCGCAATTGCCGGTTCGGCTAATGGTTTGATGTTCACAAACCATTGTTCTTTCAGTAGCGGTTCAATAACAGTTGAGCATTTATAACAGTGCCCTACGCTGTGAATATGCTCTGTGGCGCCAACCTGCAGGCCCAGTTTAGTTAATTCCTTGACGATCGCTTCCCTGCCCTCGACGACTGTGAGTCCACGAAATCGCTCCGGTACAGCATGGGTTAAACGACCATCAAAACCAATCACTGTTATAAACGGCAAGTCATGCCGCTTGCCTACATCGTAGTCATTGATGTCGTGCGCCGGTGTTATCTTAACCGCTCCGGTACCGAAGTTACGGTCGACGTAGTCATCGGCAATGATCGGAATATCCCGATTGGTTAATGGCAGTCTTACCGTCTTGCCGACTATATCCTTGTACCGGCTGTCTTGCGGATGCACAGCGACCGCGGTATCGCCGAGCATTGTTTCCGGGCGGGTGGTTGCGACGACAATCGAGCCGCTGCCGTCGGTTAGAGGATACTTTATCTGCCACAGAGTTCCCTTCTCTTCCCGATACTCAACTTCTATATCGGCAAACGCCGTTCCATGGAAGGTACAGAAGTTAACTAGACGTTCACCCCTGTAAATTAAGCTATCCTGCCACATTTTGCGAAATGTATCATATGCTAGCCGGACAATTTCTTTATCAAGTGTAAAGGTATAGCTTGGCCAATAGACGCTGGCACCGAGTCGGCGTATCTGGGTGGCAAAGTTATCCCGATTATTGTCTACGAAATCGTATATCTGTTGGTACAGAGATTCTCGTGAATAGTCGAAACGACTCTTACCTTTTTTCTCGAGTTCCCGTTCAAAAACTACCTGGGTTTCAAAACCGGCATGATCGGCTCCTGGTATGAACAGGACGCTTTTGCCGATCGAGCGTTGGTAGCGGGCGGCGATGTCCTGCAAGGCAAATGCAAGGGCGTGTCCCATGTGCAGATTACCGTTGGCGTTCGGCGGCGGCACCACCAGGGAGTAAGGATCACCGTGCTGAGCGGGTTTGAACGACTCTAATTTTTCCCACAAGGCATAGATATCCGACTCATAAAGTTCAGGCTGGTAAGCTTTTGCTAGTTTCATCTTTATATCTAATATACCGGATGTCGATCGGCTTTACATCGATAGGTTGGGGGCGATATCCAGCGAAAAGGGATCGGCTATGCCATAACCATACTTGAATTGCCAACCGCCAAGCGCGGCAATCATGGCACCGTTATCGGTACATAGTTTAATGTCCGGTACCAAAAATTCGCAATCAAGGCTGGCAGCCAGGGTTTGCCTTAGGCAGTCATTAGCGGCTACGCCGCCGGCTAATAACACCTGCCTTGGGTTAAATTCGGCAACTGCCAGTTTAACCTTCTCGGTTACCGTTTTGACGACCGAACGTTGAAAGCTGGCGGCAATATCGGCTTTCTGAGCCTCGCTTAGCCGTTCTTGCAGTCGATAGGACGGAAAGTCGTATGATTCACCAGCTAATTGCTGGGCGAGCCTTAAAACGGCTGTTTTGGGCCCGGAAAAGCTGAAATCGTATTTGGCAACTTTGGCTCTTGGCAGATCGTAGGCGTCGGCGTTGCCTTTTTGGGCAATTTGAGCAATGCTTGGACCGCCGGGATAGGGCAGGCCGAGTATTTTGGCAACCTTATCGAAAGCTTCTCCGATTGCATCGTCCTGAGTACGGCCAAGCAGCCGGTAACTGAAGTAGTCCTCGAACAAAACCAACTGACTATGACCGCCGGACACGACTACCGCTATTAGCGGAAACTGAGGTAAATGATCCGGCAAAATATAATTCGGCAGGGAACTACGCTGGATGAAATTAGCAAAGATATGACCGAGAACATGATTGCAGGCGGTTAAAGGTTTATGATTGGTTATTGCCAAAGTTCTGGCGGTCAATACGCCGATCAGCAAACTACCGCCTAATCCGGCACCGTAAGTCACGGCGATACCATCGATTTGATTCCAGCTGCAGCCGGCTTGTTTGAGTGACAATTCGATGGTCGGAATAATCATCTCAATATGGCTTCTGGCGGCAATTTCCGGCACAACGCCGCCATACAACGCATGTTGAGCCATGCTTGATGCGACGCCGTTGCTGATCAGGCTGATACCGTCATCAACAATCGCAACAGCAGTTTCGTCACAACTGGTTTCGATACCCAAAACTCTCACTTGAAACTTAGACTAACACGAACGAAATGGATAACCAACAGATATGTTCATAATATAAAATTGACATCCCGGCACAAGGATGCATATATTTATACACTTACCCAAGTGGGTGTTAATCTAAGTTTAAGGATATTAAGATGAGCGAAACAGCACCGGGTGGTTTGGTGAGAATGGAAGCGGCAAGCAAAGCTTTAATCAGCCGGAATCGGGGCATATACAATCGTGGTGTTGAGATTGCCGAGTACAACAATAATGCCGACACAGAAATCTTTGGCTCCGGTCCGTCCGGATTTGCTGAACCGCTTAGTCCTACCGTGGGAAAAATCGATCTGATCAGACAAAATCCCGGGTATGGCAGATTCACGGAAAGTGAACGTAACGCGGCAGCAGACAAGTATCTCAACGATATTGAGGAGCTGACGGACAACGGCTTCGAATTGTGCCAGGCAAAAATGATTATGGATCTTAGAGAAAAGGACCAGTTATCTATGGCAAAAATGATCGGGCAGCAAGTTGTTTCCGGCGTTCATCCGGTCAAAGCGTGTAACGATGTGCAGAAAATCCTCGATCATGCTGATTCTGCCAGGGTGAAACTAATAAAAAACGGCGGTGCTTATACGTTAAGCGACTACGAGCGTTTACGAAAGGGAGAAAAAATTTATGATGACGATGGTAACTATATACCTCTAACGCCCACGCCTAGCACACCTATAACGCCGACGCCCAGCACCCCAACTGAACCATCCGAGCCATCTCGTGAAGACGCAATCAGGCAGGCTCAATTGTATTCCAAGGATCAGGCTGTAGAAGAGGCTTATGCGATCAGCGAATACGCTCAGCTATCTGCAATTCGTGAACGATCCGGCTTTATGAGCGCTCGTAACCTTAAGGGAAATCGAGCGGCTAGTTTGGTTGAGCCGGGCTTGCGGGTTAGTAACGACATGGTGGAACAACAGCGAAACCGGCTGGAAGAGATAAGATACAGAAATCATGAAGCAATGAGTCAACGGCTGGCTGTTGCCGGCGTTGAGCCCGATGAAATAAATCAAATAATGCAACACCACGATAATTTATTTGTTGACAACATACTGGCAGATCAGACATGCGAGCGGAATAGGCTAGCTGTCTTTTCGCGTGAAGGCTTCATGGGCGGAGTGCGCGGCAGGTTTTACGATTGGTGGGCCAGACAGGGCGGCGGTGGCGACCGATTCTTTAGCCATCGCCGGTTATTCGGTACTGCTAAGAAGACAGGAGTAATGCTGGCGATCGGACTTCCGGCGGGAGTTCTTGGGTCAGTTTTTGCACCGTTAATCGGTGCCGGCGTTGGTCTTTTGGGAGCCGTACTAGCGACCAGAGCCACTGCCGGAGTCATGCGCGGATTGGCGGCAGCCCATATTGAAAGAAATGCCGATCATACCGTAGCCGGGCAACAACGGGCCCGACGTTATGAGGAATCTTTGGCTCATATCAATGAGTTTTACGAACACCCCAGCACCGATGTCGAGGGAAGGCTGATCAGAGTACCGGCAGTAACCGATACACTGGCAGAAAGTACAAGTCATGAAGTCAGGAGAAACCGCATTAGAACCGGTGGTTCGCTACTAGGCGTAGCGGTTGGAGCCGGTGTGGGCGCCATCGGCGAACACATAATCAGAAGCGTTTTTATAGGCAGCCATCACGTAATATCCAAGCCGCCGAAACACTCCGTACCAAAATTGCATCATCATGTTGCGCCGCCGGCTCACAAAAGCCGTACCGTCCCGCCGGCGAAACCGAACACTGGCTCCAAAGGCAAGTCGCATCCCACTTCGCAGCCGCCAAAACCGCCGGTATCGCCGACAAAACACCACTTGCCGAAGCCACCCTTGCACCATACAGCTTTCCCCCCTCATCACCTAGGGCAAATAACACCCTCTCACGAAGCCTTCCAAGTTATGCATGGAGAGGGAATCATAAATGAGATAAATCATTATGCGGCAATTCATGGTAAGCAGCTGTCACCGCGCAGAGCATTTCTTATCTACCTAAAACTGGCCGCATTGCATGGCCGGAACATTATTAAGCTAAACGGCAATGGTCCGAGCGAGTATCTGATAGGCAAGGGGGATTGGGGTTTAAGTCATCCAGGTACCGGCCATTGGTATCCCGGTGTTGAAGCAGATCTGGACAAACTGCTAAATTCTAACTTTGCCAGTTAAGATTAAGTTCTTATCGTGACCGATTACGACCAGCAGCTTAACGATCTAGTGGCAACGATGGGCTTACCGAATGACGCTGCCCCAATCATGTTAAATAGTCTCTATGAAATTCTAAAAAGCCGAATCGGCATGCGGCTGGCCATCGAGTTAACTGATCAGGATATGGCGATGATCGAGCCGTTAATGAATCTCGAAAATAGTGATCGGCTATACGACGAAATAACCGCGATTGTGCCGCAATTCGATGAAATTATGCAACAAGAAATCGATGCGATCCGGCAAAAGCTTATAGTCGAAGACTAACATGGCCTATACTTGAAGAATGAACGCAAGATCAGTCGTTAAGAAGCTAATACCGGCATCGTTATTTTCTACGATCGAGCCGTACGGGCATTTGGTCGAAGCGATAATCTTTAATACGGTCAGAGGATTTCCGCTGAAAGGACTAAAGGTAATCGGTGTAACTGGTACCAACGGCAAAACGTCTACATGCTATCTAGTACAGCGCATGTTGCATGAGGCGGGTTATAAAACCGGTTTAATGACCACCGTCGGTTACGGAGTCGGGTCGGACATAAAACCCCAGATTGAACACATGACCACGGTCAGCGTACCGTTGCTGATGAAGCGGGTCAGAGCCATGCGCGCCCAGGGAATCGAATGGTTGGTTTTGGAAACCACCAGTCATGCGTTGGCTCAGAACCGGGTTTGGGGTGTGCCGTACAGCATCGCCGTCATGACCAATGTGACTCACGAGCATCTTGATTATCACAAAACTTTCGAGAGATATCGTGACGCTAAGCGGAAACTGTTCAAACTAACAAACGCCAATGCGGCCGGATTGCGAATCGGTATTATCAACGCCGAAGATCCCAGCGCCGATTTATTTAAGAGCGATATTGCCAATCCTATAACCTACGGCGTAGAGAAGGGTGATGTCGTGGCTAAGCATATATCGCTAAATGCCGATGGCGTTTCTTATACAGTTGATACCGGAGCCGGTAACTTAAATATAAAATGCAAATTACCAGGTAGCTTTAATGTCTATAATTCACTGGCGGCAGTTTGTGTCGGCGTGGCAGCCGGTCTTAGCGGTGCACAAATTGAATCCGGTATAGCTGCACTTGAAGGTGTAGAAGGTCGCATGACAACGATAAAAGAAGGTCAGGATTTTACGGCAATCGTCGATTTCGCGCACACGCCTGATAGTTTTGAAAAGCTGTTTAAAGACATTAAGCCGGTTGTTAAAGGTAGGCTGATCGTACTATTCGGCAGCGCTGGCAGACGAGACGTTGCTAAACGGGCAGAGCAGGGTAGGCTTGCCGGACAATATGCTGATGAAGTGATTATAACCGAAGAGGATGATAGAGATGTCGATGGGTTTCAAATTATGAACCAGATAGCCGAGGGCGCAGAGCAGGCCGGTAAGGTGAAAGATAAGAACTTGTTCTTGATTCATGACCGCAACAGTGCAATTATGTTTGCTGTCAAGCGGGCGAACGAAAACGATACGGTAATGTTCCTGGGTAAAGGACATGAGAAAACAATTGAACGCGCCGACGGTGAGCATGACTGGGATGAAATCAATAGCGTGCGTCAGTCGATCCGTAAGACGCTAATACTTAAGAACAAAGCGTAAGACTACAGCAGCGAATGTAACCGCCGCCTTTGGACAGTTCGGTAATGTGTGGCGTTATGGTTGTTAAGCCGTGTTCTTCGATAGCTTTTTTTAACTCCGGCGCCTTGTCGCTCATGATTACTGTTTCACCGGTGGATACTAAGTTGCAGGCGAAGCCTTCTTCCGCTTCTTTGAAGGAAACGGTAATTTTCTGTAAGGGTAATGAGGCGATCTTGTGTCGGCTTTCCTCAGTAAAGGCGTCCGGACACCAGGCAATCAGATCCGGAGTAATGACCGCCAACGCCAAGTCCAAGTCATAGAAGTAACTGTCCGGCCATCCGGTAACGGCGTTGATTACCGGTTTGCCGTTAGCATCCAATTCCGGTATGGTTTCCAGTCCGATAACGTTGCAATCGTACACATTAGCCAAAAAATCATGCATTTTCGGCGAGGTACGGTAATGGCTGCCGACAAACAAATAGTCTCCGCACGGTAGGGCGTCACCCTGGCCGCTGAAATGATACGGTGATTCGATTGTTTCATAACCTAATGCACTAAGGACTTGTTTGGCGTATGGTTGTTCTGCCCGCCGCTTGTTGGGCAGGGAAGACAATACGACCTTGCCTCGCCAACATAAGGCCCAGTTAGCGGTATATATTCCGTCCTGGCAATCTTTGGGAGCATTAACTTTAACGACCTCAATGCCAGCCGTTTCCAAGGCTGTAATGACATTCGCGTGCTCATTCATGGCAGCGTCACGGTCTGGCTGAATATTAATTTTTGAATATGGATTGAGTTCCTCGACACTAATGAAGTCGGCACCGGACATCAATACCGTCTGGTTTATGATCGGTCGTGACATTTAACTATTAGTTTAACAAACTACGCCAAAAACTATGTTTAAGTACCGGCCGTGATTGCCATAATTAGTTTTTACTAGCTGTATTATTCGGTGTTAGTTCTATGAATCAATAAGTTTTAGTCGTCGTAATTCTTCGCGCACGGTCATTAGAATTTTACCTAGTTCGTTACGGCCCTCGCCCGTATCATCGCGTACTCCCCAGAAGTCATCACGCCATGGATTATATTCAACCAACTCTTCGTTATCAGTGGCGAGCAATAATTCTTGTAGTTTAGCATCTGAGTTGAATTTAGCTCTTACCAGACCGGACATTATCTCAATTTTTCTGTCATTCCATTGATCTTTCAAAATTGCTCCGTCGGCCAGGTAATTCCTAGCCAGCCTCTTGGCAGCATAACCGGTAGGCGCGGAGAGAACTTGGTTTGCGATATCGCTGTCGGCGAATTTCAATGCCTGAAAGACATTCTCTAGGCTGGCGACTGTGATTTTGGTACTATCGTCCATGATTAGCGGCTGCTTCAACGGGTACATATTACTTAGGAAGTATCGTTCTCCTCTGAAGGCTGGGCTATTTAAACTCATTGCTACATCTCCATTATAACGTGGCTAACCTGTGTTCACTATAACGACGTTGAACGCTGGAGATAGCCGGTTGCTCGGCTTTCAAGACTGACGATATGGTTCGTAAATCAAAATCGAAACCATAGTTGGCCGAACTGTGCAGACCGGAAATTACCACGTGTGATATGCCCTTTACGTCAGTGGAGTCCTTGGCTGCATAATATGCCTTAACCGGTACTACGAAATGCTGATCGATTCTAAGCCCGCTTTTTATGTGACTGGAGGCGGCAGCAACTAAGTTAATTTCCAAGCAGCCTTGTTCAATGTACTGCAATAACCTAGCAGTTTTGGCTAAGCTTAAAAATTGGTCTTTCATTTGTTGACCGCTAAGCATCCAGTCATCTAGCATAACAATCTTTGAATGGCCCGTAGAACCGTTGAACTTAGTGACTGAATCGGATATTCTGCCACGAAAACGGTCTAAGCGATCGGGACCCAATTCTTGGATTACACGATGCTGTAGATAACGATCGCTTTTAATCCTATTGTTCCCGGTATATCTTGCCAAAGAACCGATATTGGTTACAATGCATAATTTATTGCGCGGATCTTCATCCAAATACGCGCTCCAATAGTCGGCTATGGCTTTTGAGGCTGTTAACAATTCCTTCTCACCGATAAAGCACAGATCCGACTGAATTCTGTTGGCTCGTTGCAATAGATACTCGACCGTCGAAGGATCCTGGTTGGCTATGTTGCCATTGCCTGCCGCCCGCTTAAATAATTCGAGGAAGCCGTCAAGTCCGCGCAGTCCCTGCTGTTCGGTCATCGGGCCTTTAACACGTTTATGGCGTTTAAGATAGTAAAAATCTGATTGGCGACTATCATCCATGGTTTGGTCTATAAATCGCGGCGACAATTCGATACTTTTTTGTTCGGTTAATAATTCGCCTTTAGGTTGAGCCGATGATTGAGGCAGTTTAGCTGACTTTTCTACCAATCTCATTAACACCGCGTTTCCAATTGCTGAAGCTATATACATATCTTCAGCAGTGCGGCAGTAGGCGCTGTAGGTATCTTGCAGGCTAAGGCTGTCGTTTCTGACTGGCCGGGACTGTTCCGGATTAGTGGCCAATAGGTCAATGCTAAAACTCTTCATAACTAGGTCATAAATTTGATGAAAAGCGAATCTTCGAGCTGGATTATATCAAGTATAATAATGTTTACACAACACCAATATGATGGTAATCTCTAACCGTGAAAGGTAACCTGGCTAAGTTCTTTAAGCACCACGAGCCCGCCAACGGCAGGAACAGCTCGTCAGATTTGTACAGTCGGAATACGAAAACATCAACACTTTGCAGGCGGCTTTACCGTCTGTATCGCCGGAAATGTCGGATGTAAATCCAAATGAGCTGTTTATGAATATAGGACAGATGGCCATTTTGAACGGTCGGCGAGAAGAATTGATCAGGTTGATCAACACTTTTCAGTTAATCGAATACCTGGATAATTTACAGCCGTCAAGACCGGAAGAACAGCCAAAAGCCCGGTGATCAACCGTTTAACGTAACAGATAGTTGTCGGGCGAACTGGTATTTTGACGCTGAAAATTATAAATAGCTACATAAATAACCGAGACGGCTTTATTATTAGCTTTAACTTTCGATCTGATGTAGTAGAAAATTGAGCCGGCACCGAGGCAAATGCTTGGCTGCAGGCATCAGTTTAGGTAGCGATTACCTGAAAGCGGATCTAAATAGTGGGCTGACTCTTGACATTTTTTTTAGCAGTCAATTATAGTGAGTGCTGATAGTTGGCACTCACATAGTTGTAGTGCTAACAAAAGAAATTATAGCTTTTAAGGAGGAGCTTAATTATTATGAGCGTACCTTTGCAGCCGCTTGGAGAATATGTAGTCGCGCAGGCCGACGAAGTCGCCAATAAAACGGCCAGTGGGCTTTATCTTCCGGATAATGCCGCCGAAAAACCCAAAACCGCAAAAGTCGTAGCCATAGGCAAAGACGTCAAGCAAGTCAAGAATGGCGACCGGATAGTCTACAAGAGCTATAGTACCACCGACGTCAAAGTGGACAATGAAGAATACATACTAGTTAAAGAAGAAGATATATTAGCGACCGTTAAATAGGAGAATAGTAATGGCAAAAAAAGTATTTTATGACGATGATGCGCGCCGGAGGGTGTTGGCCGGAGCCGAAATCCTTTATAACGCCGTTAAGACTACCATGGGACCGCGCGGTAGAAACGTGGTAATCGACAAGTCTTATGGCAACCCGACAGTCACCCACGATGGTGTGGCTGTGGCAAAAGCCGTCGAGTTACCGGATAGTGACGACGAGACTCTAGGTCAAAAAGTCGGTGCTGAGCTGATTAAACAGGCGGCAAATAAAATGAATGATGTTGCCGGTGACGGCACTACAACCGTAACGGTATTGACTTACCATATTTTGAACGAAGCTAATAAGCTGATCGCCGCCGGCCACAATCCAATGCTGTTGAGAAAAGGCCTGGAAGAGGCCGCACAGGCGGTTCTGGCTAAGCTGAGTACGATGTCCGAAGACATTGCCGGCAAGAAAAGCCGCGTGGCGGAAGTGGCGACGATCTCGGCCGGCGACAATGAAATTGGTGCGCTTATCGCCGATGTTATGGAAGCGGTCGGCAAAGACGGGGTAGTGACTGTCGAAGAAGGCCAAGGCTTATCTTTGGAAAAAGAAGTAGTTGAGGGCTTCACCTTTGACCGTGGTTTTGTCAGTGCATACATGGTAACCGATACCACCCGAATGGAAGCGGTATATGATAAACCGGCGATTGTTATTACCGATAAGAAAGTCAGCTCCATCCAGGAGTTCCTGCCGTTACTCGAAAAGTTAGCCCAATCGGGTAAAAAAGATATGGTTTTAATTGCCGACGATGTTGAGGGAGAAGCGCTCGGCACATTAGTCCTTAACCGGCTTAAAGGCGTGTTCAATACGGTAGCCGTGAAAGCACCGGCCTTTGGTGACCGTCGCAAAGACATTCTCAATGATATTGCCATTCTAACCGGCGGTGAGGTTATCACTGAGGACCGGGGCATGACGTTCGAGAACGTGGATCTGGACGTTGTCGGTACGGCCCGTAAAGTTATCGTCAGCAAAGACGATACGACGATCATTGAAGGCAACGGCAATCAGGCGGAGGTGAGTGCCCGGATCAAGCAGATAAACGCTCAGATCGCCCAGTCCACTAGTGAATACGACAAAGAGAATCTGGAGAAACGGCGGGCGGCTTTAAGCGGCAAAGTCGCAGTTATTAAAGTCGGTGGTGCTACCGAAACCGAAATCGAGGAGAAGAAATTCCGCGTCGATGACGCTGTGGCGGCGGTGAAAGCAGCTTTGGGTGACGGTATCGTACCGGGCGGCGGCGTTACGCTAATTAATCTGCAGTCGGCGATCACTAGTGATGCTAACGATGACTCACTTAATGCGGGCAAACAAATTCTGCTACGCAGCCTTGAGCAACCGTTCCGGATCCTGCTTACTAATTCGGGACTTAATGCCGATGAATGGTTACCTAAAGTTAAAACCAGCAAGGCTGGTCAAGGTATAGACGTTAACAAGCCGGATGGCATAGTTGACCTTAAAGCTAAGGGAATTGTTGATCCGGCGCGAGTGACTAAAGAAGTTCTACAGAACGCCACCAGTATCGCCGGTACGGCGATGACCATGGGCGCTTTAGTTGTCGATATTCCGGAACCGAAGAGCTCGGCTCCGGCACCGGACATGGGCGGCATGGGGATGATGTAATACCCCGATAGTTTAATAAAACAGGGGCCTCTTTAAGGGCCCCTGTTAGTTTTTGTTTGCTCCAGGGCTATTCTTGTTGTCCCTGGTGGGTAAAATAGTTTACTTCGTTGACAATGTCTAGCAGTGCCTGAGCTTTTTGTTTTTCGTCAGTAATTTGTTGAGCTGCTTCATAAGCTTGTTTGAGCAAGGACTGATTATCGCTGGCCTGAATCATCATCATCAATGTCTGGAATTTATCCTCCGGAGATTGATCCAAATGGGTTACGATAGGCGAAAGCTGGTGTAATGCCTGTTGTTTAATATCCAACAAATCATTGTTGTCGGCTATCGGGGCACTTACGGTTGATTGGTGGACATCGTCAGGATCAGGATTGTCGCTCTGGCTCGATTGTTGCTGATTACTGTCGTCGCTCGATAATGTGTTGGCGGTTAATTCGTCTTGTCCGTCAGCTAGTGCCGGGGGAGGTGTCCAGTCTGCTTGCGGCTGGTTGGCTGCGGCCTGATTTAGAGTTTGTTGATCATTTTGTTGCCCAAACATTAGTTGTCCCCCTAACATATGTAATATACTGCTTTAGGTTATAATATAATACAGATTCAAACAAAACAAAAGGAGCATCATGCTCGACGATATGACATTTATCCACCGCATTGACAGATCCGACGCACTCGGGATTGCTTCGACGGAAAGTAATCAATTACTTCACGAATTTAAATTCGACAGCGAATTTCATGGCATCAACAATATAGTTTACGCGGCTATGGGTGGCTCGGCACTGGCTGCGAGTTTAAGCCTGACCTGGCCCGGCTACACAATACCCTTTGAAGTTGTTAGAGGCTACGATCTGCCGGGTTACGTGGGCAGACATACGCTGTGTATATTAGCTAGCTATTCTGGCAACACCGAAGAGACGCTGACTGCGTTGCAGCAAGCCGAGGACCGCGGTGCGCAAATTGTAGTAATTACCGGTGGCGGCAAGCTGTTAGAGCTGGCTAACGATAAAGCCTATCCTACGGTTATTCTGCCCAAGGCCAAACAACCACGATACGCGGTTTTCTATAATCTAAGGGCGTTAGTTGAAATTACTGCCCACGCTGGCGTATTGATTCAGATGGACACCATATCACAACTGGAAAAAACCGCGGCTTTCCTTAATAGTCAAGTTGAAGCATGGAGCCCGCTAAAGCCGATTAAAGAAAACTTTGCCAAACAGATTGCTTTGGAGTGCATCGGTAAATCGGTGGTCATCTATGCCGGACCCAAACTGTCGCCGGCGGCTTACAAATGGAAGATTAGTTTCAATGAAAACGGCAAGCACGTGGCCTGGACGGGTACATACCCGGAATTTAATCACAATGAGTTTATAGGCTGGAGCCAACAGCCGGTCGATAAACCTTATTGCGTTATTGATCTTAGATCCGATCTGGAGCATCCGAGAGTGCAGAAGCGGTTTGACTTGAGCGAGCGCTTGCTGAGCGGCAGGCGACCGTCGCCGGTAGTGGTCCAGGCGAAAGGCAATGGGATACTGGAACAGTTATTGTATAGCGTGTTGCTAGGAGACTTTGTAAGTCTGTACACGGCGATTGCCGGCGAGATAGATCCGGAACCGGTGGAGTTGGTTGAGCGGTTCAAACGCATGCTTAACGACTAAGCGGACCAGTTTGCGATTATAATGGGTGCCATGGTCTTAAAACACTTTACTAATGAGCCGATACCGGCATTAGTGAGCGGTTTGCTTGTTTGCTTTGGCCTATATGGGTATTCGGTGTTGCTCGAGCACACCTTAACTTACGATTATTTAATCTTGAATCTCGGCCTGGCATTGATTCCGCTTTTGCTGTCATGGCGGATAGTCGCTGTCCTTAGACGTAAACGATGGTCGTCCTGGGAGCCGCTGTTGGATACGATCTTATGGTTAATTTTCTTGCCGAATAGTTTCTACATGATAAGCGATTATATCCATATCCAAACCATGCCGACGTCACAGGTATTATTTAATTCAATCATGTTTTCCAGCTTTATATTCTTGGCTATGACCATGGGTATAATCAGCCTGTACATGATTCATGCCGAATTGCGAAGACGGATCAGGCCGAGAATGGCGGCAGCGGTAACCGTAGCCGTGATTGCGATCTGTTGTTTCGCCATCTATCTGGGTCGTGACCTACGCTGGAACAGTTGGGATATTATATTTAATCCCGGCGGCGTTTTATTCGATATATCTAACTTAATTTTAAAACCCGACCAATATCCGGACATAGCGCGAACCGTAACCGGCTTCTTCCTGTTAATTGGCGCGCTGTATTTCATCGGCTGGCAGATAGCCAGAACCATGTGGCACCGCGGGGTAAACGATTTGGCGGCGCATATACGCAAGCAGAAACACACTTAGATACCTCTGTTATAATAAACGGATATGGAAGAAGTGCTGCGTCAATCCTTGTTGGTTGCGGTAAAGGAATATGATCTGCCTCTATCCGAGGTTGAGCTTAGTTATCCCAATCAGTCTTTCGGTGATTATTCAACGAATTTAGCGCTGAAATTGGCTAAGACGACCGGTGTAAGCCCGAGGGTATTGGCAAAAGACATTGCCGCCAAGCTCGAGTCGATACTGCATGACTTGATCAGCGAGGTGAGTGTTGCCGGTCCGGGATTTATCAATATACGGCTCAACGACGCGTCGTTAATTGAAGAGATGACTAAGCAACCGGAGAAGACATTGAAGGGCAAAGTTATTGTAACCGAGTTCTCGGACCCTAACCCGTTCAAATTGCTGCACGCCGGCCACCTATACACTTCGATTGTCGGCGATGCCATCGCCAATTTATTAACCGAGAAAGGAGCTCGGGTCTTTCGGGTAAATTTCGGTGGTGACGTCGGGTTGCATGTCGGTAAGGCTATCTGGGCAATGATTCGCGAGCTTGGCGGAGAGAACCCAGATCGGTTGCGAAACATACCGCCAGTAGAACGCAGCCAATGGATGAGTCAGGCCTATGTGGCGGGCAATGCAGCCTATGAAGACCATGAAACGGCCAAGCGAGAGATAATCGAGATTAACCAACGGGTCTATGCAATTCAAGACCGTGGCGACAAGCGGTCGGCACTGGCCCGAATATACTGGACAACCAGACAGTGGAGCTACGATTACTTCAACGAGTTTTATGACCGGCTGCATATACACTTTGACCGGTTCTACCCTGAAAGCGAGACGGTGCCGGTCGGCCTAGCAATTGTTAAAGAACAGCTGAAACACGGTGTTTTTGAGTCCAGCAATGGTGCGGTGGTCTTTCGCGGTGAGCGTTTCGGTTTGCATACCCGAGTCTTTATTAACAGTAACGGTTTACCGACGTATGAGACCAAAGATCTGGGGTTAGCCGAGCTTAAGCGGCGTGACTATAACTATGACCGATCGATAATTATTACCGCCAACGAACAACAGCAATACATGCGCGTGGTATATAAAGCGTTGGAACAATTCGACCGACAACTGGCTTTATCGACCACACATTTAACTCATGGAATTGTCCGGTTAAGCGGCGGGAAAAAAATGAGCAGCCGGACCGGGAACATATTACGGGCCGAAGATATCCTGGACGCAGCCGAAGCTGCCGTTAAGGAGCTTAGCGATAAACCCGACAATCGGCTAGAATTGGCAGCGGTCAAATACTCAATGCTTAAGCAGCGGCTGGGCGGCGATATTATTTATGAGCCCAAGGAATCGGTCAACGTCTTGGGCAACAGCGGTCCGTATCTGCAATATGCCCATGCTCGAGCCAGGAGTATTCTGGCTAAAGCTACTGGCAGGGCAACCCCTATTAAATCAATCACTCCAACGGAAAGATTACTGGCATTAACCTTGTCGCGCTATAAGGATGTAGTTAATCAGGCAAGTAGCGAATTAAGTCCGCACATACTATGTTCTTACTTGTTCGAAACCGCTCAAGTTTTCAACCGATTTTATGAATCCAACCGGGTTATCGGAGACGAGCGGGAAGGCGAACGACTCAAGCTGGTGGAAATATACGCCGACAAACTTAAGTCAGGCCTGAGGCTACTGGGGATTGAAGCACCGGCAAGACTATGACCAACGGACTTCTCGAGGACGATGAGATGAGGAGTACGCTCAGCCCGGAGCAATACCGTGTGTTAAGACAGAAAGGTACCGAACCACCATTCAGCGGCAAACTGTTGACCAATCACCGGCCCGGCAGCTATTGCTGTGCCGCTTGCGGACGGCTAGTATTTACCAGTGAAACTAAATACGATGATTCCAGCGGCTGGCCTAGTTTTAGCAAACCGGCAACCGCTGAAGTGGTCATTTTGCGGTCGGATAATTCATTTAACCTGCAACGGACAGAGGTGTGCTGCGCAAATTGCGGTAGCCATTTAGGCCACCTGTTTAAAGAAAGTCCGTCGCAGGATCATTACTGTATAAACTCGGTGGCGTTAGGCTTCATCAATAATAGTACCGGTGAGATCACTTATTGACTGTTCACGAAAGTTTTAGTCGATGGGTATTTGGTACCCCAGGCGGCCATTTTTTTAAGTATCGGCAACAAGTCTTCGCCTTTTTGTGTCAGTAGATAATGACCACTATCATTAAGCAGAACTTGTTGTTGTTCAAGCGCATTTAGTCGTTGCGATAAAGTACGCGGATTAATGTTGCCAACCGACCGTTCCAGCTCGCAGAAGTGTTTTGGTCCGCTCATCAGGTCACGCAGTATCAGGGCGGTCCATTTGCTGCCCAATACGCTCATTGCGCTGGCAATACATCCGACCGAGGGTTCAATTTCTTTCATACAAACGCTTGCTATTACTATACTTAATATAGTAAACTAGTTACTGTACTAAGTATAGCAAAATTGAAAGGAGCTTAAAATGAAGCTAGCTGTAATAGTGGGTTCGACACGGCCTAACCGAATATCTTTAAAACAGGCCAAATGGGTGTTGAAGACTGCCCAATCTAAAGATGGTATACAAGCCGAATTGATTGACCTGGCCGACTATCCCTTACCCTTTTTAAATGAACCAATAAGCCCCCGGTATAACCCGAATCGTAAAATTGAACCGGCTGTCAAGAAATGGCTGGATGCGGTGAGTGATTACGATGCGTATGTGTTTGTTACGCCGGAATATAATCACTCTATACCCGGCGTTCTAAAAAACGCGCTTGACTTCATTACCAGCGAACTTCACCGAAAGCCATCAACTATTGTCAGCCACGGAACCGTTGGCGGTGCCAGGGCGGCCATGCACTTAAAAGAGATACTTTCGGAAAGTCGAAGTGTGGTGATTCCGAATGCAGTGGCATTTATTGGTCTCAACGATGCCGTGGATGAGGACGGGAATCTGAGTCCGGATGTTAAGTCCAACCCGTATGGACCGCAGGCGGCATTGGATGCGGCACTGGACGAACTTCAGTGGTACAGTGATGCTTTGAGCAAAGCCCGAAACCAATAGCAGTAAATTACTGCCGGCAAAGGCGATATAATGGCTGGCATGGACCGAGCCGTATTGAACGAAATACCGGACAAATTGTTGTGGATAGATCTGGAGATGACCGGACTTGATGTTGAGACGGATGTCATCCTGGAGGTTGCAGCCGAGGTTACCGACCTAGATTTCAAAACTCTGGCTTCGTACGAGGCGTGTATCCAGCAGTCCGACGAAGCAATCGGCCGGATGGGGGACTGGGCTATGGAACATCACTCGGCAAGCGGTCTTATCGAGCGGATAAAGGATAATGGGCGCAATGAGCACGATGTTGAACATGAGTTGGTAGGCTTCATCAACGCTCAATTTCATGCGAAACCGGCAATATTGGCCGGCAACAGCATTCATAACGACCGGAATTTCATTAAACGTTGGTGGCCGGATGTTGAACGACTGCTCCATTACCGGATGGTGGACGTTTCATCATTCAAGGTCATAATGCAGGCAAAGTACGGAGTTGTTTACGACAAACGGGAGGTTCATCGGGCGTTTGACGATATTCAAGCATCGATCGCTGAGCTACAGTATTATCTAGAGTGGTTTAAGGCTAATGCTTAGCGACAAGGACAGTAAACGGATTGCAACTTACCTGGCTGCGAAAGATAACGCAACTGTCGCCTATCCATACACCAAAACGCTGGCCGTCTATTCATTAAATGATACGGCATTTGCTTATCTGGAAACCGGCAAGCAGTTGCTCAGGTTGAGCTTAAGGATCGACCAGGAATTATCTAAACTTCTACGTGAACAATACGAGGAAGTTCTGCCTGCCCAGCAACTCGACCCAAGAATCTGGAATACCATAATTATCAGCGGTCAGCTAAGTTTTGCGGAGTTAACGGCTTTAATCGACCACAGCTACCAACTGGCGGCACAGATCAACCATTCGGATTATTGAACATTTTTATAAGTAACTTAGTATTGTCGTAGTCGGTTTTCAAATATGCTTGGACTAATGACGATTTATTCTTGGCGTAAGCGTCACTTAACTCTTGCTGGTACAAATTTAATTGCTGCCTGAGGACCGTCG
Source organism: Candidatus Saccharimonadota bacterium (assembly GCA_027365775.1). Lineage (GTDB taxonomy): Bacteria > Patescibacteriota > Saccharimonadia > Saccharimonadales > UBA4665 > JAJZWH01. Next base: position 26,949 of record DAHXLX010000019.1, on the reverse strand, counting down.
GGTAAACACTGTCGAAAGTACTGTTTTGCTGCGACTGAGCCAGTGCCTGATCAGCCGACGGCTGCAGTACCAACCTTTTGCTGCTTAGGCTAAAGCCATTATGCTCGAGCAGACTGACCAGCTTATCCTTGTCGGTCGTTGCTGACGCCATAATCGTATAGGACAAATTGAGATAGCCTTGGTTTTGAGTGCTTTGAGAGCCGGTGGTAGTTAAGCCGATCAGTTCTTGTTGTTCGCCGATAACGTAGTACAAACTGCTTAAGTCCACGCCATTACCAGAACTTAGCGCTGATTTAAAAATTGCCAATAAAACGACCAGGACTAGCAAGCCGCCAATCGCCACGATCAGTCGTTTGGCTCGTGATCCGCCGCCAAAGCTACCGCTCAGGCGTAGCCTAGGTTTATTCGGGACCTGGTTAAGAAACGCATAAGGATCGGACTGGGGTGTCGGTTGGGGGAAAACAGGTGGTTGGTATCCGGTTGGTTGCATGCGAATATTTAACCATAATCGTCGTTGTCTTGGCGAGCAACTCTTGGGAGACGCGTGGATTTGGATATGGCGTACAATAAGGCCAGAGTATGGATGCAGTCGAAGAGGTAAAAAGCAGGCTATCGATTGAGGATGTCATTGGCGAATATGTGCAGCTTAAACGCGCCGGTCGGAATTTCCGAGGCCTTAGCCCGTTTAACAACGAAAAGACGCCCAGTTTTATGGTTAGCCCGGAAAAACAGATTTGGCATGATTTCTCCTCAAATAAAGGAGGTAATATTTTCAGCTTTGTCATGGAAATGGAAGGGGTCGACTTTAAGGGAGCGCTGGAACTGTTAGCCCGCAAAGCGGGCGTCGATCTGCAACAATATCGCGGTCATAAGCATGACGGGCCGGACAAAAGCCGTTTAGTGGTAGCGCTGGAAGTAGCTACCAGATTTTATCAGGTACAATTAGCCGGCAACAACGAGGCGCTAAAGTATGTGATTAAAGATCGGGGGCTTAAAAAACAGACGGTACTGGCGTGGCGCCTGGGCTATTCACCGAACACCGGTAGAGCATTAGTCGACTTCTTAAAAAAGCAAGGTTTTAGCGATTTAGAGATACGGCTTGCCGGTCTTAGCGCCAGAGGTGGTTCTAACGATATGTTCCGTGGCCGTTTAATGATCCCGTTACAAGATCCGCAGGGTCAGGTCATCGGCTTCACGGCCAGACAGCTAAACAAAGACGATTTCGGACCAAAATATATCAACACGCCACAAACAGCCCTTTATGATAAAAGCCGTCATATATTCGGTCTGCATCTTGCCAAAACCGCAATCCGCGAAAAAAAGTACGCTGTAGTAAGTGAAGGTAATCTGGATGTTATTTCCAGTCATCAAGCCGGTGTCAAGCAAACAGTTGCTACCGCAGGAACGGCGTTGACCGAGAATCATCTGAAAGCGCTGACCAGATTTGCCGGCGATATCCGATTATGCTTCGATAGTGATCGGGCGGGCATTACCGCGACTGAACGGGCTATCGGCATTGCCAGCAAATTGCATGTGTCGCTAAATATAATCGATATCAAGGGAGGCAAAGATCCGGATGAGTTAATCCGCAAAGATCCGGTACTTTGGCATCGAGCGGTGGAAGAATATACCTATGCTCTGGATTGGCTGATTATGCGCCAGGAAAGCCAATACGATATTGTAACTGCCGAAGGCAAGCGACATTTCACTGATGCGGTTTTACCGATTGTAATCGGCCTAGACGATCCGGTCGAGAAAGACCATTATCTTAATCTTATTGCTAAAAAAGCCGGTGTTGGCAGACAGGCGCTGGTTGATAAACTGGCAAAAACTAAGGACGCATCCGTAAGCCCGATTACCAGACGACCAAAAGTGGCACCTACCGCGCAACCAAAGGATATGATTGAGCTTAGCAAAAGCGAAGATCATCTGCTGTGTTTGGTGTTGATGCGCCCAGAACTGAAACCTTTCCTGGAACCGATTGGTCCGGAAATGTTATCCAGGGAGGTGGCGAGGCAATTGTTTGAGCGTCTGAAGGCCGGAGCAGACTTAAAACAGGTAGGCAGAGTAGCATCATTGTCAGATTATGTTAAAATAGAAGTATTACAGTACGAAGAACTATATCAGGGACTCGAGCTTGGCGAATTAAAATACGAAGCCGCTCGGTTGCAGTCAAGACTGATTGAACAATACGTAAAACAGCAAAAATCAAATATTTCCCGGGAACTGGTGCAAGCCGATGAAACCACTACCGGATCGCTGCTTCAAGAAGCACGTCGGCTTGACGGACTATTAAGAGTTAATTTAGGAGAAAATCATGCCCAAGAAGATTAAATCACAACAGCCGCCGGATAACGACCCTCAGGCACGTAAAGAGGCTTTGCTCGAACAGGCGAAGAAAGACGGCCATATATCGCAACGGGACATTTTCGAACTTATTCCTGACGAACCGGCTAACACGGAAATTCTAGACCTGCTCTATACCGAGCTGGCCGACAACAATATTGAAATTACCGCCGTTGAGCCGTATGACGCTACCTTCACCGATGAATGGTCGCTCGAAGATAACGAGGACGACCTTGTCGATACCAGTGCCGCAGTATATCTGGACGACGACGTAGCCGATGATTCGGTCAGACTTTATTTAAGGGAGATTGGCAAGATACCATTGTTGACCGCGGAAGAGGAGTTGGCCTTGGCGAAACGAGTTGTGGCCGGCGATAAGGATGCTAAGGACAAGATGGCCGAAGCGAATATGCGTTTGGTAGTGTCAATCGCCAAGCGCTATGTCGGCCGGGGACTTGATCTGTTGGATCTGATCCAGGAAGGAAATACCGGTCTATTGCGCGCTGTAGAGAAATTTGATCCAGACAAAGGCTTTAAATTCTCAACCTATGCGACTTGGTGGATCAGGCAGGCGATTACCAGAGCAATCGCCGACCAGGCAAGGACGATTCGTATTCCCGTCCACATGGTAGAAACGATTAATAAACTACTGCGAACTCAGCGACGATTGACGCAGGAATTAAACCGTGAACCGACTAACGAAGAGATCGCCCAGGCAATGGAAATCGAGGTTGACAAAGTTGAACATATCATGAAAATCAAGCAAGACATCTCCAGCCTCGATGCATCAATACGCGACGACGAAGAAGATTCGGTGCTGGCAGACTTTATAGAAGACGAGGATACAATCAGCCCTGAAGAATCCGCGACCAGTCAGTTACTGAAAGAGCAGGTCAAGGATATGCTTGGTGCTTTGACCGAAAGGGAGCAGAAAATATTGAAACTACGGTTCGGACTTGAAGACGGCAAGAACCATACGCTGGAAGAAGTCGGACAGGAATTTAATGTCACCCGGGAGCGCATTCGGCAAATCGAAGCCAAGGCGCTGGCTAAACTCCGTAAGCACCGTGACGCCAAAAAACTGCATGACTATATAAAGTAGATGAACCTATCGTTACCGCCTACGATCATCGGCATAGCCGGCACTAACGGGTCCGGTAAAGATACCGTCGGAAAAATTTTAGCCGAACAGCATAACTATTTGTTTGTTTCGGTGACCGATGCCTTAAGAGAGGAATTGAAAAACCGAGGTTTACCGCCGGCCAGAGAGCACATGCGTGAATTAAGTGCCGAATGGCGGCGCAAATTCGGACTGGGCGTACTGATCGATAAAGCCAAGGCTTTATATGACCATGCTGAAGGGTATAGCGGCTTGGCGATGTCGAGCTTGCGTAATCCCGGTGAAGCCGATGTCGTTCATGGTTATGGCGGTCTGGTGATTTGGGTTGACGCCGACTCGAGAATCAGATATGAACGGATTCGACTTAATGCCCAGTCACGTGGAATCGATCGACAAATTGATGACGATAAAAGTTATGCCGACTTCATGGCCGACGAAGCCAGTGAAATGGAGCGGCCGCAAGGAGGCGACAACGCGACGTTATCAATGGCTGGAGTTAAGGCTAAAAGCGACCTGTTTATAACTAATAACAGCAATAGTTTAATATTTCTTAGCCGTGATTTAGATAAGTTGCTTAAATTTAAGCCATAACGCTGGACTATACTAAAGTCATGCCGGAAGCAAAACCGAAAAAACTGGCGATTATTGACGGTAAAAGCGTATTTTACCGTGGCTACTATGCTATGCCCAATCTGGCTACAGACGATGGAGTACCGACTGGTGGTGTTTTTGGTTTCGCAACTATGGCGCTTGAAGTCATCCGTCGACTAAAGCCGGATTACGTAGCTGTGGCCTGGGATAAGCCCAAGACCAATATCCGCAAAAGACTTGAGTTGTACCCGGAATATAAAGCCGGACGCAAGCCGGCGCCGGCTGATTTTCACGATCAAATACCAATACTCCATCAATTGTTGGCCGCCTTCGGATGGCCGCTATATGAATTAGACGATTACGAAGCTGATGATATTATGGGTACGCTGGCTATTCAGGCTACGGCTATGGGTATTGAGACAATGCTTGTAACTTCGGATCTGGATATGTTACAGCTGATCGATTCGCATGTGCACGTCTATGCGTTAAAAACCGGGCTTAGCCATATCGAGTTGTACTCGCCGGCATCATTCGAAGCTAAGTACGGAATCAATGTTCATCAGTTTCTGGATTTAAAGGCGCTGAAAGGCGATTCGTCCGATAATTTGCCGGGAGTACCGGGGATTGGCGAGAAAACGGCAATTAATCTGCTGAAGCAATATAACACGCTAGATAACATCTATAAGAACCTTGAACTACTGCCGGAATCAATTAAGCATAAACTGATAGCCGGCAAAGACAAGGCCTACTTGAGTAAAAAGCTGGCTTCAATCTGGACCGATGCTCCGATCAAGCTGAAACTTGATGAAACCGATGGTAGCCGGGCTGATGTCGGCGAATTAGCGAGATTATTGCAAAAGCTGCAGTTCCGTAGTCTGCTCAGACAGCTACCGGAAGTACTGAGTGCGAAGATGGCAGACAGCCAGATTGAATATTCAATCAACCACAAAATACCCGGCAACTGCATTTTAATTGACAACGACCGGCAGCTTAACGGTTTGGAACTTGCAGGTGGCGAAGTTGTTATAGCCAGTCGTACCGCCGGCGAAGACGGCAAGCAACCGAAATACCTAGTCCTGAGTACGGATAATAAATCTATATATGTGCTTAATCTCGGCAAACTTAGCCGTGTGGCGCTGACAAGTTTTTTATCTGGCTTACCGCCACTGGTTGGGCATAACTTAAAATCATCAATCAAGCTGCTCATAAGCCTGGGCTTGAATCCGCCACCGGTGGCTCACGACACGCTTATTGCCGGGTTTGTGTTAAACAGTCTCCGCCGCGAACAAACATTGACCGAGATGGCTCAAGCTGATCTTAACTATCAGGGTAAACAGCTGGAGGTAGCCGGTGATGACGAATTTGTCAGCTTATGCCCAATTATCATCAATTTGATTACTTCGCTGAAACAAAAGCAGATTAAACAATTGGCCGAAGTCAAGGCATTTCCGCGACTGGTGAGAACCATTGAATGGCCGATTATACCGATACTCGCTCGCATGGAGCTGGCCGGTATCGAGCTGGATACTGAATACTTAAACAGATTCAGCGCTGAAATTGATGACCTTTTGTCCGACGTCGAACAAGAAATCTATGGCTATGCCGATCAGGAATTCAATATCGGTAGCCCCAGCCAACTGGCCAATATACTATTTGATAAATTAAAGCTAGATATAACAGGTATTAAACGAGGTAAAAGTGGGTTCAGTACCGCGGCTTCGGAGCTGGATAAATTACGCGGCTTACACCCGATAATCGATGCTATAAGTCGTTACCGGGAGATTGCCAAGCTGAAGAATACATATGTCGACACCTTACCTAAACAGGTAGACGAACACAATCGTTTACATACTACATTCAATCTAACGATTGCCCAAACCGGTCGCTTAAGCAGCACCGATCCGAACTTGCAAAACATACCGATCCGGACTGATCTGGGCAGACGCATTCGTACAGCGTTTATCGCTGGTAAGGGTAAGCGACTGATCAGTGCCGACTATTCACAATTCGAGTTAAGACTGGCAGCGGTTCTAGCTAAAGACCGGGGATTAATCGATATGTTCAATCGAGGTGCCGATATTCATCTGGCGACAGCTGCCGAAGTTTACGGACGTAAACCGGAGGACGTAACCAAGCAGATGCGCTCGACTGCCAAGACTATCAACTTCGGCATCCTGTACGGTATGAGCCCGCACGGCTTAAGCATTGCAACCGGTATGACCAGGGAACAGGCCGCTGCCTTCATCGATAAATATAAAGCACTGCGCCAGCCGTTATTTGATTATATGGACCGGGTACTTAAACGAGCCAGAGAACAGGGTTATGTCGAAACTTTGTTCGGTCGCCGCCGGCCAATGCCGGATATTCATTCCAGAAATTTTGCTATCCGATCAGCTGCTGAAAGGGCAGCTATAAATATGCCGATCCAGGGCACTGAAGCCGATCTCATGAAATTGGCGATGATCAAATGCGAGCAGATGCTTGTTGCCCAGCATAATGATTGTCGCCAGTTGCTTCAGATACATGATTCGATCCTGGTCGAATGTCCGACGGAAGTTGCGGAAATGGTTGCTAAAAAATTGCAGACGATAATGCAAGACGTCTATGAACTGCCGGTCAGGTTGGACGTAGATATTGCGATAGGGGATAATTGGGGTCAGCTTTGAGGTGTGTCATTGCTATGGTGAATACGATGCCTCGGTCTAATTCGGCCACCCTTAGCTCTCATCAGTTTGAACGCCAAGGCGGAAACCCATAATGCTGTAATGCCGTCGACAAGACTATTTATTCGACCGATTAAAGAGTAATTCTGATGCGTTAACCCATAGAGGGAGATTAATAATACCAAAACCTCGCCGATAATGAGTAACTGACTGATACGCTTACTGCGACGGTCCTGGGCAGCAAAACCGGCCAACATTAGTATGCCGAAACAGACGGATATGACTACAAAATATATCAATGCCAGAACAATGTTACTGGTGCAGCTGCTTCTATTGCTGGTGCATTGATGTATCGACCCGCTAACGCCGTCAATGAAGTTCATAACGGTAACAATTACGAACTGGATAGAGGCAGCAACACCGGTTTCGTACTTAAGTTTCAGTCCCATTGCTTCAAATTAGTATAACCCATTAGTTGTCCGGGTGGCCAAACTTTTTAGTCTTTCTGGGGCCATGAATAAGTCTGCCGTCAACCAGCAGTACGAGTATATTGCAAAACGGAAAAGGTTATGTTAATATATGTTCATGTATTTTGGGAAGCGTAATATACCGTTTTTATTCGGCATTGGCCTGGCAATAATATTGGTCATTGTTGTTTTGTATCTTATATTCCACCATGGACCGGCGCCTAAGCCTACGACACCGATTGCTGCATATGCCAATAACCCAACGGCCCAGGTGGCAATGCTGATCGATGGTCCGGTTAATGCACCATCGCTTCACAACCAAGTTCAGGTGGTTATTAATAATTATTCAACGACGATCAACGTTTTCCAAGGGTATAACGATAAAGTTGTCGCCAGTAAAGTCTACGCTAACGATGTTGCTTCGTTCCATGTTTTTTTACGATCACTAGAATACGCAGGCTTTGAGCTTGGTCGCAACGATCCACATCTGAGTCAAGCCAGCGGATACTGTCCAACGGGCGATCGCTACATCTTTTCGTTTGACGTCAATAACACACAAAAAGTACGCCGTTGGATCGACACGTGCAACGGCGATCCGCACACCTTTTACGGTAACCTGAATCTAACTCTTACTTTATTCCAAAACCAAGTGCCGGACTACAACAGCCTTACGTCAAGCCTTAATATTTAGCCGATACGAAATCTTATTCTTCGCGTGGTGCCGGCCGCTTTAATAAGTTCCGGCGTGTTCATCCGTAGGGTGGCGATTAATGCGGCGCTCTGACTGGACAGTGTTATCTCCCGGTTGTTTATACTAACCGTAACATTCTGGTTGTATTTGGCGGCAACGTACGCCTTGATGGCGGTTACTTCGTCCGGTTGCGAGAAGTCCTTGTTGGCGAGGATATCAGATATAGAATCCATAGACCTAACTAGTATAATAGCTGTGTTATGCCGGAACTGCCAGAGGTAGAAACTATTAGGCGCGGATTATCGCGGCTGGTTTTGGATAAGCCGATTACAAAAGTCGTATTTGATACACCCAAAAGCTTTCCCAATTCCAGCGCTGAAGTAAGAAGGTTTTTAGTCGGTGCCAGCGTGACAACAATCGAGCGCCGGGCCAAAGTCCTAATACTTGAGCTAAGCAGCGGGTATAGTTTAATAACACACCTGAAGATGACCGGCCAATTGGTTTATGACGGCGAAAGTATTCATTTTGGCGGTGGACATCCTTCCACCTCGCTTGTCGATAAATTGCCCGACAAAACCACCAGGGTAATACTCTCATTCAATGATGGCAGCAAGCTGTATTTTAATGATCAGCGTAAATTCGGCTGGATGAAGCTATGGCCCACAGCAGCAATAAAAGAACAGGATTTCTTTAAAAATTTGGGTCCGGAACCTTTAGCTGACAACTTTACTTGGCAGATGTTGAGAGACAGCTTGTCCCGGCGGGCTCGCAGCGCGATTAAGCCGGCAATAATGGATCAGCACATAATTGCCGGCATTGGTAATATATACGCCGACGAAAGCTTATGGAGCGCTAAGATAAATCCGGCTACTCCGGTCGGTGCACTAAAGGTAAGGGATTACCGAAATCTTCATCGTTCGATCAGAGAGGTACTGAATCTTAGTCTGCGAAAAGGTGGATCAACCGATCGGAATTATGTGGACGCCGAAGGCAGAAGGGGAAGCTATCTGGAATTTGCCAGTGTGTTTCGCCGGGAAAGCCAACCTTGTCCGCGATGCCGCAAAGCCATAGTGAAAACCAGGCTTGCCGGCAGGGGTACGCACTATTGTCCGCATTGCCAAAAAATTCCCGGTCGACGCAGCAGTATATAATCGAAAGCAGTCATGGCAGCCATAACTTTAAGCGGGAGTAACTCATATCTCATCAACCGTGAACTTAATCGGCTAATCGAAGCTTTTACCGAGAAGTACGGAGCAATCGGCATTGAACGGCTGGATGCCGAAGAACTGGATACCGAAGAAGTATTAGCACGCTCCACGTCGACTTCTCTCTTCTCTCTCGGTAAGTTGATTATTCTAAAGGGCGTCGTAAAAAACTTGAAATTGTCGGATAGAATAGAGGAACTTATCCACTTATCAGGCGACGATCTACAGTTAATTATCGTTGAACCTAAGATCGATAAACGATCCAAGCTTTACTCACGACTGAAACGGCAGACGGTTTTTAAAGTTTTTCATGAATTGCCAACGGATAGTCTGGCCAACTGGTTAGCCGCCGAAGCAAAGCTAAGAGGCGCCAGACTGTCACGGGCTGATGCGAAGTATCTGATCGATCAGGCCGGCTCGAACCAGCAGTTATTGGTCAATGAGCTGGATAAACTCCTTCTCTACGACACCGAAATTAACAAAGACATAATCGATTTGTTGGTCGAACCGAGTCCGCAAAGCGATATTTTCGATCTGGTCGAGTCGGTATTTGAAAGGCACAGACTACAGACGCTTATGCTTTACGAAGAGCAACGTAGTTTAGGAGTTGACACCAAACAAATTATCGGTCTTTTGGCTTGGCAACTTCATTTATTGGCGGCGGTTAAGGCAGCGAGAGGCAAGAGCAATGACGATATTGCCAGAGACCTAGGTTCAAATCCCAGGAATATCATCAAGGCGGCACGGTTAACGTCCGGTATCTCGGCATCCGAATTGGACGAACGAGTCGATAAGTTGCTCGATATTGACTTGAAAATTAAAACCAAGCCGGTCGACGCCGATGAAGCGCTGCTTGTCTGGCTGCTGAATTATTAGGACTTCTTTGGCCGGGTCGAACTTTTGGTAGTGGTTTTTTTGGCGGCTGTGGTTTTCCTAGCACCGCTAAATTTTAGGTTAGCGGCCTTGGCCTTGGCGGCTGCACGTGATTTCAGTCTGGCAGCCTTGTTTCGACTGATAACACCCTTCTTGACTGCTGTGTCGATTTTGCTTTGGGCGGATGCATGTGCTTTGGTGGACGGCTTGGCGCTTAACAATTTCAATGCTGACTTCAGGCTACGTTTGGTTTTGCTGTTACGCACGGACGCCCGGTGAGCGACCCTAACTCGTTTTCTGGCAGATTTGATTATGGGCATATTTTTCTCATAAGTTAATTTAATTACGGCTAATAACTATACAGGGGTAGTATAGTCTTTGCAAATGCATATCGACAGAAGGTAGAAATTATGCTAGTATCATGTTTAAGTTACTTTAAAAATAAAAAATAAAAATGGAAGACGTAAAGAATCAGTTATCGGGAAAACTACAAGCAGCCACCAATATATTGGTTACCGTCAGTAGCAACCCAAGTGTCGATCAGTTGTCCGCCTGTCTTGGCTTGTCTTTGTGGCTAAACAAAATCGGTAAACATGCAACAGCGGTGTTTAGCGGCGAGATACCAAACGCACTGGAGTTTCTGCAGCCTGAAGCCACATTCTCCAAATCGGCAGATAGCTTGCGTGATTTCATTATCGCTTTGGATAAGAGCAAAGCTGACAAACTTCGTTACAAGGTTGAAGATAAACTCGTCAAAATATTTATTACACCGTACCGAACAAATCTGACGGCTGATGACCTGGAATTTAGCCAGGGAGATTTTAATGTTGATGTAATCGTTGCATTAGGCGTTACTTCCCAAGCAGACCTGGATACTGCCATCGTGTCGCACGGTAAGATTCTCCATGATGCTACCGTGGCTACGATCAACCTAACTCAGGACGGCGGTTTGGGTTCAATCAATTGGCATGATCCATCGGCCAGCAGCTTAAGCGAGCTGGTTTATGAGCTTTGCAAGACTCTCCAGCCGAATCAAATTGACGCACAGATTGCCACGGCTTTGTTGACCGGAGTAGTGGCGGAAACCGATCGTTTCAGCAATAACAAGACCTCGCCCCACACGATGAGCATAGCCGCTGAAATGATGAGTGCCGGCGCCAACCAACAGCTTATCGCCGACAAGCTCAATAGCGCCCAGCAACAGATGGCAGCAGACCAATCAAAAGAAGTGGCGGACAAACAATCCCCGGCAGAAGTTGCGGCTAAACCGGATGACGGTACGCTGGAAATTGAGCACGACAAGGATAGTGACAAATCAGATGCGGAGCAACCGGAAACCGAGCCCGAAAATAATGAATCAAACACAGCCAACGGATCAGCGGAGGTTGCCGAATCTCTGACTGACGAACCGGAAGAGCCCACGCCGGCACCTAACGAACCTTCACCGCCACAGCCCAACCAAACCGAGCCGGAAACCGAATTAACGGTGCCAGCCACCGAGCAAGCGGCACCGGCAGAACGGACTCATCAAAGAATGGTCATTGAACCACCGAGCGTAAATGCAGCTTTCAGCGCCAATACGTCATCAGATAGTATGGCTGAAGAGCCAATCACCGATCCGCTGAGCTTGCCACCGGTAGATAGTTCGCAACTCTATGATCATGCAGCTGACGGACAAAGCAGTGATAAATCTGATGACGAGAAAGTTGAACCGACCGGTCAACCAGAAAGTCCAACCACTCAGCCGCCCGCCGGACCATCTCCGTCAGCTCCACCAAGCCAAGCCGATAACCAGGACGCACAAACGCTAACAGAGATAGAAGAGGCTGTCGGCAGCCCGCATCTTGCCAGCATCCGGGATCAGGTAGAAGACGCCTATGCAAATGTCCCGTCATTAACCGGCGGGCAGACGAGCTCCCAGGCTGCCGAGTCCGGGATTCCACTTCCGAAACCGGTAGATGGCAATAACAACCCGTTATCTTTCAATCCAGATAAATTCGAAATAGATAATCATGACGAGGAGGAGTCAATCGATGATGCTAATGCGGCGCCGAAAGTTCCGCCGCCGTTAGTTCCACCCGACTTTTTGCCGCCATCGCCGCCAACACCTCAGTAGAAACCATAGATGCAAGGCTTATTGCTGTTCGATAAACCCGCCGGCTGGACAAGTTTTGATGCGGTAAATTTTGTGAGAAAACTTGCTGCCAAAAAAATCGGTATCCCGCCAAGAAGACTAAAGGTCGGCCATAGCGGAACGCTCGATCCTTTTGCGACCGGTTTGCTGATAATTCTGGTCGGTAAAAAATATACCGCCCGTTCTCAGGAGTTGCTTAAATTAGCTAAAAGTTATCAGGCGACCATGATTCTCGGCAGCAACAGCACCACCGGCGATCCTGAAGGTGAAATATCTTCACCGACGGATATAATCCCGCGACCGTCAATTGAGCAAGTGAATAAGGTACTGAATTCATTTATCGGTGAGTCCATGCAGACTCCCCCGGCATACTCGGCGATCAAGATTAACGGCGTGAGAGCTTATAAGCTGGCGCGCGATAACCGTCCGGTCTTGCCCGATGCAAGAGTTATCAATATCTATCGGATAGAATTGCTGGAATATGATTTTCCGTTAATTAAATTCAATGTTGAAGTGTCGAGCGGTACTTATGTCAGATCGTTGGTTGAGACTATCGGTAACCGGCTGGGCTCAGTTGCATATACGCAGGAACTCCGTCGTACAGGCATCGGTAATTATTCAATTTTCAATTCAACGCTGCCGGAAGATATTAATGAACAAACAATTGAGCGGCTATTGATTGAGTTGCCATAAAGACGGCTTAAGACATCTATTGCAAAGTATGTCAATATTTGCTAGAGTATAGATGAATGATAACGAGTGAGCATAAAGCGGCTACGATTAAAACCGTACAGGCTAACAGTAAAGATACGGGCAGCGCCAGTGTGCAGGTAGCTGTTCTAAGTGAACGCATCAAGCAATTAACCGAGCATGCAAAATTGAACCAGCACGATTTCATGGCCAGACGCGGTTTACTGCAAATGGTTGGCAAGCGCCGCCGTTTACTTCGATATATAGCAGGCAAAGACAGCCAGCGTTATCTGGATCTGATCCAGAAACTCGGCATACGCCACTAATACACAAATGTGCTCAAACTCATTCTTCTTGTTAGGTTAGGCTCGAGAAGAAGCGCTTGTGCACATTAAAACACTACAAGTGATCTGGGGCAGAGCCACAGATATATTGAGCTAAAAGAATGATCAGCACAAGGCCACCAATATATTTGCACTCTGCTCCAAAACTTCCGTTCAGGAAACGGCTAGTAGAGAAAGGATAAACTTTGGGAAAAATAATAAATCCATTCGGCAAACCGATTATTACTGTTGAAACCGATTTTTGTGGTCGGCGATTGAGTTTGGAGGTAAACCGTGTCGGTTTTAGATCGAACGCCTCGGTAATTGCGAGATACGGCGACACAGTCGTCCTTGGTACGGCAATGCTCAGCAAGGAAGCGGTTGATGGTTTCGATTATTTTCCGCTGAGCATAGATTATGAAGAGAAATTTTATGCGGCCGGGAAAATCAGTGGCTCACGGTATATAAAACGTGAAGGCAGACCCAGTGACGAGGCAATTTTGATCGGCCGGCTGATAGACAGACCGATCAGGCCGCTTTGGCCGAAAGGTTATCGGCATGAGGTCCAAGGAATAGCTACGGTACTGTCTATGGACCCCTCGTTCCGTCCGGATATGGTGGCGATGATTGCCATGAGTGCGGCCTTTATGCTAACCGGTGCGCCGTTTGACGGTCCAGTAGCCGGTCTAAGGGTCGGAATTAACGAAGACGGTAAGTTCGCAGCGTTCCTAGACGGCAATCAACAGGAAAACGGCCGGCTTGACCTGGTTGTTGCCGGCACCAGGGAAGGAGTAATGATGGTCGAAGCTGGCGCCAACCAAGTCAGCGAAGAACAAATTGCCGAAGCTATCAGCTATGCGCATACGGCCATGCAACCAGCCATTGCTTTACAAAACGACCTCATGGCTAAAATCAATCCCGAGAAGCAGGAATTTGTTCTTACCCTACCGGACGAATCTATCAGGAAAACTGTTGATGACTGGGTTGAAGGGAAGCTCGGCGCCAACTTAAGAGCGCCGTATCCGGAACGTAATCAAATGATTCAAAGCTTACGCGATGCTATGCATGAAGATCTGGGTACCAAGCTGAATGGCTACGACGAGCAGAAGCAAGCGTACGACGATGCATTCACACTGGCTGTTCATAAAGATGTTAGGGAAGGAGTGATTAAAGATAAGATAAGACCTGACGGCCGAAAACTTACACAGATCCGACCGCTAAGCAGTGAAGTAGGATTCTTACCTAGAGCCCACGGCTCAAGTCTGTTTACCCGTGGCATAACCCAAGCGATGAATATCGTAACCTTGGCACCATTGAGTTACGCCCAGATGATCGATACGATGGAGTCTAACACCGAAAAACGCTACATGCATCATTACAATGCGCCTGGATGGACAGTCGGGGAGGTGCGCCGGCTCGGCAGTCCGGGTCGGCGAGAAATCGGTCACAGCTATCTGGCCGAGCGAGCTTTAATGCCGGTCATCCCAAGTGAGAGTGAATTTCCATATGCCATCCGCTCGGTAACCGAAATAATGAGTCAGAATGGATCAACCAGTATGGCGGCTACGTGTTCAAGCTGTATGGCACTGATGGATGCCGGCGTACCAATAGAGGCACCGGTAAGCGGTATAGCCATGGGGCTAATAATGGACGGAGAAACGAGCTATATATTGAGCGACATTGCCGATGCTGAAGATTTTGCCGGAGATATGGACTTCAAAGTCGCCGGTACGGCAAAAGGAATCACCGCTTTACAAATGGACATGAAGGTCCACGGCTTAAGTGTCGAAACGCTTAAACAAGCCTTAATTCAAGCCAAGGAAGGCCGGGCATATATTCTTAACCACATGCTGCAAACGATACCAGCCGTTAAAAGTGAATTAAGCAAATATGCACCACGGGTCGAATCGATTCAAATCAATCCCGATAAAATTCGCGAAGTGATCGGTAAAGGCGGGGAAACGATTCAGAAGATAACATCTGAAACCGGAACCGAAATAGACATCAAGGATGACGGCACAATTAGAATTGCCAGCCCGGATATGGCGAGTATCGGTGCTGCCAAACAGTGGATTCAAAGTATTACCGCCGAGCCGGAAGTCGGCAAAATTTATGACAATGTACCGGTAGTCAGCGTGCTGGATTTCGGTGCATTTGTTCAGATACTTCCCGGTAAAGACGGGCTTGTCCATGTTTCGGAGATGAGCGAGGAGCGGGTCAATAAGCCAAGTGATGTGGTCAAAGAAGGCGACCGGGTTACAGTAAAACTGGTAGCAATCGACGATCGAGGACGATTGCAATTGTCAATGAAAGCAGCCAAGCGTGAGCTTAATGATAAGCAAGCTAAAAAATAACGGCAATGAAACAGGCGCATGCTAATCGGTTTGCTAATTTTAAAAACTCTAAGACTGGAGAGATGGCAATAATGCTTGCCGGTATTGGTATGAGCTATATATTCGCTTCACTAAGTATTAATTACGGCAACTTATGGTACTATCTGTTGACGCTAGTCTGCCTGATAGTTTCGCTTAAGTTCCTGTCCCGGTTAATAAAGGACATTTTTCATGCATTCGCCCGAAAATAAACTCCTAGAATTGGCAAACATCAAGCAAAGCATACTCGATAACCAGGTCTGTCCAGAGTTGGCGTCACAAGCCACACGGCTGGTTTTCGGTGATGGTAGCCCTGACAGCGAGATAGTTTTCGTCGGCGAGGCACCAGGCAAACGAGAGGATGAAACAGGTTTACCATTTGTTGGCGCAGCCGGTAAGTTTTTAAACGATATGCTGGCGATGATCGGTCTAAAACGAGAAAATGTATACATAACCAATATTGTTAAGTATCGTCCGCCAGCAAATAGGGATCCTAACCCGGACGAAAAGAAAGCATTTTTACCTTATTTGCAAAAACAGCTGGAAGTTATTAGACCCAAGATTGTTATAGCTCTCGGCCGACATTCGGCCAACTGTTTCCTGCCGGAGCTGCGTATCAGCCGCGACCACGGACTACCGAAAAGAATAAGCTTAAGATTTGCCGGTGCCGATCTGAAAATAATATTGCTGCCGCTATTTCATCCTGCGGCGGCACTGTATAACGGATCGATGCGACAGACATTGATTGACGATTTTGCTCAGATACCGGACATAATCCGTTTAGCGGCTGAAGATACGAATAACCAAATTAAGCATTTAAATCGAGAAAGGATAACTAAATCATAAAATGGAACAAGAAAAGAATAATTTAAGACCACCTAAACCGAGACGAAACCATGGTCGCAACACCGACTCCACCCAGCTAGGGGGTGGGTTAAAAATATCCCGTTCACAAGCAGTCCGTGCCCAGAAGCGCACCCAGATGGATGCCCAAAAAATCGCCAATCAATATTCTAGTAGTGAGATGCCGAATAGCCGACGGGCAAATGTAATCGCCGATGACATGAACGGTAAACTGAAAATAAGTTTTCTCGGCGGCCAGGAAGCGATTGGTGAGAAAAACATGCAGGTGTTGGAATGGGAAAACGACGCTTTGATCCTTGATTGCGGCAATAATCTGGGCATTGAATTACCGGGTGTGAACTATACTATAGCCGACACCTCCTATCTCGAGACGATCAAGCCTAAAATCCGTGGCTACATAATTAGTCATGGGCACCTGGATCATCTTGGCGGACTTAAGCATATTGTGCCGAAATTCCCGGCACCTATTTACGGTTCACGGTTTACGCTCGGGGTTGTTGCCAAGACGTTTGAGGATGCGTTTGCCGAATCTGGTCTGGACTTCAGTCCACAGCTTGTTGTCATGAATATGGACAATCATGAACGGCTCAAGCTGGGAGCATTCTTCGTCGAGCTTGTTCGGATCACTCACTCGGTACCAGAATCCAGTTCGATAGTCGTCGATACACCGGTTGGTCGGATAATCAACACTGGAGACTGGCGGTTGGATCCCGAACCTTTAGACGAGAAGCCAACCGACGCGGCAAGATTGAAACAACTCGGTGACGAGGGCGTTTTACTGCTGATGAGCGATAGTTGCAATACTCCGCTGCCCGGAAGAACACCAACCGAGCATACCCTGCAGCAAAGCTTCCACGATATTATCGGCAGCGCGGAGGGTAGGGTATTTGTGGCAATCTTTTCCTCAAACATGAATCGGGTACAAATGATAGTTAACGCCGCAGCTGCTGCCGGAAGGCGGGTAGCGCTTGATGGTCGAAGCATGATTTCGTACGCTGAGATAGCCGTACGGCAGGGCATTCTTAAGATACCCAAGGGTACAGTTTTGCCGATGCGTGAAATGCCGAATATTCCTGACCGGCAGGTCTTAGTGATTTGTACCGGCGGTCAAGGTGAACCGGGTGCCGCGCTGCAACGTATGGCTGAAGGGACGCATAAGCACATCAAGCTCAAAGAAGGCGATACGGTTGTGGTTAGCTCAACGCCGATTCCCGGCAACGAAGTTCGTTACGAAGAAATTGGTAATGAACTGGTAAAACGGGGCGTGCACCTTTATCGCCATCCAACTCACGAAATAGACAATGTCGGCCCATTGCACGTGTCCGGCCATGCCCGGCGCGACGAGTATCGGGAGATGCTGCATATAGTTCGGCCTAAGTTCTTCCTGCCGATTTATGCCGGCGCACTGAACCGTCGTTACTACGCCGAAATGGCGGTTGAAGAGGGCTGGAAACGGGACAATGTTATATTGGCCGAGAACGGTGATTCGTTTTTGTTCACCGCCGATAAGTGGCAGAAAGGGGACTCCGTACCCGCTGGCAGCTTGCTGGTTGACCAGACCGGTTCAATTGTCAGTAACGTAGTCGTAAAAGACCGGGTATTGTTAAGCGAGGAAGGGTTAGTAGCGGTAGTGTTAACGATCGATAAGAAATCCGGCAACTTACTTACCTCACCGGATATAATCAGCCGCGGTTTCATCTATATGCGTGATAATGAGGAAATTATGAGCGGACTGAGAAATGAGCTTAAACGTGCAGTTGCACAACGGTTCAAAAGAGTTGACCTCGACCGATTCAAAGCCGAACTTAAAGACCATGTAACTCATTACCTGTTCGAGCAGACACAAGGAAGCCCGATAGTTATACCGGTTGTTAACGTAATCGGTGGCAAGGTGGAAGCTAAAACCGTGCACCAGTCCAAGACTAAAACCGCCGAAGAGCTTGCTGCCGATCAACAACGTCGCTTTCAGGAAATGCGCGCCCGCTTACTTGGTCAGGACCAGCCGGACTAGATGATCATATATTGACTTATCGTTTGAGTCATGTTAAAATATTGTGGTGTTAGTAGACTTATAGACATAGCTTGTTGAGTTATTTATATGCATAAGAATACGGCTGAGGTCCGCCATATCGATAGAATAGCGGTGAGTAGTTTGCTGGCTTTCACGGCTTTGAGCGGCATTGCATATGATCGTGGTAACCAAGCAGCATCGGCATCACCGATATCTGAATCAAAGCCGATATTAGCGACAGCCTTAAACACCAATGACAGCCAAATTACTGAAGTAAAATTTCCATTGTTAGCCCAGGAATTTGCCAACAACAATGCGATTTATTTGTCGGGGGCTGGTTGTTCCGGCACGCTAATTCATCAAGACGGCGAGTTAAGCGAACCGGTCGTTGGTGTGGCCTCAGCAAAGCATTGCGGCTTTGTGACGGATACTGAAACTAAATCTGAACACCTGGCGCCTGATGTTATCACAACAAATACCGGCCAGATTTACGATGTCCAAATGCCGTATATTGCCGAGACCGGCATCTCGCTTGCCGATATGAAGCCTGTTGGACAATTGTCTAAAGTGGTTATTAATAATGGGCTAAATAACGATTATATGCTTGGTGTACTACCCGGTTATACCGTCCAAGCGGTTGAAGCCGGTTATCGGGATTCCCGCTTGTCCGAGACGGCAATCGACAATTTAATACCGGGAAAGTCGGTTGTGTACATGCGCGGCTGGCCAGTAAATCAATATGATATTAACGGTATACCAACGGCACAACAATTTAAGATGACCTATGTCGGACAGCTCGAAACAACAGCATCCAACGGAGAAAGTCTTGACGTCTTGGTTACAGCGGTGCCAAAAGCCGACAGCAAGTGGGACAAAGATGTCTGTAGCTTTGGCGCCAGTGGTTCTGGCGGCTTTGTCTTAGTTAACGGCGAACCTAAACTGATCGGTCCTTTGTCGGTTTTTTGGGGGTTTTCCGACCTCTATGATGAAACGAACTCGTTCTATAACCCTGTCGGCAACTTGGAGTATATGAAACAGACATTTCCGTTTATCGACTGGGATAATTACAGCGCCACTTGCGGTTTTAACTTCCAGGCACCCAAATCCACTTCGGTAATCAATATTGTTCCTGATACAAGTGATATACCCGGTATTGGCAACCCTGTGGCGTCGGCAGTATACGAGGCCGGTCTAGCATTCAGCAATCCGAGAACCGAAAAGGCTTATATTAACGGTACGGCAATGATCGAATTTCCGGCCCAGGGCGGCCCGTCCGGAGACGCATCATTGGTCATTAACAATCCGTTAATTGGAACCGGACAGAATGGCGATGTGATGATCGGATATTACGGTTATCCCGGTACTGTCCAGGCGGTTGACGTTTCTCTCGGCGGAATTGTGAACATTTATCCCAACAGCCCCGATGCACCGGTAACCATTGATAAATCTAGCCCGGGTCTAATCTATCCATCATTAAGTGATTCGCAGTATATGTACGGCGGCCAGGGATACGTTATGGACAGTCGCGGTTTGGTAATGGGTAACTTATTGCAAAAACTGCCCGACATTAATCGTTCGACTAGCTATAAGCTGAATATCGTCAATGGCCGATTTGAAATTGTAGCTCAGTCTTAGTATTAATCTTGGCAAGTAACGCTAATATCAACACTGTTCGATAAATGTTACCATAAAAACACCGGTTCTGATCTGGACCAAAAGCTGTTTTCAGTGTATAATTATAGTAGATGGCAAAAAAGAAAAAGCAATCTAGCAGGAACAAAAAACTTACTAACGAAACCGTAAAAGAAAATTCCGGTTTCGGGTTATATGCAGCCGCGGTGCTGCTGATTCTTGTAGCGGTGTTCATGTTACTGGGCGGTTTCGGCACCGGTGGTAAGCTGCCTACCGGCTTGTTCCATGCGTTCTATTGGCTGTTCGGTTGGGCGGCTTACATTGTACCCATAGCCATGATTGCCTTGAGCATAGTTATTTTTTCCGGTGAAGAAAAAAAACTTCCCAAAGCTAAACTGGCCAGTCTGCTAATCGCGCTGCTTGGTTTTAGCGGTTTGGCGTATGTTGGATTTGCGACTAAAGACGTAAGCGGTAACTGGACTGGTGGTCATGGCGGAAATATTGGCCAGCTGCTGGGCGGTGCGATCTTGACCGCCTTAGACAAGCTACCGGCGGCGGCGGTTTTTCTGGTAATTGGATTGCTGGCTGTCTGTTATAGTGCCGGCGTTACAGCTAAAGATTTGCTTAAAGTATTCAAACGCAAACCAAAAGCGGATAGCGATACGGACCTTGAGAACTTAAAGCAAAGTTCCGCTGACAGCGGCTTTAAGATTAACGAGGGGGTTCCTATCGAGCATAACTCTCCGGCCGAGGAGACAATCCAAGAACCTCCGACCCGGGTTGCCAGTTTCAGGAACACAGCCCAGAAGTTGGGCAAGAACGAAAACCATGCGGCCCTGACTTTGGCGAGTGATCCGGACTGGAAATTCCCATCCCTTTCGCTGCTCAACCAGAAACAGGAACGAGCCAATCCGGGAGACGTAAATGCCAACGCCAAGACAATTCATGATACACTGGCAAACTTTAACATTGAAGTTAAAGTTGAAGATGTAAATGTTGGTCCAAGAGTTACGCAGTATGAGCTTAAACCGCCATCATCCACCAAACTCACAAAAATAACCGCTTTGGAAAGTAACCTGGCTTTGGACCTGGCGGCCCAATCGATCCGGATTGAGGCGCCGATCCCGGGTAAACGGGCAGTGGGTATAGAAGTGCCTAATGTTCGAGCGGCTATAGTAAGAATAAGCTCGATACTTGGTTCGCCTGAATGGGCCAGCCTGGAAAGCGGGTTAGGCTTTGCAATCGGTAAAGACATAGCCGGCAAACCGGTAGTTGCCGACTTGGCGCGAATGCCTCATCTGCTCATCGCCGGTCAAACCGGCTCCGGTAAATCGGTTATGATAAACACTTTGTTATCCAGTTTGCTGTACCGTAATACACCCTCTGATCTAAAGCTCATTCTTGTCGACCCTAAACAGGTGGAGCTGTCGCTGTATAAGGATATACCACATTTGCTGACGCCGGTAATTAACGAACCGGAAAAATGTATCAGCGCTCTCAAATGGGCAGTCGCGGAAATGGAGCGACGTTTAAGAACTATGGCAGGGGTTGGTAAGCGTGACATCGATCAGTACAACACCTTTAAAAAAGAAGAAAGGATGCCATATATCGTAATAGTTATTGATGAGTTGGCTGATCTCATGATGATGGCGGCAAGGGATGTCGAAGCCTTGATTGTGCGCTTGGCCCAAAAAGCGCGTGCTGCCGGTATCCATCTGGTTATCGCGACCCAGCGCCCGTCGGTCGACGTAATAACCGGATTAATCAAAGCTAATATTCCCGCCCGTATAGCATTTACTGTCGCCAGCCAAGTCGACAGTCGCACGATCATCGATCAGGTCGGGGCGGAGAAATTACTTGGCAGAGGCGATATGCTGTTCTTGACATCTGATATGCCTAAACCGAAGCGTGTCCAGGCATCATTAATTGAAGAAGATGAAACAACGAAAGTGATGGATTTTCTTAGGCTGCAGCGTCCGCCACAATACGATGACGAAGTAGTCAGTCAACCGGTCCAGATCAATGGCAAGGGTGGTGTGGTTGCAGAATATACTAGTGGCAACGATATGAATGACGACATGTGGCGGGATGCGGTACACGTTGTATTGGAGAACCGTAAGGCATCCACCAGCCTGCTTCAACGCCGTTTAAGAATCGGTTATGGCAGAGCCGCCAGATTGATTGAAACAATGGAGGAACAGGGAATTGTCGGTCCGGCTGACGGTTCACGGCCACGTGAAGTATTGGTTAGCTCAATGGACGAGGTGTTTGGCGAGGGGGATGACGATAGCTTGACTACGCCGGATGCTGACCCCGAAGCTATAGGCCAGTGAAATTAAATATGTCAAACTTTTAAATTGTCGGACGACAATATCGGCTCATTTAATCGATAAGTGGATTGCCCAGTAACAGCGCTTATTCCGCCGCTCTTACGGTCTTGGTATTGTCGATAGTAAAACTAACCGTGTTGGACACAAAACTATCTGGCCGTATTTTATGCAATTCTGAAGTCATGAAGCAGTAAGGCGATATTAATCGCCGGGTACCGTATAAAGTTGATAAAGTGTAGGAACTTAGTTTAACTATATCCATTAGTCAACGTATCCGACGACTAATTTGTCCCGTTAATCAGAACGTATTGCAAGCTAAGTTGTCACCACATAACTTGACCAACAGGGGTGGAAAAGTTATAATGTTGAGCCACAATATTACTTCAGCTTACGACAACTAATTGAAAGGACGTAGGCTGTCCACCGTGAAAGCGGTGGTAACCAATGGAAGGAAGGTTAAATATGGCGCAATATGAGGTCGCCGTACTTTATCACCCGAGCCTAGAGGTTGATTTAACGAAGGCGGAAGATAGGGTAGTAAAGATATTTGTCGACAACAACGGCAAAGTGTTATCGACCGATAACTGGGGTAAACGCAAGCTGGCGTATCCGATTAAAAAAAATGACCATGCGATCTACGTGTTTTATACCGTAGATATGCCGGGACAAAGTATCGCCAAGGTCGAATCTACCCTAAACATTACTGATGAAGTCATTAGATTTCTGATAACAAAACCGGACTTGAAAGCGATTGCCAAAGCGGAAGCCGCCAAAGCGCTGAAGGCCGAGCAAGCCGCCAAACACGGTGATCAACCGGAAGAAGAAAAAGAAGACGAAAATTAAATATTACTGAAACATAACTTGACGACGGCCGACGGTCAGTATACGTTGTTAATGTAAGTCAAGGTTTAAGAGACATAGGTCTTATAAGGAGGAATGCCAAATGGCACGAAGTTTAAACCAAGTATTTCTAATGGGTAATCTGACTCGGGATCCTGAGCTCAGACAAACGCCAAACGGTCATAGTGTATGCAGTTTCAGCTTGGCGCTGAACCGCAGCTACCGCGATGCTAACGGAGAATGGCAGGAAGCTACCGATTACGTCGATATCGTTGCCTGGGGGCCTTTAGGCGAACGTGTTAGCCAATATCTAAGTAAGGGCAGACGTTGCTTGGTCCAGGGACGCTTGCAAAGCCGGAGTTGGGAGCAAGACGATCAAAAGAGGAGCAAAGTTGAGGTCTTAGCAAACGATGTAACTTTCCTTGATGGGCGCGGCGGCACAGAACAAGGTAATGTTTCTGATGAAGCCGACAAACCGACACCCAGCAAGGCAGCTAAAAAAGACGTTGTGATTGAAGATGTTAGTGATGAACCGATCAATCTCGACGACATACCATTTTAATTGAAGGAGTAAAGTAATGGCTAAAATATTTAAACACCGTACGGATGTCCCGTATTTTGATTACAAAGACTTTAAAACGCTTCAGCGTTATGTGAATGTATATGGTCAAATAGAGTCTCGAAAAAAGACAGGTCTTAATGAAATGCAACAACGTCGTTTGGCTCGGGCAATAAAACGCGCCCGCCATATTGCACTGTTGCCGTTCGTTGCAAATAATTAATCGAGACAACAAGGACCGGCAATGTTAAGTATTACAGATCTTAAAAAAGGTACGCTTTTTGTTTTAGACGGCGAACCGTTTAAGGTGGCGGACTACAGTCAGAAGGTAATGGGTCGAGGCGGATCAATCGTAAACGTGCGGATTAAATCATTAATCAACGGCAAGGTTCTGGATAAAACTTTCAAAGGCAACGAACAACTTGAGAGTGCGGATATTACCAATCAGCAAGTGCAATATCTCTATAACGACGGCCGATCATATTATTTCATGAATCAGGATACTTTCGAACAATTTGAAGTTTCAGCCGCATTAGTAGCTGACAGCACCGGATATATTAAGGACGGAGATATAGTTCAGTTGCAGTTGTTTAAGGATAAACCGATAAGCATTGAATTGCCAAAGAATGTAGCGCTAAAAGTCGACTACACCGAAACTGCGGTTAAAGGAGATACTTCAACGTCGATAACTAAGGATGCGGTTCTAGAAACCGGTATTACTATTAAAGTGCCGGCTTTCATTAAGCAAGGCGATGTGGTGTCGGTTGACACTTCAAGCGGTAATTACCGCGAACGGGTTAAAGGTTAGGCTGTATAATCCTGTTCATGAGGCGTTCTAAACGATCATTAATCGATGAACACGAAAATTATGTCAGCCGAGCCGCCTACAAACTCAGTTCGGTTGCTGGCAAATTCAATTTGAACTTTAAAGACAAGACAGTCATGGATATCGGTAGCAGTACCGGCGGCTTCACTGATTTTGCGCTCAAACACGGCGCCATGAACGTAATCGCGATAGATAAAGGTACTAATCAAATGGATAGGCGACTACGGTTTGATTCGCGGGTCGATTTGTTTGAAAAAACCGATATCCGCCATTTCAATCATAAAGTATATCCGGATATCATTATGATGGATGTTTCGTTCATCTCGCTTAAAGCAATAATGCATTCAGTCATGCGTTTTTGTGGTCCCGATACGATATGTGTAGTGTTGGCAAAACCGCAATTTGAAGCACGTCCGGACGATCTGAACCACGGGGTCGTTAAGAACGACACTATTCAGCGGCGGATTTTAAAAGAGTTGGAGTCATGGCTGAAGTCTTTTTTTCTAATCCTGGATAAAGCTGATTCCGAAGTTGAGGGTTTAAAAGGCAATCGGGAACGGTTCTACATGCTTAAACGTATTAGGTAATACCGCTTGTGGTTTTACGGCCGGAACCTTAAACTCCTAGGTAGGATGTATTTTTCCTCACGTATGCAAGCCGGCAGAATGTTAGCCGGCATGATGGTACCAAAATATCGATATGAGAACTGTGCCGTCGTCGCGTTAGACGATGGCGGTGTGATGGTTGGGGCACAAATCGCGATTCAACTGCACTGCTTTTTGACGATGATGATCATGCGATCGATTAACCTGCCAAGAGAACCGAAAGCGATCGCTGGTGTCGGTAGCAACGGTGATTTTACCTACAATAAGGATTATTCCCAAGGAGAGCTAGATGAATTTGTCGGCGAGTACCGGGAATTCATAGAAGAGAAGAAATATCAGACGTTTCAGGAAATTAACCGGTTATTAGGTAGCGGCGAGTTAAATCCAGA
Organism: Candidatus Saccharimonadota bacterium; assembly: GCA_027365775.1. Classification (GTDB taxonomy): domain Bacteria; phylum Patescibacteriota; class Saccharimonadia; order Saccharimonadales; family UBA4665; genus JAJZWH01. The sequence continues at coordinate 1,418 of DAHXLX010000019.1, read as the reverse complement.
GCGGATGCTAAAACACCGCCAAGTGATCCTAGCATCTGACGGACTGACCGATACCATGAAGTTGGATATGGCCATGGAAATGCTTAAACCTATAGAGATCCAACAGATAATCGTAGCTACGCCGTTTGCCAGCGTACCGGTAATTGATAAAATTCATATTATCGCCGATGCCATCTATTGTCTGGACGTTATCGAAGAACCACTGGAGACCGACCATTATTATGATCAAAATGATGTGCCTGACCACCAAAAGATTGTCGATACAATTGAGAATATAGTTTACCGCTGGATATAATTATTATCTTAGCAATGACCGCAAACCGTTTATATCCTTAATCAAATAAAGTGATTTTTGTTTGCCAAGATAACCTTTTTTGACCAAAGCAGATATTTCCCGGCTTGCCGTTTCGCGGGTGGCGTTTACAGAGCTGGCTATATCCTGGTGTCTAAGCGGTGCTTCAATCAACAGTCCGTCGGGAGTGCGCGAACCGAATCGTTTGACCATGGTTAACATGAACGAAACAATCCTTTCCCTGACTGTCCGATACTCAAGGTTCAATATCCGTTCGCTATGGAGACGATACATTTCGATAGTCATATCCAGTAATGGTGCCATCGCTCCAGTGTGTTGCATTATCTGTTCCTCGAAGTTTTGCCGGGTAATTTCCAGGACTGTTGTTGGGGCCAATGTCTGGTATGCGACCTTCCTTTCCTGGCCGGTAAGTGCCCAGATAAGCGGAAAAATTTCGTCCTGCTTCCGGATAATCAGCAGATTTTCTTCGCCGTATTTGGATATGTCATACGCCTTAACTAAGCCCTGAACGATATAAAAAACCCCGGGCGGTTGCTCTCCGGGGTGTATGATAAAATCTCCCTTCTTATACGTTTTCCGGGTGCCACACCTGGAAAATACGTCTACCAATTCAGCTATTTGCTTTAAATTGGCTAGCATATCTTAATTTAACAGATGAATAGTTATTTTTGCAAGTTTACAGATTGGCTGTGACTAACATCATTATGTACCGGTAAGCATTCTTACGGCTAAGCCTGCTCGGCTAAGCCTATGATTGTAAACACCAAAAGAGGAGAGTCAATGGTAGATTTAAGCTATCTAGAGGCACAACTTAAGAAAATTAAATTCGGTACAGGGAGGATAAACCGGGCAGAGGTCAGAGAGCTACAGAATATACTTATTCCGGAAGAGACTATCTATGAATGTGTTAATGGATATTACGAGGGCGGCATGGCGCTGTTGGTCGCGACGGATATCCGTGTACTGCTGATTGATAAAAAGCCGATGGGCTTTCTAAATGTCGATGACGTTAGATTTGATATGATTAGCGACATTGATTACAACCACCGGGCGTTCGGGGCATCGATTTCGATCAATTGCGGCATGCGGCAGTTGATATTCAAGA
>DAHXLX010000011.1 GCA_027365775.1 Candidatus Saccharimonadota bacterium | reverse complement strand
CAGTAAGGCCAAGACTTACCACCATCGGATGGGCAGTTGACGACGTATCCTGCTGCCAATAGGTCTGCCATTGGGATAACGATAGACCGTAGCAGGCATCGGTACCGGATCCGCCCCATTGGAGAGCGGTGCCGGACCAGGAAACAGCACAATTTACAGCCTGGTTATAGCCATTGAAAATCCAGTTGCCATAATAAATATTGTTCTTGAATAGATTATTGAACGGTGCTTCCGGATTAGCGGCCAATCCATTGCTTCCCACAAAAGGACTACCCGTAGCGTTTAGGTTATTAAGCGGTGATGTCAATGTTGAATTACTCATCATAGCATTGGACTCGATATTGCCTTGGAATGTGGGGCCGCCGTTATTGTACTGGTAACCGGTAGAGATTTGTCCGCAATTGCCTGATGATCCGGTGATACAGCCGGCTCCACTATTAAGGGACTGTCCCCATGTACCACCCCATGGATACGCCGCATCGTTAAATTGTCCTGGGTTGATATAAAATGTATTGTTCTCTACGGTAATGTTTTTTGTTTGCCACTGGCAATCATCCCAATACGGGTTACCGCTTGGGTCAAGCGGTGAAGACGGCGAGGAAGCTACCGTCGCGTAATACCTGCAAGTGCCGGTGTTGAAAAACGGTTGCCCGGCGGTGATATTCGTGGTTATAGATGGGCTAACTTGGACTTCGGTATTATCGATACAGTTACCGCCTGGACACGATACGGCAGTAATGTGGTATGGCAGCACTTGTTCAACGGCTGATCCGTTAGTTAGAGAGCCTTTTCCTTGAGCGTTACCCTGGGCATCAGTCACTAAACTTACTCCCGTCAGACAGCTTGTACCCCCATTGGTGTATGTGCTAGTCGGGCAGCTAGTTGTTGATGTGCCTATGCCGGTATAAGAAAGGACTGCCCCGATATCGCCGGCTGAAGTTTGTACCAGTACTTGACCGCCTGAGGAGGAAAAGCCGGAAGTGTCGGTAATATCTAATGTCGAGACTGAGCCGTTACCTGCTCCACCGAAATCGGTAACCGGCGTTGTGTCGGTGGTGTGAGTAAGAAAAGAAGGTGCTTCCTGGATCGAGGTACTGCCCGATACTAAGCTCGGACTACCATTACAAGCAACTCCACCAAGCTGGGTGGTGCTGACAATCGATGTATATGTACAAACCGTACCCGATATATATAACTCTCCCTCGGAAGTAAAGCCGGCGGTTGATTGAACGGTCAGTGTACTTGGCACCGAACCGCTTACTTCTGCTACTGTCTGAGCACCGCCGCTTTGGGTGCCGCCCGGGAATCCGATCCAGTCATTCACGACCGGAGGGCCGCTTAGTATTAAAGGATTGCTGCTTGTTCCGCATGGACTACTGGAACTACAATTTTGGTTTGTTGCTGCTGACCATGGGCTGCCTAAGTAGGCGTCACTATAATGGCTGGCGTACTGGTTGCCGTTATACGTTATATTGTTGTATCCGCCACCCCCATTGTTAGGAAATCCGCCTGAGCAATAGTTAGCGCTCCCTGTGGCAATGCCAAATCCCGGTTCGGCTTCACCGCTGCTAAGACATGATCGGCCGCTTGATTGCCAGATATCGACAGGATCACTGACATTATAAAAGATGTTTCCAGACACAATTATCTCATCATTGAAACGACTGCCGGGGATATTCCATCCACTAGAGGAGTTAAGATAAATACCCTGGTTTACGTTTTGGAACAGGTTGTCAATATATTCTGAATTCCAGCCGGTCTCATTTTGTACGGCTCTTGAGGGAATATTATAAAAGTAATTGCCTTCGACCAGTTGGCCGGTATTGCCGTTATCGAACCAAAGCAACCCTTTGTCGCTAGTAAATGTGTTGTCAACTACATCATTGTTTAGGGTACCCCACCATTTGCCTATACCGGTCTGTCCATTGCCGGACAAGTCAGGATTATACGGTGTGTTATCTACCTGATTATAATCAAACACCGAACTCGTCCCGCCTCCGTTCCAGGCGTATTCTCCCATACGTTGAAAGCAATTATACTCAACCGTTTCATTACTGCCGGCCGCTATAGCTATGCCGGCTGCATTAGTTGTTGCATAGTTCACTCCGCCCGCATAACCGTCGTGTATATTGTTGTGTTCGATTGTCCAGTCCGGCCCGGCCGTAAGTGTACCGGTGGTAGTGTGGGTGTCGTCCGCTATATTTAAATAATCAACGGTCACGCCACCTGCATCATCTGCATACCAGACAGGCATTCCTGGCGTAACCGCCTGCGCCAAGGGCATTGTTAGTGTTAGCGTGTATGATGAACTTTGTGTGCCACTGACCGCACCGACAAAATAACTCGTGTCCCCGAGTATGATATTTTCTCCGGCAACAACAGGCAGCCCTATACCATTGACACCCCAACCGCCTATGCTTACTTGTGTGCCGCCTTGTGCAGCGGAAGCAGACACCTCGGCCAGTTGGTTCAGGCCGCCATTGCCTGAATTCATATTGTTATACCATAAGGTTGAGCTGGTTTCAGATGTTGTGAGTGCTGGTGATACCGTTAGCGTGGTTCCGGATACGGCCGTCACATGATAGTTGCTGCCATCTGCGAAAGTCAGATAACTATCGGTTGCTTCACCACCTGTTGTTACGGTGATTGTATTTGAACCGGCAGTTCCGCTTCCCGTGTCAACTCCACCATAATAACCATAATGGGAGGTGCTGTTAAAGATTCCATAGGCACCGCCACCATCATTAAATTCCGGTTCGGGATAGCCCGGAGCCGACCCACCTATAAAAAGATCACCGCTTACCGAAGGAAATGATATTTTTCCATAACTGCCGCCTTCAAAGAAAAAGATAGCTGGTGATCCGGGAATGCCATATCCTGGAGCCCCCACACCGGAAGAATTGGGAGCATAAATAGTTGCAGCCGTATTGCCAGAAGGCTCGTCAGCAATATCTGTCGGCAATGGCGGTAGGGTTGTACCATAACCGGTTAGGGACTCGTATTGGGCAACGGTATAGCTTTGACTACCGGAAGCCAAGGCGTCATATGTCCAAGGACTGGTTAGATATTGTGCTTGCTCATTACATATTTGGTAACTTTCACCCGGTACTGTTGGTGCCTGATACGAATCTAACCGTCCGCTGAAATTAGCTAAACTGGAGCCAAGCAATCCGATTATTAGGCCGACGACCATTAAACAATCAGTAATTGGCGACCTTAGACGTCGTATCTGTTTTTGTTTTTGGTGTCGATTAAAAAAACGACATTTAGATCGCAGTACCATCGTGGGTTGTCACTTTTCTAGCTTAGTATAAAATCCAAAGCGCTTATGATGTTATGTTAGCATAATTAAAATTCGCCTGCTGTTTAAGGCAACGCTATAGCTTGGGCACTTCTGCAATGTATGTTTCATTTCTTTAAAACAAACAAGATTATAAATGTGATCCATGGCTACAAATAAAGATGACAAATACATGACCGCAGGTTACGTCTTAGACTACCAGCCCGGCCCGCATCGTCATTAATGTGCAGACCTAGTCTTGCACAAGCGGTAAATTGGTTATTAAGGTCTGGTCTGAATTAGTGCTGATGGTATACTGATGGATTTCATCCTCACCGCTCATTACATCCATGTAGATGATATTGTCATAACTCTTGCCAAACCCGAGCATGTAAGCCGATATGCCCTTAATATTATATAGCTGCGTCCTTTGGCCACTAACCGGTATCAGGCGATTTAGTGTCCAGGATCCTTGGGTACCAGCCTGACCGGCTAAATCATAGATTCCATTAACCATTGACCCGGACGGGTCGGTTTGTAATAGAAATGAACCAGCGTCAGCGCTACCCGCCAGTGGCTGGAGTGCGCTGCCGGTATCTATGCCGGTGACTATTTCGTCGGGTTGGGTGCTGATTGCGTACATGTTATTACCGGCCAATTGCACACTGGAGTAGTCAAGATTCTGAACCGTTGGCAAATTCGTTGTCTGCTGATTACTAACATCAACTAGTACTAACTGCTGATTCAGAATTGTCGCCATTTGTCCATAGTCCACATAGTCGGCGGCTATATGGGTTGAATCTTGCCAGTAAACATCATTGTAGCCACCAACACTGTTAAAGCCGGTTGGAGCGCTAATTGGTGTTGAGGATTTTGTGTTTACATTATAAATATAGAGTTTGCTGAATCCGATAAGACCCAAGGTTGGACTACTGATTTCGGTATTGCCGACATATGCCAAATAATGACCATCCGGAGACCAAGCGGTGGGTTTATAACAGGTAGTCGATTTGCTACCGTTTTGTATTACCGTCGGCGTCCCAGAAGCTATCGACATAATTGCCACCGAACATTCGTTTTGGGCATAGGCAAGCTCCTGGTCAATGGATGAGAATACCGGTTGATTTGCGCTTAACGTACCGTCGGTTAATTGCGTGGTGGTGTTGGTGGCTAAGTTTAAATCGAACACCTGGTCGATACCTGAAACCTGATTATCATAGAATACAGCCGTTTGATAATTAAGCGAATCTGCATAGACTTCCGGATCAAACAAGTTCGATTTAATTGATATTTGTTTTCTGCCAACAACGTAACCGATTGCCACTCCTTTCTCTGAGCGGCCGTTTTGCAGCAACGGTGCAGGGGGGACATAGTAATTACTTAACTGAGAAGAATTGGTTTTGCCGGACGGTTTGTGCAATGGCGACGACGCACTAGGCACGCCACGGTTTTTAGTCGACGTATTACCTGTATTGTTGGTGGACGTGAAGTAAAAAGCAGCATAGGCTATAGCTCCGGCTACGATGACGCAAGTCAGGATTATAAATAGGCGTTTTTGAGAACGTCTGGTTTGCCCAACCAGAGGCGGATCATTGGGATTGGTACTGCCATCGTCTATCGTCCGATTATGGATTGCCTGATCGCTTGTGTTGGCGTTGTCGAGTCGATCGTGATTATCCATTGGGCAAAATGTTTTTACTAGATATTTTTGAAACTTACTGCTTTTATACTACAAATATTTCTTTAACCATGCAAAGCATGGCTGGTATGGCTGTCGATACGGGTACGCTCGGTGCCAGTTAATCGCAAGCCGGTTGAATGGGTATAGATTTAAAAAGCTAAAAGCTAGTTTTATATAAGACTGCCTGGTGTGCTGGCAAAGATTAGTTTGGTGGCCATCGTATAGGCGGTAACGGTCGCAGCGCAAAGCGATAATCGGTGTATGATTTATTTTAAGTCTTTTTTTAGTTGCTCAAACTGCTCTTTAGTGATTTCGCCCTTAGCGTAACGTTCTTTGGCAATATTTAGCGGTTCGTCATTGCGGCTATGGTAACCAGCACGGTCAATGCCTCGCAGTAACCGTATAACCACTATTGTGACTATAGCCAGAAATACCAGCAGGAAAAACACCATAAACAAACCCCAGCCCCAGTTCCAGCCATTACCGTTCATTGGACCGTAATAATACATGATTCTATCCTTCCATAATCTAGTATACTCTCTGCCGATTGCATCTATCGACGCTGTAGGCTCAAAATCTTAAGTCAGATATAGTTCTTTGCGGTAGACATAGTGCGGTTTGTCGTAAGCTTTGCCTTTGTGGTATCGATTATGAACAGATTAGTAGCGTAAAACGGACCAGACATCAATGAGCGGCCGTCCGTTTTTTATTCATCATTTTGAGCATCATTGGACCGCCGGTTCTTAGAAACTTATATATTAATCCTCCGGCGACGACTAGAAATATGATATTTAGTACAGTCGTATAGTTAAAGGTTACACTGGCTTGTATAATTTTGGCATTTCTTGTAACCGGTGTCAGGTGAGCCAGTGCAAATATGGCTTCAACCAGATAACCGGCAGCCGACATAGTCATATAAAACATGCCGAAAATAAAAGCCGCCATCTTGAAGCCATAATACTTCTTGTAAATTCTCAGTATCGGAAGAACTATCAGGTCGGCAAAGATAAAGGCAATCACCCCGCCGAAACTGATACCCCCATTCCACAACACTGCGGCCAACGGTACGTTACCGACACTACAGACGAACGACAGTACGGCAATTAGGGGGCCGATTAACGGTCCCCAGATAACGGCCAAGGTGTGATTGTTGGTAAAAAATAATGTTCGCCACCAAGATTTTGGTACCCAGGCAGCCAGAGCGCCGGCAATCAATAAACCGGCTACGATATCCGTCCATATCGAAGCCCAGTCCATGACAAAGAAATGACTGGTTGCGGTTCTGCCTTCGTTTGAACGTAACTTGTGCCAAACCGATCGGTTACTCTTAACAGCCATATCGCCCATTGCGGCATGGCCCTCCATGCGACCCGACAAGCCTTTCTGGGCTTGATTACGGGCTACATTAACTAGTTTCGGTGTCAGAAATAAACGGAACAATAAAGCTAGAATTAGTATCATCAGCGGCCCGCCGACAAATTCGGCTGCCGTAAACTGCCAGCCCAGTAGAACAGCCATAATAATACCCAGTTCAATCACCAGGTTGGTTGATGCAATCTCAAAGGCCATGCTTGCCGTAAAGTCAGCACCTTTACGAAAGATTGATCGGGCAAGAGCCACAGCGGCGTAAGAGCATGACGAGGAAGCAGATCCCAGGCCGGCAGCTTTTAATAATGTTGTCGGCTTGTCGTCTGGCAACAGACTGCTCATCTGCTGACGTGATACTACGGCCTGGATAGCGCCGCTTAATCCTAAACCGAGTATCAACGGCCAGAGAATTTCCCAACCCATGGCCAATGAAGTCGATAAGGCATGCGCCAGCGCGTGTATCAGCATAGTAGCTATAATATCTGTCAACTCACCATATTTTCAATTTTGTTAGGCCGATAGTAAATAACTCATTCCTTTTGGGTTTTAGTGTCAAAAACTAAACAAGTTTACCCCCAAGAAATATCGTCTGATTACAGGCATGAACTTGCGTTGTCGGCATAGAGATGAGCTATATATAAAGAGCCTCTTTGCCGGAAACAATGTCCATATATCAATTTTAGGTGAGAGAAGCTTAAAAAAGTTTGAACAACGGCCGCCTGGCAAACATAGATTCGATCATTTGAATTAACCCTAAATTCATGTAGCTGAGCTTTAGTGTTACTGCTAATATTATTGTATGACTAAACAAGACGACCTAAAAATAACATTTGCAGTGGGCCAATCTCCCGATAAAGTATTTAATGCAGTAAACAATGTTCGAGGTTGGTGGTCTGCCAGCATCGAAGGCGATACAGATAAGCTTGGAGCAGAATGGACATACCGTTACCAGGACGTTCATTATTCTAAACAAAAAATCACCAAACTGGTACCTGATAAAAATATTACCTGGCATGTTATAGATAGCCATATCAGTTTTGTGAAAGACAAAGAAGAGTGGACCGGCACGGATATCGTTTTTGATATTACTAAGAGCGGCGACAAAACACTGCTCACGTTTACGCATAAAGGATTAGTGCCGTCAATCGCATGCTATGATAAATGTGCTCCTGCCTGGGATTACTATATTAACCACAGCTTATTTAAGTTAATTACCACCGGCAAGGGTGACCCAGACAATGATGATAAATGATGGGTCATTTAGCCGTGTTTGTCGCCATTAAATTGCAACACTAACCATAGTTGTTTATCTGCTCACTATCGGTAAAATAAACAGCCGACGACTTGCCTGATTTTTTGTGTCGCTTTAAGAAGAGTCTTGGAGGTTCAGCAAAGCAATAAGATATTTACGTCCAAGAACTTCTCGGGTAAAAGTAGTTCTGGAAAAATCTGTGCAGGCAAGAGCAGCACAGCCAGCAGAGTTAGATTGTGGTTATTCATGGCGGTAGCTATAGAGCAGCCACTATTTTAGACATTAGTATCGATCGTATTGTATAGTGTGGCCAATGAGCGAGGTCATTAAAGAATCAAACGCTGAAAGGGAACAATGGCTTAGTGAGTTAAGTCATTTTATTGTTGAGGCTAACCTAAACACCTGGGCCGCAAGCGGGATTGAAGTTGAGCCACAGCGACCTGGTTATAAAGAGCTGGAATATCAAAACGGACTATGGCGGCTACGAGACAGCTATACCGGGTATTTCAGAGCACCCGGAATGACCACTGTGTATTACAAAGGCTCTCCCGTTTGGGCTATGCAGTATGGCGGACATGGCCAAATTGAGGGACACGAGGATCATGCCAAACAAACATTTCACTTCTTAAGAGCAGCTCTAAAAAGAGTAACTCCAGAATTGCCATTTAGAGGACCTGAAGAATATATTGACGGTGAAAACGTATATCGTTTTACTATGATCGAGGGCGACATTAACCATGGTCTATGGCGGGAAGCAATTACCCAGCGAGGAGAATTAACTTTTACGCAAATTGGACTTGTAGGTACCGTCATCAAAAAAGATGACAACGGTAAACCATTACTGCCCTGGAAACTACAACTGTCTTAAATATATTTCTCATCGCATTTATATAATCAGTTTCACTAAGATAAGCTACCCCTACGCTCATGATCTTAGCTTTGGTATCATAAGACGCGTCTTTGGGGGCTGTAGTGCACGCTGTCGCAACCTAAGTTAAGGCCGCTTAGCCCTTTTTCTGCAACCAGTGTGGCGTGTCAACAAATCGGATTTCTTTCCAACCGTCTACCTCGGATTCAGACATGTCATATACCGCTTGGTAGGCAATCTCAACACTACTGTGTAGTGCTTCGGAACGGGAAAGCCCTAGTTTCTTGGCAACCCGAAATGGTTGGCCCTCGCTTTTAGCTTCGATTTCGACAAAAGTTGGTATCCAGGGCCAGGTATCAATCTCGATTTCCGTATCCCCAAACCTCCAGCTTTCTCGCATGGTCTCCTGGAATGAGTGTTGCTCAAGGCCTATCGGTTCCAAGAGCTTGCAGGTAGACTGGAAATCATTCACAACTACGTTGACTTCTTTCGTTCCGTAAACCGTTCGGTCATTAAGCTGTTTATAACTAAGGGTAATCTTGTCAACTTCGTTACGGACACGGACCCAGCCGCCGATTCTCTCTAGGCGTTTGTCTGGATAATCAAAATTGCATCGAGTCATCAGGCGTTCAGGAAAAACAAGTATTGCCCCTGCCTGCTGCAGTGCCCGTCGTAGGTCGGCTGAGTTTATAGCTAACCATTTAGCTTCAATCTCAGTATTCATGCCCTAACTATAGCAAACCAAAAACTTCGCATCATAAGAGGATTGTTAGAATAACCTTCTAGGTCATCGTGAACGTTGTAACAACCTTAGTCAGAGAAAACAAAAACCAGCTATTGTAGTTCTAGTTTCAGCTTTTACCGCCCATGGTTTGAAGCTTTGAGATGCTGGTTGTTGCCGGATAAGTATACATGTGCCGAGTTAGCATTTAGAACGGCTATAGCCTTAAGTCATGCTTACGTTTGTCCTCGTCAAAGCTTAACAAAGTCCGCATAGAACAATTGATCAAAGTACATGCGAACTTCCGTGTCAATCGCGAGAAATCACGGTAAATCGCTCGTCTTAAGTTTGCATACGTTGCTTAGAGCGTTGTAGTACAGGTAGTCACCAAGTATATAATTATATGCAAGGGGGATACAATGCATTCTGTGGAGTCCAGGAGCAAGAGATATATAGTTCCCAAACTAACTTTAGGTTTATTAACTACACTTGGTGCAGGTATAGGGATCGGCGACTTATTGTTTAACTCATCTAATGCAGCGTCAAGTGGTTCCAAAGTAGCCGTAGGAGAAGTTATGTGTGCTGATAATAAATCCGTTGAAGGCGTTTGGTTAAGTGCTGGACCTAGCTCGGGTTGGGCAAATGTCATACAAGGACCTTCATCGAGCATTGAAATTTTCAGCAGAGCTCTTCATCGGGTAGGAAGCTATACGGTTCATGTAGGTTGCGGTGGTTCACCTAAGCATTGGAGCCTGTCAGATTATGCAAATTCAGATGCAACAGCTAATATGCCCGTTGGATTCTTGTGCGAACCGACTGTTAATCCTAGCAATCATCCTAAAAATCATGGCATCTGTGAACAGGTTGGCTTAATTGTACTGGGCGCGACAAGTTAGCAAGCTGAACAAGGGCATAAGTTAAGGGCCAGGAAAACAGACAACTTAACAGGATTAACCACGTGGAACTTTTAGCAGTTCAGGAGGTACAATCCTGCGACAGATAACCTAGTAGGGTTCAAATTCCCGGTACCTACATGTCAATCTAGATGATTCAAAATTCCACTATCTAATGCTTTAGTGATGGCTCCACTGGATATATCATCGATACCTGCACCGGTTGCAACCAAGAAGCAGCCAGCTCTTAAGAAACGAGTCCCTCTTGCTTGGCGTTGGAGCGTTGGTACTCTGCTCTATGAGCCGATTCTCTTGTTACGCTATCTCGCGTGGCATTTCAGCATCCCATATTATTTTTGCTCTGTAATTTATCATAAATACAAACCGTATGCGTATAATGTCAAATTATAAAGTTAAAAGTGCAAAAGATAATCTACTAAGGGTTTAATCCTTAAGCTTTTTAGATTAACTACTTGATGCTGATAAGGTTAAGGTTATACTAAAAGTAATACAATATGGATAATCAGCAAACATTTTTAACATCTTCACAGCAACAAAATCAACCGGAACTAACTCAGGCACAAGCATCAACAACAATAAAGTCAAAGCATTCAAAAGCAAAGCTAATAATTACCTTACTGGTTGTTTTATTATTTGTTGTCGTTGTTTTTGTCGTATATTTTTGGCAGCACAAAAAGGTAACGGATGCCAATGCTTATCTCACTAGTTTACAAGCTCAAAATAAGAGCTTAGCTAGTCAACTTCAGACGCTTAAATCGGATAGTTCGCAAAATACTACTACAAAGAAATTACAAAGTTCATCTTCAACCTCCATATTAGCGTCTGGATGGCCGGGGTATAGTAGTAGTGTTAAGTTTATTCTTTATCCCCAAACTACTCCTCCAGTTATTAATGAGTGTGCCGAGCAGCTTGAGGTAGGCCAAGACGGTAATGCTGGACCGTTACTCTGTAGTAACGGAGAGCTCAATATCTTAGCATGGGATTATTTTACTACAACACATGATAGTGTTTTAGCACTAGGTCCTAAAACCACAGCTTCACAGCTTATGGCTGCTATGTGTAGTGACTTAAGTAATGGCACCATTCCGATTGAAGTTACTGAAGCACGACTAGTATCTTTATACAATGGCTGGAGTTTTGGCAAGACCGTGTATAGCGAATTTGGATACAACAGTTGTTAATAAATGCTAAACCGAAGTAGCAACCGTTAACTCCAAATCCTTTGACCAAGACTTTCTAAGGTTTACTTATTTCTCCTAGTTTTTATCGACGATTGTTTAACTAATTGGTGGTCGGTAGATAAAGCTACCCCGATAAAAGTGTAAAGTCTTAGTTATTAATAAAGGATTTTTAGTAGACGCCGAGGCATTTATCCTACCAAAAATATCACCTATTTATAGATGCAAAGGTACTAAAAAAGTGTTTGAAGGCGCTGGTTTTACTAGAATCCACCAAAGAAATAAGTTATGTATTTAACCAGGAACTTCTTAGATAGAGATTTCTGGATAATCTATATAGACAAGAGCAGATTAGTAAGAAAAGGTTGAGTACAATATATTCCTAGTAGGGGTTATGCCGCGATGGGCGTTAAAGACTTGGCTATAGTTCACCTTCCCACTCTTTATAGAACTCATCTAAATATTGCTGCATATACTCATGCCTATGTTTTGCTATTTCTTTAGCGGTCTCTGTGTAAAGCTTATCTTTTAATAAAAGTAGCTTTTCGTAAAAATGATTAATAGTGTGTAACTTGCTGTTTTTATATTCCTCAAACGTTTTATGTTCAACAGGTTTAATATTTGGGTCGTAAATTGGAGTATCATGAGCACCTCCATACGCGAATGTTCTAGCAATGCCAATAGCTCCAATCGCATCAAGTTTATCTGCATCGCTTACTATTTGGCCCTCAAGTGATTTCATAGTTTGTTTAACTTGTGCGCCTTTGAACGAAACATTACGTATTATGTCTTCAACTGAATGTATTACATCTTCGTTAACATTTAAGGACTTAAGCCATTTGCGGGCAGCTTTTGGGCCAGCCTCCATATCGCTATCATTGAATTTCCAATCTGCAATATCATGAAGTAAAGCACCAATCTCAATGATAAACATATCCGCTTTAGGTTCTTGAGATGCTATATGTTTTGCTAATTTCCAGACGCGATACATATGCCACCAGTCATGACCAGTGCCTTCTCCGCTGAACTGCTTTTCAACATAATTCTTGGTCTTGTGAATTATTTGTTGATTAGTCATGTAAATATATTAACAAAGTAACCACTTAGGAGTTTATATACTCCAACTCTGTAAAACAAAAAGCAACAAAGCTTGTGTCTTTATTTGTATCTGTAAGAAGTGTTTTGGAGGGCCATATGTATCGCTGTTGCAACTAAGATTCAAAAAGCAATCCCTGTATGCCACTTTATGAACCACGAACATCCTGTTATAATATGAATTTGTGGTGGAAATTGATAATAATCCCGAGCTAGTTCCCTGTTTTGTAAGCTTTGAAGGTAAAATGCCAGCCGATAAGCTAGCAGAAATTGTCGCTTTGTTGGGCGAAATTAGTACTGAAGTACAGGTGTCAATTAGTGCAGGTAACCCAGAAGTGAAAGATGTGCTAGACGTCCCAGTTGGCGTGAATGATGTGTTTCGCATAGCAGAAGCCAACAAAATCTCGAAAGTTCTGGCAGGTAGAACAGTTGCTGTACTTAAAAAGCTCCCCGAATGGTATGGGGAAAGGTTTGTATTGCCGCAGGGTGGCTATTCTTCGAAGGCACTGAAAGAGGCTATATTTAGGGGTGACCTTGAAGCTATTACTGGCATGGGGCCAAAGAGCTGTGAATTAGTAGGCTTAGTGATTTCAGAGTTAGAATCCCAGGTAATGTCAGGCAAAAAAAGTGATGAAAACGCTTGTGTTATCTATGGTGTACAGAGAATAGGCACTGGTGGAAGTTGAAGCTGCAAAAATGCAGATACTAAGGTTATGGTTTTTTGCGTTTTCAAAATATAGGGGTGGGATATTCAGTTACACTTAGCATAATGCAAAACAATATACAAAAACTTTATGTAACTAACTTTCTTACGGGCTTTGTTTTTTGGTACGGTATTGAGAAGTTATTTATGCGTTCTATTGGTATTGGTGCTGTAGGAATTGCAGTAAATGCAATAGTTTATGTCCTTGTATCAACAATTTTCAATATTCCAACCGGAATCTTAGCTGATAAATGGAATCGTAAATATACGTTAATGATTGGGATAGTTGCACTAGGACTGAGCTCCTTTATTATGGGTCATAGTCATGGTCTCAGTACCTATTTATTTGCTACAGCAATATGGGGATTGTATGTAGTTTTTACTTCAGGAACATATCAAGCAATGACCTATGATTCATTAGCGGAACTTGATAGGGAAAATGAATATGTTAAGCAACAAGGGCGTTCCTACGGTATGTTTCTAGTAGGTGTTAGCCTTAGTTCTGTAATAGGTGGGTATATTGCCAGCAGATACGGCTACAGGTCTGCCTATCTATTAACAATAATTCCATGTATCTTAAACCTCGTTGTTCTTGCTAGTATGCACGAGCCTAGCTTTCATAAGGACACTGAAGGCACCAAATTATGGCAACACGTTAAAAAGACAGCAAAACTTGTAACAGGACAGCAATTATTGTTTTACCTAGCTATAATGTTTGTAGCAGCCACTCTACTTAACAGTAGTCAGAACGAATATTCAGGGCTATATTTTATAGCCTTAGGTTTTGGTGCAATCGGGAATGGTTGGGCTAATGCTGGGAAGTGGCTTTTTAGTTCATTTGGGCAATTTTTATCAAATAGACTTGGTAAGTTAACGAAGTATTTAATACCAACTTTCTTTATAGTCTTTATGATATTCACACTTTACCGCTCATCACTTGGTCTTATCTTTTTCTACTTAGCAACGTTCCTGCAATCTATAATTGCAACCAATATAGAGGGTGTTATACAGCATAATACGCCATCAAGCATTAGAGCTACAACACTATCATTACTAGGATTCGTTTGTAGCGTTATTTTAATTCCTACATATATAGCGTTTGGTTACATTGCCAAACACAATGTCTTTAACGCCTACTCGTTTATAGGCATTATTGGTCTGGTATTCATGGTCGTATGGTTGTTACGACCCAAGGAAGTTAAGAAACACAAGCTTTATTCTATTACGGAGCCAGCAAATATTTCCTAGTGGATTTGTAGTGTCAAAAGATAAAAAAGTTTACCCCCAAGAAATATCGCCTATTTACAGATATAAACCAGACTAATTAAACAGAAAAATGAGTGATTTACAGTTCATGGAGGGCCATCGTGAACGCTGTAGCAACCGAAATTAGGAGTACCCAAACTATTTATATAGCTGACTGTGTGTGCCTATAAATCCAAAGATAATGATAATGTCACCTTTGACAGTGTATAATGCACGGACGTCTCCGGTAATATCAATACTTCTATAACCCAGATATTTTCCTTTTAAAGCGTGGTTATGCAATCTAAAATCAAAAGGGTTACTTTTAAATATGGCTATGCGACTTTTGTAGATATTTTTTGTTTTGTCATTAAGCTTTGCGTATTGTTTATCAAAGGTTTTAGTGGTTTCAATAATCATCACAGACTATCCAGGTGGGCAAACATTTCCTCTAGAGTCTCAAAAGGACCACTGACTTCACCGGCAGCTATTTCTTTCTCAGCCTGCTCAATAAGCTTCTCCATTTTTTCTGTCATGGGCTCAGAGGCAGTGAAATGGACACTACCAGTAGAGGCAAGTTCGTATAAGTAAGCATTGAGGAGATTGCTAAGCGGTATGCCTATTTGC
>DAHXLX010000009.1 GCA_027365775.1 Candidatus Saccharimonadota bacterium | reverse complement strand
GATTTGAACCAGACCGTACCGCCCATACCTTCTATGAACTGTTTGGTGATGTACATGCCCAGACCCGTACCCGGTACATTGGCCCGATCATCATGTTTAACCCGGTAGAACTTTTCAAATATGCGTGCTTGCTGGTCATCGGGTATGCCTAAACCGGTATCGGCGACTGATGTTGTCAGCCGGCCGTCTTTTAACTCATGAGCTACTGTTATATTGCCGCCGCGGCGATTGTACTTGATGGCATTGGAAATAAAGTTGGTCATAATTATTTCCAGCTTTCCTTTGTCTGCAGTTACGATTAACGGTGTGATCGGTTTTTGGTAGTCAACCTGCACACCGGCCTGTTGAGCCGGAATCTGCTGCATGTCAACGATTGATTGGGTTAGGTCGCCTACATTTACCGGTTCAAGCTTGAATTCGGTCTTGCCCGATTCGAGCCTGGCTACATCAAGCATGTCCGATACCAGATTTCTTAATCGGATAGTGCCGTTGTATGCCTGATCGAGTAACGACTGGGCGGTGGCATCGACCCGACCCATATGATCTTCGGTTATCATTGATAAATTACCGATGATCGCCGTCATCGGTGCCTTAAGTTCATGAGTGGCGATATTAATGAAGTCCTTATCTTTTTGGACTAACGCCGCCTGGGCTGTTTGAATGTCGTTAGCCATCTGGTTCATTGTGTCGCCAAGCAATCCGAGCTCGTCATGTTTTCTTTCCTTAATCCGATAACCCAGTTCGCCTTTAGCGAATCTTAGCGCCGCTTCCAATAGCAACTGGATTTCGGTAGCAATATTGGAAACAAAGACTATGCCCAGTACCAGCGACAATAGCAGAAAACCGGCAATTGCCAGCAAGGCCAGACGTTGGATGCCGGCGATCGGCGCCAGTATAGTCGACGGCGGCGCGCCGACCGCTACTGTCCAGTTGGTGCCGGTAACTGACGATGTTCTTGCGGCCAAGGTCGAATTAGCGGTTAGTTTCAATGATACGAGCGCACCACTCGAGGCGCTAGTTAATTGTTTGGCTTGGTTTTGCGACAGCGGGTGGTCGGTCGGATATATCTGTTGACCTGAGGAGTTGACAAAATAAACTTTATCCTGGGTATAAGGCTTAGGAGTGGCTAGCCAGATTGCTGGTATAAATGAACTGTAACTCATGTTAAAAGCCGCCACTGCGTCACCGATAAATTTACCCTGATTAATTACAGGATAAGTAACGAACAAATCTTTCAGGCTTGGATCATACAGCATATTAGAGCCGGTTGAGGGTTGGGATATGAGAGACGGATG
The DNA here is from genome assembly GCA_027365775.1 of Candidatus Saccharimonadota bacterium. Taxonomy (GTDB): domain Bacteria; phylum Patescibacteriota; class Saccharimonadia; order Saccharimonadales; family UBA4665; genus JAJZWH01. Next base: position 6,440 of record DAHXLX010000009.1, on the reverse strand, counting down.
GTATCCGTCGATGGGTTGTATTTTTTTGTTTGACGGCAGAGTGGCCACGATCTTAGCCGGCTTTTGGTTGTTAATTACATCCAGGTCTTGTGTTTCCGGGAAATAACTTTTTATATCTTCAAGATAAGAATTTATCCGTTGTTGCTCGTCAGCTTTCATTGATGCCAGGGCGTTATTGTAACCGGCGCTCAATGCGTTTTCGTAGCCGTTTAGCGAGGACCGAGATCCGAAGAGTTGAGCGATCGACGCCAGAAACGGCAGGCAGTTGCTATTGTTTGCCAGTTTCTGGAAATTGTTAGTCGGGATAGCTGATTTGATTAGTGCCTGACAGGCAGAATCCTGGTTCGCCAGTTTGGCAAACTGATTTTGGTATTGCGAATCAACCTGTAAGATATTGCTGGCATTGGTCGTTATGACGGTTCTTCGGATAGCGAATTCTCTTTCCAGTTTGATCGAAGAGGTCTCGGCGGCCCGGGCTAGTTCCTGTGACAACGATGCCTTCAGGCTGTTACTGAGCTGCTGGTAGCCTAAATAACCTAGGCCGATCAGCGGTAGCAATGATGGTAAAGTTACGATCAGGATTATCCGGCGTCGTAAACCCGAGTTTTGCCGGTCCAGTTTTAAAAACACCGGACGGAAACGCCAAACCAGATAGGCAGCGAGCAGAATTAGCAATAGGATGACGCTTAAGATGATAGTGTATGCTACCTTCCCGACGTGCGGGAAACCGCTCTCAGCCAGGACGACGCTTGGGTTTGATGGCTGGTCGAGATTAGCATTATTAAGGTGAATAATGGTACCGGCGTTAAGTTTAACATTGCCGTTTATTTGATTATCACCGGGGCTCTGGCTGCTGTTGACGGTTGCCGGTTTGGGGCTGGAACTGCCGGTTGTTGAGTTATTGGAACTGCTACCTATAGTCTGCCTGGTTATGACAACCGTATTGGAAGTCGCGTTATAGCCGACATTGTCTGTCGCCAGAGCTTGAATAGTATTTGTGCCGTTGACCAGCGGTACCACGGCACTGAAGGTACCATTGCTTAAATCGGCCAACGGACCCTGGTTACCATTGATTAATATACGCACCGATGCAACGCCGGATGATGTACTATTGGCGATTCCGCTGATTGTATAATCCGAAGCCGACGTCGTTAGATTGCTGCTCGGTGAACTTATGCTGACCGTTGGTGGCTCTGAATCTAATTGCACTGTCTCTTGGCCGGCATAAGAGTAGCTGGTGGGATAGGTTGTCGATAAGCTGTTTGTGATAGAGGAGCCGCATTTTATCGGACCGCTGATTGGAGTTGGAGAGAAGCTGCTACTGTTTTGCGGATCGATCATATAATAAGGGTTACCATATTGATCGAACATGAAATAGTAAGTATGGATACCGTTTTCACCGGGTGAATAGCTGGTGGTATTGGCATTGCCATTACCTGTGCAAAGTACCGTACTGTTGCCGTAGTGGATTGGTATCGAGAAACTGCCTTTGAACCAACCGTTTATTTCGTCACCGGTCGGGTTTCCGATAGTCATGGCCATAGCCTGGGCACTAAACGTTAATGCCCACCCTAATGCAAACAGCCCACACAGCAATCTTTTCATTTTTGTAGCATATATGCTTATCCTTATAGTACCGATACTAGATCTGTTGTCAAATTGTGAGACGACATCAGTTAGGATTTACAAGCTATCATCAGCCGCTGCCTAACCAAAAGGTGATCATCTCGATTGTCACATCCTGTCTGGCTTATGATGCGGCATGGCCGATTGTGCTGCCGACATTGATCGTTGGGCCGGCACAAAACACATCACCGTTGATAGTCCCATTGATGTCCAGGTTACGGTCTGCGCGATACAAACTGTAATTGACATATCCGTCAATGGTTTGGTTTTGGGCCTAAACTACGCCGGCAATGAATCCGCTGAGTGCTAGAGCGCTAACTATAACTTGGATCAAGTACTTGATCTGTCTCATAAGCTGCCCTTGGTATGCTTTATATCAAAGTCTGTTTTTTATAGGGTAGTGCTGGCCATAAAGCATTTCGGTTTGCCGGTTTAACAAGCTGGCAAAAAATAAAATGGTTAAGCTATTGTAAGTATTGATATAATCTTCATATATAATGTCAAAAATAAACGACATCGGCAGCAAGGTCGTAAAAATCGTTATCAAGGGGGTAAGTCATGTCCCGGGAGTCGGTGCGATACTGCCCAAGCGCAAGGTTGTCAAGCGGCTGAAATTTAACCATATTCTGCGCATACTGGGTCCGGGTTTGGTTACTGGAGCAGCCGATGACGATCCGTCCGGTATCGCCACTTATTCGCAAACCGGCGCGCAATTTGGTTTTGGTCAGCTCTGGACTTCGCTCTACCAGATACCGCTGCTGATTGCAGTGCAGGAAGCCTGCGCCAGGATTGGAGCGGTTACCGGCAAAGGCATTGCCGGCGTCGTCAAAGATAACTACAAACGCAAGGTTCTCTACGCAATTGTGTTGCTGGTGGTACTGGCCAATACGATTAACGCCGGTACGGACATTGGTGCGGTCGCTTCGGCGGCCAGGTTGGTAATTGATGTGCCGTTCATAATCTTATGCGTATTTACAGCGTTAATTATTGCTTTACTGGAAGTGTTTGTTAGCTATAAGCAGTATGCCAAGATCTTGAAGTGGTTATCACTCGGCTTGCTGGCCTATCCGGTGACGGCGTTGATAGTTCATGAACCTTGGGGCCAAATCATACGAGCAACAATCATTCCGCATATCAGCCTTAGCTTCGGTTTCCTATTTATCATTACCGGTGTGTTTGGTACGACTATTTCGCCGTATATGTTTTTCTGGCAAAGTTCGGGCGAAGTTGAGGAAGAGATAGCGGCGCATATGGTCGCTCAGAGAGGCGGTATTCCCCGGCTGACCAGACGATTCCTCCATAACTTAAGATTAGATACAACAATTGGTATGGTCGCCTCGGAGATTACCCAGTGGTTTATTATCATAACGACGGCGACGGTATTGTTCAGTCACGGGATTCACAATATAAATTCGGCTTCACAAGCTGCTCAAGCACTCCAGCCGTTAGTCCACTCCTTCCCTAATTCCGGCCAACTGGCTAAGGACATTTTCGCCATCGGCGTTGTCGGCCTGGGCTTTCTGGCGATACCGGTATTGGCCGGATCGTCGGCTTATACCATGTCGGAGGCGTTCGGCTGGAAGGAGGGCTTATACCGTAAATTCAGTAAGGCCAAGGGGTTCTACGGTGTAATTATCGTTGGCACGTTAATCGGATTACTGATCAACTTCCTTGGCATTAACCCGATCAAGGCGTTGGTATTTACCGCCGTTTTCAATGGCGTGGCCTCAGTGCCTCTGGTATTTCTAATCGCCAAAATCAATAGCAACGAAGGAATCATGGGTGAATATAAAGGCGGTCGATTGTCAAGGTTCATCATGTGGGTAACCTTCGCCATAATGGCCACCGCCGCTATTGCCATGTTCTATACGTTATTTGCCGGTGCATGAAGAAAGCAGCCGTTTATAGTTTGACTTGCCGCTGTTATGACGGTGGTTTGTAAGATCTTTGTAATATTATCCGCAGACACTTTCGGTCGTGCTTGGTAGCCTGAAAGCTAAACAAAAATTTAAAATATATGTCCGTAAATATTCAGTTTTAAGGTTTAGATTAAGTCTAATTACAAGGGCCCGCGTTCAGCGAGGTTGTTAGAAGTATGTTTACGTTTAGGAGGAGAATGATGATTAGAACCGAGTATATATATATTGTTTTGCTTCTAATCGCGATGATTGTTGTTGTGGTGGTATGGTTAATCAGCCGAGGCGGCTCAAACATAAACAAACTGGACAGCCTATGGCAAAGTTATTTGACTAACAACATTATCAACGGCAGAACGATTGATCAGCAGCATAATTCCGACACCACATCTGAGGGCCAATCATATACCATGATCCGGTCGGTTTGGCAGAACGATCCACAGGTATTTAGTGCCGCCTGGCGTTGGACGCAGCAGAATCTGCAGTTACCGAACCGGCTTTTTGGTTGGTTGTGGGGCCGGAAAACTGATGGTAGCTATGGTATCCTGACCAGCCAAGGTGGTGAGCATACCGCCGCCGATGCCGATTCCTTGATTGCTTTATCTTTGATACTCGCTGCTAGACGGTGGCATAACGGCGGATATTTAACCGCCGCCGAGTCGATTATAAGGTCAATTTGGCAACAGGAGGTCGTGATTATCAACGGTCAACCGCTGATGGCAGCGGACAACATTGAGAAAACGGCGTCCGCAAACGTGGTCATCGTTAATCCGTCTTATTTCCAGCCGTACGCCTACCGGCTATTCGCAGTCTATGATAAAGCTGACAACTGGAGTGCTTTAGTCAACAATTCATATCTTTTTATGGCAAAAGTCAGCGCCGCTAAACTTGGATCACCTGTTAGTGACGGCTTACCACCTAATTGGGTGGCGGTTAACCGTTACGACGGGCGGCTGTCAAAGACAGCTAATCAGGGTCAGAATACCCATTATGGCTTTAATGCGCTTAGAGTGCCATGGCAATTTGCTTTGGACTACGCTTGGTTTCACGATCCTAGAGATAAACAGTTGCTTGCCGGCTTCAGTTTTATCGGCAAACAATGGTCGGCTAATCACCGGTTATGGGCAATATATAGTCACGCCGGAAAACCTGAGGCTGATTACAGCTCGCTGGCGATGTATGGCGGTGCGCTCGGATATTTTAAACTGATTCAACCGGATCAGGTAATGCGTGTCATTGCCAGCCAATTCGACTGGCTGTTTAAGGGAAATAAATTAACCAGGCCTTTGTCGTATTACGACAACAACTGGGTATGGTTCGGTATGGCGTTAAGCGGTAATCAATTAGCTAAATACGGGAGCCAAATTTAGTATGTATTCACCATTCTTAAAACCGGTTGAAGCCAAGAAACTATTACTGGTCAATGTGGCATCGGCGATATTGTATTTCGTTTCCCTGTTCTTTTTTCAAATTGGCAACGTCTATTTATTTAGCCTGCTGATATTCGTCGGCGTGTTCTATCTATGGCAATTATTAACATTGGTGCATGCTGCCTGGCAGACGAAGACGTCTCATCCGTTCGACTCGAACTATAAGCAACCGGTGGATATATATATCACGGTTGCCGGCGAGCCCTGCAGCGTTGTCAAAGAAACCATCGATGCCGCTTTGAACATCGACTATCCCTTTTTTAATGTCTATATTTTGAATGACGGTAAGGTTGCCAATAAACCCAATTGGCGCCAAATCGAAGAGCTGGTTGAACAATACGGGCCTAAAGTCCACTGTATAACCAGGGATGTGCCTGGGGGAGCTAAAGCCGGTAATATTAATAACGCCCTAAATCAGACTGATTCGCCGTTTATTGCAATATTGGACTGCGACCATAAACCGGCCCCGATGTTTTTAGACAAGATGATCGGTTACTTCGTAGACGAACGTGTCGGTTTTGTCCAATCGCCTCAGTATTACCACAATAACACCGCCAGTTATGTGGCAAATGCCGCCTGGCAACAGCAGACGTTGTTTTTTGGTCCGATATGCCGCGGCAAAGATCGACTTAATGCACAGTTCATGTGTGGCACCAACATGGTTATCCGACGTAAGGCACTAGTTGATGTCGGTGGTATGTGCGACAAGAGCATCACCGAGGATCTACTGACGTCAATTCTCATGCATACCAGAGGCTGGAAATCCGTATATGTGCCTATGATCCTAGCTTATGGCTTGGCGCCGGAAGACTTAGGGTCTTTTTGGCAACAGCAATATCGTTGGGCGAGGGGCAGTCTGGAGGTGTTAATCAAGTACAACCCACTGGTTATAAAGGGGTTAAGTGTCGGCCAGCGGATCCAGTATATGGCTTCGGTAACATACTATCTTACCGGGCTGATTGTCATGGTCGGCGCCGCTATGCCGCTAATGTACTTTTTTACCGGTGTTGTCCCGTTGAGCTCGACAACCCTAGCCATCGGTCTGGTATTCCTGCCATATATATTTTTGACACTCTATTCCCTGCAACGTATTTCAAACTTCGCCTTTTCATTCCGGGCGATCGCGTTTTCAATTGGATGCTGGCCGATTTTTTGTCTGGCGTTTTTAGCATCGATCCTTCGTCTGCCAAGCAGTTTTAAAGTCACCGCTAAAGAACGGGAAGATGGTAGTTACCTGAGATTGGCTTCACTGCATTTGCTTTATTTCGCCGCAGTGATTAGTGGCATCACGTATTCCGCGATGAAGTACGGCGTTACCATGGCACTGGTTGTCAATACCTGTTGGGCATTAATCTATGTGGTTTTGTTTTTGCCGTTCGTCAGGGCGGCTATGTCGCAATCCATGGCTGATAGGTTGCCGCTGAACAAATTTAAGATGCCGTCTGAGGATGTGGCTAATGAGCCGGTC
>DAHXLX010000014.1 GCA_027365775.1 Candidatus Saccharimonadota bacterium | reverse complement strand
GATAGTTTACCAAACATATAACCAGGCCAATCCGTTTGTTAATGCACAAGGCACTATTTATGCCGGCGAGGACGGATTGTGGGACTTTGCGCTGGCGGTTTCCTCCTCCAGCTATGATCATGCCAGTTATTGTCTGCGTGTCGCTAACTCGTCTAACGGGTCGGCAATCAACGCCTATACCGACTACCCGCAGATCAACTTGGCACCGACGATGTCTCAGGTGATGAATTTCCGGAATTGGTGGAACAGTTCCGGGGTTCAGCAAAACCTGGATATATATCATGATTAGAAAATTATAGTTGAGCGTGACGACAGGGGTTCGTCAATATAAACCATGTGAAAATCTGGACAGATTTCAAAAAACATCATATGGTAGATTTAAGACTTAAAGGAGGTAGATTAAAAATATGACTGATAATCAAGCACCTTTAAGGTGGTCGGCCAGCAGGATTATCTCGGCTGCAGTTCTATTGATTGTGGTTTTAGGTGCGATTGCTTATGGCATATACTCATTGGCGACCGGAGGCGGCAGCAAACCAAATATCGCCGTTAACAATAGCCATAGTTTTCCGGCACCGAACAGTAACACTCAGCCGGGCAGCAACAGCTCGCCAGCCACTTCGCCGGGTTCCGGATCGGCAGCCACGAATTCAACCGGATCGTCGTCCCAGACCGGTACCGCCAGCACAAGCAACCTGAGTAACACCGGACCTGGCGATACTGCACTGATTGGTTTTATGGCCGCATTCATTATTGGCACTACAGCCCATTACGGTTGGCGAAGACTGCATTCGGGCAAAACAACAAATTAATCCATATTTATCACTTGAACAATCTGCCTTAGACAGTTGTTTTGGCCGGAGACAATATAGATTTTGTTAAGATCAAACTTCCGACCCGATGTTAACTTATGATTGTCTTTTAATGTTATGTGCGGCCGGTAGTTGTTGCCGGTGTGGTCGGTCGCGATTATCCGGCCAATCTGATTAATGCCGGACAGTAGTGATTCGTGCAGCTTGATTAACCTTTCATTGTCATCAACGATCATTACCGGCACTTCACGGTTATGGCCGAACCATTGTTTGTCTTTAAGCCTTATCATTAATGGTCCGGATTGATCAAACAAATTATCAAGTAAATCGATGAATTTAGGCAAGTCCACGTTATCGATATTAAACCAGGGTGCAAGCGTTAAATGTAACGGCCATTCCGAAAATCTGTAATGCGTCGGCTTATCTTCCAGCATGAAGCATGCCATTAAAACCATTTTTTAAACCAATTCCTAAACCATGTGGTCGATTGCTGCATGCGCCGACTTCAAAATTGCCTTTATTCCCCTACCTTTATTGTCTCCGCTATGCCATAACCTGCTGCCGGTCTGATAACTTGCATCTGTCAAAAAGCCTATATCGCTCATCGTTTTCCTCCGATAAATTATCATTATCTAGTTAGCTTAGCCTACTACCTTAGACAGAGATAAACAGTTAGGAATATTACTAACCAAACCGATTAGGTGTCATTATGCCAAGCCAGTCATTAAGGAGGTGGACATAGAACAGTAAGCATTCTCATAGCAGATTAATCTATGCTTGCGATAATTAACCTACTCAAAATTAGCGGGTGGAGGAATAGAGTTATGGGTTACAAGGAATTGATAAAAAAAGTTCAACTTTATTCGGGCTTTTCCGACGAGGAGAGTAAGGATTCGCTCGATTGTCTGATTGAGACATTGGCCGTCAGGATGAACGATAACGAACGGTTCGGTTTTGCCAAACAATTACCGGAGCAACTGAAAAATATGGCGTTGGCTGTTTACCCGAGCGAGGAGAATACCGGTAAAGACATCTTAGTCCAATTTATGGAGTTTCAAAACGTAAAGGAGAAACGGGCCCGCAAAGAAATAATCTCGGCTTGGAAGGCGCTAAATGAGACGGTGTCCAAAGGAGAAATTGATCATATCAAGCGGTTGTTGCCACGCCGTCTTTTGACTTAACTGATTGAGTATCGTCATCATTAATATACTTACCTCCCCTCAGCCACGAGGCATACGCCGCGATTAGACAAGTAACGATGGCAAAAATCAACACCACCGTCAGACCGTGTTTAAACGGTGCACCGATTAGCTTGGGAAAGTATTCTTTGGAGGTCAGCTTAGCCGCTGCCGCTGGTTTAAGCGAATTAAGGACGTTGCTGCCCAGCAATGTCTTAAGCGGATTATAACCTAAGAAGGCGGCAAACAGATAACTTATAGCCGGTAAGTGCGATAAATGAGCGGCTAGTTGGACGTGAACGCCGTTAGCGGTCAGGCCATGATAAATGCTGCCGGGGACGCTTGAAGTCAGCCCGATGATCATCAAAGTAAAAAATATGCCAATCGATAGCGGCATACCGACGTTCATGAAAGTCGCGCGCATTCCCGATGCCACACCGCGGAAGCGAGCCGGTACCGAATTCATGATACCGGCCGTATTTGGGGATGAGAACATGCCGAAAGACAAGCCGTTTAACAGCAGGATCAGTGCGAAAAGATAATAGGGGAAGTTCACCGGCAACAGCATCATCAGCGCGAAACTTCCGGCGGCAATAACCATGCCTCCGGTGGCGAACGGTCGGGCTCCATATTTATCCGACAAATAACCGGATAGAGGACCGGCGATTAAAAAGCCCAGTGTCGTCGGCAACATGTAGATGCCGGCCCAAAGTGGCGTATCGGCGAAGGCATAACCGTGCAACGGCAACCAGATTCCCTGCAGCCACATAATCAACATAAATTGCAGTCCTCCCCTGCCCATTGCCGCAAGTAAACCGGCGATATTACCGGCGGTAAACGCTCTAATACGGAACATGTTCAAGTTGAACATTGGTTGGCTGACTTTTCGCTCCAATAGCACGAATAACGCCAGTACAATCAGCCCGCCGGCAATTAAAGATATGACTAACGGATTATTCCAGCCCATGTCCGACCCGCCGTATGGTTTGATGCCGTAAGTGATGCCGATTAAAAGCATGGCTAAACCGGCGGCAAATGTCAGGTTGCCGATCCAGTCGATTTTTGCCGGGTGAAAAACGTCGATTTCCTTCAACGCCAGGTAGGACCAGATAATGCCGATTATGCCTACTGGAACGTTAAATAAGAAAACCCATCGCCAGGAGAATTGGGCCAGAAAACCACCGACCAGAATGCCGAAAAACGAGCCTGCGAGCGCCGCGATCTGATTAATACCAAGCGCCATTCCCCGTTGATTATGCGGGAAGGCATCGGTAAGAATCGCAGCTGAATTAGCCATTAATAATGCCCCGCCGATAGCCTGCACCATCCGAAAGATAATTAACTCCAGTGCGCCCAGACTGCCATGACTCCAGCTTAAACCTGCAAGTAGAGCACCTATCGAGAAAATCACGAATCCTAAATTGTACATCTTGACCCTGCCGAACATGTCGCCCAATCGGCCTAAGGAAACTACCAATACGGCAGTAACCAGCATATAGCCCATTAATATCCATAATAGATAGGAAAAGCTGCTGGCGCTTAATGGATTTATTTTTATACCCCGGAAAATTACCGGTAACGCAATAATCAGACTGGTGGCGTTTAATGAAGCCATTAGGATACCGAGGGTGGTATTGGACAGCGCAATCCACTTATAATGCGGGCTTTGTTTATCGGCATGTTTTAATATACGTTTTAACATCCGGCTCATTTCTCCTTGTAGTCGTATTTATATCCGACAGTGTTTGCTTGGAAACCTATATCTGAATATTTTAACCCTTATCTATATTTACACAAATCAACGCTGGCCGATATTTTAGTATTGCAATAATGACAACATGATTATAACAGATATAGTTTGTGGAAAACTAAGCGTTTTAAAAAAGCTAGTGCTAAAACAGAAGCTAGCCAATCTGTAAAAATGAGGTTAATCTAAAAAAAACAAATCGTTTTGTTTATATCAAGTAACTGTGAGGTGGGAGAAGTGAGGATTTCTCTAAATGAAAAAACAACAGGTTGCAATTTCAATACCTTCAGTATATACGTATATGCTTGCCTTTATGGCCGGCGCGGCTATGGTAGTTGTCAGCGTATTCGCGGTCGGTAGTATAATGAAGAGTGACTTCGGCCAGTTAAACCAGTATCGTCCGGTCGCCAGCACCACTTCATCTAGCAATAACCCTAATACTTGCAGTCAGCCGACTACTCAGTCGAATTCGATCGGATCGAACAACTCGGTTACTGCCAGCGGCACATCAACCGTTAGCGGGATGGGCGTAGGCAGCGGTAGTGTAAGCACAAGCACCGGTACGGCTAATTTTACCTGGCCTGTAGGTGTGTCTAACAGCTACAATACCGAAACCAACAACTCGACTACCAATAACACCACTACCACAACCACAACTGGTAGCTACAATACGACAACTACTACCGGTAGCTATAATACCGATGGCTCATATAACACTAAGAATAGCAACAACTCGTCAACCGGATCATTCAACGGTAACGGTTCGCATGACAACAATGGCAACACGGTTGACTCTAACAACACCGTAGCATCCAACAATACCGTTAACAGCCACAATGGTAACGGCAATACCGTTAATAGCGATAACGGTAACGGCTCTAAAGACGGCAACACTGTTTCATCCGGCAATGGTTCCAACGACAGTAACGGGAATACCAGCAACTCCGATAACTCATCGAACTCGGACAACACATCCACCACAAACAATGCGTCCAACAATACTGCTACTAATGACAATAATGGTAACCATGTTTCTTCGAACAACGGTAACGGCAACGGTTCCAACGACAATAGCGGCAACACCTCTACCACCACGACTGCCAATAACAATAACAGCTCAAACAGCAGCAATGGCAATGGCAGCAACGATAGTTCAAACAACGGCAACAACTCAAACAATGACAACAACTCAAGCAACGGCAACAACTCAAACAACGGCGTAAAAGTATAACGCCATTAGCCAAAGAAATAACAGGCCTCAGGTTATTATGCCGGGGCCTGTTATTTTATTGGACGTTAAATTAAAGTCCGGTTACGGATTTGGCGGTTTGTAACTGTAGCTCAATGCCCTTCAAGTTATCGTTGATCTTGGTTATTTGTGAGTTGAAGTTACTGATTTTTTGACTAACTGCTTTTGATTCGGCCCTGATCTTAAGTCCCCCGTAAATTAACATTACCAGGATAGCGGCAAGGATTATGGTGGTTATCGTTGCCATTACACATAAGTAAATTCCCGTGAGTGGGTGCCGGCTTGGTGCGTCCATGAATAGGATTATATTGCTTAGATTGATTTAATGATATGGTCGACAATATTTTCGGCTTGCTGATAGAAGCTCGGACGTTTAGCTTTTTCCCTCGATATGGTGCCGTGCAGTTTGTGTAGTGGTGATGCATCATCCAGCTTAGTCAGTAAATTCTTAAACTCGCTATCAAGTTGAGCCAATTCCTCGTCGGTCAGGCTTTCGAGGCCAATGAACGAGTCCCTTGCCTTCTGATTGGCGGCAATAAGCTCATTCAGTTTTAATTGAATGGCTTTACTGTCACGGTTTTGAGTATTCTGGATCGAAAATACGATCAGGAAAATAATCACATCACTGATGGTTGAAATAACCAGCATCCAGGTGGATGAATAGTTAAAATAGGGTCCGATTACCAGCCAGATCAACACTCCGACGAGTGCAAAAAGAAACGCGAACGGGGATCCAGCCCAATGGGCAATCTTAACCGATAGCTTTTGGAAGTCTTTTTTCATTATTGTTTTTATATACCAATAATAATTATACGGCATGGTGCTAGTATTTAGTCAACTCTAAAAAAATTAGCCTGTCAGTTGGCATAAACATATCGGCAATATTAATTATGGGCCAAGTCTTAGGCTACCGGGATTAATCTGCTGGTATAATTTATATTAGTAAGATAAGGGGTATGGCTATGCATACAGCGGCGGACTTCTCGCTTCAAGACCAGGACGGTAACTGGAAAAACTTATCCGACTACCACGGTAAATGGCTGGTGCTTTATTTTTATCCTAAAGATAATACACCCGGTTGCACGACGGAGGCCTGTAATTTCCGCGACGGGCGTGACACAATCAAACAGCTATTTAATACGGAAATTGTTGGGGTTAGCACGGACGGAGTTGAGTCTCACAAACGGTTCATGTCCAAGCACCAGCTTAATTTTACTTTGCTCAGCGATCCGGAGCATAAAGTAATAGCCGCCTACGACTCATGGCAGCCCAAAAAATTTATGGGCAAGCAATTCATGGGCACACAGCGCAATACGTTCATCATAGATCCCGCCGGGCTAGTCGTTAAAGAATACCGGGGTGTAGATCCGAGCACTCATGCCCAACAAATTATTGACGATTTAAGACTTCTCCAGTCCTCATAATATTCGGTATTATCCGGCTTACGAACTGTAATTAAAGTTATAGTTCCGGGATCACATGTCGGTAATAATAAGATCAGAAAGGAGGTTAAATAAGCGAGCGTTACCCATATTATGAGGGCGGTAGTCAACTTAAATTAAGAAAGGTCATTTATGAAAGATTTGACACAATCTAGAATAGCAAGCGGATTAACCGCGGTTGCCGGCATATGGTTGCTGCTGACTCCACTGGTGATTTCAATGACCGGTACGGCTTTGACCAGTATATTTATTACCGGCGGTGTAATTTTATTGGCAGGGTTAATCCAGATGATCTGGATGAACGTGATTCCAAGCTGGGTGAATTTATTGGCGGCTGTTTGGTTGTTTATTTCCGCATTTGCCTTGACCATGAGCAATGGTGCAGCCTGGAATCAGGTGATTGTGGCGGTTGTCACTTTCGTGCTGGCTGCGTGGGACGAGGTTGAAGTTAGAGACATTTATCACCGCATGCATCCCAACGTATAAGTCAGTATCGAATGGTTCAGCAAGCTTATCCGAAAGCACTGAAACTAACCGAGTCTGTCGGTGAGCTAAAGTTAGACTGTTATAGTATTTCAGCCGGATCAAGTTTGCGGACGTGAACTATCGAATGTTGGTGTTGGTAAGGACAGTAGTTTTTTGGTTGATGGTTTGGTGCAGGGATAACGGTTGTAAGTAACTCGATCCACAAAAAACACACACGGAGCCGCATGGCAGTATGAATGTTTGCTAAGCTACGGCATATGTTTGGTGATTAAAAATTTTCAGTGCGTTACTAAATAGCTATATTAATCTGCCAGAATTTATCTGAATAAACGATCTTAAGCTTTAAGTTCTGCTCCGAGCCGATTGTGTGTAATTGGACGTGTAATGATAGGCTTCAGAATACTAGCTTGCCGCTTATAGCCGCAATTGATCCGTTTCCGACATGATCTATCATCGAGCGTACAACATGCGTTAAGTCAGCTTTGCGGTTAATCGTTGGATTAAACCATAAACAGTTAAAGATAACAATAGTTTATGTTAAGATTGGTTTAGCTTGAATATTCTCGCGGGAACGATATGTAAAGACAGGCCATGAATTATAGCGGTCATTTATTAGAAGCGATTGCAATCAGACCGGACGCATCCGATGCTTTCAATTTCGCGGTCATGGCGCCGGACATGGTGGGCATAGCCGGAACCAGGCTTAGCAAGGATTGTAGCGATGCTGAATTAGTCGCGGGCGTGAATTTTCATTATGCCACTGATGATGCGTTAAATGGCAACCGTAAATTTACTTTAGTAAAAGAAAAATACCGGAATATCCATGAGCAATACTTACCCAGAGGTGCAGCCAGGGCCTGTGCTGACCCGGGGTCGGAAATGCTGCTCGATGGTTACGCCTTGCAACGCGATGACGTAGCTCAAGCCTTTCAAAGGGTAATGAACGCTGCGGCAGCTGAAGAGTTTCCGCTGCGTCAGCTGGCCACTGACGGCCAGGCGCTGGTCGATGTGGTTAGGAAATATCAACAGCATGGTCCTCCTTTTGCCTACAGGAACCCGGTAGAAGTTGCCTACATGCTGCATAGACGTGTGCAATCAAGAAAGCGGCTCCGGTTTGATGCTTCAGCTCTGCCGAAAGTAGCTGAAACTTTTAAGGATCAACAGGCTTATCTGGCTAAAATTGCCGGCAGTTTATTCGAAGATACCGCCCGTGCCTTAAGTGAAGATAAGGCAATTGACTTGGACATCGGGCCGATTGCAAGCATCGTGCCTGATTTGGGGGTGGCGATGACTCGCTACGAAGATAGCAGAAGTCAGTTTGCTGCCGGACACAAAGCCGCTAGTTTAGCGATGGCACAAATCGGCTATAAGCGCGTTAGCGAAATCGGCGGTGGAGCTCGGGGCGAACCAATATTTCCGAACGGGTTTAGCGGTTCAATAGCCCGTAGCAGTAATTGGGCCGTTGCGATTGTTGCAACTATGTTCCAGCATCCTTCGGTCGGCGTGGATATCAAGCGGGCCGATCAATTTATCGACAATGATCTATCCGAGCGTGTGGCCGTATCTAATGAAATGGATCAATATGCTGATTATGGTGATCAGGCCGGCCTGGTGATTGCATCGCTGAAAAAAGCCGTCCATAAGGCAATCGGCCGCTATATCGAGCGTACGGTAGGCTTTGGTGAAGTCCGGCTGCAACGGTTACCGGAAAGCGCAGCCGATGTCGAACCGATCAGTTCAAGGCTTAAGGAAGAGTTAGGTAAGCTAAAAGTTAAGACAATTGCCAATAACGACGGCCGATGGCAGACATCGATTTGTCTGGTGGATAATTAGCGGTCTAGTACTGTCAGGCTTAAGCATAATGATGCTATACTGCGAATAGCAATGAGTTGGCAAGAAGCAGTCCTAACCCTAGGTCAGATAATCTTTATCATTGCCTTATTGCCGTCTGTCTTTACCAAAGATAAACCGGAAATATGGACCAGTATTTTAACCGGTACGGTAGCCTATAGTATTGCCCTGACCTACACTACTCTACACATGCCGCTGGCGGCTATTTCGGCAGGTTTAAACGGCGTATTCTGGACAATCCTGGCGATACAGAAACACCGGCAGGGTAAACGGCCGGTTTCAGCTGGCACGCTGCATCGGGTTAATGTATCTCGACGCTGAAGTTGCGATTTTCCCAGTTGCCGGATTGCGACCAGTAAAAAGTGAATTCGATTTGTTGGCCTGGTGTTAGGCTATCCGTCGGTAAATCGGTAATGAACAATCCAAGACCGCTGTCGTATAACAGTGTATCGTTGGCGGTCTGCCAGTTGTCGGTTGACCAATGCACGCTGCACGGTGAAAGTGTCTCGATGCGTAGTAGTTTGCCGGTTGCCAGTCTATGGAGCTTATTGTTGAAGCGCCAGGCACGTCTGGGAGATACTACGTTGTCTATCAGGTAACGTTGGACAGTTGATTTCGGTTGATCGAAAATCCGTCCTTCTCTTAACGATGCGATAAGTTTTAAGAATTCCGCGTGCGCCCAAGCCAGCGGAGTCGCGGAGCCGGTCGGACGTCCCCTGTATAGATCGTATTCGGGTATGTCATCTGTATCCCAGACTTGTTCCGGCAAAAGGCCGCCGCTGTTGGCGAAGTTGCGCATCGATTGCAACAGGTATTCGGCGTATTCTCGATTGCCCGCTGCCAGCTCATAGTGTGCCCGCTCACCGCTCAGTAACGGCCAGCCGCGTCCGATACCGGTTCCATCAAATGGCGAACCGTCGGCATGCTCGCCGTAGCCGTCATCGTTATAGCGATGCCAGGTAATACCGCCGGGTGTTTCGATCTTCAACAGTTCATCAATCAGTTTAATGGTATCGGTGATTCGTTTATCCGCCGGTGATCGTAAACCGAATCTAACCAGAGCCAGCGAGTCGGGACTGATTAGTTCAACGGCCGGCATATTGGCATCGGCCGGTGGAACGTTTTTGACATGTACAACGGTTGAAAAGCGTGACACATTAGTATCGCTCACCGGCATAATTCTTTCATAGTAACCGGCGATGCTGTACTTGGCGCACCATTCGGTTCCGCTGGCATACAACCAATCGTCAATCGAGTCATACCAGATGTCTGCCGTTTCTCTGAGTACTCGCGCTGACTCGGTCTCGCCTTTAAGCTCAGCTAGATCGGCGGCAGCCAATAACGCGGAAATCTCGGCACTCAGAGTAAACGGAGTATAGCCGGGGTCTTCTTCCCAACGATCCTGCTGGGTAACCGGTCCGTTCATTAATAGAAATGAGCTGGCTTTTTTAACCATCGGCCAAAAGCTAATCGCTTGATTCTCGGATATCGCCTCTTCTCTTAGCGCTAAGCTTATCAAGAGTATCGGTAAAGCAGTTTCATCCATCTGGATGCCATTCCAATAGGGGTGTCCGTTGATCCACATGTTTTGCGGCCAATGACCGTCTGGTTGCTGTGTCCGGCTTAGGAATTTCAGGGCCTCGAACACCGGTTCTTTGGCGCCACCGGCAATCAAGCCGCCAATCGATTCAACCATATCCCTTGTCCATATGACATGGTAACCGCTACGGTCGGAATCTCCCTGTGCATAGCCCCAGGGACTGGCCAGGGCGGCAATAAAGCCACCCAGTGGAGCTTTCGATTCGTGGCATTTAAGTACCGCCAGGCTGTTTTTTTCCTCGTCGCTGGCACTTGGCGGTAGTAGCTCCAACCATTTTGCCCAGCCACTAACGTAGGATTGTTTAATGTCCTCAAAGTCACGACCCAGGCTATCTAGGGCGGTGATAATCGCTTCTTCGACAGTCGTGCCAAAACCTAAAGCTAGCGTAAATTGGTCATTAACGTCCTGGATATCCACCTCTCCGGTCAGTGCTACATTGCCTTTTAATGCCTGTTTGTACATCCAGGTCATTTTCTTGTGCCGGCTGATGTCCTGCCAGCCGTCGGAAAAGCCGACGAATCCGGCCGAGGCATTGATGAACGGTTTGGAACAGGCTAAAGCCAAGGCATAATTATCTCTTTCGGCTACCAGAAGTGTCTGGTTGCCGTGTTTGACGATTCTGGCGTTGTTGTCATTTCCCTGACCCCCTAAATGCGGTGCCAGTAGGACGAAAAGAGAATAATTAGTCTGGGCACTAAATTCCACCCGTTGGATGACGCAATCATGTTCGGGATCGGTCAAAATATATTTTGTCAGTACGTATCGACCCTCAGTTTCGGTGTTAACGACTTTGAAGTATGGTATACCTGGCTGATGCCATTCGACTTTGGTCTCCGTTGAATCGTGCTCATCGGAAAAGAATTCTTCGCCGTCAGCAATAAGCAAAGACAGATCTCTTATGCTGGGTGTGTCTACGCTCGGATAAAATACTTCATTAAGTGTACCCTTGCCGACTGTGAACCAGACACTGCTTGAGCTATCGCTTAGCGCGGTACCGACAGCATCCTTTTGTCCTGGTGACCATTTGGCATCACTGCCCGGTTTGCCGGGAGCCTGATTATCGGTGTCTGAGTTATTTGTCTTCATAGTTAACCGCCATGCGCAAAATCCGGATAATCGGTCATGCCTCCGTCCACATAAATGGTACGTCCGGTCACGTAAGATGCAGTATCGGAAACTAAAACTACTGCCATCCTGGCTACTTCCTCCGGATCGCCGATTCGATTCAGCGGTATTTTCTCCAGTAAATCCTTATATCCCTTGGGGTTGTCCCAGACGTCTTTATTTATAGAGGTCTTGATCGCGCCGGGTGCTAAAGCCAACACTCTGACGTTATAGGGTGCAGCTTCCTGAGCCATGGTTTTGGTCAGCATACCCAGGGCTGCCTTACTGGTTGTATAGGCACTATGTCCGCTCCAGGCGATTGTCTCATGAACCGAAGAAGTGGCTAGTATAACACCGTAGTTCTGGGCAACCATTCGCCTCAAAGCTTGTCTGGCGCAGTAGAAATTCCCTCCCAGGTTAATATTAAGTACTTTTTCCCAGTCGTCGATATCGATTTCCCAGGTGTTGGCATGTATGCCATCAATACCGGCATTATTGATCAGGATATCGATACCGCCCCAGCGTTCATCCAGCTGCTTGAACATTGCTTCAACCTCGCGGCTATGCGATACGTCGGCCTGGATAGTTATCGTGTCTCTTCCCCTGGCGCGGATTTCCGCAGCCAGTTTCTCGGCGGTATCCTGATCGGTCACGTAATTAATTGCCACTTTAGCACCGGCTTTGGCCAGTTCAGCGGCAATGGCCGCGCCGATACCCGAGTTGCCGCCGGTTACCAATGCCCGTTTACCCTCGAGTGAGATGTGCATTTTTTATCTTCCCCACCTAAACGCTTATGCCATCAATTTTACAACTATATCCTGACAATGCCAAGTCTTTACAATACTTAAGAAAACTTAAAGCATCTTGATAGATGTTAGACGGATTGATAAGGTTTGTATATGTATTTTGCTTCTACTGCCGTTAAAGACGTGTTGCATCAGCCGATATTCCAGATAGTGTTAACGATCGGTGTCGCCATAATCCTGCAGATCATCGGTCGATCAATGATTGGTTTTGTTATCCGGCGGGCGGTTAAAACGAAACGTAACATGTCCGATAGTGAGAAAAATAAACGGGCCAAAACTTTGGACCGGGTATTCGAAAACTTGTTCTTGGTCATCTTATGGATCATCGCGCTGGTAACCGTACTTACCGAACTAAAGATAAACTTAACCGCCTTGCTGACCGGTGCCGGCTTAATCGGCGTAATCGCCGGTTTGGCGCTGCAAAACGTTATCAAGGACTACATCGCTGGAGTGTTTATAATTATCGAGAATCAATACCAGGTTGGTGATGTGGTTACCCTGGGTAATATCGGATCGCCGATTGTTACCTCTGGCGTTGTCGAGGACATCACTATCCGTACCACGCAGCTGAGGGACGTAGACGGGACGATGCATATCGTGACCAATGGTACGGCAACGGTTATTTCAAACATGTCATTCCATTATTCGGTATCGGTTATCGACATGAATGTGAGTATTGGTTCTGATATCGATCTAGTGGAAAATATCATAAATGACGTTGGTAAGGATATGCAGGCCGATGATAAGTGGGGTGATTTGATAATCAAACCGATTAAGTTCTTAAGAATCGATAGTTTTAGCGATACCTCGTTTGCGGTTAAGGCTTCGGGTAAAGTGAAACCCGGTGAACAATGGTCGGTCGCCGGAGAATTCAGGCGTAGAATTAAAAAGGCTTTTGCCGAAAACGGTATCGAACCGTTTAGAAGTAACGTCAAGCAAGCTTAATTTTTGCATAATCTGTCGGCAACTTTACAGACTGTCAAATCGCTTAGTACTATAGAAACTACAATGTGAAACAACTGATTGTTTTTGGTCTGGCTTTAGTGTTGTTTATAGCGAGCAGTACGGTGGTTAAGCCGATGCTTAAGGTTGCCGACGATCCTGTGGTACGTCCAGTCGTTCATCGGCAAAATATCACGCCAAAGCGAAAAGCTACCAAACAGCTGAGTGTGACACTTTATTTCGATAATTACGGCTTTGATCCGAACTTCTTTCATGTTCCGGTCGGTACAACGGTAAAGGTGACCAACATATCCACCAAAGGCCCGATGATATTCGAAGCTTTAGCCGATCAGCCGAATCAGAACCCGGCTTTGGATCTGGGTATTATCGGCGAGAACCAGACTAAGGAGTTTACACTCAGCCGGCCCGGTGTATGGCAGTATGAAGCCAATCACAATCCCAGCCTGCGCGGCCTGATCGGCACCGCCGCCGCATCTGATTATTATCAGTATATGGCTCCGGATGCACAGATAACGGCCGGGTACATATTCGTCCGTTATGATGACTACGGGTTCATGCCAAATGAGCTTAATGTTCCGGTGGGTACCACTGTAGTGCTTAAGAATGTTACCGATAATAGCCAACCGGGCATATCCAGCTTTAAGCAATTGCCGGGCGAAGCTATAAATCCGGCTTTGGACATCGGTCCCTTAAGTAAGCAGCACACAAAAACATTTCAGCTGAATACTCGCGGCAAATGGGTTCTGGAAAATATTGATCAGCCGTACGCAAAAGCATTGGCGAGCATTAGTGTTTATTGATTGCCGGTTTGTTTAGTCGGACTGATTGTCAGCGGCTCTATTAAAAGCATCGCTGTTTTCGGCTAATTCACCCAGTAGAATATCTACCTCATCGGAAACGATTTCGCTGAAATTAAGTACATTCGCCCTTAGCCAGTTAAGCAGCTGTTCATCGCTGGATTGCTGCATGGTAGCCAGCTGCCGGGCTTGATCGATGCTAAGCTCCTCGACAATCTCTTCGATCACCCGGGTACGGAGCGTTGTCTCAAAGTGTTCTTCCAGCAACTGATAATCCTGATCCCTCATTTCGATGCCTAGTTCTTTTAAAAGCTCTTTGCTTAGGAGTGCCATTAGTCATTATTCCTTTCTGGTTCTGGGTTAAGTGCGCTATTTACTGCCTGGTCTAGTATCGATTTATGAGTGGCATATCTTTGTTTATGCGTTCCAACCTGTTCCTTGGCATAGGTCAGTTTTGATTGATGTTCGCTATGAAGCTGATGCAAACCGGCCAGCCTGGCAGCAGCCCGACTGTGATTGAGGCGGTTATTGGCTACCACATTATCTAAATAAGTCAGCTGAGACCGATAGGTAGCCAGGTTCTGTTCTTCCTGCTGAAGCTGATTGATGAGAATGTCGTACTCCGGATCATTGTCTTTTAGATCGGCCAATTTCGCCTGGATATTTTGAGCATTCTGTTCGGAAATCAACATTGTCTTGTCCCGGATTTGTTTTATCTCTGCTTCAGCTTGGTTAATGGTGGAGACGTATGTTTGGGCTCTTGTTTCCGTTGTGGCTATTTGTTCGGCGATACTTGCCTGCCGGGATGTTGCTTTCTGTTCAAATTTTTGAACTTCAGCATATTTACGGCGACTGGTTTCAGCTACGCTTGACACCTTGCCGATCCGATCAAGCATATCGTTTGGAATTTCCGCCAATATTGCCTTGACTTCGTGCCGGTTGGCGCCATCGCTTCGTAACTGATGACGGACTTCTTTTCTTGCTAGCGCATACTGCCGTTGTCCGATTAGTTTTTCAGTAAATTGCTGTCTTCTATTTTCGGCGTTTTCATGGACCACACTGGTTCTGTCCCTCATGCGACTGACACGTTCATCGAGACTGGCTGAGCGACTATCCAACCGGTCTTTAGCCCGGTCAAACGAAACTTGTCGGCGCTGTCTTAACCTAAGATCATGGGCTTCATTAAGCCGTTTTTCCACACGGTCATAGCTGCTTTTGGCGCGGTTGTAGGCAAATTGACGGATTACTTTACCCGGTGTATCAATGGCGTTGTGAACTTTAGCTTTCAACCCTTGCCAGACTTTGATACTGCGCGTACCCAGCTCATGAATTGCCCGCTGAACGGGAAATGATCGGCCTAATAATTCAGCATCGGTATATCGGTTCTGCAGATCTTGAGCTTCGACCGGATCGGCTGGCATCTCGTTGGCTGTGTCATCAAACCCTATGCCCAAGTCCGTTCCGTTAGTAGCCGGTTCAACGGGTGTTTCACTTGGCAATCCCGCAAGACTATCCGGCGGTGACGGAATTGCACTAAGCGGTGCGTCGTTTAATAAAGCTTCCGGTTGATCAGGCCGTACTCCAGGAGGAAGCTCGCTGCCAGAAAGACGTTGTTCATTCATTTAATGTATGTGTGTTGATTAATAATTAATTATTAACACTTATGCTAATTTAGTTCAAGATTACTTGTATTGGACAGGATCGTGTGTGTGGCAATAGTAGAGTGGTTAAATCAAATATCGGGCTGCTTGAAACTGTTAAACGATGACAAATAGGCTTGGACATATGTCCCGACCGGCTTTGCTTACTTACCAACCAAAAAAGATTGCGGCCGTTAGTTTTAACGTTTGTTTGCTAGCGGTTCTTTGTGCGCAGACAAGTTAAATACAGCTCCAATATCCGACGATATGGACTAAATAACACATCGTTCACCCGAAGAATGAATGATGCTTTATAAAATCGGTTCTTTTTCGTGTCACCAGCTATTGAATTCATCGTCAAAAGCTTAACCGGGGCATAATTCTGTCAATCTGAACTTATTAGCTCGTTGCATATTCCCCGATTTAACCGATATTAGCCCGAGCTGGAAGTTAAGCATCGGACTTTTCGATTGGTAATCGGCATGGTGCTAGTGGTCGGATAGCAAGCCCATCGACTGTATAGTCTGATTATTGACATCGGCCGGACCGCTTATGGATGGATAATATAGATGAGCATACGGCTAATATGGACAAGCTAAATCAATTATTTAATCAAGTCAAAAGACAAAACTTTTTGCCGGATTATGTTCAGCAAGATGCTGCTCTGGATATCCCCTTGCCGATCGGTTACGGCCAGACCTGTAGTCAGCCCAGTACCGTGAAACTGATGTTGGGATGGCTGGATGCGGGAACCGGCAACATCGTACTTGACGTTGGCTCCGGTTCCGGTTGGACAGCCGCCCTGCTGTCGCGGATAGTCGGTAGTAAGGGTCATGTTTACGCGGTTGATCGTTTAAAAGAGCTTGTCGAGTTTGGCAGTGCAAACTGTCGCCGGGTTGGAGTTACCAACGCCAATTTTTACTTAGTCGAAAAAGAACTGGGATTATCCAAACATGCGCCATATGACCGCATTCTGGTCAGTGCGGCTTATCATGAAGTTCCTCAAGAGCTGCTAAACCAACTTAAGCCTCACGGTAAAATGGTTATTCCCGTTGGCGATAACCTGCTGGAGATCACTAAACTATCGACGCATTCAGTTGATACGATAATCCATCCGGGGTTCGTATTCGTAGCGTTGGTTAAATAACATTATGTTGCGGCCGTCTCATACGATCAGCGTAATCATGGTTGCTTAACTCGACCCAGACCGCTTCACATCCCTCTTTCCGGTGACAGCTGGATCAAATATCTACAGCGGGAAAGTCCGGCCAAGCTTGTATGAACAGTTAGCGGTAGCCGATGGTTGCTCACGACATCAGACTAGGTGGTGGTTAACGGGCAATCACAACCGTGCTAGCCATTATCTTCATCCTGAACTGAAATACGTTCGCTATTTTTCCGATTAAAGTTGATAGACTTTAGACCTTGCTAAAATCAATCCAGCCGCTGATATCCGACTGCCGTAACCGCTTTACCGCCATTGTCACCGCAGCGGTGCGGGCAGTGTCATAGAGTCAACTCCAAGCTGTAATGCTCGTCGGGGTCGTTGTATGATTGGTTGTTGTCCGTTATTCGGCTAGGGCCAAGACCGATTCGGCTGATGCTGAAATGGCCGAGTTTAATACTTCTGTGGCAGAAATGTCCATTAGGCTGTCACTTCGTTAGAGTCCATCAATTAGTCGACGCCTTGACTTTAAATAAGGCATAGACTTTTTCGGTTAAAGTTGAGTAGCCGGTGAGGCATGGCTAGCGGCGGTTTTGTCTTTCTGAATCCTGATGACGAAAATAGCAAGTAATGACGCGGCTATACCGAAGGTCCAGGCAACTAAGAAGCCGTTATGAAAGCCGTGAACTGTTGCCGCCGATAAGTCATATGCACTTGGTGCGGCTTTCAAATGGAGGTTATTGATATAAGACTTGGCGCCACTGGTCAAAATACCGGTGAGAACTGCCAGGCCGATAGCGCCGCCGACTTGCTGGGATGTATTAAGTAAACCCGAGGCCAATCCGGCTTCGTGATGCGGCACACCCGAGGTAGCGGCAATGGTTACACTGACGAATAATCCGCCCATACCGAAACCCATCAGCACTAAACCGGGCGCCATATTACTCCAGAAACTGCCGGTAACCGGTATATGCGACAGCCAGTACAAGCCGCCGCTTACTAATAGCGGCGAAATGATGAGTATGGGCTTGTGGCCGATGAGTTTAATTAACCGGGGTATATTTACGGCAATTATGGCAATGCATATCGGTATCAAGAGGAAGTCCAAACCGGTTTTGACCGGCGAATAACGGAGTATATTTTGCATGTATAAAGTGCAATAAAAGAAAACCGAGAACAAACCGGCGGATAACAGAACCATCAGGCCGTCAGCGCCTGATACGTTGCGAATTTTAAATATCCTTAGCGGCATTAACGGTGCTTTACTGCGGTATTCGTTAGCTATAAAGAAGCTGAGCAGCAATATGCTGATAATCAGTGATAGATATACCCGCGGATCGCTCCAACCGTAGGTCGGCGCTTCGGTTAATGAATAAACCAGTGCCATTAATCCGCCGGTAGAGGCAACGGCACCGGACAGGTCCAGACTCTTACGTTCAGCTTCAGATTCGTGCCTGGGTAATAGCTTAAGTGATGCCAGGATGACCAGAATCCCTATCGGCAGGTTAATGAAGAAATTCCAACGCCACGTCAGATATTGGGTAATGATTCCGCCCAACAGTACGCCAATAGCCGCTCCGCCCGAGGCAACGGCACCCCAGACGCTAAGGGCCACGTTCCGCTCTTGTCCTTCCCGGTAGGTAACCAGCACAATAGACAAAGCCGCCGGCGACATATATGCCGCCGCTAGTCCCTGTATCGCTCTGGTGATGATGATCATCGAACCATCTTGACTTAGTCCGGTGGCTAGTGACGCCAGCGAGAATACAACAATGCCGGCCAAGAAGGTACGTCGGCGTCCGAAATAGTCGGCACTGCGTCCGCCGAGGAGCAAGAATCCGCCGAATGCCAGCGCGTAAGCGGTAACAATCCATTGCAGTCCGGCATTATTCAAGTGGAAGCTGTGTTGGATCGAAGGTAGGGCCAAGTTGACAATCGAGATATCCAAGACCACCATGAATTGCGCCAGAGCCAGCAGAATCAGTATGAGCCAATGATTGGTCGATTTCGGTTTGACGTTTGAATGAGTCATTTCAAGTTAGCATCGCCTCCTGACTTTCAAGCGAGTTGGCTGACTTGAAAGACGATTAATTGTCTTTTAAGATAAAAACGAAATAATTGTAGAGTTTAATAGTTGACCATGTCAACTAAGTGCAATGACCAATCAGGCTTTATCCACAATTGAACGATCATATACCCAGTTTATGGTATTTTTGATGCTTTCCAAGCACGCGGTGTTTGAGTTGGCGTCAGCCCATGAGCTGACCGGTATGCAAGCTGTTGTCCTATGCTTGCTCGATAAACCGTATCGGATGAATGCCTTGTCCAAACTTTTTAACTGTGACCCGTCGAACATGACCGGAATAGTTGACGGGTTGGAACAGAAACAAATGGTAACGCGATATAGTGATAAACTTGATCACCGCAGCAAGATGGTCGATTTAAACCCGAAAGGCCGTCGTGTCCGCAAGCAGCTTATTGCCGAAATCTGTGGTGCTGACGGCTATATACTGAAGAATTTGACAACCGAGGAAGCCGAGCAGTTTGCTGGCCTGATCAACAAGATTAATACTGCCGGACAGGACCGGGGAAATTAAGCCAATCTACCGGTCCCAAACGAATTCATGGTGACCGAAGTGGCCGTATCTGGCGGTTTGTTCAAAGATCGGTCGTTTCAAATTCAAGAATTTGATTATTCCGGCTGGGGTTAAATCATACCCGGTAATTTGTTCCTGTACACCATCGATGGTTGCGGTTGCTTCAAGCGGTTCGGCCTTGCCGATGGCATATGCCAACTCGATAAATACGTCGTGAGCCTTGGTTTTCTTGATGTAGTCAATCGCTATTTTTCGGGCCATATAAGCTGCCGACCGGTCGACTTTGCTAGGGTCCTTGCCGCTGAAGGCGCCGCCGCCGACCGGAATGTGCGGTCCGTAATTGTCAACAATCAGCTTACGTCCGGTTAAACCGGTATCGGCCGCAAAGCCGCCGATTTGCCAGTCGCCGGCCGGATTAACGCAAAGCAGAGTATTTTTTTTGTGTCTGGCCAACGGTTCATCATTTAGCCATTGCCCGACTGCCTGTTGAAGTTCTTTTTGGCTGGCAAATTGGAAACTTGCAACCAGTGATTGGATCACGCCGTTTTTTAAGGTTACTTGGGTTTTGCCATCATACGGCCAGATATTGAACAGGTACTGGTTTAATTTCCGGGCCAATACCGTCTCCAGCGGCAGAAATTCCGGTGTGTCGCTACAGGCGTAGCCGACCATAATTCCTTGGTCGCCGGCACCACCGGTGTCTACGCCCTTAGCGATCTCCGGACTTTGGTGGACAATTTTAACTTCAGTTTCCACTTTGCCGGCCAGTCGACTGACTATCGGTTCTATCTCGATCTTCTGTTTAGATGTAACTTCACCGATAACCAGGACTTTGCCATGACCGCCGACCGCTTCCACGGCAACTCTGGAATCCGGATCCTTTTCCAGATAGGCGTCCAATACGGCATCGGATATTTGGTCGCAAAGCTTGTCCGGATGCTTGGGCGATACACTCTCAGCGGTTCTGAATATTGACATAAAAAAATCCTTTCAGCATTTGCAGGAAGGATCATCTATGGATATCTTTCCCTGGATGCGGGCTAGAAGGAGCACCTTACGTAAACCGTAGGTTGCTGGCAGGTCGTCAAGCTAGATCTCTCGCTGCACTCTTCATATTATTAAATTGTTAATTAGTTGATTATACCAGAACGGCTAAACGGCTAGTTAATTATTTAATGTTGCTGGCATTAAAACGGTTCCTATGGTTGGCTTGCAGTCTTTTGATAATAGTTAAACAGTTTATCAGCTAGCCGGTGTATAGTTGCCAATAAATCGTTATGATGAAAACGATATTCGGATTGATTGTTGTCTGTACCCTGATAATAACTGGTTATTATGTTGTGCGCACGATGTCTATTAAAACGAGTCATGCTCCGGTTACGACACATCTAGATAGCACCCATACGCCAACCAATGTAAACCCGCGCAGCCTGTATCCTGCGGTTCAGATCAGCTGCAATAACAGTGCGTCGGCGGTGCCTCTTTCGCCGGATTACCTGATTACCGGTATGGACTGTACTTCGCCGGCAACCGGCAATTCGTTATTTATGATTTGCAATGGCACAATCATGCAGCGGGCGGCCAACGTTAGCTTAAGCTGTTTTAGGCCAGCCGATCCAACAGCCAACCGGCTTCAATGCATCGGCAGCACCAACGCGGCAGCCAATCCCACAGATCTGGCCTTGAGCTATACCTGTTCGTTACCAAATCTAATCGGTAACAATTTGGTATATAGTTGCAGCGGCGTATTGTCCGGCTATAGTTCACATGCGATCAACTTGCCTATTAGCACCAGCTGCAGCTAGTTATAATCCGGCCATGGAAATTGTTTTTTGGTGCTGAAAACAGATACTGCGGGTGTAATTGGAGTGAAGATCGTAGCAATTAAACTGATTGCTACTGTTATCGATCAGGAATTTGACATCGTAGCGATATTTGCCGAGTCGGGTTTGAGCTATGGCCGACTGACTATTGGCTTGAAGCAATTGCCTGCTGTAGTAGAGGTTATTAAAAAAGTTAACCAGTAGGGCTGATGCAAGCGAGCAGATAATGATTAAAAATACTGCCAGCCAGACCAGGTTCCTTATGTCGTTGCTGGTAGTTAATTTCTTCTTAAGTCGTCCGACTTTTTGCTTCATTAGTAATAATGCTTACTAGTTGCATATTATGCCACATCATGGCTAATAAAATCCTTTAATGCCGACCAATAAAGTCAAATAATTAAGATTTAGTGTCCCGTCAAGCTACCTTGTAGTAAGTCCAAGGATAAACGAACCAATAAGTATCAGCAGGACGAACAATGTCACCACGGTCATAGGTGGATCTTTGCGTCGCAAGAACAGCAATATTGATGTAGCGACTCTTAGAACCGGCGTTAGAATAAGTATTAAAACACCCAAGTCGATCAAACCGACTCCACTGCCCGATTTAACTGCGGCTATAAGGTTTGCAAGGTTGTGCGGGAATAAATAACCAGTTCGGGTAAATTGGTGGTAAGATCCACTTTGCTTGTCATGCAAGAAGAACAGAAAAATGCCGGCTAAGATTATTGCTGAGCTGATTATAACGCCGGCCTGCAATACCGAACTGACGATAAGCTCCATGCTACTAACCGTTTTGTTTGGCTTCACGACAGACCTCTTTGCAACATTTCAATCGCTACCACTATCAATACTAACAAGAACAGGAGTTTTACGTATCGTGACGAGACTCGGTTAAGCAGTCTCGAGCCGATAATCGCTCCTATTAGCACGCCGATTGCGATCGGCGCAGCGATGACCGGGTTAATTTGTCCGCGGGCGAAATATGCACCGGCGCTGGCGGCTGCCGT
Organism: Candidatus Saccharimonadota bacterium; assembly: GCA_027365775.1. GTDB lineage: Bacteria > Patescibacteriota > Saccharimonadia > Saccharimonadales > UBA4665 > JAJZWH01. Next base: position 6,121 of record DAHXLX010000014.1, on the reverse strand, counting down.
GACACCGATCATAAAATCACTGGTCGCAGCGGAAGCTTTAATTGGCATATGCATTGCCATATCCATAGCCGGAACTTTTAGCGCACCGGATCCGACACCCAATAGTGCCGATATCATACCGGCAATATACATCAACGCCAACCCGAGTTTGGTGCCGGTGACTTTATAGACGATCTGACGATGTTCGTTTTGATCATAGTAAGCGCCGTGCAGCTGGAAAAAGTTTGCCAGCCGGTCGGTTGATGTTGTCAGTACTTTATCTTGGTGGCGGTTGCGGAACATCGCCGAAGCTGAGTACGCCAACACGATCGCAAATAATATATACAAGGCATTGCCGGATATCAGGGTGGTTATGTACGCGCCGGTTATCGCGCCGATTGTAGTGGCGATCTCCAGAAACATACCGGCTCGTAAATTGGTCAGTTTCTCTCTAACGTAAGTAACTGCTGCGCCTGATGAGGTCGCAATCACCGATAAAATAGAGGCTCCGATTGCTAATCTGATGTCTACGTGATAAATAAGCGTTAATACCGGCACGATGATAATCCCGCCGCCCAGTCCAACCAAAGAGCCCAATAAGCCGGCTCCGATCGAGATGATTGCCAGCGATAGCACGAAGTCTAAAATGGACATACCGTCATTATATAGGAACCGTCAGAACCGTCTTAATGCTTGCCAGTTTTTTTGCAGCTACTAGTTATATATATATTATAAAATAAGATATGGACAAGTTTAGGGACATAGATGAATATGTAAGCTTGGAATCAATCCGGCAATCGGTTGAGATAAGCGGCGCCGATGAAACGGAAACCAAGAGCGCACTGGACGCAATCCAGCTGAGCCGAGTACAATTTGTTGTTAATGCGGCAGCCGAACAGCTTAGACGTAGTCGCTCAGCCATTGAATTTATACCGAATTGGCGTGGCCGTTTAGGCCGGCTGGTGACCGCTCGCGACGAAGCGCATTTTAAGGTTGAAATCAGCCAAGAGCCGGCATTTTTACTATGGCTTAAAAGCATACCAGGAATCGATGGTTTCGATGAAGAATATTGGCAAAAGAATGCAGATGAATTAGGCGAATTCACTTCCGAGACTTTTGTCCGGCGGGCACTGAGCAACTTACGCTCAGCCGCTGTTTTTTACGTGGATGGCGTCGACACTGTAGATGACGATGCGCTTAAGAAATTCGAGTCCCGTAAACAATGCTGGGGTATCGGTGAAATCCTGCTAAATCCGACCGACGGTAAGGCTTTGGCTATTAATGTAATCGAGCCTGCCAAGTTTTTCGAGTGCGCATTTCATGACACAGATAAAACATCTAATTTCGGTTTAGAGTCTGCAAAAGCGCTGATGACGGTCGTATACCTGCAGCAGCAACAAAACAATTCGCGCACTTAAATCCGGTAGCAATAATTAATATTGCGTGAAACTTGCATAAAACGCAATAGGATGTTAAATTAAATATGAATTACTTGAGCGGCCTTTATGGGCAGGGCTTTAGTTAAACAGTGTCATGATACAGCAAGATTTTAATCGCAAACACCAGTGGGGTGCTGAAAAGCGCCTTAAACCATTGCCGATGGTACATGATATTCCATCAACCAGAAAAATCAGTTTGAGCCGGATTGCAATCGTAATAACTTCTGCCTTGTGGTTGACTTATTTTATCTACACTGTTGTTCGACAGTTCTTTGAAGGAAATTCTAGCTTCAGTTTTACGATGCAGGCGTTGATTTACCTGGCGATCGTAACTTTTTTGATCTTTTCGTCGCTGATGTATCTAATTACCCGTCAAGGTGCATTCCAGAGATTCAAAAAGCACATCCGTGTTCCGCGGGCCGAGCTCGAGCGATATTTTGACAAGAATCGACCTTCGATAACTGTTTTAGTGCCTTCATATGAGGAAGAGCCATCAGTCATCAGAAAAACGCTCATATCGGCAGCTATCCAGGAGTATCCCGATCTAAGGGTTGTACTGTTACTAGACAACAATCCCAACCCTAAAAATCACCAGCAGCTGAAAAAGCTTAATGAAAGTCGCCGTTTAGGAGAAGAAATAAAGCAGTTGTTCAGTGAACCGCGTACTCATATATCCGAAGCAATCAAAGAATTTGATCGTCAATCTTCTTCCTGGTCTTATGCGGAACCGTCACAGATAAAATCGTTAATTGAGCTTTACCGCTATGCTGCTCAATGGCTTAATCGAATGTCTAGTGGCGAAGCGATCGATGATCATGTCGACATCTTTTTTATTGAACAGGTTTTAGATGAACTTGCCAAAGATTTGGAGTTAGTAGCTAAAGCGCTTGAAACTTCACACCAGGAGCGAGCTAAGTTGCCGAAAGATCGTGTCCGGCAGCTATATTTAAGACTGCAATGGATATTTAATTTCGACATTGAGGTATTCGAACGGAAAAAGTATGCATCGCTCTCTCACGAACCGAATAAGGCGATGAACCTCAATTCATATATCGGTCTTATGGGAGGTGCGTATCGAGAGATGCCATCGCCTGACGGGCCGGTCTTGGTGCGGGTAGGTCTACCGAAGCCGCATGACCTGTCTTTTCCGGACAGTGATTTTGTGCTAACTCTTGATGCCGATTCGATACTGTTACGTGAGTATTGCCTGCGGTTAGTCTATTTCCTACAGCAGCCAGGCAACGAACGGGTTGCCGTAACCCAGACTCCGTACTCGTCGTTCAGGGGAGCATCAACGCGGATTGAACGTCTAGCCGGAGCGACGACGGATATCCAACACATTCTTCACCAGGGCATGAGCTATTACGGTGCGACTTTCTGGGTTGGTGCTAATGCCGTGATTCGCAAGCAGGCGCTAGAAGATATAAGCGAAAGCGAATGGATTGGTGGGTTTGAAATCAAGCGCTTTATCCAGGACCGGACGGTTATTGAAGATACCGAGTCGAGTATTGATTTAACGCTGCACGGTTGGGCACTGGTTAACTATCCAGAACGATTAAGTTATAGTGCTACGCCGCCGGATTTCGGATCGTTGGTAGTTCAACGGCGTCGCTGGGCCAACGGCGGATTATTAATTATTCCCAAGTTGTGGTCGCACACCCGGGCTCGTAAACGTAATAACGAAACGGTTTTGCTTGCCGAAACACTACTTAGATTGAATTATATGGCTTCTATTGCCTGGGCTAGTTTAGGACTAGTGTTGTTATTGGCCTATCCATATGACGGTCGATTGCTTAGTCCGTTTGTGATCCTTGCCGCACTACCCTATTTTCTAGCAATGGCCAGTGATCTAAAGTATTGCGGCTATAAACGAAGTGATGTGTTAAGGATTTATGGCTTTAATTTAATGCTGCTACCAGTCAATATTGCCGGTGTGGCAAAATCTATCCAACAGGCTTTAAGCGGCAAGAAGATTCCTTTTGCTAGGACTCCAAAAGTAAAGAACCGGACCTTGACCCCGGCGGTATATATCATTACGCCGTTGCTTATTATAGGATTCTCACTGTTTACTTTTTACCGCGACGAGCAAATACATAACTGGGGCAATGCCGTGTTTGCCGGCATTAATACCCTACTAACAACATGGGCGGTAGTTGCCTATATCGGTATCCGTAATGCATTTGTTGACTTATGGCGGTCGTTTATTAGCTGGCTCTATATAGAGGTTCCTGTTAAAACGCCGCAACGCGATGCCGAAGATCTAATTATAGACTGGCGGTCGGTTCTTTACCACGGCAGTAATGCACCGACTAACGCACCGAGCCGTTATGTGGCTGAAGAGGAAATGTATGGAAACATTTAATACTGCTACTGTCAGGAAGCTGTCGTTGTTGCGATTGCTGATCGCGGTTTTTATGTTCTTTGCTTTAAGTAGTGGTGTAGTATACGCCGTTTACCAATGGCGGGCAAATCGCGTAAACGGACCAACCGACCCCTGGTTCGCATCCTATGTAGACGTCACGGCGACGCCGATGTATGCGTTTGAAAATCTGGGTTCAACCTCGCATAAAGATGCGATTCTGTCGTTTATCGTATCTATGCCGGGAAAGCCTTGTATGCCGTCTTGGGGCGGTGCATATACATTGTATCAGGCATCAGTGTCATTGGATCTTGATCGACGGATTGCCAGGTTACAGGAACAAGGCGGCAGTGTCGCGGTATCGTTTGGTGGCAAACTTAATCAAGAACTGGCAGATAACTGCACCAATATTCAAGCATTGTATACCGCTTATCAAAGTGTAATCGATCGATATAAAATTGATACGATTGACCTGGATCTGGAAGGATCTACACTTAGCAACGCTGCTGCTATGGTCAGACGGGCCCAGGCAATCTATAGATTGCAATCAGTGCGAAGGGCTGCCGGTGGCAAACTTGCGGTTTGGTTGACGCTGCCAGTTACGACTCAGGGTCTTAGTCAGGCCGGTACCAACGCGGTAGCGACAATGTTGTCTCACGGAGTAGACCTGGCTGGTGTAAACATTATGACGATGGATTTCGGTCAAAGTCTGGTTTCAGGCCAAAGCATGATCAGCGGTGCGGAAAGTGCTGCAATACAATCCGTACGGCAGCTTGGCATTCTCTACCAGCAAGCCGGCATTTATCTGAATAATGGAACATTGTGGTCTAAATTAGGTTTAACGCCAATGATCGGGCAGAACGATGACTCCAAAGAGGTGTTTACTGTGTCCGATGCCAAAGCGCTGAATGCGTTTGCACTGTCGCATCATGTCGGTAGAATGTCAATGTGGTCGGCGAACCGAGATTTAACATGTGGCGGTAATTATGTCACGTTATCTATCGTTTCAAATTCCTGTAGTGGTGTTAACGAGGGTGCTGCTGGTAACTTCGCCGATTTACTTGGCTACGGTTTCAAGGGCAGTATCGAACTTAGCGCCGGTCTGATAACCAAAGCGGATACCAAACCTGCTTATTTAAATACCCCCGATAATCCAGCAACTAGTCCCTACCCGATCTGGTCGGCCAACTCAGCTTATTTGGAAGGCACTAAGGTGGTATGGCATCACAATGTCTACCAAGCAAAATGGTGGACTCAGGGCGATCTACCGGACGATCCGGTTCTCCAGAGTTGGCAAACTCCTTGGGAGTTAATTGGCCCGGTTTTGCCAGGTGAAAAACCAGTTCCGCAAGCAACCCTGCCGGCGGGCACATATCCCGATTGGTCTGGTACGGTAACCTATAACGCCGGTGATCGGGTTCTGTTTAACGGCGTGCCGTACCAAGCAAAATGGTGGAATCAGGGCCAAAGTCCGGCTGCTGCTTCATCGAATCCGGGAGGGTCGCCATGGGCTCCTTTGACCCAATCCCAAATTAACGCTATTACTAACAAAACCTAACCTTCGCCTGATTAATATCAAGTAGTTGGTTCATTACGCTGATTAGGTTTGTCAGCGCACCAATTAGTAGTAGTTGCTCAATTCCATGACGCTTTTAAACTTAAGCTACATCCATCATGTCGATTGGAAACGTAGTCTAATTAAAAATTAAATTCAAACCTATTTTTGTTTAAAGATCTTGTTTTAAACATAAATCCTAGATGATGTGCTAAAACACAAGGAACCTGACGGTTTGAACAAAACCATAACCATCCGTAGATATGGCCTTAGAGTTTTGTTAATAACTTGTTATCTCTGGGTCGGTAATAATAGGTGCGGACTGTTACCAGGTTATTCAGCGTCGACACGTGGCTTCGGTTAAGTATTTATATCAATGACTATCGATACATCCCTATTGCGCAGGATTATGCCTTTGCCGGTGACTGTTGTGTATTCGTTAATTTATGCGGTTATGTGTGTGATTGGGCTTTAATTTTATGCCATTTTCGAATACTGGCTTTTTGAAAACGTTATTTCAATTCTGGTTAGGATAGTTATTTGACCATTGTAAACATCGGATTAGCGGCCGGGCTAGTTGGTTGTGTGTTTGCTGCTGGCTGGTTGAGCGGTAAGTTGAAATAAAATGTCGTGCCTTGTCCATGAACTGATTTGAACCAGACCGTACCGCCCATACCTTCTATGAACTGTTTGGTGATGTACATGCCCAGACCCGTACCCGGTACATTGGCCCGATCATCATGTTTAACCCGGTAGAACTTTTCAAATATGCGTGCTTGCTGGTCATCG
>DAHXLX010000010.1 GCA_027365775.1 Candidatus Saccharimonadota bacterium | reverse complement strand
CTGCTGAATATCGGGGTCGAAATCGACGCATAAATCCTCGACAACTGTCAGCTGATAATCTTTATCGGCGGCTTCTCTTAAGGTGGACAGGACAACACCGCTGGTAGCGATTCCGGTCAGGATAAGGTGGTTTACGTGATTGGCGTTTAAGATCATCTCCAGGTCGCTGCCGCTGAATGCACTGACCCGGTGCTTAGTCACCAATATATCCTGCTCCTGGAGTTGGATTGCCGGTACCGGTGTAATCATTGACTCACGGTATGAGCGCTTAACATCGGCAAACGATTTATTAGTTGAACTAATTTCCGGAAAACCGGGCCGGAAGCCGACAACTACAAATATGACCATTATTTCCGATAGATGAGCCCGATCAATTAGTTTATTTAACTTTTTTAAATAGCTGTCCTTAGCTTCAATCCGTTCAACAATGCCCGGTTGCACATCCATGACTAATACTGACGTTTTATTCATAGCTATCATCACTCCTATGGTTGCCGAATCCGCCTGGTTGCTGATTATTGCCCAGGTCCTGTAGCTCGGTAACAATATTAAACTCCGGCTTAAGTGCATTGCCAAATATGAGCTGGGCTATCCGGGCGTGCTTAGTCACGTAAAACGGATCAACACCGTTATTGATTAATAACACTCCAGCTTCGGCGCTACTATCGATATCGGCTGTACCGGGATCGTTGGCGATGGTTATACCATACATTGATGCTAAGCCGCGTCTTGGCGAGATCAAATAAAACGCGTCTTTAAACTGACGGTTATTATTCGGAGATGATATTGCGAAACCGATGCCTACCAGCGCCCGGTCCCAACGATCAATTCGCCAGGCTAATTCCATACCCAAGCCGTGGTCGATATATTCAATATGCGACTGTGAACTGGCATCGCCGGGGATATGATTGAAATCAAAGATAGTTTTACAACTAGCTGGGTTATCCGGATCCTTGTCGGTGGGCGAGATTATTGCCCTGGCAAAAACATCATATCCAATTTGCCGCTCACTTGTCGGCTGAGGTAAGCATCCGTCTTCGAAAAGATACATGTCAATCGAATAGTGACTACCATTTAGTCTCTCGGGCATACCAATATTATCTATCTTTAACGCTCCAACATCAAACAGTTAGACGTTTCAACCAGCTCAAGTCAGAGACCGGCCTAATAGGCTAAGTCCGGCGGCTTAGTCCCGTCAAACGAGATTCAGGCGATTCAGTCCATCGATTGATTAGGCTAGGGCTGTGGTAAATACGCCACTGCTTGTTTATCGGCAATCACGAATCTGGTTAACGGCGGTGCGGTGCGTCCAGCCCAGGGTTGGCTGGCTTTTGGCAGCAATGCTGTCATCTGTTAATGGCCAACCGGTTAAGCCTTATTCGAGTTGGGTCATGCTCAATACGGCCGGTGCGTCCGGGTTACCGGAAATACTGACGTGAGCATAAAAATTCTCGCCTAGCACTCTGCCGCCTAACAATCTAGGACCGGTCAGCGGACCCGAGTGTTCATTAATTGTCATGGTTATCTCTTGATCGGTGTCGCCGGATTCAACAAAACTTCTAATCACCAGCTTGATGGTACCGGTTTCATACATCATACGGGCTGCCAGCTCTTCAACATCACCGCTTGAGGTAGGGCGCACGACTAGATATTCGCCTTTTTCCATGGATCTAAATGTAATATAAACTACATATTACCGCTGTTAAATATCCAACAAACGCTGATAAACACAGCGCTTGATATATTAAGCGTAAATTATACAATAAAATCATCCAACTTAAGGAGGGAAGAGTTATGTTCAAATTACATAAAATTAATCCGATGGTGCGAGCCATTGGCACGATGGGGGCGATTGTAGCTATCGCCGGCGGCATCACTTATGCCCAGCTAACATCAAACACGGTCAAACTGACCAATAACACGCTAAATGCTAACGCCCAGTTGCAAATTTGGGACAGCAATGCCAAAACATGGGGCAATACGGTTCCTGGCTTTAATTTCACCGGAATGGTGCCGGGCGGCCAACCGTCACAAACCGAATATTTTTCACTGAAGAATACCGGTAACACGCCATTGGCGATTAATGTTAAATTCGATCAACCGCCGACCTTCACGGTTGTCGACCCGAGCGGCAGCAGCAGTACCGGCAACTTTAACGTGAACTTAAATCAGGCCTTTCTTACCTTGCACTGTGTCAGCGGTTCGACCAATTTCTGGCTGCCAAAAGGAGCGTCTCCGGTTAACTTCAACCAGCTGTCCGGCAACGGCGTCACACTTAGCGGCGTTTTGCCGGCAGGTCAACAGGCGAACTGCAGCGTTGACGCGTCGTTGGGCGGTGGTATTGTCGGTAATCAGACAGTCATGACAGTCGAAACCAACGGTTTTAATCTTGACTTTACCGGTGTCGCCTCGTAACAAGTTTTACTTTAGAGCAGGAGCTAAATGAAACTTTTAGTTAAGACGATTAACGGCAGCTTGGTTATTGCGGCTTTGTTTGGCTGCGTGGTACTTCTGCTTTTTGGCTGGTCAGCGACGGGGTTAAAGGCCCTGGCTATCCCAACCAGAAGCATGCAGCCGGCCATTCCGCAATATTCATTGGTGTTCGTGCGCCGCGTCCCGATTGACCAGTTAAAGGTTGGGGACGTAATAACCTACGTCAATCCGTTGATACCGACTGAGACGTTGTCGCATCGGATTATTAAGATCTATACGATCGGCAACGGCCAGTACGGTTTTGTTACCAAAGGCGACGCCAATCAAGTGGCCGATGTGCCGATCACCCAATCAAGCATCAAAGGAGAGGTGTTCTGGCATGTGCCTTATCTGGGCGGCTGGTTACTTAAGGCAAAAAAACCATGGGTAGTGCTACCGGTAGTTTATCTAGCATCAATGCTGCTTATGGCCGAAGAAGTTATCCGGTTGAGGGACTATTACCGGGCTAAGCAGAAGTATTACTTTAAGCAACCTAGGCCCGGATCCACTCCGGTCGAATCGATGGTAGCATCAACGGTTGTGATATTGATTCTATCGCTGATGGTGTTTAGTTTGGTAACCGCCAAACCGGCTTTGGCGCTGATGCAAAGCCAGTCGGTGAGTTTGTCATCCAGCACGATTGATTCCCGCGTACCCTGATAGCTAGACTGACGTTGGCTATCGCCGGTAGATATAGTCCATTGGGCTGCTGGCCCGGATAATATATTTTTCAATCGCTTGGATGAATTTGGCGGCGCTGCGGTGGTTCCAGGACTTCAGCTTAATATCGCCTACCCGGGTCTCGAGCGTAAAGCTTGATGATCCGGCAGCGCTAGTTAAACTGAATCCGTTGAGCATGTTATATGGCAGCTCTTCGTATCGCAGATATAACGGTTTCCTGTCAATTAAAAGAATCCGGTAATTGGTGGCGACCAACACACCCCGGCCGTTAGCCTGTTCAACGAAGTGCTTATACTTACCGAATACTACTCCGATGACAGTTTCATTCTCTTGCAACAGGTTGCAGAGCATTAACACTTCAGGTAAACGGACTTCATACCAGCGTGCTCCCAATGATTTCAGCGTTGCCCTTAGTTCTTTTTCCAGTAGGTACATAGCTTGTTCCTCCCTCTTGATATATTCTGAACTGTAGCCATAAAGCCGTGCTATGTAAGTTCTTACACCAAATTAAAGTTTGCTTTTAGCCTGGTCAAGATGGAAAATGAATATAAGCGTAATGCTATAAAATAGGCTAGAATAAGTGTATGGACCAATTCGGTAGATCACAAAAAATAGTCATTGTCGAAGATAATGTCAGTTTGGCTGACATTTACAAGACCAGGTTGGAACTGTTGGGTTATCAGTGTTTCACGGCTTATGACGGCATTGCCGCTCTAAACATGATTGAGCGGGAGTTGCCTGATCTGGTGCTACTCGATTTGATGGTGCCTAAAATCGCCGGCGATCAGATTCTTGAAACGATGCGTAAAAGCGATTGGGGCCGGTCGATACCGGTGTTTATTATATCCAACTTGAACGAAGCTGACGCACCAGCCGGACTTCGGAATATGGGTATTGAAGGCTACGCAGTTAAGGCCAATCTATCCAACAACCAGCTGGATGAATTGGTTGACAACATCTTAAAACCTGTCGGCCAGCAAGAAGATGTTGTACTGGAAACCAAAGAAGCTGATCAGACGACGGTTAACTAGACGTTGCTTATGAGTGACGACGTTTATATGTTCCGATTAGTATAGTTTTCCTAAGAGTCAAGTTGACCATTGTCTGGATAACCTCGTCTTTGCTGGAGCTTAGAGCCAAACTATTTATCCTGTCGCTTAGTTCAAACAACTGAAAACGGTACCGGTGGCTGCCATTGGGGGGAGCCGGTCCGATATATTTGGCTTGACCCAGGCTGTTAAGGCCGACGAGCGCCCCCTTGGGTACGCTATCCTCCTCGATAGTTCTAGTAGACGGGTCAATATTATATACCACCCAATGATCAAATATTTTTCCCGGGCCGTCCGGATCGGTTGCCGCGTCGGGATCGTCAACCAGTAAAACCAGGCTAACCGCGTCTTCACTGACACCGCCGATCACCAGCGGCGGGTTTATATTATCGCCGTCAGAAGTATATTTCACTGGTATTTCGCCGCCATCAGCAAAAACCGGACTGGTTAAAGTCAGCTCATCCATAGTCAATATGATAATTTCGGGTTGTCTTTGTCGGCTGTTAGCAAACTTACTATATGCCTACGCTGGTTAATCTAAAAAATTTTATATGCTGGTTGCTTATGCTAAAGTAGCAGATAGCTAATGGCTAAATTATTTCTGCCGGTACTGGCCGGTACGACTAGGGTTCAAAGAAAAAGTTACTGGGCAGCCAAACTGGTGGCCGACGTTGGTGCGACACTTGAAGAGGTAGATACGATACTGATCGACCCGAAGGACTTTTATTTTCCCGGTGACGGCAACGATCCAGAGGGAAAAGACGTTCGCTACAGCGAACTTACCGCCAGGGCGGATGGTTTCTTTATTGTTACGCCGGAATATAACCATAGTTTTCCCGGTAGTTTAAAGCGTATGCTGGACAGTGAATTGGAAAACTATAATCATAAACCGGTGGCTTTTGCCGGTGTATCTTCTGGCTCATGGGGAGGGGTCAGGGCCATCGAGGCACTTGTCCAGTCGGTTAGAGAAATGGGATTGGTGGCGACTTATACCGATCTTCACTTTCCAAACGTACAGGAGCTGTTTGACGGACAAGGCAGTCTATTGGATGAATCATACCGTAGGCATTGTATTAAACCCTGGCATGAACTTATCTGGATGTCTAAAGTGCTAAAATCTGCCAGGGAATCCGATAATAAATAGTCAAGCTGTGCCGCCGGGCTTCATTAAGTATCCGCCAGATCTGGACTTAGATTTATGGTGCGAATATTACTGCCGTCCTGGAGTTGGATTGATGACCAGTCGCAGTCGACCAGCTTATTGCCGTAACGGCGGGCATACGCCAACCTGACGGCTCCGCGTGATTTTGCCGGCGGAAATCTCATAGCCCGTTCTAATAAATGTGGCCGATTGCCATAAAAGCTAGTCTTGTTGGCAGCTATGTGACCGTAACCGTGGCTTGTCGATAATTTACCTTTGGGGGTTGCCGTAATCTTAATCTGGTCGTACAGTAAATCTAAATAGATACTTCGAGCGTCGTTTAAACGTCTCTTAGAGTTGCGCCGGATATCTCGCCTGATAGTATATAATTTTGTTGCCCAGTCGACCCGGTCTGCAAGCTGGTAAATGTCACCATGTCCGTTGGCAATGGCTTCTACTTCGTCACAATAATCAAGAATAGTTTTACCAATCTCCAGATAGGTCCTGGGCATGGGTTGACCGGTAGCCGCTTCATAATCATTTAAAATTGTCTGAAAAGTAAACCGCTGGACAGCAATGTTTTGTTTCAGCTGCCGGCTCATAGTCAACTCGAGGTTCTGGTTTAAAGGTATATCATTCCAGGTGTCATTTCGCGGCCAGGGCATGGCATAATGCATTGAGTTAATTAGCTTATTGGTGATGATCGGTGTCATCGTGGCGGCCAAGAACATTGCCCCGCCGCCGACCCGACAAACTGTCGCCCAATCCTGCAGATTAATATCGTTACATCTTAACTCAAGTCGCTGCTCGTCATTAACATCTACCCGCAGGATCGAGTTGCCATAATTGTATTGGCTAAAGTTGTGCGGTTGGCTTAATTTTTGGGAGAATTCCGCTCCGGCCGGTCCGACGCGCATGGCGCCGGTTATAAAGTTACGGGAGGTAATAAAGCCAAGCCACAGTCGACTGATTGGCTGCAACTGGTCCGAAACCATTCGTTTATATCCAACCGAACTATCAACCGAATAGTTATCATGACACGCCCAAGTGTTGCCTCGGCTGTCTATCGTCCGCCGTTGAAATACGGCCGTTACGTCCTCGCCGCGCTTGCGACTTTTTAGCTTAAGAAAATCCGCTAGCGCTTTTTCTAAAAGCAGAGCATTGGCCTTGATATAGACTGCTTGATCAGCCGGGTTGTTGACTTCCGGAGTTGCCAGTTCTACGCCGCCAGTGTCGACATATGTTTTCGAGCCGTTTTCCCGAAAAAATATTGAGGTTGGCGCATCTAAGATCAACGGCTCACAGTGATCATGGATCAATTTATTCAGTTGTTTAAGCTCCGTATGATCGAACGGCTGCAAGTCAACCAGCCGGTCTTCGGCATAGCGGGCATAACCAATCCTGGTTTCTTCCTCGGTGCCACTCAGTTTAGGTAAATAGGAACGAGGGCGCATAACATGAGCTATATTAACAACAATTGGCCAGCAATACAAAAACAACTAATGATATTAAAAATTAATCGGTTCTAGATAACTTCGGCTCTTGCCGGGTACTGTCCTTTTAGGACGATGCCGTACTCAACCTGTTTGTTATACTGTTGTCTTACCAAATCGATGACCGAGTCCGTTAAATAATTAAAATTATCTATGCTGCCGTCAGCTTGCTGAGTGAAGACTTCGAAATCAGAACTTGGATAGATCAATCCGGTTGAGGGCGATACTTTTATTAAATCCCAGTTGGTAATCTCTGGAATGTCATATATCGGGTCTGCTTGGAAAGTCGCCCGGCTGATTAGCAATGGTGCCTGTATATATAGACTGAGAGCTCGGCCGACAAGTTTACCGATTGCTATTCTTTTCATCAAACCGTTGTCTTGTTGAAATATTTCCGGCATACCTTTTATATTATTTAAAAGCCGTTTACTTTTCATCTCCTCAACGTATAACTTGGTTAAACCGCACGCCTGGCGTTCGGCTTCCTGTCTGGTCAGCATATTTATGACCTCTTCTTCGGCCAATTTGGATGCTAATTCGTCGGGAAGTGTTTCTTGTAAAATTAATTGTTCATGCATACTCTAAATTAACAATATTGGCTGTACGACATCAAGCATTATTTTTGTGATATTTATCATGACAATTGACAAATGAATTATTTTTTAGTTAGTTATTAGTTGCAGTGTTATCCTAAGATTCACCAGCTTTCAAATATATGGTCCAATTTATTGTTAAAATAGAGACTTATTCACGGTTCGCTGCCATAAGCTTATAAATTAATATAACTATATCGGAGTCAATGACATGGAAAAGATTGAATCAGCTAAACGCGTATTATCGGCCAGCCTTGTAATGGATTTAGGGGCCGGTATGATAAACGCCGAAACAGCCGATGCTCAGACCAGCCAGCCCGTTTCGAATTATCATTTTAATATGGATTGTCGCGTGGTACCGCCTAGGTACGAGATGTTGATTAAGCCAAACAGCTTTCTGTTTACTCCAGAACCTGGTTTTAATAAACAGTACTATCTGTTAATAGCCGAAGGCAACAGATCTGATATATTACAAAAAGACTTACAAAAACAGGCAACTGAAAGAAGCCAGGAACTGTACTTCCCAAAGACAATCAAGTCACGACCCAATATCGTCAGTTTTAAGGATGCGGCTAATAATGTATTCATGGAGTTTAAGGCCGAATTAATGAAATCAAACGTCAAAGGACAACATGCCGGTGTTGTCATACCGTTAGCCTGCAAACGGGTCGAACAAACCGGTAAGTAACAAAAAACTAAACTGAGTCAATATGACTGCTTGGGCGGAAAAAAAAATAAAAAATATGCTTGAAGCTTCGGGGTGTGAAGTTAATGGTGCCAATCCTTGGGATCCACAAATCCAGGATGAGCGGACCTATGATATGGTTTACCGCAACGGCACGCTTGGTGCCGGCGAGTCGTATATGTATGGGTATTGGGATTGTGCAAGACTGGATCAGCTGACGGAAAGAGTCGCAGGCTTAAACTCGCCGATCAAACGAATGGGGTGGAAATTTCTGGCGAGAGTAGCTTTGAGCGAGTTAATTCAAAACCACCAATCGCCGGCTTGGGCCAAGAGGAACGCCGAACATCATTATAATATCGGGAATGATCTGTACCAGGCGATGCTTGGCGAAACCATGGCATACAGCTGCGCTTACTGGAAAGATGGCGATGAGGTTAAGGCCCAAGATCTTGACGCCGCACAAACAGCCAAGTTTGATCTTATTTGCCGAAAATTAAAGCTGACAGAAGGAATGCGCTTATTGGATATCGGATGCGGCTGGGGCGGGTTATTAAGCCATGCGGCAAAAAATTACGGCGTGCAGGCTTATGGTATTACCCCGGCGTCCGAACAGGCAGCCCATATCAGGGCCAATAATCCGGAGGTTAAGGTCAAAGAACTAGATTGGCGACAGCTGGAGGAAGAACAGTTTGATCGAGTCGTATCAGTCGGTATGTTTGAACACGTCGGACCAAAAAACTATTGCCGCTTTTTCGACAAAACAACTAAGTTACTAAAAGTCGACGGCATGAGTTTGTTGCATACTATCGGGGCGCCACATACCAGATTTTACGTCGATCCGTTCATTAATAAATATATCTTTCCGGGCGGACACATTCCGTCAAAGCAACAAATCGTTCGTGCCGCCAAGGGAATATTCAACATTGTTGATTGGCATGAAATCGGAAAGAATTATGACAATACGCTTATGGCTTGGAACAATAATTTCCAGCAGGCCCGTCCGGTCTTGTCCAATATCGTTGATGAGCACGGAAACCGCAAATACAACGAACAGTTTATGAGAATGTGGGAATATTATCTGCAAACATCAGCGGGCGCTTTCCGGATTGGAACGAATCTGGTGTTTCAGGCGGTACTTCAACGACCGCAACATAGCGTACTGTATAATCCTGTCCGCTGAGCCAGAAGATCATCGTTTGAGTGTCTAAGGATGCGGTTTGCAATTCATTGCTGATGTTTGATAATGATGCCATAATACTTATATTATGAGTGACATTTATTATGAGTGACATTGAGCGACTGTCTTTTAGGATCACGATCGAATTGCCGACATCTGACGACGAACTTATTGCAATCGATTCGATCAGGCAGATTGCTGAGAGCTATAAAGGTAGCATTGTTGATACGCACGCCGTTAGAAAGATCGGTCATCAAACAGTAAAGTTTGAAACTGATCAGCCAATGTTATCCAAAACCGATAGCTTTAACATCGCCATAAGGGAAGGCTTAAGCGCGCCGAGCATCGTGCAGTTCTGGGACGGCTTAGTGACGCTGGATCGCTGGCAAACAGTCGAGCAAGTTAACACTATTAGCATAAACAATGTCCGCTCAAGTATACGCGAAATTGAACGGGGACAAAGATTTCTGGTTGGCTTGAACGAACACACCTGGGACGTTTTTGCAGGAATCAATAATCAACAAGCAGACGTGGTTGATGACATAATATTACCTTGGGATTACACGATTCATCCATTTTTGAGGCACCTAAGCAGTATATCGTTGGATTATTCGCGGGCGGTAGCAAATCTCAGATATCAATATGAATCCAATAAGGCACAGGCTTTTCTAGTCTCGGCATCGGCCGATCGTCAAGGTCAAGTCAAGGCAGCCCGATATGACTGAACGCTGTCTGTCCAGAAAAATAGCCGCTGGTATGCTGGCGGCGACACTCGGGGGCGCCGCACTCGGAGCATGCGTCAAAAACAATTATCCGACTACGGAAACCGGGCTAAAGGAGTTAATCCAGCCGCAACTACAGAATATCGGCCGTTGGGTAATTAATCTTGCTGTAAAATATCCTAACCGATGCGTAACTACACCGCTTGGTGATTTGAAAGTCGAAATTAGCTGTGTCGCGGAAAGTAAACTGATCGATAATCAGAATGCATTAGTTGAAGCCGCGATGCCGATCAGCCGCGGTCAATTAGAGCCGAATGCAACTTTTTACGTTAATGACTGGCAGTCGATTAAGATTAACGGTCAATATAGCGCTTCCGGTTTTCAGCTGATATCGCCGGCAGGAGAATCGTTGGCACAAAATCTGCTGGGTACGGCTAAGGGTTGGAATGCGACCGACGTTTATAGTAGCGGGTTTTCGGTTAAGGATGCGGCCACCGCCGGACTGGATACCAGCAGTGCCGCTGGATGGGTTCAAAATGACGCTCTGCAGCCTATAAGTTCCGTTGCCACCGCTAAAACGATAGTTAAGACTATTCCGTCAACGATCGCCGGCATCAACCAAGCTTTTAATGACTAAGCATAGATTAAACTTAACAGTGAATTGGTTGGTCGGGTAAGTAATAACCAGTATCAGTAAACTATAGTTTGATGTACAATAAAATCAGATAAGCAGGGTGTATTCACGTCAATGGAAAAGTCCGGGATCGGCAAAGGTCGAATGGCTAAGGTTATGGCCGCGGAAGCCTTGACTATGGTCGGCTTTACTACGCTGTATGATCATCGTGAGCTAACCCATCATTCTCTAAAAGCCAAAAAAGTAATGAATCTAGCCGGTCGCATGTCGGCCATGATGCTAGGCCGTATTCCAAGACATTGGGCAAGAACTCATATATCTCATCACGCGGCGAGAGATGCAAATCTATTAAATATCCTGGAAACTGCCGATTGCCTGGATTGGCTAAATAATAATTCGGCCAAAACTAAAGCCAAAGTACCACACATTTTTAAAGGACTAGACCCCGATGCCGAGCTATCACCAGATGATGTGCTGGCGATTGGCTCATCGATACGGGAAGTAGTTAAGGATCGCTATGACCGGCCAACAGAATATTCGGAAGATGATCTTGCTCGACTGTTGGATGGTCAGACACCAAGGTATTATTACCCTAAGAACATAAAGGACCAAAGCGCCGAAAAGTCGATCAAGTCTGGCGACCGCAGCATTAATCGACTGCGATCGGTATTGATTGACCCGCATTCACCGGCCCTACACCGTTATGGTGTGCTTGGAGTATTGTGGCAAAACGTGCCGCTATTCAAAGCTAATCAACGGGACGTCAAGGCCTTTGAACAGATCGGCGAATACGATCTTGGCCAGGATGAAACTGATAAAAAATTCTTTGATAACTCTAAATTAGGTTTATCCTTATTCTTCTTAGGCAATATTGGCTTGATGTTTATGTTGAATAAAAACCAATCAATCAATGGCCGATCCGACAAATTACTTAACCGACTAGCAGTTGCGGCTATTGAAGGCTCGGCTGTCTCTATCGGAGTTGCCCAGGGCTATAAGATGGGCGGGAATATAACTAACGGCCTGGGCCATCTCGGAGCCAGCTTATATCAAGCGCTTGTCAGCAAGCCAAAATGTAAGCCGGACGGAACATATCCCTATAATGCGAAATTGTTTAATCTGGTGACATTTGACGAGGTCGGGGGACAGTACGATCATCATGCCAAGCCGGGTAAAATAGCCTACACCGATGCAAGCGGTATCCGTAAATTAATTAACGCGCCATTCGGCACAATAGTGGAAAAACTTACCGACAGATCAATATTATATGACCACGGCGATCAATATGGTCACCCCGAACTGGTTGAAGACGTATTTACGTTGGACTCAAATCGGCAACCTAGGCCGGACGAACCGATGAGAGCAGTATTAATGCTTGAAGCCGCCAGGCGGAGAACCATGCAGCGAGCCGCTTAAAAATGATGGCTGCTTCTAGAGAAGACGTGATTATACAAGTTTGCTATCACTATACCGGCAATTAGTCCGTCGAGTGCACCCCACACGCCACCGATTATTCCACCAATAAACGTCGGACTAAAGCCGACATAGATTACTGAAAATATATTGATCAGGAACTGGTTACCCCAGCCGGCGGCGCCCAGCCACCCGATTAACAATACATATAGTCCCCAGACTACAGCTAAAATAACAGCTATCTTTTTGACGTTTAACTTCATTTGTTTATGTTTATTTATTGATTATTACAATTTCTAGATTAAATCTTTATTGCGCTTAAGTCAAATAAAAATAATCCGCTCTTATTAAAGACTCGACTTAATAAGCTTGAATCAGCCGGTATCGCGTTCAATCAGCTATTTGCCGACCTAAATCCGATTACCAAAACCTAATACAATTCGTTGTTTAAAACTGTCTGATCGTCAAATGTTCGTCTGTATCAATCGGCATACTTGTCGATTTCGGTGCTGTTAATATCGGAAGCTGTCTGTTTGTACTTGCTATGAAGACTAATTCGCTACTCGGATCGCTGATTACGCCAGGTTAAACTTATTTAAGCCGGCAGTCGGGCGGAAACTGCAGACATGAGTTGCCCAACCGCTGGACACCAACCGGATTGACTAAACTTAAGCGATATGATAATATAATGCCGTACTAAAGATGTGTTATTTTATAGCAGCTCACAGTTACATATCTTGGGTATAAAATTTAGTCTGAACATTTAGGTATAATTTACAACTATAAAGAGGTATCCACTATATTTTCGCTTATGTTAGCCGAAAATATGCGATAATTTAATTGAGTATGAGACACAAAGAACCGCGCTTTAGCATTGTGATTCCTTGCTATAACGAAGGTAAATATTTAAGCGAAACGCTTGAATCGATTAAAGACCAGGATTTTAGCGGTGATTTAGAAGTCATAGTTGTCGATAATAATTGCACCGACAATACCGTTGACATTGCCAAAGAATATGGAGCAAAGATTATAACCGAGCCTAATCCCGGTGTCTGCTGGGCTCGTCAGGCGGGAACCGAGGCGGCAACCGGGGAGATTATTGTTTCTACCGATGCTGACACCAGATTCAGCCGGAGTTGGTTATCGAAAATTGATAAAACATTTAGAAGCGGTGATTATGTGGCGGTCAGTGGACCATGCATGTACAGTGACGGACCGTGGTGGGGTAAGTTTTATCCAAAATTCTTATTTGGTGCAGTCGACCTAGTAAAGCGTATTTTAGGTTACCCGTTCTATGTTACGGCTACCAATATTGCTTTCAGGAAATCGGCCTGGAGCGGTTATGATACTTTTCAGACCCAAGGTGGTGACGAGCTTTCCTTACTTCACAGCTTAAGAGAAAAGGGCATGGTGGCGTTTGACAACGATAATCCGGTGTATACCTCCGGCAGGCGGTTATATCGCGGTTTATTCTATAACGTTTTCGTATCCTTCTTCATCCATTATCTGATGGCATATTACGTTAACAAACTGTTTCATAGAACGGTCATCGGTACGGCTCCGGCTTACCGGACGGTAGAACCGCGCAGCAGCTGGGCAACTCTCTTCCGGGCCACGGCTGCGGCATCATTGATCTTACTTATTGCCACCATGCATCTACCGGGTCATGATACAATCTTGCAGCAGGCCCACGAAACGGTCGCTAGAGTGGAAAAGATCATTAGACTTCATGCATAATTTAAATTAATCCGCTATTGGTTGATTAGATTTATGAGGCATCACACAGCCGCTGCCGAAATATATGATCATTGGCACGAAAACAGCAACATTGTTCAGTTACGTCACCCAATGGCTGAGTTCAATGCCCGTGAGGGCATGGATTTGGATCGATACCTTGAATATTCGAATAAAATCGGTAAAGGTAGTAACGCCGACGGTATCATCAGATGGGCGGACATTCTGAATGAGGTTCCGGCAATTGAGAATTATGCTTCAGCTCATCACGGACAGCGGCTTAGGCTGCAACGGTTCAATTGGCCGGCTGATGGTGATTTGTCTACTCAAACTGTTTCGATTGTCAATACACCGTTTAGCGTCTCGTTGGACTGGAACCAGGTCCTGTATGCCCATTATGTGCTGGCAAAGTCGATCAATCAGCCGATGATTGCATTTGAGAATCCCGGTTATGGCGGTTCGGATTCACTTAGTATAGCGCAAAGAACCGCGCTCTGGAGGGGAGAATTTAAACCGGTTACCGATACCATGTCGGATATTATCCAATCTAT
Source organism: Candidatus Saccharimonadota bacterium (assembly GCA_027365775.1). Classification (GTDB taxonomy): domain Bacteria; phylum Patescibacteriota; class Saccharimonadia; order Saccharimonadales; family UBA4665; genus JAJZWH01. Next base: position 16,167 of record DAHXLX010000010.1, on the reverse strand, counting down.
GGGAGTTAAAAGTGTTAATGCCATCGGTTATTCAATGGGGGCCGACCTGGCAGCCTCGTTTGCTGCCAACGCTAATAAATACCATATAAATGTAGAACGGCTGTTTGTAATGGAATCACCCAGGGTAGTGCCTCAGTCGGTCGGTAAATTAGCGCTGAACTTCTGGCGGGAAACACCTAATTTAAAGTTTGCCTGGACACACCCCGCCGATCCGGTGCTTAGATCGATTGTTAAGCTTGATTTCGGTCTACCCAAAGGTTTGACGACTTACGGGCCGGCCTTGTATAAAGGCGGTTTTGAACAGGATGTCTGCCAGGCGCTGGAAACCCAACCGGATATGGCCTTAATCATTGGGGCGTCCGGTGCCAGCAAGGTAAGTCCTAAGCACGCAACTACACTACTATACCGCCGTATCAGCTCAAGCTATCCGCAACATTCTTCGCGCCTGATTATCATGCCCGGCGAAACCCATTCGTATGGTGACTCAGTGCAACGTTATTCACACTTAGTAAAAATGGCGTTAACCGACAATCGTAGTTAGCTAATCATCCGTTCAATTTGTTTAGGTCTTCAGGTGTATTTTTTGGCAGCTATTGCCAGATCGACCGGAGACAAATCAACCTTCAAAAAACAATGCACGACGCTGTATTTATCGATGTCTTCTAACGGATCGGATAAGTTACTGACAACTATGGTTTTGATATGCGGATAGTTGTTTTTCAAGTCGACTGATTTCAGAAAGGTAATGCCGTCCATTACCGGCATCAGTATATCCAAAACGATTAAATCAGGGTTAAATGAATGAAGTTTTTTTATTCCGATGGCCCCGTTCGCGGCGGTATTCACTTCGAAGCCTTCTTTTTCAAGAATCAAGCTGTACACCTCTCGCAATGGCTTCTCATCCTCGATGATCAGGACCTTCTTCATAGCTTAGTGTATATATAATAGCTTATTTTTTAACCTGTGCGGCATTTAGAGGGGCAACTCGATGACAAATTCTGTTCCTTCGTTTAACTTTGATTTTACGGTAATGCGACCATCGTGCAGTTCAGTTATCTGTTTGGCCAGGAATAAGCCGATGCCCGTACCGATACGTTTCTCGTTTTGAGCGTTCGAAGCCCTGGTGAACTTATCAAATATTCGAGGTAACTCGGCCTCAGATATACCTATTCCTTGATCTTTAACAGAAATTATGGCAGTGGATGCCTGTCGTTTAAGGCTGATATGTATTTTGGACTGGCCATTGGAATACTTGATGGCGTTATTGATAAGATTCTCAACTACAATCGGTAAGTATTTAGGGTCTGCCTGAATATAAATCGGACGCTTCGGTTGATCGACTATCAGCTGTTGACTTCGCTTACCGGCTGCTTGCTTCTGTTCGGTTACGACTCGTTTGATCAAATCGTTTAACGAAAGACGTTGCCGATTAAGGCTAATATGGCCCGAGCCCAATCTGGCCGCATTTAGGAATTGATTGGCTATTTCAAGTTGATGTTCGTTGTTGTCATATGCGGTTTTAATTATTTTTCTTTGTTCTTTGGTTATTCCGCCGGCGTAATTTTGCAGTAATATACCTAAGTATTGTTTGACGATAGTTGCCGGTGTCCGGAGTTGATGGGATGCCAGAGACAGCAGATCGTCTTTGGCCGCCTGGAGTTCGGCTTGTTTTTCCCAATAAATATTTTGTTCCCGGTAGTAAATAATCGACCAAACGACAATAGCCGCAATGAAACTTAAGGATAAGCCGACCACCAATATAATATTTGCCGTTTGATCGATACCGGCTAAGATGGTGTTCTGACTGTTAACCAACCGTATATCCCAAGTGTGACCGCCGAAATTAACAGCCAGCACTGATATCAACGGATGCTGCATGTGTTTAGTCGTATAGGTGTACTTCGGCGATGAATACAATAGGTTCTTAGGGCTTAACCGTTGGTCGAATACTTGGATGGCGAGATTAGGACTTAAGTAACGGCTGAATAAGCTGTTAAAGAATTGATTGGCGTTTACTACAACAAAGACAAATCCATAAATCGAGCCATCTCTTTGGCTTGCTGTCTTGCTTGGTCCATCGTACACCGGTTTGATTATTTGAAATGAGTACTGATCTTTTTGAACCGCCACTGTTTTGACAAGCCTGCTTACCGTGGTTATGCCTTCAGTCATGGCTCGTTGCATGGCTTTTGCGGTAATTGGGTTGCTTAATTCATCATAGCCGAGAGCGGATAAGCTGCCTGGATATATATAACCAATATCTGTAACCGGCGCATAGGAGTTACGGTTACCAGCAGGTACAATCGAAAAATTAGGATAGCCATTAGTTTGCATGTAACTAATATAGGCAGGCACACTGCTTTGGGTTAAATACCGGCTGAAACTGACTGCGACAGCCCCGGGATAGCTAAAAGTTAAATTGTATGTTTTAAAAAAATCTAGCCATTTCGTTTGTGGTACGTTGTAGTTGTTGATGCTTAACAAACTTGTTCCGTCGTCTAACAACAGAGCATATTCGTCTAAACGATCGACGACGATAGATTTGGAGGCATTTAAATTCTGTTTATATTTTGTAATTTGGGCATTATACGATTGGCTGTCGCTAAAATGCCAATATACAAGTGATGCGGCACTACCGAAGACAAAAATTAATAATACAATTATCCAATAACCATGACTTCGATTGCCGTATATGTATTTGATGCCTGGTGCGTCCTTTAGATTCATATATATTGAAAATTGCTTAGACCTTTATTGTTAGCAAAAGTCGTGAATAGAGGTTGTGAAGATGTATACAACAAATAAGCGAATAATTTGCTTAGTCTGACTTGTTAACTGAAACCTTTTCAATGCTGGTTATATATTGGTTGGTTTATGAATTGATCCCGGTGTTAAGTTGGGGTTTGAATTAACCGGTGCAGATGCTGTGCCGCCAGTGTTTGCGGGTGGGGTGTTCGTCGGATGATGGCTTGGTCCCATGGTAGTAATCGAACCTATTGGAAACGAAGGCGGATTATTTCCTTTTCCGCCGAATAATCGGCTAATAAAACGGTGATGAAAAAGTAAGAAAATAATAGCTATTAGTACAACAATAGCGACGACGACATATAGACCGTATTTCTGGGCTGCTAACCTGATTTGATTAAATGATAACGGATTACTGATTAATATATTTTGACTGGCGACAGTACGTTTACCGGATCTGTAGTAAGTAACGGTTTTGAAGGTATAATCACCGTCGAGTATATTGGTGGTGTCGAGACGGTATGAAAAAGGTGGTTCATTGACAGTTGCCAATAGCTTATTGTTCAAGAAATACTCAGTTTTAATTATAGTTTGGTTCGGGATCGGCGTCGGGCTTATGTTAGCCGGCGCACTTATCTTAAAATTAGTATTGGTCGGCACGGTTGTCGATGATGAGGAGCCTACAGGAGTAATATTGATCGACGCAGGAGGATTGCCGTTGGTATTGTTTGAGTAATTTGTTGCCGGCGGCGTGCTGTTGTTGATCGTCGTCACGCAGTTGGGCGGAGTACCGGTTTGCCCGCTTGGGCACGTCGGGTTCACGCAGTTGGGCGGAGTACCGGTTTGCCCGCTTGGACAGCTGGGTTGGACCAGACTGAAACTGGCGCCGGTGGTAGCCGGACTGCCGGTTGTGCCATTGCTGTAGCCGACTTGAGAAGAGCCGGTGAAATTCAAGTTGGTTGTGCCGGTCGATATGACTTTAAAGCTGACATCGGCAACGTCCTGGTCGCCCGTCTGTGGTGTCGCAGTAAAGACGTCTATGTTAACCGATCCGTTGCCACCTGTATTGTCCGGCCCATTAGTCGGGAAGGCGCTACCGCTGGTATTGATGGCAACAAACTGTAAATCGGCAGTGTTGTAGGTTAAGTCGGCTTGAACGCCGACAAGACCGGTTGTGCCGCTATCTTCCCGGATATTGACTGCTATAGTGTCATTAATAGCGTAAGTGCCGCTGGAAGGTGTTATGTACAGACTTACGTTAGTGGAAGCCGAGGCGACAGCGGAGCCAAATAATCCGCTAATAACAATTGTCAGGAACGTTAATGATAACAGTTTAGTATGGATACGTTTGTTGATGCTTATGTGACTAATTAACATGGCTGCCCCCAGTGTGCAAATAGTTGGATAATGTCGCCAAAATCGACTACGTTTGAGTTGTCATAATTGAACCGCGCTTGAGCCGGTTGGTTCCATCGAGCGAACAAATAGACAACGTCACCGAAATCGACTCTGGAATTGCCATCAAGACAGTAGCTCATTGTCGGAGCACCCGGTTGTGTGGTAACGGTTAAGTTGTTACTGCCAGTCGATAGGTTACCGCTACTATCGATTGCTTTAACAAAATAGTTATAAGTCGTACTTGAGCTTAATCCGGTGTCTGTATAACTAGTGGTTGCTACCGTAGTTACTGGTGTGTTGTTTCGGTAAACTCTATATCCGACTATAGTATTACCGGTACTGGCTGTGCTTGCCGACCAGGTGAGTGATATGGTCGAAGATGTGCTTAAAGGGCTGGAAAGGTTCGATGGTGCACTGGGCGGAGCTTGGCTGATATATTTTGGTGTGGTAACGGGATACGGCTGAGCATCGGTATAAGCACTGACATTGTTTGACGTATCAACCGCGGCAACCTGATATTCATAGGCAGTGTTGCCGGATACGGTCGTATCGCTATAAGAGGTAGCCGGATACTTCACTGTCGTCAGTAAGCTACCATTACGAATTATCCGGTAATATGCTACGGCTATATTGTCGGTGGACGCGGTCCAGTTCAAGTCAACTTCGGCCGAATTAATTGCCTTAGCGGTTACGTTTGTCGGAGCGCTCGGCGGCGTAGTGTCTGCCTGCGTCGTGACCGTTGTAGAACTGGCGGCGGAAGTATGCCCATCGTTATCTGTCGCAACAACGCTAAAGTTATATTTAGTGTTTGGAGAAAGGTTGTTGACGTTGACTGAGGTGCCGGTTGTCGAACTTATCTGTGCCCCGTTCTGGTCGACGATATAACCGGTGATACTGCAGCCGGTTGCGGCTACACTTGCTCCCCAATTTAGATTAATATTGGTAGGCGATGAACTGGTGCCGCTAAAACTGGGTGGCGCGTCGGGAGCAGAGCTGCACGTATGATTAGCTACGTTTATCGTTTCCGTCGCTGTCGAGGATAAGTTTGCACTATCTGTGGCGATAGCCGTAAGCGTATGCGTTCCGTCAGTTACCGTTGTGGAGTTCCAGTTATAGGTGTAAGGGCTTGATGTGTCGGTGGCGATAACTTTGCCGTCGATTTGGAACTGGACCTGAGTAATGGTCTGGTTGTCGGTCACATTGGCAGCAATCGATACAGCTGTTCCGCTAACAGTCGCATTAGTCGTTGGAGCGGTTATGGCAATGGACGGCGGCGTATCGATTGGCGGCGTGCAATTGTCTCCAGTACTACTTGGTACGCATGTAGTGTCCATAAGCAGTTCTACCCGATCGAACTCCATACCTGCTTCATTGCCGATAAATTCTAGATTGTGCGCCCCTTGAGCCAGTGTAACTTCAGCCACACTTGAGGTGTTGCCGTCCTGGTAATTGATCCAAGTCCAGCTGTTGGCAGGCATAGAACTGCTGCCGCCGAGACTATAACAGCTACTGGAATCGACCTGCATCATTATCGAGTTTACGGTTGCCGCATTTGGTGTCTGTAAGCGAACCCAGATTTCATAAGTTCCAGTTGTTGGAACGGTAATGCCGATGGTATCGGTGCCATAATTGGTTCCGGCCAAGCACGTCCCCGTAGTCGCTGCGTCCGCCGGCTGGCTGATAAGCAGCAACGAGAACAGAATAAAAGAAAACATACCGACCATAGCTAACAGTTTACTTACTGCCAGCTTGTGATTGCGGATTGTCATATTACGTATTGATTTTAGTGATTAATGGTTGTGCTTATATAAAATAATATAGCAGAAATTACTTATGAATAACATATATTTTTTAAAACACGTTGACTGCTTAAAAAATTGAATCGGGCACAATATTAGTTAAAATTAGTTAAAACAGCCGGATTTTGTTCAGTGGCGTTATTCTAACTAAAGCCCGCCCAATAACCTCATTAACATTTATCGGTCCGAAATAGCGTGAATCGATTGCCTGGCTGCGGTTATCGCCCAGTACATACAGTTCATTATGCGGGATTGTCTCATCGACATTACCGACGGTGATGCCGCTAAGGCTTTTTCCATAGGCCATGGTTTTGTCGGGATCGAAACCCGTGGGATGTGTTTTGTTATAAATGGTTAATGTACCATTTTTAATCACCAGCTTATCTCCCGGAAGGCCGATTACCCTTTTGATCAATTTAGTGCCATCCAGGCGGAATACGACGATCGATCCTCTGCTCGGGATATAGGAGTGTCCAGTGACGGCAGCCCAAGAGACAGGCAATTTAAGGATAATAATGTTGTCATTATTTTGTAGTGAAGGTTGCATACTTATACCGGATACGCGGTATTGTTGGAAGACGAACAAAACCAGCAGTAGTATCATTATGATTGCCAACCCGACAATCACCGCTAACTTGATCGAAAATTTTGTTTTGCGACCGTCATATACGGTAATCTTCGGCAAGTTTTCGTCGAACTTAGGCGATTTCAGTTTTTTGTAATCATACATAAATCGATCAACTAATTATAGATTATTAACTTCGGTTTAGGCCAACCAAAGATACATATCGATAAAGATGTCATTAAGTTACAATCTCCAACCGAAGAAAAGACAATGTCAAAGCTATGCTCGATAAACAATAAAGAAATAATTTCGGGCGGCAGATTATGCGTCGGACCGACAAAGCCGGTCTTGCTGCAGTTTTTTAGTTGAGTCAAAAAACTCGATTGCAATCTCATTTAAATGTATGTTCTAGGCATTACCAAAATACTTCAATCATCAACTGTATCGCCGAAAGCCCGGTAACGCAGGAGCATTAGCCTGATTAAAACTGTCTGGCTCATGAAATTTAGAATAAACACCAATGTCAGGGCTATAAAAGCTAATATATTCACCATACTAGCTGTGTTGATCAGGTTTTTTGCAAGTACCAGATATAATGCAAATAATTTACGGACTGTTAAATCCAATAAAATTACCCATGCCAGCAATGCGGCTATCCGTAATGCGAACCTTCCGATAGCATCGATTATTAGTTGATTGCGTCGTGCTTTAATGAAATGGATTTCTGCCTCGAATTCGACCACTGAAGTTATAAGTCCATATACATGAACGGCCAGGTAATATACGAACAGTCCTATACCCACCCAGAACATAATCGTTAACACGTCGCTAATAAGTGAGTAATGCGCAAGGTTATCGGCTATGACTTGGTAAGCTGAGCTTAAACCGTTAGAGGCGTAGTGTACTGTGAAGAGCGATTGCCCGATGATGCCTGATTGCTTATAACTGATAATTAAGACAAAAGCGCAAATCAGTAGCGTAAATACAACGCTTATACTACCGCTGACCCATGACGGGCTAACTAAAACCTTTATAGTATGAATTTTTGATTTTGATTGCATTCTTAACGGATTTTACGACGAAACTTACCGATCCCCAATACTGAATTTTATGCGTGCCCAATAAAATTAACTATTAAGGGCCAATGTCATCGGCTGATCGAACTATCGGGCGGGTCGGCTACCAGAACAGATGCAGCTTCGCTACTTCAACGGCCGCTGCTGTTATGCCGGAACAAGACAACACTATAACCCCGGCAAACTCTGCATACCTTAATAGCGGTAACTCTTGGCCGACTATGTCCTTGCGGGCCTTGCCATAATAATTGTTAATGTAAGCTATCGGATCACGACTATTGAGTATTCTGGGTAAGCCTTCTTCGATATCGCGCCGATCTTCGTCGGCTATATTCGGATTTGTCCAATATTGATCTTCCATCGGTAGTCTGGTTGTAAATATAGACCATTGCCCGCCAAAATCATAACCGTAGGAGTATGCGGTTAGAGCTCGCGACGCCACTTAAGCAGAATTGACCCCAGTATATTAAAGGGAATCCAGTAATACAACGAGCGGGTCCAGAATTGCTCTGACTGTTTATCGAAAGCAACCGGCAGATTTTTCGGAATAATTACAGTTATGCCTAATCTCTGTGCTTGTCTAGCGGCTCGATTGACATGATAAGCCTGTGCCACAAGAATCGGTTTTTTAAGATGATGATCGTCCAAATACTGCTTAACTTTTAATAACGACCCCCAGGTACCGCTGCGGCCGATGATCTTATTGGTGTCCAGACTGTCAATTGTATGGGTAAATAGCTTGTCGCCGTGTTTGAACGAGTGGACTATCGGCGGATCGGCAATCGTTGGCCTGCCCGCAGACAGATGCAACATTTGCTTAGCCAACTTTTTATTCACGCTTGCATCGCCGAGACTTGTACCGTAACAAAGACCGACAACACAATCACCGTCCAGTATTTCACCTTTAGGACTGTATATGTTCATTTGTATTCCGCTTGTCCAGATAAAAATCGCCGCAAAAATTAATGGTTTTAAATATTATAATACTTTTCTTGTACGTTGCTTAAAGATTGGTTCATGCCGGATAAAACACCAATTCGTAATCTCTGCGCGCCAATCGGTCCAGCGCTCCAAGCGTCTCTATATTCATCGCTCTGTATTGTGTCTCATATGATCTCATAGCTAAACTTTTGGCGTTTAACATGTCGTTGGTCAGGTGTTGAATGCGCAATGTCAGATTCATGGCCAATGTTTTTTCGGCCAGGGCTCGCGTACGCTTAATAAGAAACGAATTAGGTTTACGGGTAGCTAGCATGTAGGGATAATCCGGATAAAAAGCAACGTTGTGACCGCGTTGCCGTAGCTCTAAGTTGACCAGTCTGACTAATACATGGTCAGGATGTCGATAGATACGGCTTACGGCCAAAGGAGCAAAATAGATTCCGTCTGCGACCGACTTCTTTTCGATAATGTCCGCTAAAGCCTTAATACTAGGCGCAGTTTTTTTTGTCCGGTACTGGCTATCGAGCTCATCGACGAAAACCTGATGTATCTGATTTTTGGTGTATCTCATTGCCCGCTGATTCTCGCTCAGTCTTAATTGCATCATCCGGTGACTGTCGGACACTCCACATATGCGATCCCACCAGGCCCTGGTTCCGGCGGGAGGAACAGCAGAAAAAATGTTCATGACAATAGCGCCAGGTTGTGAAATCAAGTGCCAGCAGTTCAAAACCGCATCGTCAAGATGAGGGGCTAATATGATGTTTTGTGGCATAACCGTATCAACAGGATTAGGGATTAATTTATAGCTAATTTATAACACAATAAATATAACCGGCCTAATTGAGTGTCCGGCAATTCCAGCTTATATTGTGTATCAACCGGTCGTATTTCGAAGGCGGACAGAGCTGTATGGGTAGTTTCTTGTCTCCGGCACTAATCTTGTTGATCAGTCAATTGAGCTAGTGTTAGTTGGCGCCGCTATCAATGTCGGCGCGATAAAGGCCGGATTAATAAGACTTCCGGTATTGCCGATCGCGTGAAAAAATGGTTGCCTGATAAAACCCATTTGTTATAATGCTAATGGTAATTCAAGTGAAACAGTTTAACATTATTTCCGCGTTAATCAATCTTAATCACCCACAACATTATTTTCATTGGTCGTTCTTTACGATCTCCGTGGCGAACCTAATAATCATAGCGATTATGGTTGTCATTTTCGGATTAGCTATCGTGCTGCCTTTTCCTAAGTCAAAATACAAGCCCGCAACAGCAGAACATGAAACTAATGATCAATCACCAGGTCCCGATGAGGAGCTCGATACCTGGACTTACAAGGTCAGGCATTTTTTTCTCAGGATACTGCCGCCGGGTAAATTATTGCCGGACCGGCAACCGGCATATGTGGCATCCTGGATTTATGTTTTTGGCGTTGCTACATTAGCGGCTCTGGGTATTGTCATTGGATCCGGTTTAGTGTTGGCCATTGGTGGCGTAAACTGGTGGCACGAAAGCACCGTCGGCCACTTCGTTAACAGCATTCACTTATGGGGCGTAGAAATGTTTATGGCCTTCATGGTCATTCATCTTTGGGGTAAATTTTGGATGGCTGCCTGGCGAGGTAAAAGAGCCTTAACCTGGATGACCGGCGTGTTAGCGTTTACCGTATCAATCCTGGAATGTTTCACCGGTTATCTTTCGCAGCAGAACTTTGATTCCCAATGGATAGCCACCAATGGTAAAGATGCGATTAACGCCACCGGATTGGGGTCGTTTTTCAACCTGATGAACTTCGGCCAAATGTTAACCTGGCATATCGTGTTAATTCCGTTGCTGTTGGTATCGGTAATAATGATTCACATCCTGCTTGTCAGGGTCAGAGGCGTTTCGCATCCGATTCAGAAAGCACGCGGCCGGGCCGAAAGGAGGGCGCTGAAGTCAGCCGAAGCAAGTGCCTGGCGAGGGCCTACCCGCCGCTACGACATACTGAGGGAGGGTTCGATCGCAACAGTTATCGTTTTAGTATTAGTCGTATTGCTGGCTGGAGTGCTATCATCACCGGATGACCCACCGGTAACGGTTGCCACATGGGCAAAAATCGCCCCGGCAGACTTTATGGCGACTACCGGCAGTGAGCTGGCCGGTACAAGTGAAACGGCTAAATATGGGCCGCCATACAACCATGGCTCGTCCAACGTGCAGAAAATTGGCGTATCATGGCAAATGCTTACCGGAGTACATACTCCGATTAATACTGCTAAGACATTTGTTCTAGCACCGCTGGCCAAGATAGCTCCCGGAGACCGTAAGCTTGCCCGTGCACTCAACGAATATAACCGGGCCAGCAGCAAACAACAACGTAGATGGGCGAAGGCGTATTTATCGGCAGTAACGAAAGTTAAATTCAATGGCGATTTACCGGTCGTGCCTAAAGCAAAGGACGGGCCTGTACCGCTAATGGTTGCTAGTGAATTGACCATGGCACGAAGCGGTGCGATTGATGCCGACCTTATAGCGCAGCAACCTTTCTACGGCACTAATTACACCAAACCGCTTTTATTTATCGAGGACGGAAGTTACTTTTCTTCAATTGCTCAGTCGGAACATTTGACCGGATCTCAATGGGGTGTGATGAATGAAACCGGATCATATCCGGGTCAACCTTGGTTATGGTTATATACGCTTTGGTATCAGATACCCGGTTTCAGTACATCTGCAAATGTAGATTTGATAGCCATCTATCTTACTGTACTAGCTACTACGTTATTGCTGCTAGTACCGTTCATCCCCGGCATACGCGACATTCCCAGACTGATTCCGATACACCGCATCATTTGGCGGCAATGGCGCTCGTCAAAGCAATAGAAACTTTTAGACAATCCGTTGATGAATTAGAATCAACAGCTCTTTGGTGTGGCTGGCACAAAACCAAATATCGACTATAAGAATAATCGGAAAGATGATAAACGTTTCGACTGCTTTACCGGTCGTAATTCGCCATGCTTTAACCGGCGGAAAACCGAATTTCTTGGATAATGGCAATAACCAGGGTACGCCTTCTTTGGTAAAACTGTCGAGTATCAAATGACTGACTAAGCCAATTAAAAACGCCCACCAGACCAAGCCGATGTTCACGCTCTTAATAATCGGATGGAGAAAACTTAGTAATAATCGAGCCAAGAAGCCGAAAATAACAATTCCCAGAATCGAGTGCGTAAGAAAACGGTGGCCACCAATGGATTTATCAAACAGCTTGCCGAACCATTTGCCCTCCGGCAGGTTTTTCCAAAGCGGCGCCGTAGGCTGGTCGATGTCCGGTAAAATCCCGCCAATTTGGTTGGCGAGCACGGCTACCAGTACGGTTGATAGAGTAACGGTTCTGAGCGGCTCAAGCATTACCGCCGCACCCAATGCGGTCAAAGCAGCTAAATCATGAGTGCGACCAGTCATAATTCAATTATATATTGGAATGTGCTTTTGGTTAGCAATATTCTATAATGCTTTAAATTATCCCGATATATTGTATACTGTCATTAATTTAATCTTGGAGGGTTTATGAAACGAATCGAGAACTATGATCTAACTAGCCGGGAGCGGCCGATAATAGCTGATGTCAGCCGAAGAAAAGTAATGTCCTTACTGGCCGGTGTGGCCTTAATGGCTTCAACCGTAGTACCAGCCAAATCGCCTGATAAAGTTACCAATGATATCGTACTTCTATCGGCCAAAGAAGCGGCCTATCGTATGTCATCGGATTTGTCAGGTGTGCCTTATCATGAGGCCGAGATCATAGTTGGCGAAGGTGGTTATATTAAAGTACCTAAAGGTGTCGACGGTAACATTAAGGACATATACGATCCGATTTTGTTTGGTCCGTACTTTCAATATTTTGGCTATATTTCACCGCAATCAACTCCCCAAGATGTAGTGGTTAAAGTCTATCAAGGGCCGGCTGGTAAAGTTTATTCGTCCAATCAAAATGATCCGTATTACAAAGACAACTGTCATTTCATACCCAATAAAGAGTCAAACAATATCATCCAGACACCAGCGGTTGTCGTCTGGGAGCCGGAAAAGGTTATGGGTGCGAATCATAAGTTGACAATTACCGATGAGACGTTTGTTGTCCCGGGCGGTGTACCGGGTAACATCAACAAGCTAGTCAACCAACCGGTCGGGTTTTCACCGGCTGGAACCAAGTATCTGATCCAACAGGAAAAGTGTCAGATACTACATAATGCGATCGGTGCCGTTGATTACTATAATTGATCTTTAGGACTAAGTTATTTTTAATATTAGTGAATTAACTATCAGTCTACGCAGGTAGTAACGCAGCGGCGTCGTTGAAGCAAGCTTTACATTATCGGCACAGGCTGGGTGATAACACGGTATCGGTAATTGGCAAATAAGTTTTAGTTAGCTTTGCCTGTCCGGACGCACCGCATAATTAAACCATTTAGCAACGATACGGATAATTCTATTATTGCCGACCTGTGTTTGGTTATGCCGATTCGGCCGGCTTCGGTATTGACCGACAACATGTTCTCAATGATATGCTATAGCCAGTAACGATTATCAACATAAAGACCTAAAAATATGAGAGTGTAAATTGTTAAAGACTAACTTATCGGTGGTTATTGCCGGTCACGTTTGTATTGATCATAACCGGAGCGAGCATGCTACTTATACCAACTGGGGATCTGCGTCTTTATATATGGCCCAAGTGTTTGCTAGATTGTATGAGGCAGACGTCAGGGTGTTAACCAGCTACGGGCCAGATCTGTTACCATATCTCCCAGCTGTTCAGCTGATACCAGAAGAGCCATCGCAAACACGGACAATGAAGTATACTAACATCACCAATTCACAGGACGGAATCCGGGTGCAGTATTGTTTTAATACCCGGATGGCTAAACCGACAGCATTGACGGCCGAGAGTAGGTTGTTGTTATCTGCTGCCGATATCGTGGCGGTCGCGGTGTTGTTGCCTAACTACAGTGTTGAATATGTTCAGCAACTGTTGGCGCCGACAGCCCCATCGGCGCTTAAGGTGCTTTGCCCGCAGGGGTATTTCCGCCGGATTGGCGAACACGGCTTAGTACAGCCCCGCCAGTTTATTGAGGCGGAGTCGATTATTAAATTGTTTGATCTAGTGGTTTATTCAGAAGAAGATTATCCGCAGGCGTTTCTAAGTGCCCATAACTGGAAACGCCATTCTCCCGATACGCACCTGGTAATTACCCAGGGCGGTCAAGGTGCCAGTATCGTTAAAACCGCAGGTGTCAACCACGTACCAACCAAGCCGATAGCGCCAGCTAACATACTTGATTCGGTGGGTTGTGGCGACACCTTTGCCGCAGCGCTGGCCGCTAATTATTATGCTTCGAAAGACATTGTTGGCGCGATTAAAAAGGCTCACCGTGTTGCAGCACATAAACTGATGGCCGCCGGCGATATCTTCTAGCTAATATTATTAATTGCTTTTTGATTATAATGAAGCTGAAGTTATTGGACATGCTGCTTAATTTTGTGGCTTAGGATCGGTGGATATCCCCGGCATCAATGGACTGAACCGGTTTAGAGGTTGTCGATGACCGGCTCAAAACTGAGGGAATACGAACAGTAAATGTCGATCCGATCCCTAAAGTCGATGTCGCCGTCACCTTACCACCATATGCCTGGGTGATTAATTTAGTGGCGTACAGTCCGATGCCGGTGCCCTCGTAGTCATAACGATAAGTATCGGTGCCGCGATGAAACTTTTGGAATAATTTATTCATTTCTTCGGGAGCAATACCTATCCCATCGTCTTTAACTTCTATAATCAGATCACTGTTGTCCAGACTTTGTCTAAACCATACGTTGCCGCCTTCGTTGGTGAATTTGATTGCGTTATCTAGCAGGTTACGCAATATGCTTCTAAGATGAGTTTTAGAAATCAATAATTTTGTATCAAAATTACCGGATTGCCAATGCAGGGATATGTGTTTTTTGTCGGCCGCAGCTCGATAAGTTTTTTCAATATCTCTTAACAGATCGTCTATCGTCGTCGGCCGATTGGCCATTTCGGTACTGCCGGCTTCGATACTGGCAATTGTCAGAATGTCTTCGCTAAATGATTCAAGTCGTTTTAGACCGACTTCAATATCGGAAAAGACAGATTGCAGTTCAGTTGGCAATTTGATGCTTCGGACAATTTCCATATTACCTTCCATAATGGTTAAAGGCGTGCGCAAGTTATGCGAGGTAATCATTATGAACTCGTTTTTTAAGCTATCAACTTCTTTTAATTCAAAGATGTCATTCTTTAAGTGATTAGCCATGGTGTTGACACTTGCAGCCAGAACGCCGATCTCATCGTTGCGCTCACTTTCAACCTGTTTGTCATACTGACCTTGACTTATTTTTAGTGAATCATTTGAAATCGCTGCGATTGGCTTTAAGAAAAGAATATTAATTAGCCAGAATGTTGCTGCACCGGTTATTATCAGGGCACTGATTAGCAGCAAAACAATGGTTGTGGCCTGTTGAGAGATGGCTTGATTGATGCGGGCGGCGGAAAAGATATAAGCAATCGCATATTCATGCAAACCGTCAGATGATAAATAAGGCTGAACTATCTGTATGATCTCACCATTAGCATTATCGACGAAAACAGGATTAAATGATGCTGCCATCTGCTGTGTGACGTCAAATTTCGGCAGGCGATGGAGTGCGTAGACTTGACTGCCGTAAATGTTGTATATGGCGATGTTCGCAATATCGCTGTTAAGATTCAGGAATTTAGTTATTTGTTGAGTGACATGCAAGCTGCCATAGCTTTGGTATACGTCAAAAGTATCGCCGATCGGGCTGGTTGCCAGTTCGGCAAATGCTTTAGACGACTGGTTCATGTTTTTGGTCAAGGAGTTATGAGAATTGCTCAATAGAATCGTCGAAGCGATTGCGAACAGCAACAATAAAATGACACTAATTACGACAATGAACTTTATGCGGACACCGAACCAGTGTTTTTTAAATGTGCTTTTGATCCTTAAAAGCTGACCACCATGGTTCATGGTTTGTTTGTTCAACTTTATTTTTGGTAGTCGTGATAGATGTAGGTTCCAGGCTCGGATGCGGCTGTATCATGAAAAATTACTAAGTTGGGTGCCGTAGCCACCACTTCGTTAGTTCTCTGGAACAACGGAACACCGGCATAGTCTTTCGCTAAAACACTGCTGGCTTGTTCGAGTAGTTGTAATCGTTTGGCCTGATTAAACATGGTTGACGCTTGGGCGTTCAATTTATTGAAGGTGGCGTTATTGTAATATGGTACTCCAACATAATCGGCCAGTATATCGCTACCATCCAGATAGTTTGAGTTTATTACCGCGTAATACATATCTGAAGAATTGTTAGCCAGCTTATTAAAGAATCCAACGTCGCTTTCCGGATCTAAATTCACGGTAACCCCGATTTTGGCTAACTCGGTTTTTAGTTCGTTAGCCAAACCTTGATTGTTCGGTGCGTTAAAGTAGGTAAAGGTAAAACTGAATCCGTTTGGATATCCGGCATTGGCCAAATCGGTTTTAGCGGTTGCGTCAGAAAATATGGATGGCTGTATGGCCGGGTTATATCCCGGAATGCCCTGGGCTATAAG
>DAHXLX010000002.1 GCA_027365775.1 Candidatus Saccharimonadota bacterium | reverse complement strand
GCGGTAACCGATGCTGTTTCGGTGGCCGTATAAGTTACCGGCGGACAACTTACTTTAACCTGAAAATTTACAAATTCGGTAGTCGACCCGGGCAGGTTGCCGATATTGATCCCGCCTTGGGTTATGCCATCGGGCAATGCCGATATTACAGCCCCCGATGAATTAAGTAGCTGAGTAGTACCGGCAACGTAACTGACACTTGAAGCTGTATTGAAGTCCACTACGGCCGTTGCGGATGTGGATGTCGGACTGGCGTCTGACGAATATGTCGTTAAGGTGGCGGTATTTGATGTTGCGGTGGTAGTCGGCAGACTAACGCCAACCTGCACATTATTAATCTCGGTATAGTTTGGATTATGGAGTTCGGCACTGTACTCAAGCAAATTACATGATTGCGCACTGGCCGGATTGGCAAAGCCGGTCTTAAGCGATAAGTTCTCGATTTGAAAAATATTTCCGCTTTCTATTTGGCCCAAATTCGCAGCCGTTGCCGGTAGAGCCGCCATTAACGCTACTGACCCGAAAATCGTCAGGCTAGCGATGAATAGCTTTGTCCTGCTTATTATTCTCATGGTTATCTCCTTGCATTAAAGTTAGTTATCGAAGCTCCGTGTCTAATAGAAGTTCTGACTGATAACCAATATATTCTCGGATGCCGTAGCAGAATCGTTCTGACCATACTGAGCCGCAGTTAAATCGGTGACTTTGAAAAATTCGGTTACCGTTTCTTGTTGTATGCCGCTTGGAACGGCTGGGGCGGTGAAACTCAGATCGACGACATTTTCCCCGCCGTTAGCGGTAATAACTTCATTTTGCGGCGAAACATACGGACCGGCCATAATACCCAGCTGATCGCCGGCTTGGCCGCCATAGACATCGACTTCAATTTGCTGCGTATTGCCGGCATTAGCCTCCTGCACGGGGCGACCGAACGTAATCTCGACTTGCGGCCTGGTAGTCGTAGTGGTAGGAATAGGGAATTTAATCGGTGGAGTGGTGGTAGTTGTCGTAATCGGTGGTGGTGCAAATTCGCTACATTTTGCCGATACGTTCTGGCTTATTTCAGCTTGGGTGAAAGCCTTACCTTCGGCTTTAGTCATGGCTGAAGCATTCAGCGAACCGCCGGCCGATATTAACACACGTTGAAGTTTATTTTCGGCCTGGCTGATAGCCTTACTTCTAACTGCGGCTTTAGCCGTGGTAGAAATTGTGGCCTTACCATAAGCCCGGCCGCTGGCTTCCGCGGCGGCAACACAGCTGTCATTAGCATTATGGACAACTATTCTTAGCGTGTCTTGTGCCAGCGACTGTGCAGTTTCGGTGGCCGTAGCAATGAAATTAAGTTTATCTACTATCCGGGCGCTGTCATATGTTTCGCTCTCTGGGGGCGGAGTATTAATCTTAACGGGATTGCCGCAATCAGTGTTCTTAATGCCATATTCGCTATCTAAGCCATGTCTTTCGCCCACTTTGATATATCCGCCGGGGGCCTTGGCGTCGCGGCAGACGTCTACTTGAGCGCCTTTTGGTTCTTGACGCCAGCCAAGGTGACCGACTTGGCCGTCGTACCAGCCGCCTGTCCAAATTTGATCTTTGTTACTGGCTGTTATCCAAAAACATTCGCCTTTAGCAGCCGCCTGCCGTTGATTAAACGCCAGATGGGTGTCCAACAAAAAACTGCCGGCAGTGCTGATGTCTGCTTTAACCGATACCGACTGGGTGTCTTTAGCGTGGCTGGCCGATTCTTTTTCTACGTAATAACATGTGCTTACGCCATTGGCTACATCGCAATTTGACTGACGTATCGTATCCGCCCGTTTGCTGTTTGATAGTTGATGATTTAGAGTTGAAGCAGCGGCTTCTGAGCTTATCCCGAGAATGCTGCCGACAGCCATAGCGCCGACCGCTACTGCACGTAATGATCTTTCCCGTAAACCATAACCTATGCTTAGTTGTTCGTTTCTGGAAACTGCTTCACTTAACTCCATGGAACCCCCAATCTTTAAAACCTTATATTTAAATAAGATATGTTTTTACATTTTTGGATGTAAGTTTACTTACAGTTGGTGTATAAAACACCATTTGACCCACTTAGCTTAGTAATATACAACAATTGTCAAGTAAAACAAAATTCAACTTAACGGCAAATGATCATATATATGGTCAAGGCTGTATTCATTGCGAACTAGCGGTTTGACTTCATCAAGGCTGACATTTATCTTGACGCCGGGATTAAGTGTATTGTACGGATCGAATATCTTCTTGATTTTCTGGAACAGTTTGTAAACATCATCCGGATATATCTTGTCAACATAAGGACCGCGGAGCCGGCCGTCGTTGTACTGAGCGGTGGTCGATCCGCCCAGTTCACGGATAGTGCGGCTGTATTCGTCTAACATGCGGAACGCTTTCTGCCGATCGCCCACCTGGCCTAGATTTAAGTAGGGTTGTAAATGCAGATTACCGTCGCCGGCATGACCCCAAATTGCCACTTGAAGATGCTCTTTGGAGAATTGAGCGTAGATCGCAGACAGTAACGAACCTAATTTATTGACCGGTACGATCGCATCATCAATCAGTGGCAAGGGATTAAGCATACCCTGATTATGGCCGGATAGCAATGCCGACGATTCTCTTAGTTTCCAGATTGTCTGTTGTTTCTCCTCATCATCTTCAATCACTATTCTATCGGTGTACTTAGTCAGTAACTTGGTTGTATGTTTAATTAATTTTTTGAGTTTACCGCCGTTGAATTCAATCAAAATTATAAACTTGGGATATGGCGGTGCGATCACGTCCTTAAGGTAATTACCGTTAATGGATGACACAAGCGACAACAGGTTGCCGTCAACCAGCTCCACTGCGCTCGGCGAATCTTCCAGCCCCTTAAGTTCGACAACGACCGATTCAACATCCTTAATATTGTCCAGATAAGCCGTTATCAGCACCGGTTCTTCGGCGATGGGTTCGGTATCCAGCGTTATCTCGGTGGTAAGACCGAGGGTAGATTGGCTGCCGGCGAATAGCGGCGTCAGATCAAATGAACCGTTCGGTTGTTTTATGTCGGCAATATCATAACCGGCCACGTTCCTGGTAACGTTAAGAATACTTTTACCGATCAGCTCTCTATTCTCCTCCAGCAATGTGTCTACCGACCGATAAATCTCTCCTTCAAAAGTTGCCAGGCCCAGCTTACGATTTAACTCCTTCTTGTTCAATCGGCCGGTCTCTATTACTTCGCCATTGGCTAGAACCACCCTTAAACTCTTGATATAAGTACGCATATCCCCGTATTTCAGTGATCGCATACTTGAAGAGTTATTGGCAACTGCACCACCGACGGTAGAGTATTCCAAGCTGGCAGGCGCCGGCGGCAAAAAACGGTCATAGGTTAACAACAGCTGTTGAAGCTTACCGAAATTGACTCCCGCCTCGACCGTAACCACACCTTCCTTTTGATCGAAGAACTGGACATGATTAAGATGTGCCGGAAACACCAGTAAAATGCCGCTTCCTAAAGCTGCACCGGTAAGATCAGTGCCGCTGCCTCTGGCTGTAATCGGAATTAAACGTCCTCGCTCGGCTAACTGCCAGACAAAACGTGCAGTTTTCCGTACATCGTTTTCATTTTTCGGGTAAACAATAACACTGGGAGTCAAATTAAAAATACTATTGTCGGTAGAAAAGTATTTGCGAGCGTCGCTACTGGTCATAACTTCACCGACTACATGCTCTTGCAAATAGTGTGCAACCTTGTTCATAAAAGAACTTTTATCCCCCCTACTTAAGAGTTATTGAGTGTTTGTGTTTACTTTAGATAATAGCACAACCAGTTAGATAAGCTCTGCTTATGCTTAAACAAACCGGTAACCATCAGGCCTTATCGGTTAACTTCCCTAGTTGTTGGTAAGGCTAGCCTGGTTTAATTTACGGCTGTTATACCGCTGAACGCAGTTCTCAACTGCGAGTAAACCGCTTCTGTCTGCACACCGTTTCCTGTTCCTTGGACCATTGGCTCACCGGCAAAGCAGGTCGATGCATTACCTGTCATAAATGAGTAGTAATAGCCATTTATCTGTTTATCATGATTAGCCTGGAAAGTCGTGCCGCCGCCATCAATAGTTAGAGTTGTCGGATCAATATCACCGGCACTGCCTCTGAAGATTTTTGCCATTGAACCACACATGCTGTTAG
The DNA here is from genome assembly GCA_027365775.1 of Candidatus Saccharimonadota bacterium. Classification (GTDB taxonomy): domain Bacteria; phylum Patescibacteriota; class Saccharimonadia; order Saccharimonadales; family UBA4665; genus JAJZWH01. The sequence continues at coordinate 91,097 of DAHXLX010000002.1, read as the reverse complement.
GCACCGAAATAGCCGCTGCTTGTACATTATTATTTACGACGCTGACCTTATAAGTACTACCGACTAGACCGCCGGTTAAAGGAAGCTTAACGCCCCACGATGCAATGGTCATATACTGTGTATGCTGCGTTGGTGACGTTGAAGAACCACTGCCAGTTGACTGATTGGCTTTGTTAGTAACATTCGATGTTGCCACGGTCCCGTTAGTATTGGGTTGATTGTCTTTGTATACCAGATAACCGATCACACCGATTAACACCACAATTACCAATACCAGTATGACTTCAACTGCACTGAAGCCGTTTTCATTATTCTTGGTTTTAAACATTTTAGTATCCTTAATTAATCAATGGATTAAATTATACGGCACTAACGTTAAAAACATAAGCGGTTAACATCCGGCACGCCTTGAGCACTGGACAACTGCAGTTAATTAAAAACGCTCAACCGGATATGACAAAACATCACATGGTGTTGCTTGTTGGTGCGGATGAGAGGACTTGAACCTCCACGAGTCGAAACTCACTAGCACCTGAAGCTAGCGCGTCTACCATTCCGCCACATCCGCGCGGCTTGGAACTGTACAATGCCTGGATATAGTAGAGGTTTTATATCTAAAACTCAAGACTTTCCAATTAACGTTTGTCAGTGACGTTGGCAGTTAAGATTTCCCAGTTCTGCACATTATCGTAGCGACCGCTAGGTGAGTTTATAGTGTGGTCGCCCAAACCGTAAATGGTCTGCCTGGTTATGTATATAAACCGCGGCTGGAACAGGCCCAGAGCCGGCGCATCACTCTGCCAATCAGCCAGAAACGGTTGATACTTGATTACCCGAAGCGCCGGATTAAGCCGCGTCCGGCCGGCTTCAAGAGCCTGGCTGGCATTAACATTGTTATAGTCCGAGAAATTAAGGTCAGACGATCTCGGATCGAATTGCGACGCATCCCAATAAACGAACACATCAGGGTCTACCCCGATCGATATGCCATTAAGAGTGGAATCATAATTCCGGTCCTGCAGGGTAGTCGTATATGTATTTGACGGCTCGAATATCGGTTCGATGGCTACACCGATGTTCTGCCATTGATGTTTAAGCATATTGACTACTAGCCGGTTTTCCGGCGTATCGGCGGTTACCAGATTAAACCTCAGCTCCTGACCGTTTTTAGCCAGCACGCCTGCCTTATCCAGGCTCCATCCGTCAGCGGCCAGCAGCTGCTTGGCTTTTGCCGGTTGATCGGTTATTTGAGCATATTTAGGTTGATATGCCAATTGACCGATTAATAGCGGCTCGTTAACAGGGTAAGTGCTATAGCCGAGTTGGGCGATGATAGCTTCCGGATCGGCGGCCAGGACTAACGCCCGTCTGACCTGGACATCACTTAAGACTCCGTCGTTGGTACGGAAAAAGACATAATCGCCGGCGGTCAGAATAATACTATCGACCTGATAAGCTTTATTTTGACTGACCCGTTTCGGTACACCATCGAGACCGGCTACCGCATTCAATTGTCCGCTATAGAACGCACTCATCAGCTGTGATTGATTTGCATAAGCACTGACGATAAATTCGTTTAGCTTCGGTTTACCTAATACGTAATTGGTGAATGGCAGCAAAGCTATGCGTTCACTGGCTGTTTGCGGCGTATCGCCGCTTACCTGAATTTGACTCCACGAAAAAGGCCCGGCACCGACCGGATTTTCGGTATTAAAGATGGATGATCTCAAATCCGACGGATGAAGCTTGCCTAATATATGTTCCGGCAGTATGCCTATAGTCAAATCATACGGGAACGATGCCAATGGATTTGGCAATTTAAAAAGTATAGTTTGAGGATTGGGCGCAGTTATATCAATTCCCTGCCAGCTGGAATAAAGCGGTGATTGGGCATCCGGGTTTTGGATCGTCCGGTAGGTATAGACTACGTCGCTTGAGGTCAATGGCGCACCATCCTGCCATTTCAGCCCGGGCTTTAGCTTAATGGTATAGACTGTACCGGTCTTATCGATTGAGTAGCTCTCAGCCAGACAGCCGACAAGCTTATTTTGACTGTTATAGGTGAACAATCCGGCAAAAATCAACCTTGACAGGCTGACATCAACCGGGTTGGTAGCATATATAGGGTTAACATTGGTCATCGTTCCAAGAATACCTTCGTTGAAGATGCCTCCCGGTACCGGCATATCGGTTTGGAAATATGCGCTTAAATTTGTCAGCTGGAATACAGTAATGAATGCCAATAGTATCCAGAAAATCATCCAGCTGGAAACAAACCGTCGAACTGCCGTTAAATGATCAAAGCGACCCAGCAATAGCTCATCGATATTATTCTCGGCTGATTGCGACAGACTCAGCGCCTGCTTGTGTCGGCGGTTGAAAACCTTCCGCACTTTTTTTAACTTCATGGTATTTACTAGGTCATGCTAACCTATAGCACTAAAGATCAGCGATAGAGCGAAAACTAACGCGCAGATGATGGTCAATTGGTAAATTGTTTTTTCGGTACCCCGCCGGGTTGTATTAACCTCTCCGGCACCACCTAAGCCGGCCCCTAGAGTAGCGCCCCTGGTTTGTACCAATATGAGCAGGCTCATCAGCAGCATCGCACCCAAAGCTACGTAATCGTATGTATTCATCTATATATTTTTACCTCTCTATAATTGCACTCACTAGATAGTTTACCAGTCCGATCACCATCCCGGCAAACATCGCGGCCAGGAAATCGGTAATGTGCAGCTGACTATACAGCTTACTGGCGATATAAACGGTTACACCATTGATAACGATCATAAACAAACCAAGCGTAAAGATGATTGCCGGCAGTGACAAGATCACTAAAATCGGTTTAATCACCGTGTTAATAAGTGCGAGGATTAAACCGGCGATGATGATCACCGAAGCATTACTGTAGCTGATACTCGGGGATAGCAACGCCGCCGCAATCCATAAGCCAAGGCTGCACACCAACCAGCGCACTAACAATCGAATAATCGGTTTGGTCATTTGCTTGTCATCCATTCTATTTTGCTAAAGCTTTGCCGGCAAGCCGTCGCTCAATATTTTAATACCTGTTTGGGTAATTAATATATCGTCTTCGATGCGTACGCCGATTCCTTCTTCGGGAATGTATATTCCCGGCTCAACCGTTAATACAGTACCAGGTTTAAGTGGTTTCTGGTAATCACCGACGTCATGGACATTAAGACCCAGAAAATGAGAGACTGCATGCGGGAAGTATCTACGGATCGAGTCCTTATGCAGGTTCTTTATCACGCCTAGCTCTTTTAGCTGCCGGCCGACAAATCTTGCTACTTTGTCCTCATAGGTTTTCAGATGACTGCCCGGACCAAGCAAACTAAGTGCATAGCCTTGGCATTCTTTCACGGCCTCGAAGACGTCTTTTTGACGGCTGCTGGGTTTTGAGGTTGCATACACCCGGGTAATGTCTGCCGCATATCCATTATATGCGGCCCCAACATCCAATACCACCAGTTTACCCGGTTCAAGCGGTGCCGCATTGCTGACATTGTGCAAAGTGCAGGCTCTTTCGCCGCCGGCGACTATCGGCTCAAACGCATGCCCGTCGCTACCACGGTATCGAAAGCCTCTGGTAATATCCGCTTCGATTTCATACTCATGGTGATAATATCCATATGGCCGGTTCAGCACTTCTTTTAACGTCGCCGTAGTGATATCGATCGCCTGCACTATCGCCTGAATTTCCGGTTCCCGCTTAATCATCCTCATGTTTGCCAGCAATGGCCGGATATCCAACAGCTGTATGTCCTGAACGTGACGTTGTATCCGTTCGACAATCCTTGACCGGGCAGGATTTGCGTACATACCATACTGCTCAAGATACGACGGTGCCGGAGCCAAGGTGGCAACACGCCGTGATTTTTCCAATATCGCGTCTAGTCTCTTCCAGCCGGATGCTTCATTGACAATATCAGAAATGCCGGACGCCCGGGTCAACAAATCGAAATCAATCTGGCCGTCAAAGGTTACTCTGGCACCTTCCCTTATCGGCACAATCAGAAACTCACGATCACCGTCTATAACCAGCGTAATGTCCGGATCGGTAATACCGCTTAGATACCAGAAATTAGCATCTTGAACAAATGGGTATGCGCCGTCAGCACCACGCTGGACTAAGCCGTTGGCGGTAATTACTACCGGTATCTCCGTATCAAGCAGCTGCTGTAGAGCATTCCGATTAGTCTTAAAGAAGTCAGCATCAAATTCCGTCATAATCCTTTACTAGCTTAGCAGATTAAAGCATTCTCCTGATTGCCAAAGTCTTGCTTTTTCCGACCGCCAGCTCAAGTTCGGCATCGCTGGCAGCGGCGATACCTTTAATTGAGCCGAACTGCTTAACCAGTTTTTTTCTGGTGGCCGGTCCAATGCCGGGTATGTCTTCGAGTGTTGATGTGGTAACCCGTTTGGTTTTCAGGGTCGAGTGATAACTTACCGCGAACCGGTGACTCTCGTCACGTATCCGTTGGAGCAACTTGACTATATTGCTGCTTTTAGGCAAATCAACCAGAATGAATTTGTCGGTTTGGGTAGCATGACCGTTTAAACGTCGCATAACCGTCTGGTCAAGTACAACATTGCTGCGATCGATGTCGATGACAATTTGTTCTTCGCGTTTGGCCAGACCAATGAATGCCACACCGCTTTCCTCTCGTTCATCTCTGGCCCGAATCGCCGCATCCAGTTGGCCCTTACCACCGTCGATCAATACCAGGTCCGGTTTGCCCCATCCTTTAATATGCTGCGGGCTGAAACGGCGCATGATTGTCTCATGAATGTTGAAAAAATCATTGTTAATATCATTCTTGGTTTTAAACTTACGATACTCTAACTTATTGCTTGTGCCGTTGGTAAATACCACCATGCTGGCAACCACATCCGATCCCTGCATATGAGAAATATCATAACCTTCGATTCTTTTGGGATAAGTTTGCAAACACAGCAAGTCGACTAACTCGCTTAGCGCCTGGTCTTTGGCTAGATCCAAGAATTCCTTGTCGCTAAATACGATCTGTTGACCAAGTTTCTTTAAACTGACTAATTGGTCACGCAAATGTGCAGCCGTTTCATAATCATGGGTTTTAGCGGCTTGTTTCATATCTCGCTCCAGCTCACGTACAATCGTAACCCGTTTTCCGCTGATATAGGCCATTAAACGGCGCAAGTTGGTACGATAGTCTGCCAAAGATGTTCGCCCATCTTCCAGTCCCGGATCCAGTCCCAAATAATAATGCAAACTGGCTCGTTTCTGATTCGGCATGCGTTTGGTGGCGTAAGGAAATACCCGACGCAACAACTTCAGTGCCTGACGGATTGCCGCAACTGAAGTATAAGGACCAAAATAACGCGCCCCGTCGTCGAGCGGGCGACGGGTGAAACTGACGGTTGGATAATCATTATCGTAGTCTATTCTCACATACGCCAGTGACTTATCGTCACGGAGCAGGATATTATATTTTGGCAAATAACGCCTGATTAATTCGGCTTCTAAAAACAAAGCGTCAATTTCGCTGCCAACCACCATCCATTCAATGTCGGCAATCTCATGTACCAGTACCTCGGTTTTCGGGTCACGGTTCCTGGTATGCTGGAAATATTGACGGACACGGTTTCTTAGTCTGGCTGCTTTGCCGATATAGATAATTGCACCGGTTGTATCCTTGAAAAAATACACGCCGGGATCAAGCGGCAGATCCTTAAGCTTCAGCTTTAGCCGCTTAGCAATTGCAGTCTCTGAAGTTATCTTATTAGCCACGTCTTTATTTTACCAAGCTATCAGATTAATTTGGTTTGTGCACAATCAGCACATAGCCTGGTACGGTGACTGCATTGATCGCAGACCAAAATCTGCTGATTACAGCTAATATTGCCGCAGTTCAAGTAGCGTGATGTGCGTTTGCCACAATGCACACAAATTCCGATTACTTTGGTACGATCCGAGCTTTGGATGCTGATCCGTTTGTCAAACACATAGAGCGAGCCTTCCCAAAGACCATCGTCACCGTAGGTGTCCAGATATTTAATAATACCACCGTCGAGCTGGTAAACTTCCTTGTAGCCAGTGTCCAGCATTAATTTAGTTAGTACCTCGCAACGTATACCACCGGTACAATAAGTTACTACCGTCTTATGCTTCAAGTATTCATATTTTGGGTCGTTGATTCGTTTCGGGAATTCTCTGGTATGTTTAACATCCATGACGATCGCTTTTTTGAATTTGCCGATAGCTGCCTCCCACTTGTTCCGGCCGTCAACCATGATGACGTCGTCGCCCTTTTTACTCACCAACTCATGCAGTTGGTTCGGAGAAAGCCGTTTTCCACCCCCGACAATACCTGTTTGGTCGACTGTAAGCTTATCCGGCATGCCGAAAGTTACCAGTTCCGGTCTGACTTTCACGCTCAACCCGGGAAAGTCCGACCAGGAGCCATCACTCCATTTGCAGTCTATGTTATCAAAGGGAGGATAAGATTTGGTTGTTTTAATATAGCTTTTAAGATCATCAATGTCGCCGCCAAGTGTAGCGTTTATTCCGTGCTCAGCAATAATAATACGCCCCCGTAAATTAAGTTTATCGGCCAAGGCTGATTGCCATAACCGAACCGCCATTGGATCTTTAAGCGGCGTAAACAGGTAATACATGATAATCTTTTGCATCGGTTTTTAGTATAGTCTCTAGTACCGGCGCATTAAAAGGTAGATAATCAAAACGACAAGCAAGACTATCAATAAGCTAAGCATAGCGCCGGCAAACAGATTTGACGAACTTGGTAGCGAAAAATCAGTTGACTGTTTGGCAGGTTGTTTGTTGGGTTTTTCGTCCGGTCCGGCCGTATTGTCTTTATCAGTAGATCCGGATACGGTATCGCCCGAATCAAACTTACCGCCGGTATTAGCGGTTTCCAGTATACGTTCGAATAGCATACGCCTTTGAGGGCTGGCCTCGCTCCGATTCTTATCTCTGAGCATCGGGTCGCGCTCAAAATCGATCTCTTTTTCGATTATTTCGCGTCTCAGTTGTTCGCGTATATCCTTACCCTTTAAGTACTCGCTGACCAACCGTCGAAGAGCGCGCTCACTGAACAGACTATTTTCATACATATCCTTCAAACTGGCACCTTCAACAACGATCTTTTCGCTGACGATCAGCAGATCCTCCCGGCGCATTGTCTTAACTTCCTCCGGGCGAAAATATTGCCGGAGATTATTGGGTCTGATAACCCGTTCACGGACCGAAAGTTTAGCGGTCGATAACGGAGCTTCGGCAGCAACAATAACTTTGCCGATATGTTCCATGCGTTCCGGTTTGCCTAAATTGATACGACTTCGTTCCGGTGGCAATTGAACTCTGGCTTCCGGTTGGATTTGCCGATACCTGAGATTAAGTTGATCATTTGAGGACTTGATTAAATCCGGTGCATTATCATTTTTATAGATTAATTCTTCACTCGGTTTAAGCTGGCTAGCTGTTATCTGAACGGGCTCATTTAACCGGTCTGCCGGGGCAGACTTTATATCTACGGGGTTGGGAGTGGCTAACACCCGCTCTACTGTTGTAGCCGGCTTGAGCGGCAACGTTTTATCGGCTGGCTCCAGGACAATTAAGTCCTCCTGGCCGTATACGTCAACCACAGCTGATTTAGTTTCCGGTTGGTTTTGAGTTTGGTTGGTTTTATTTTCGTGAGACAAACGTTGGATAGTTAGTTCCTGAGTGGTTAATTTCTGCTCCAAGCGTTTAACCTGTTGCTTGATCTGGCGTATCTTCGGTGTATTTTCAGTTTTACGCCGTTTTTTACCAGTCCGCCGCCCGATGATATAACCGGCCAGTTCGGCGGTCACTTCCTTCTTGGATTTGGGTTCTGACTGTGTTTTTTTGGTCTGTTCAATCCGCGCAACCGGTTCGGATTTCGGGATAGCTTCCGTAGGCCTGAGCGGTGGGACAAAAACTTCATCATTGTTAACCGGCGGCTTAACGGTTTGATCCTTCGGTGGTTCATAGGCTTCGACGAAAGGCGATGGTTTAACCGACTGAGGCTGTTCGGTTTTAAGCTCGGGCGGGCTGTCCGGTTTATGCTGATCGGCCGGCGATTTAAGATCATCAATATTCTCTTCAGGTGAATCATCCCTAACTGTCGCGGCGTACGCTTCATCCGGTTTCACGCCTTCGACAACCTTCTCCAAGAAATCGTTGACAGCCGGTTCAGGCGGCTCGGGTGTAATCGGTTCCTCAAGGTGATTGGCAGCTATTGTCTGATTAACGTATATTTCTTCTTCCGGAGAAAGTACCGCCGTCACTTCGTCGGCTTCAGCTGTTTCTTCTAGCACGGTTGTTTCGTTTAACTGATCCTCTGTCGGTTGCGTCTTGTCTTCCGGTTCTTTATCCGATTCTTCGCCCTCCTCGGAAGGTCTTTGGAATAACGATTGGGCAATTTCCAAAACAGCTTTGGTTTTCGGGTCTTCCGCTTCTTTTTCATCCCGCTTATCCGACAACAACTCTAACAACGAACGGCGGCGTTTTGTTGAGCTGTCATCGTCGTCATTATCTTCATCACCGTCGTCGTCTTCTTCAGATGATGGCGGGAACAGTGGTGTTGCTTCCATTTCGCGTTGCGTGCTTAATTTAGCTGAACACTTAAGTATACGATGTAAACTGTACTACTCGCAATGTACTAGATTACAGCTATTTAGCAGCCGGACTATTTAAGCGGACTTGGCTTCCGGTTCAGTGGACTCTCCGCCGCCCTCTTCCGATGTAGACACAGTTTCGACAGCTTCAGCTTCAACTTCTTCTTCCGTACCGCCGGCTGCATCGTTGGCTGCAGCCAAAGCACTCGGCTCGTAAACTGTTGCTAAAGCCTTCCCCGATTCGGTTATCACTTTAACTTTTGCCGGCACAAGCAAGTCGGACACATAAACCTGGTCACCGATCTGTACCAGCTTTTCGGCATCAAAATATACCACGTCCGGTAAATCGCTAGGCAATGCTTCGACTACCACCGATTCCAAATTATTGAGTACGATAAGACCTGCTTTTTCTGCCGGTGTCGCTTCGCTACCGTCAGCATATTTGGCTTCGACCGGAATTTCCGCCTCAACTACCTGATCAGCTGTGACCGCATTAAAAACGATATGGTTCAACCGGTGTTTTCGTGGTTCAAATTCGGCGGTTTTAATCATTGCGGTATATGTATTGCCGTTTGCTTTAAGTATTACCGGGTGATGTTTACCGGCTTGGCGGTATACCTTCAGCAACATCATTCCATCTGCTTCAACCGAGATTGACGGACGGCCATGGTCATGAATTACCGCCGGTATTTTACCTTGTGCACGAAGATGCTTAACCGCTTTACCGGTAACGGTTCGCAGTTCAAGTGTGAGCGTTATGCTTTCCTGTGCCATAATAAATTAGTTATCCTTGTTTAGTTGAACAGTTTATTGTGGTTATAAGTCTCAAACGTATTTATTATATCAGTTAGAGCGGTTTTAGACCAGAGGTTGTGTTAAAGCAGCTTACTTAAGTATTGCCCGGTATAGCTTCGCTGATTTTTGGCCACTTCCTCAGGTGTGCCTTCGGCAATGACCAGTCCGCCACCATCGCCGCCTTCCGGCCCCATATCAATCAAATGGTCGGCATTCTTGATTACATCTAAGTTGTGCTCGATGACAATCATACTGTTTCCGGCATCAACTAGTGCGTGCAACATATTAAGCAGTTTTTCCACATCCGCCATATGCAGTCCGGTTGTCGGCTCATCGAGAATGTATAGGGTCCGCCCGGTTGCCCGTCGGCTCAATTCGCTGGACAGTTTTATCCTTTGGGCTTCACCGCCGCTTAAAGTAGTCGCCGGTTGACCAAGAGTGATGTATCCAAGACCAACGTCTACCAGAGTCTGTAGTTTACGAGCGACGGCTGGAATATTACCAAAAAATTCCAGGCCCTGCTCGCAAGTCATCGCCAAAACGTCGCTTATCGTTTGGCCTCGATAGTGGATCTCCAAAGCTTCCCGGTTGTAGCGCTTGCCTTTGCAAACTTCACACGGTACATAAACATCAGGCAAAAAATGCATCTCGATCTTGATAATCCCGTCACCCTTACAATTTTCACACCGGCCTCCACGGACATTAAAGCTGAACCGGCCCGCTGAATAACCTCTGAGTTTAGCGTCCGGAACGCTGGCGAATAGTTCGCGGATCGGCGTGAACAGACCGGTGTAAGTCGCCGGGTTGGATCTTGGCGTACGACCGATCGGACTCTGATCGATAATAACCGCTTTATCCAGTTGTTTGATGCCTTCGATATCGTCATGGCGGCCTGGCACCGTATTGGCCCGATTCAGTCTGGCCAGCAGTTCCTTGGCTAATATGTCATTAATCAGACTGGATTTGCCGGATCCGCTAACACCGCTGACCACCACCAACTTGCCGAGTGGTATACGCACATCAATATGTTTTAAATTATTCTCACTGGCACCTTTGACCACCAGTACTTTGCCATTGCCGGGACGGCGGGATTTGGGGATGGCAATAGTTTTCTTGCCGGAAAGATAGTCGGCGGTAATGCTACCTTCTGCCCTACTCACCTCATCGGGGCTACCGGAGGCCACCACTTCACCGCCATGAATGCCGGCTCCCGGCCCGATATCCAGCAAATAATCAGCTGTCCGGATGGTTTCCTCGTCGTGCTCGACGATAATCACCGTATTGCCCAAATCCCGTAAATGTTTAAGCGTACCGATCAACCGGCCGTTATCACGCTGATGCAAACCAATACTTGGTTCATCAAGCACGTATAACACACCCATCAAGCCGGAACCGATTTGCGTGGCTAATCGAATCCGCTGGGCCTCACCGCCGCTTAATGTAGTTGCACTTCTGAGTAAGGTGAGATAATTGAGTCCGACATCGATTAAGAATTGCAATCGGGAACTGATTTCTTTGATGATTAAGCGAGCGATATGGGTTTCCGTCGGATTAAGTTTAAGTTTGTTAATCCAATTGTAGGCATCGGTGATGGACAACTGGCAGACATCCATGATTGATGAGCCGGCAATAGTTATAGCCAATACTTCCGGTTTAAGTCTTAAGCCGTGACATTTATAGCAGGGCCTTTCTTGCATAAACCGCTCAATATCCCGGCGGATAAAATCACTTTCAGTCTCACGATGACGTCGCTCAAGGTTCGGGATCACCCCTTCATAGGTGGTTTCAAAACTGCGTCCGGCAGTAAGTCGGATCCTATAAGTTTCGTTGCCGGTGCCATACAAGATCATGTCCAATTGCTGTTTGTTAAGCTCGCCAGTTGGTACATGCAACGAAAAATGGTAACGTTCAGCGACCGCCGCCAGCTTCTTCATGTACCAGTTGTCGACATTAATCCGGTTATACGGCCTAATCGCACCTTCGGCGATAGTCAGCCGGCCATTGGGAATTACTAAAGTCGGATCAACCTCCAGCCTTGAGCCGATACCCGTACATACCGGACAAGCACCGTGTGGACTATTGAAGCTGAAGGTCCTAGGTTCCAGCTCCGGTATGGCAACTTCCGGATGGTTAGGGCAGGCGTATCGCAGGGAATAGGTAGTAGTTTCATTGTTGTCGGCGTCCAATACATAAACATTGTTCTCGGCTATTTCCAATGCCTGCTCAACACTTTGCACTAATCGTCCACGATTTTCTTCATCAAGTACCAGCCGGTCGACAACGATCTCAATGTTGTGTCGGATATTCTTATCCAGCTCGGGAAATTCATCCAACGCATAAATAACACCGTCAATCCTGGCCCGAGCATAGCCGGCCCGCATGTACTGTTCCGGAACATGTTCGAAAGCCCCTTTTTTATCGATTACTACCGGCGCCAAAATCACCAATCTGGCTTGTTTAAATTTGACAGTTATCTGCTCAATTATGCTTTCGATCGTACGCCGCTCAACCACTACTCCGTCTATCGGGCAGTGCGGCAGGCCGATACGGGCGTATAAAAGTCTTAGATAATCATAAATTTCAGTGACCGTGGCAACGGTCGATCGGGGATTGCGACTGGTGGATTTCTGATCGATCGAGATCGCCGGGCTCAAACCATCTATCCGGTCGACATCAGGCTTTTCCATCAGCCCAAGAAACTGCCGGGCATACGAGCTAAGACTCTCGACGTAACGACGCTGGCCTTCAGCGTAAATCGTATCAAAAGCGAGAGATGACTTTCCGGAACCGGACAAGCCGGTAATTACCACCAGCTTACCCCTCGGTATACTGACGTTAATATTCTTTAGATTATGCTCTCGAGCACCCTGGACGGTAATTTCCTCGGCCAAATAAAACTCCTACCGGTTGTTTTTTTAACCAGGCTATTATACACGTAAAACCGGTTTATTACCACTGTTAGTATTAGTTCTTATGTCGTTGCTTGTGCCGTTTAAGATTAGCTTGCATATCGCTGACAAATTTTTCAAAAGCAACCAAGTTCGGAAAGCTGATTGATGCGACAACGTCCGCTTGCGGTTGACCATCCTCGGGCGGCCGCATCTGCAAGAAGTTAATAACCGCCATCCCGTCTATGGCATCATTTAAAACTGTTATCTGTGCGTCTTGAGATACGGTCGGTACGGTATAGTGCAATTTAATATCTTTTGGGAACATGCACCAAATTATACACTCATATTTTAGTTATGACTTTGACATTATCTCAATAGTGTGTTATTATCCAGCCAATTAGATTATGCCGTTAGGCATTAGATGAGTTTGGACAAGTCTTATGTTCAGGTTTTTAATTTTGGGCCAAATACCCGGAACCGACATTCAGATAACATTTAAGATCTGGTGCATTAGCAGTGTCTTGATCGCGGCGGTGGTATTCGCATACCTAAAGAACCCGGCAGTCAAAGCCAAGTCCGAAATCGTTCGATTCAATCTGGCACAATCCGCGTCTCGATTACGCAAAATAGCTAAGATCTAACCGTCTAGCGGTAGAAGCGATTCCCCGTACAGCTTAAGGTCTTCCAATAACAGTTGGCTCCGTTTATCGGTCCGTTCGCGGCCGAGTTGAGCGATTTTATTAAAGTATGAAGCCAATCGACTATACTCGCCGCCCTTGAATAATTTTCGGTTGACAAATTCGTCCCAAGATTCGCGCTCTTCGTCGGTTAAATCGGTGTAATAATTTCGGGCAAGATATAGGCTGATTAGTTTCTTCAACCGCGGATCGTTAAATAAATCGCGCATCTTCCGGATCTTTGCCGCCGACTCGTGTTTATGCAGCTCGTTAAGCGATAGCTTGTCTTTGATGTCATAAAATCCGTCGTACAATCTGGTGTCGACCGGCCGGCTGCTAGTCTGATAACGCTGTTGTTGTTCGGAATTAAGTATCTCGACTGCCTGCCTTAAGTTAACGGCAAAAGCTTGATTGGCCATTAGCAATGCTGCGTTCCTGGCTATCATCTCCAGATTAAGATCCAGTCGTTTTTGCGTCTGCAAATCTTTAATCACCCCTAAAGGCGCTAGAGCCGGACATCGATTAAGTCGCATAGTTTTAACCGGCAACGGCGGATTATCCTCGCTCCGATCGGGTATGTACCGCCACGAGTCAGCTAACTGGCGAGCGTTTTTTTCCAACCATGGACTGGGGTCATGGCGCAGATCGTAAACGAGCAGGCAATTGGTATCAGGATGTTCACCGACTTTTACGACTACGGTCGTATGAAATAGTGTCGACGGATAATGTGATGACGTATAAACAAACGGCCGGCGTGATCCGGCGAGTTTGGCGGCTTCGCTTTTAAGTCTGAGCTTGAAAAGATACGCGTATAACTTCGGTTGGTTACGTTTGATGACCCGGGCAACATTAATGGTTGCAAAGACATCCGACAATGCATCATGGGCATTACTGTGCTCTAAATTATTAACCTTAGTCAGTAACTCCAATCGGTTAGTGTTAAACCCTTTATCGTCAGTCGGCCAGTTTATTCCTTCCGGCCGGACCGCTCTGGTCATCCTGACAACATCCAGTATATCCCAACGAGAACAACCGTTTTCATAACTCCAGGCATAAGGATCATAAAGATTACGATAGTTTAAAAACCGTATAAATTCATCATCGAATCGGATATTGTTGAAACCGACAAAGGTGGTATCCGGCACAACTATTTCTCCGTGAAACAGCTGCATAAATTGAGCCTCGCTCAGCCCTTCCAGAATAGTCTGTTGGGGAGTTATCCCGTGTATCAAGACGGCTGCCGGATCGGGCAGGCAATCCTTTGACAAGCTAATCAACAAGTTATATGGTTCGCCAATCGGATTTAAGTCCAGATCGGTACGTTGACCTCCGAACTGCATCACCCGGTCTGAATCAGCCAGAATACCGCTGGTTTCCAGATCATAAAAAAACAAGCTCTTGGCCATCAGTAGGTAATTTCACCTTTATCGGCCAGTATGATCTTGTCGCCGGGATTGATACCTTGACGGCTTAGCTCGTGCAATACACCGCGTCGCTTTAAGATATCCATCAGCCGGGCAACTGCCTGATCGTTATTAAAGTCGGTCCGAGTTGCGAACCGTTCAATCTGTTTTCCGGTTACTTTAAAACTGCGAGCACCAACCCGTTTAACCTGCCAGGCTTGCGTGGTTCCGCCTGGCAATCGGTATTCATAAACATCGGCTTCACTTTTCGCCGATTTGGACATAAGTACTTTGTCCCTGATCCGTTTGGCAGCAAAAACCAACTCTTTCAAACCTTGACCGCTATGTGCCGAGATCACCAGAATAGGGGTTGATTTCCGTCTCACGACCCGACGCAGACCGGCGACGAGATCGGTGATAATTTCATTATCCAGACCTTCAGTCTTAGTTATAGCAATAATCTCCGGCCGCCTGGTTAACTCCCGGCTGTAAGCACCAAGTTCTTGCCTGATACCAATGTAGGCATCGGCGATATTGTCCACATAGGCATCGATTACGTGTAAGATCACCGCCGTACGTTCGATATGCCGCAGAAAGTCATGTCCCAATCCCTTACCTTTGGCTGCACCTTCTATAAGTCCAGGTATATCTGCAAATAACAGACTGGAGCCGTCATCAACGTCTACCACCCCTACAGAGGGACTGAGAGTAGTAAATGGATAGTTAGCTACTTTGGGCCGGGTATTACTGATAGAGCGCAATAAAGTTGACTTGCCGGCGTTCGGCAGACCTACCAACCCGACATCCGCCAACATTTTCAATTCCAGTACAAGATTGAAACTCTCCCCAGGTTCACCTTTCTCGGCGAAATTAGGCGCCTGACGATGTGAATTAACGAAATGAGCATTCCCATAACCACCCTTACCGCCTAGTGCGATAATTGCTATCTCACCATCCTCGGTCAAGTCAGCAATCACTTCATCGCCATGAGCTTTAGCAACTGTACCGACCGGAACGTTGACAATTAAATCCCGGCCGTTTTTACCGTGTTTTCGTTTATTGCCACCCGGCTGTCCGGATTCAGCTTTCAGTTGCTTGGTATAACGAAACATTGCCAGACTGTTCTGGTCGTTGCTGGCCGCGAACACAACGTCACCGCCGTCACCGCCGTCACCGCCGTCCGGCCCACCCTTGGATACAAACCGTTCATGGCGGAAACTTATTTTACCATCGCCACCTTTACCGGCAATTACGCTAACATCTGCCAAATCAACAAAATTCATATTAGATCATCTCCATAGAAGTAAACATTATCCGGCATATCCGTTCAATCGATCAATAAATATATTCGTAACCCGCACTGGGAATAGTCCTTGTGTCAGCAATATCCCAACCGATATGGTCCATTTCACTGATAGTCATCGTGCCGTTCGGATTTACGGCTGTCACGTAAGCCACATGCCCTTCACCGTAATACGCAGTCGTCGATAATACTACGGCAGCACCGACAGCCGGAGTTGTGCCGACTGGGATTCCGAATTCTTGGGCCCGGATCGCCCAAGTCGATGCATTGCCCAGGTTATCCGGCAGCGGGTCTCCGGCCTGAGCCCTAAGTTTAGCTACCCACCAGGTACAATAACCAAAGTCGTATCCGTTATAGCCGTAAGACGCTACTGAACCCCAGCCGTAAGTTGCTGCGGTGTTACTATAACTGAATACACTAGGTGGAGTACCGTTGGGAATGATAATTCGTTCGCCGGGATATATGCCTTTTATCTCAGCATCGTTATAGGCAATGATCAGACTCTCATTAGACTGATACTTGCTGGCCAGTGATGCCGGGGTATCACCACTTTTGACAGTATAAATAATGCCGCTAACCGGCGGTATTAGCAGTTTAACCCCAGGCGTAACATTATTGCCGGTTATATTGTTAGACCAAAGAATGCTGTTAGTTGAAATGCCGAATTTCTGGGCAATAGAAGCAATTGAATCACCCGGCTGTACCACATAAGTCTTGATGTCCTTGTTTGAAACATAATCAGTCGCTACGACCTGCTGTTTGGCAATCACACTGTCATTGGTCGGTGCTACTGACAGCAAAGCCGTTTCGCTGTCGGCTTGGTTCATGATCGGTGTCGCCTCCGGCAAATTATCCAGTCTGGCCACAGTCAACGCGATGGTTGCCGAAGACAGCTGATCCAAAGGATTCATGGTGCCTACATTTGTTTGACTGTTAGCCAGTATCCGACCCTGGGCCATGTTCTTCGGCGCTGAAACGATGAATAAGATTACCGCCAACAATAGCAAAACGTTACCGGTAAAAACTCCATAACCTACCAGACGCCGTCTGTTGAAACGACGATGGAATATTCTTATGAACCTGTTGGATTTTCTGCCTTTAAGGGGCCAGACGCCTAACTCTAGGCTACGCGTGAGTGTTCTAATGGCAAACTTCTCCCGTCTTGCTGTTTCCGCTTTAATCTAAGCGTCCGCTCGACACCTTTCCATTTTAACAGATAAAGCAAACATAAGCTAAACCCGGTCGTGGGTCGTCAAGGCTGCGAACAAAGTTTATGGCAATATTGGGCGGTATCGGCATTGTGTTGCTGCAGGGTCGATTCGAAATAAGTTGTACCGTTATCCCCGGTCACAAAATACAACCAGTTGGTGTTGGCCGGATTAGCTACCGCTTCCAGCGCATTTAAACCAACGGTGCCGATCGGAGTCGGCGGCAAACCGGTGTGGAGCAGCGTATTGTATGGCGAATCATAGGTCAGCGAAGGCTGTTGGCCGTTCAGCGTCGCGCCATAATTAGCAGTCACATCCGACCCGAGCGGCATACCTAGTTTTAGCCGGCTTAAAAAAACTTGAGCGACCTGTGAACGGTCACTGGGTTTGGATACTTCTTGCTCAATGATTGACGCTAATGTTATGGCCTTATAAACACTTAGCCCTTCTTTGGTGAAAGCGGCTTTCATTGAAGGAGTTATATGATCGCCCATCTCTACCAGTGATTCCCTGATTATAACCGACGGATTGGTCGACGCCGTTTTGTCAAAGGTATCCGGGTATAAGAGGCCTTCGAGCGTATCAACACCACTCGGTTTGTCGGCGATTATCGGCAGGCCGCTATACAGGGAGGGATTCATTGCCGCTGCGACTGTTTGTGGAGAAAATCCATGGTTAATCAACATGTCGCTGATCTGGGCAATCGTTTTACCGGGTAATATGGTTACCGTTCCTTCGGCCACATGGCCGGATGCGATAATCCCAACGATAGTTTGCAGGCTTTGCGAGGGTGACAAAGCAAAGCTACCGGCTTCCAGCTTGTCGGTCAAGTTATAGCTATGGACATACCAATCAAAAACCGTCGACGACCTGATCAAATGCTTTTGTTGCAATAAATTACCGATCTGGGTAATGGTTGCGCCTTGCGGTACGGTAACGATAATTGATTGCTGATCACGGCTTACCGGCTTAAGATTCGTATAGTAATATTCCCGGACACCGACAACCGCTACAATAAAGACTACGGTTAGCAGCGAACCGATGAGCCAAATCCTCAACGGCAATCTCCTGATATGCCTATAATTCAACCCCTTCTCCTTTAGGATGATCGTGAATAAAATCCTCAAGAATGAATGTTGCGCTTAGCGAATCGATATCGCCCTTGGTGTAAGGCTTGCGGCGTCGTTTCAATTCCGCCTCCGCTTTAATAGAGGTAATCGCTTCGTCCTGGTAATAAATCGGCAGGCCTATGCGTTGACTTATCTCGCCGGCAATCCGCAGCGCATATTCGGTTTGAGGCGTATCATCACCGGCCATGTTACGCGGTTTACCGGCAATGATCAATTTACAATCCTGAGCACTAATCAGTTTACGCAATTCGGTCATTAATGACGGTCCGTTTTTAAGGGTAACCAAAGGAGTAGGGATACCGTCCGGCCAGCTTGCCCGGGCGACGCCAATCCTTACCGTACCAATATCCAGTCCGAGCACCGAGACTGGTTTAGTTGTCATTTACAATCCTCCTCAATCTCAAGCCGGGTTGGTCGGCTTGGCGATGTTGACAGTTATCTTTGACAGGTTACTAGGCACCGCATTCACCCAGAACGGACTTAATCGAATCGTTACATTGGTGACGTCGGGGTTACTCATGATTAAGGTTTTTATTTGGTTTGGCGACTTGCCGGCTACTTGTTTTTTGATTTGGGCGATGGAGATGTTCGGTCCAACTTCCGCCATGGTGGACAAAGTCACATCATCGCTGACGCCGTTGGCATTATTCTGTTTAAATGCATTATCATTCAAACCGTCGTTGATTATATTCTGATCTTTACTGGTCTGACTGCGAATATTAGCTTGCAGCATCTGACGTAAATAAGATTGCTCTGTGCCAAACATGGTATAGGTTATAGTCTCGGTCACCGTAACACTGTTGGAGGTCTGGCCGACGGCCGGACTGGGCGTAATTTGTGGATTGCCGTTAGCGGTAAATGTAACGCTAACCGGATAAAGCCCTTGGCCTTTCAGCTCATCAATCAAGTCCTGTTTGACAGTTGCTGAATTACTGGCATTTATTTTCGATGCCGCGGTATTTACATCCGTTTGCGAAACTACCTGGACGATGTTGTCTGTACCGCCGCTAGCCGAACCATTGGCCACAACACCCGGATAGCCGGAAACAGTCGCATTACTGATCTGGGCATTATAGGAACTGCCGCCACTTTGGGCGGTTATATTAGTCGGACCCTGCGCTGAATAGTCGACACAATTATTCTTAAAATCATATTTAGTCGCGTTCATTGTGGTATCGCTTTGGGTTATATATGTCAGATTGTTATAGCTAATACCGGTACCGCTCGGCACTGTAAATGAAATATTGCCCGAATATGTACCATTACAATCGGTGGCCGTCATATTAACCGATCCGGTTGCCGGTGTGCCTTCGTTTTTCTGACCGGTAGTATTGACGGTCTGGGTAAATGTCTTTTGTTCGGAAACCACCTTGGCGGGGATATCGCCACTGGTAAAGTTAGGACTGGTTGTCTGGGTATCCAGCGTAAGATTGACGTCCGTATTGACGTTGCTGGCGTTGGTCTTGATATCGATGGTTGCATGCGGCCAAACAACAAAAGCGAACACCGACAACACGATCAATGCGATCACCGCCAACAAACCCAAAATCAGCACCAGCCGAAACCGGTTAAAATTCGGTACTTTAACTTTATCGGCTTTCTTGGCTTTTACAACGGCAGCATCCTTGCTTTGCTTATACGTCGGTTTATTGTTGTCAGTTTCCTTATCCAGTTCCAAGGTTTCCAGCTGTTCCGACTTTGGTACGGTTTCACCGATCGGTGGCTTTGTCACGGCGTCCGACAATGCTCCAACGCTGGCTGTACTGCCAACGGTTCTAGTAAGATCAGGCGTTTCTTCATCGTCAAGCGGTAAGCTCATATCTTCTTCGACAGTATCCGGTTCTGTACCGGACATGTTTGGGCCCGGTGGCAATTCCGGTTTGGAATTAAGTGTTTTGGCCACATACAAACCGACCGCGCCCGCCAGGGGCATTAATCCGGCTTCGGTGGTAATTAATACCAGATTTTTCTTCTCATTGTCAGCAGTGCGCTTAAGCAGCTTCATGTTGACGATTGACTGCAGTACGCTGGCTCGTTTTGGCAATACCAAAGCTACGACGCGGGCATCGGACACCTTTACCTTATCGATTAAGGCGGTTATTTCATCATCGATATCGACGTAGATTGTGTCCTTGTTGTCTGCCATATCTATACACTTAACATCCTATCAAGTTTCTCGCGAATACTCTTGCCTTCGCTACCGCTGAATTGCATCGTGTCCAAGCCGACCCTCAGTAAACCCATGGCGGTAATATAAGTGTGATCGGTTACTTTACCGGTAGTATCTTTGATGCCGACCACTTGTTCGGGACGGATAAGATGTACGCTCGGTTTACGGGTAAGCGGCAAGCCACGGTACCAATCATCACCCTCCAGGCGGTCCATTAACATATCCAAGCTGGCACCGCCGCCGCACAGAAACATTCGATGGGGCAGGTGATCAAGTTTCGGAAATTCCGCTAAAGCCAGCTCGATTCCACTAATCCAGACATCCGCCGTCTTGGACAAAGCCGCTTCAACCGGCGCAATCTTTTGCGGTGGAATGCTGTTCGAGCCAAAAGCTAATTTCAAGTTTTCTGCCTGGTCAAAACTTATTCCCAGATCCCGTTCAATCGCGTGCGTATAGGCGCGGCCTCCGATACCGAACATTTTAGTGCCTTGAACACCGCCGTCATCAATTACGGCTATATCGGTAGTACCACCGCCGACATCCATCAGGATGGCACTTAAGTTCTGGTTTTGCTGATCACCGATAACCGCGCGGGCAACAGCAAACGGTTCTGCGGCAACTGCCAGCAGATCAAGGTCTAGTTCTTGCGCTGTCTTTTCCAGCGCACCGATATGGATCATCGGTGCAAATGCGGTATACAACTGGATTACCACGTCTTTGCCCTGAAAACCGATCGGGTTAGTGACCGGATAACCATCGATTTCTATACCGACCAATGCGCTATTCACCAGACGAATGGCCACTTCTTTGCCGCCCATTTCCCAGGCCAGCTGCTGCTTAGCTTTAGCTTCGGCCCGCTGCTGTACTAAGCGGATAATCTTTTCCATCTCCTCAATGTCAATCGATTGATCGGCTGTTTTTCTGGACACCCGGATTGTCATAGTTGTTCCTTTGACCAATTCACCGGCAATACCGATCACCGTCTGTCTGACACTGATACCGGCTTGTGATTCGGCTTCATTCAATGCCTGGTCGCAGTTCTCGACGACCGATGCTATGTCCGATATGGCACCGGCTTGCATATCGCTCAATGCCTGGTGCCGCCGTCCAACTCCAATGATATCTATACTACCGTCAGAGTCCAGTTTAGCGATCAGCGCCTTTACAAACTCCGTACCGATATCCAAAGCCACTAGATAATTGTCACCCGACGCGCCTTTGGCGGTTTTAGTCCGGAGAGACTGAGCTTTTTCCTTAGAAACGGCAAGCATCTTGCTCGCCGTCTGTTTGCCGACGGTCTTAAATTTATTAAGCATAATTACTTCTCCAGTATAACACTGAGAACAGGTTAGTAGACAGTTTCAAGACGGTTGTTTTAAGGAAATCCACAACTTAGCTCAAAACCGCCTTAATTCTGCGCACACCGGCTGCTGAGGATTCTTCCTTAATAATCTTGAACTTCTTGCCACCCTCTGCCAATTGTCCGGTATGTTCGACGTGCGGTCCGCCGCATATCTCGCGGGAATAATTCTCGCCGTCTGGATCGCCTATGGTATAAACTTTAACCGTATCGCCGTAGCGATCGCCAAACGCTCCGATCACACCGCTGGCCAGTGCCGATTTGGTATTTTCTTCTCGCCAAGTTACCGGCCAATCCTTAGCAATTTGTTCGTTCACCAAATCTTCTACCGACTTAATTTGTTCCGGTGTAAGTTTCTCGGGGTGGCTGAAATCAAACCGTAGCCGTTCGGCGGTGATATTGCTCCCCCGCTGAACGACATGATCACCGAGCGTTTTGCGCAAAGCCCGATACATGAGATGGGTTGCCGTATGATATTTAGTCGTTATCTCGCTATGATCAGCAAGACCACCCTTAAATTCACCTCTGGTCGCCGTCCGCGACCGATTGCGTTGCTGCTCCATCAACTGATCGAAATCCGTCCGCCAATCGGCCTGAATTTCTATGCCGCGCTTAAACGCCTCCTCAATCACTAGTTCCCAGGGAAAACCGTACGTGTCATATAGCCGAAATACACCGGCGCCATCTAGTGAGATCAATTTATTGGCTGATGATCCATATGTTTTCTCAAACTCCTTAAGTCCTTTGCGGAGTGTTTGTCGGAAAGCTTTCTCCTCCTTGACCAGCACATCGATAACCGGTTGTCGCTTGGCGGCGATCTCCGGATAATCATCCTGATATAAGTCAGCGATCACCGGTACTAATTGTTCGAGGAAATTCTGTTCGATACCCAGATCAAAGGCAAACCGGACCGCCCGCCGTAACAACCGGCGCATTACATAACCTTGTTCTTTGTTGCTCGGCACAACGTCGTCAACCGCCAGGAAAGTTGCAGCTCTTAGATGGTCGGCTATCACCCGCATGCTTTCAGTGTGGCTAGTATAGGTCTTGCCGCTTAATTGCTCGAGTTTACGGATAATCGGCAGCAACAAGCTTATTTTAAATACGTCAGGGTCATCAATAGCCGCCACGGCAATTCTTTCCAAGCCGCCGCCGAAATCAACATTTTGCTTGGCGAGTTCAATAAACCCGGAGTCGGTTCGCTGGTAAGCCATGAACACGCTGTTGGCGATCTCTATGAAACGGCCGCAGTCGCAGTTCGGGTGACAATTCTCACCCCATTTTGGGTCATGTTTTGTGCCGAAATCGTAAAAAACTTCAGTGTCCGGACCGCCGGGGTCGCCCACCGGAGTGCTAGCTTCATCACCTGCGCGACTCCACCAGTTCTTTTTGCCGTCATAGAAAAATATCCGTCCGTCCGCCATGCCTTTTCTGTAACCATCAGCCTCGGATCCAATGTCCACCCGCTTGGCATCAACGCCGGCGTTAGCGAACTGTTCGGCCCATAAATCGGCCGCCGCATCGTCTTTGGTTATATTGAACTGCTCGTTACCGATATAGCATGTGACATACAACTTGGCCGGATCGAGACCGACCACCTTGGTTAAAAACTCAAATAGCCAACCGATTTGCTCCCGTTTGAAGTAATCACCTAAGCTCCAGTTACCGAGCATCTCAAAAAACGTCGTGTGCCGGTTATCGCCGACCTCGTCAATATCCTGGGCCCTCAAGCAGGTTTGAGCGTCAACCAGACGTTTGCCTTCCGGATGCTCTGCACCCAGCAAATAAGGTATCAAAGGCTGCATGCCGCTGCCGGTAAACAGAGTAGTCGGGTCATTCTGTGGCACCAATGAAGCCCTGGGTATCACTTTGTGACCCCGGTCCTTAAAGAATGCCAGGTATGATTGTCGTATTTCTTGAGCTGTCATAACGAATAAAACTATTCTATCAGTTTATTCCCCGTAGCGGATTATGCCGCCGCCGAGTACCAGGTCCTGAGCATAAATTACAGCTGATTGGCCGGGGCTAACCGCCCTGACTTCATCATCCAAATAAAGGCAATTATCCTTAAACCGGCAGTTAACTGCGTCAGCACGATACCTGGTCTTAACCTGATAGGTTTGCTCATCATCAGCCGGGTTGTTTATCCACCAGATATCGGTAAGATATACCCGGCGGCTCCATAGCTTCTTATCGTTTAAATCGCTGGTAACATACACTATATTTTTGTCCATATCTTTGCCGGTGACGTAATAGGGAAGTCCGCCGCCGACTTTTAACCCGTGCCGCTGGCCGATGGTATAAAAGATTGCCCCGTCATGTTCGCCGATCACTTGGCCATGCTGGTCGATAATTTGTCCCGGTTGCTGCTCGCCCAATTCATTAACTAAAAACTGCTTGATGCCTACCTCGCCAACGAAACAGATTCCTTGACTGTCCGGTTTATCGGCTGTCGCAAGCCCTTTGTCCGCCGCAAGTTTTCTAACCTCAGCTTTAGTCAGATTGCCTAAAGGAAACAAAGTGCGCTTAAGAGAATCAGAATTAACCCGATACAGAAAATAGCTCTGATCCTTATCCTTGTCGACCCCCTTAAACAACTTGCCATCGGCCGTTCTGGCGTAATGTCCGGTAGCGATCAGGTCGGCGCCGTTACTTAACGCGGTGCTAAAAAACAATTTAAATTTGATTTCCTGATTGCACATTATATCTGGGTTGGGTGTCAAACCATGGCGGTAACTGTCAAGCATATAATCAACTACCGCTTGACGGTAGTCTGTTTCGAAATCGAAAACCGCAAATGGTATGCCAAGACTAACCGCAACTGCTTTGGCGTCTTTGTAGTCTTCTTTCCACGGGCAAACAAACCCCGGTATATCCCGTGTCCAGTTCTTCATATATATACCGCTTACGTCGTAACCCTGCTCCTTTAGCAACGCAGCGGTCAATGAGCTGTCCACTCCGCCGGACATACCAACTAATACCTTCTTTGTCATAAGCTAAACATTCTAAGATATAGTCCGGGTAAGCGCAATGTCTTAGACGTCCAGGAAAACGGCCACCGAATCGGCTTTGACATGCATCAGTCCGCCGTTTATCCGGATCTTACGTTCGGCATCACTGGTACGAATATTGAGCTCACAGGCATCAAGCAGGGTTATGAAATTATGATGCCCGGGTAATACATCGAATGGGCCGGTACCGTTTACCCCGGATATACTGAGAGCGGGTTCGTTAAAATAGACCGTAAACGGTGAAGATACCTTGAGTTGCAGGCTCTTGGCGGCCGGCTTTGTATCCTTACCAGGTTGGTTGTTTCTGTCTGCCATCAGACAATAATTTCCTCAACACCTTTAAGAGTTTCTTCTCTGGTGAAATACTCGCCTTTGTTACCGGTTTGACGTTCCATGACAAATACGTGTTGGGAGAAGAACTGGATCAACTTCTTCGCCTTAGCGTAGTCGGCACGATCGGCCGCAGAAAGCTCGCTCTCGCCGATAATGGCAATAATACCTTTAAGCGATTCATATTTCTGGATCAAAGATTGGACTTGCAGACTGAGCACATAGTGGCGGTCACCGACCACTTCCGGGCTGAGCAGGGAAGAGTTGGTCCTCAGCAAATCAACCGCCGGCCTGATCCCCTGTTCGGCGACTGTTCTGCTTAACACAATCACGGCGTCTAACTCATGCTGGATCATCTGAACCGCCGGGTCGGAAAGATCATCGGCAGGAACATAGATGGTTTGAATCGATGTTATTGAGCCTTTCTCCGTTGAACTCAATCGGTCCTCGATCGACTTGACATCGGAGAATATGGTCGGTTCGTAACCGCCCTGACTTGGCACCTGGTCAAGGATCGTTGAGACTTCGTTGTTTGCCTGGACATAACGGTACATGTTATCGGCAAAGAAAAGTATATCCTTCATTTTAACGTCGCGGAAGTACTCGGCTTCAGTAACCGCCGATAAACCGACCAACATCCGTTGAACCGGATTCTGGTCCATCTGACCGAAGAACATGCAGGTATTGTTGAGCAGATCGCTGTTTTTAAGCGTTTCATAAAGTTCCTGGCCCTCACGGATCCGTTCCCCGATGCCGGCAAAGAAAGACATACCGCTGCCGCTCTTGGACACATTATGCATAAGCTCCATTATCAGGACGGTTTTACCGACTCCGGCGCCACCTATCACGCCGATTTTGCGACCCTTAACGAACGGGGTAAAAAAATCTATTACTTTAATACCGGTTTCCAGAATTTCCGATTGCGCGGCGGCAAAATCGTTACTGTGTTTAGGCGGCACGAAGATATCCCGGTGTACTAGATTCTGATCATCAATTGGCGGCTGGCCGTCAATTGGTCGGCACAAGGCATCGACAACCCGGCCGATCATCGGCTCCCCGACCGGGATTGATATGCTTTTACCTTTACCGGTGACAGTCATACTCTTTTGAATGGAAGCATCGGCATTGACATTGAGACATACTGCGCGGCGGCCGTTGGCTAAACTGCTGACCAATAGCGGTGAGGCGTTTTTGTTGTCAACCGCCAATATTTCGTTTATTTTAGGCGCATCTTCGTCAAAATCGACAAGTACGGTCAAGCCGCGGACAGCACTTACTACACCGCGGCTCATATAGCTTGCCCGGCCTTTCTTAAACCGTTAATTACCTCTTTTAAGCGTTCATCGGCAACATAGCGTTTGGTCCGGTTAAATTCCAGCTTCAAAGACTGGTTAGTCTCATCCGCTTTTTCGCTGGCACTGCGCATTGATCGGAATCGGCTGGCATACTGTGCCAGTTTGGAATCGAGAATCGTCTGAGTTAGGGTAATCTGCAGCATCGTGCTTTCCATATGGTTGGCGACCGCTTGGGCGCTGGGCTCGAAAATGTAAGTTTCCTCGCTGATTATCTGATTGTCCCGGTCAGCATGCTGGCTGGCGTCTTCAATCGCCCGGTGCAACTCAATCCGTTTGATATCTTGCACCATCAAGGTAACATATGTCTGATAATAGACAATCGTCGAGCGGTACTGTTTAACCTGATCAATCAGCGGAGCGACGTTTATATTGCTATCGTGGAACGGTAATTTAAAGTAACGTTTGAAGCCGATCCCTAATTGCGTCAGTTGCAGGGCACCGTGATGGCCGATGATTATCAGGTCGTTCTTATTCGGATCATAGGACTGGATCATCCAGTTGATCAGTTTCTGGTCGATGTCACCGCTGAACCCACCTTCGGCTGTTATAGCTATGAACAGATCTTTGTCTATTATCTTATCCGAGTCGTTGCGCCCGTAACTGAATTGCTTGTTAACCCGTATCTGGGAATAAATCGCCCATAATTCATTGAAGAACCGCTGCGAACTGAGCACCTGGTCCTTTACCTGGGCAATGCGCATGCTGGCTAGGCCTTCGAACACATTGGTGAGTCCAAGCACCGATTGCATCGCTGTTTGTTCCTCGGTTATCTCAGTTAAACGTTTCATCGCTTCAACTCCACCTGGCATTCCCGTTGCAGCTGGTCGCGAACTGGCTCGTAGTCACTGTCAGCTTTTATTTTTGCCGCTGCCGCTTCTGCTTTAGATTTCAGCGTCACCACGTCTAGCGGCGTGTCCTGGGACACATGAAGCACAATATCCATCATTAATACCTGGGCCATAACTGAGAATCGTTCGTTCGGCGACTGGTTCATGAGCTGATACAGCTGGCGTCCGCGAATAAGCGCATTCTGTGACTCGAGTGCCAATTCCGACCCGAAATGGGCAAACTCTTGCGCCTCGTTATAATCGGCCAACAATTTCATCGCCTCGCTGTTCAGTGCTTTTTGTTTATTCGTATGCCCGGCTCCTCCGACACGAGTCACGCTCAGTCCGATATTTACCGCCGGGCGCATTACATCTTTAAAAATTTTCATATCCAAAATCCATTGGCCGTCGGTAATCGACATAATGTTGGTCGGCAGATAGGCGGTAATGTCACCGCCATCCGCCAGGACCACCGGTAGGGCAGTGAGAGTTTTATGATTGCCGACCAGCTTCCCCGCCCTCTCAAGCAGGGAAGAGTGGGCATAGAACATATCTCCCGGATAGGAATCTCTTCCCGGACTAGCTCGGCTGAGAAGTGAAATTTCGCGATAAATATGGGCATGACTGGTCAAATCGTCATAAACAACCAGAACATCCTGATCGCACTTCTGCCACAGGTATTCACCAATCGCACAACCAACGTACGGCGCCAGATAACCGACAATCAGTGATTCAAAAATAGTCGAAACTATAACAACGCAATTATCCAGTGCCCGGGCCGCCTCAAGCCGGGCCAACAAAGTGCTGATATCGGTCCGCCGTTTGGCGATCAACACGTAAATTACAACCACCTCGCCTTTTTTCTGATTGGTCGCGATCTGCATGGCCATACTGGTTTTGCCCGATTTGCTGTCTCCGAGAATCGCCAACCGCTGCCCTTTAACTATCGGCAGCATACCGTCCAACACCGTTATACCGGTCGGTAACAGTTCATTCAGACCTTCCCTCTCGTACAACATCGGTGCGTTATTGAACACCGGCCAAGTACTATCCGCGGCAATCGGACCCTTGCCGTCAATCGGTTCGCCAAAAACATTGACTACCCGGCCGATATAATCCTTGCCGACTTTAGTGACCAGTTCCGAATGCTGGATAACTACTTTCATACCGATATACAGCTGGTTAGTGCCCAGGTAAAGAACCGATACATAATCATCCAGTACCTCATGGACATAACCTTTAGACCCGTCTTCGAACATCACCAACGCTTGAGTATTCACCGGTTGCATGCCTTTTATCTTGATTAGGAAATCTTCAATCGCGATAATCTCGCCTACCGGGCTATCATGTTCCAACAGATGGTCGAAATGTCGGTTGTCGCTCATGGCGCTTTGGTTGGTTCACCTTTTATTTTACTGATCAGCAGCTGACGTTGTTTGTCGAAATGTGAACGTAAACTGAAATCGTATAAATGATTGTCAGTACGCACCGTACAGCCGGCGGCAATAGTCGGTTCCAAACCGATATTGACCAATACCAGCCGGTCGATGTTTTCCCTGAACCAACCGGTAATCTTGATAATAAAGTTAGCCGAGGGATCGACCGCAAAACTGACATGGACCACCGGCGCTTTGTCAGCCAATTCGTCAAAGAAACTAATTGCCGCGTAGCGGTCCTGCTCATTGACTAGATTTAACGTGTTGTCGGTGACGAAGTCATCCAGTCCGCGACTGGTCTTTGGTAGCCTTTCCATGGCGCTACCGGTTTTCCGCAGCTGAGCTTGATCGAGATAGTCATTTAAACTGTGTAGCTCACGCTTCACCCTGGCTACATCACCTTGGCTGACTATGCGGTTCGGTAGCGAGAACTTATCAAGTGCCATACTTTATGTCCTCGGCAATTGCCTGTTTATTAGCTTCCAGTTCGCTGATGATATATTCCAGCTGATCGCTTAGATCAATTTGCTGACCGATCGCTGCTAAAACGTAATGATTGACTATGTCCGCCATATTGTCTTCGAATCGTTTGATTAGCCGGCTCTCTTCGGTCTGTAATTCGACCTGCAGCTGCTGTCGCAGTTGTTGTCGTTCCTCCTCGATGGTTTCTTTGGTCTTTTCAATTGAATCAATTGCCATTTGTTTGGCATCGGTAATTGACTCCTCGTATTTACCGAATTCTTCACGTAGTTTGCTGGTGAGCTCCTGTTTCATGTATTCGTTGAGTTGGGACGTTGTCAGCCTTAAATCCTGCTGCAAGAACATCGCATTCTCACCAATAATCTTCTCGAAGTGTAACCGCCCGCGGTTCCTGAGCTCCTCGCGGAATTCATCGTCAAAGATATGCTCAACATCATTATCTGCGGCATCCAATACCTGATTAAGGCCGCCTTTCTGGTAACGGCTAAGCCCGCCAAGCTTGACTGCCAGCCAGATGAAACCTAGTCCAAAAGAGACTACGCCTACCAGAATTACGGCCAGCCACCAGATTGTCATTTTTGTCCACCCATTGTTTTATTAATAGCGCTATAGCTTTAGCCTTAATATAGCGTAGAAACCGTTAATTAGCAAAGTTATCCTTCACCGGTAGAGATATTAGCCAAGCAGCTTTTTTAACGCCTTGACAGTAAGAACGATATCGTCCACACTTGTCTCTCGGCCCAAGCTGAAACGTAACGATGACCGGGCGTCGGCGCCGCTTAGACCGATCGCGGCAAGTACATGCGATGGCTCTTCCTTGGCAGCGCTGCAAGCCGAACCGGCGGCGGCCATTATGCCTGACTGATCAAGGCCGATGATTAGTCTTTCGTTATCATGACCGGGAAATGTCAGGTGGACATTATTTGGTAACCGGTATTTGCTTGATCCGTTTATCCGTACCTGTTTCAGTTCCCTTAAAGCAAGGTCTATGAATTGTTTTGACAGTAATGCCGTTCTAACTGTTTCGACTTCCCGCCGCTGTTGAGCCAGATCCAAAGCCGTTGACAGACCGATGTCGTTAACCACGTTCTCTGTGCCCGATCTTAAGTTTCTTTCTTGTCCTCCGCCGTCGACTAGCGGTTTTAAGCTGACGCTACGGCTGACGAATAACGCCCCGCTTTGTTTCGGACCGTAAACTTTGCCGCCATTTATGGTCATCAGGTCAACCCCCAACCGGGCAACATGCAGATCAAGGTAATTCCCCGCCTGACAGGCATCGGTATGCAGGATCAATGGCAATTGATTGCCACTGGCTTGACGAGACTGCCGGATTGCCGCCAATTTTGCGGCTAGCTGCTTGATCGGTTGAACCGTACCTATCTCGTTATTGGCATACATGACGCTAACCAAAACCGTTTGATCATCAATTGCCGTTTCAACTTTGTTTAAATCGATCCGGCCGTCTTGTGTGACCGGTAGCTCCTTATATTGGTAATTATGTGCCGGCGCCGTAACCGATTCGTGTTCGACGGCGCTGATGACCAGATTGCCTGACGGATATCGGCGCATAACGCCGTGGATTGCCAAATTGTTGGCTTCCGTGCCGCCGGCAGTAAAGACGATTTCAGCCGGCTTGCAACCCAACCAGTAAGCGACTTTGGAGCGTGCCTGATTGATTTGCTGTCGGATCTGCCGGGCTGCATCATAATCTGCCGATGGATTATAAAAATATTTTATAAAATAGGGCTTCATAACCGCCAAGACTTGTTTGTCTAACGGTGTTGCCGCCGCATAGTCCAGATAAATTTTAGTCTTCATCAAAGTTAAGATGGCGTCTAGACATCCACCAGGCGTTGCAATGCGGGTATGACCTTCTTGCCATATAAACTAACTGCCTGATAAAAGTTCTGCAACTCCTGGTCGCTCAGACGCCGGTGCGGCATATTGCCTTGGATCTTAAATATACCATGCGGCCGAACATCGTAACGGGTGGTTACACTTTGCCGTCGGCCTAAATTATCGGTCCATTCCTCATGCCAAACCCAGGTGTTCTCATCCAGGCAAAAAAATTCCCGACGATGCCTGGGCGGCACCGGACCAAACAGACCGCCACCGATCTTGGCTTCAAAGTGAATTATGTCTTTATCAATCTCCTGCTCATCAGCCGGAACGCTTAAAACCTTCTTAATGTGATTAAACATCGAGGCCACTTGAATTACGCTGCTTTCTCAGAGCTTTGCTGATTCTCATATGCGTCGTTTACTGCCTTACGTGCTTTGTCTAAATCATTTAGCCGCTGGTCAGCCTGTTCCAAAGCAGTAGTACCGTCATCATTAATCATCGATTCAATATCTGGCCGTATTGCCGTAACCGAAGCTTTTGACTCGGATACCGGCTTGACTGATTCCATGGCTTCGGCCGGTTGTTCGCCTGGCCGGCTTGCAGCAAATCCGGATGCTGCATCCATAACCTTACCTCGCTGAAGTTGGCCGTAATCCATCGGCAGCCGAGCCATCCATTCGGCCTGAGCAGCACGTAAGCTTTGCCTCACGGCAGCATCCACGATAGCTATCCTGGCCGGTATACGTTCGCGTCTCCCGGTCTTTAACTTCTCTAGACTATAGTCTGAATTTCTCGTCATAAGTAACACCAAATACCTATTATAGACCAAACAGCAACTTCGCATTAGCCGTGCTGGCTTTAGCTATTGCCTCAACTTCATTACCCCTTAGATCAGCCAGAAACTCGGCTATCGTCAGTATGTGTTTTGGTTCATTTATATTACCACGATAAGGCACCGGAGTCAAATATGGGGCGTCGGTTTCAAGCAGTAATTGATTCAAGGGAATCGATGTGTACATCGATAGTTGGTGCGGATCCTTGGCAAAAGTAACAATTCCATTCACGCCAATGAACAGCCCACGGTCAAGTGCCGCCTGAAGTGTATCTTGACTATCTGTAAAACTGTGTAAAACTCCTGTTAGTTTGCCCTTGTAACTATCAAATATTGGCCAGAAATCCGCGAATGCCTGCCGGACATGGAAGATTACCGGCAGGCCGGTTTCAGCCGCCAAATCAAGCTGAAAACGCAGTATAGACGCCTGGTCATCTGCTCTTGAATGGTTATAGTAGTAATCCAGACCGCATTCGCCGACGGCGACAACTTTATCGGAATTGATCAAATCGGCAAAACTGGTTTTTGCCGGTTCGTTGTCCACGAACCGCTTTGCTTCATGTGGGTGAATACCTATCGACGCATAACAGCCGACGCGGTCGTGGGCACAACTAATTGCCAAGCGGCTGTCGATTGGATCGCAGCCAACACATATAAGTGATGTCACCGATGCGGAGTTTGCGCCGACTATAACATTATTTAAGTCAGCGTCCAATTTCCGCCATAGTTCACGGGTATGGTATTCACCGGTATCGTCACCAATCGATTGGATATGACAGTGGGTGTCGACAAGTTCCATCTCGGATCAGTCTTCGCGTTTGGGAAACAGCGTACCCTCGATCGCTGTTACCGTCTCGCCATTTAACGACTGTTTGATTTTACTGGCACTGGCCGGCAAAAACGGCATCAGTAAATCGGCAATTTCGTTAATGCTGCTGATCAGGTAGGCAAGTATTTCTTTTAAATGATCCCGGTCTGTCGTTTTAGCCACCTCCCATGGTTTCTCCTCGTCAATATACTGGTTTAAACCACGGATCTGGTCCCAGACCGCATCCAGGGCCCGGTCAAATTTGCATTCAGTAAGCGCCGCGTTATAGGCGCTTATATCGTGTTGCGCCGGCGGTACATCGCTTAGTTTGCCGTCAACATAACGGATTGTCATAGCTATCGAACGTTGCACCAGATTACCTAGTTCGTTGGCTAATTCAGCGTTGTACGCATCGTTCAGATGCTGCCAATTAAAATCCCCGTCATCGTAGCTCGGGATGTGACGAAGCATGTAATAGCGGAAGGCGTCGACACCGTACTCCTTAACCACTGCGAACGGGTCGATTACATTGCCCAAAGATTTGCTCATCTTTTTACCGTCTGCAGTCACAAAACCATGGACATAAAGCAGTTTAGGCAGCGGTAAATCTAAAGACAATAACATCGCCGGCCAAATTGCAGCGTGAAATCGGAGTATATCCTTACCAATCACCTGGACATCAGCCGGCCAGTATTGTTTAAAATCATCATGTTCAGGGTAGCCAAGCACCGTTATGTAATTCATCAGCGCCTCGAACCAGACATACATTACCTGAGATTTATCGCCTGGAACGGGTATGCCCCAGCCAATCTTATCCTTCGGACGACTGATTGAAATGTCTTCCAGTCCCTGTTCTAAGGTTGACAGGATCTCGTTTTTGCGGGTTTCAGGAACGATACGGAAGCCATCCGATTCAATGGCTTGTCTTATCTGTTCGTTGTAGGCACTCAGTTTGAAGAAGTAGTTTTCCTCCTCTATTTTTTCATATGGCCGATTATGCGCCGGACAAACACCGTTATTCGCCTTCACTTCGGTTTCAGTAAAGAAAGCTTCGTCACCGGTACAATACCAACCCTGGTACTTACTTTTGTAAATATCTTTTTTTAAGTTTTTCCAGATCAATGCAGCCCGTTGTTCGTGACCGGTATCGGTCGTCCTGATGAAACGGTTATTGCTGATAGCCAACGCTTTGGTTAACTCTCGGAAGTGGCTGGACACATTATCGACATAAGTTTTGACATCGACATTATTTTCTCTGGCTTTTTCGGCAATTTTTCCGCCGTGCTCGTCAGTACCGGTCGAGAATATCACTTCGTCGCCACGGGCACGCGCCGTTCTGGCTAACACGTCCGCATATATTAGTTCCATAGCGAAACCGATATGCGGATCAGCATTAACGTAGGGGATAGAAGTGGTAACGTAGAATTTGGTCATAAGCATTGGTGGCGGCAAGGCCGATCCGTTTAGTGATTAGTAACCTATATATTATCAATATTTTGTCTAAGAGTATGGATAAATCCGGCCTGGGAAGCAAAAAGTTTTTTTTCGGCTGCGTCCAGACTGAACCATCCGGCTTTGTCGCATTCGGGGAAACTGGCCTTATTGCCGGAGTGCGGCGGCCATTCCATAGTGAACTCATTGCTCGAAAACTTGCTGATATCGATATCTCCTTCCAGGCCCCAGATATGATTAATTTTTACCGGCGATTGTTTCTCGCTGCCGAGGTCGGTTAATTTGCCTTCCGGCGCCACGACGCCGACTTCCTCATAGAATTCGCGTTTAGCGGCGGAGATAATATCCTCACCCGGTTCAATTTCACCCTTTGGGATGGTCCAACTGTCTTTGGCCGACCAGAGTGGCCCGCCGGGGTGCAGCAGCAGTACCTCAACGTCTTTGCCGCGGCGACGGTACAATAG
This sequence comes from Candidatus Saccharimonadota bacterium, assembly GCA_027365775.1. Classification (GTDB taxonomy): domain Bacteria; phylum Patescibacteriota; class Saccharimonadia; order Saccharimonadales; family UBA4665; genus JAJZWH01. The sequence goes on along the minus strand of DAHXLX010000002.1, from coordinate 56,659 downwards.
AATTCCGGCACTTAATCTAATCATCGTTTAACATCCGGCTGAAGTCGTCGTTTTCCTCAGGATCAAGGTCGGTGAACAGATCAGTTTCATACTTCTCCGATACCTGCTCCAAATAATCATCCTTATAACGGGGATAGACATGAAAATGGACATGATCGACTTTTATTCGACCCTGTTTCAAGTACGGGCGGTAATTTTGACGGATATCGGCGCCTTGGCCTAATTTATCTACCAATCTTTGTTCGATAAAGAAGACTAGCTCAAAGATGTCTTGGAGCTCTTCGGTAGTTAGTTCCCACGGTTTTTCAATGTGCCGCTTCGGTACTACCAAAAAATGACCGGGTACTTTACGGGGATTACTAAGAAACGCCCGCGCCTGTTTATTCTCCTTTAACACCCGGTCGTTCAGTATGCAGAACGGACAATTGCTGTCGGTCATTCTCAGCTCCTTTCGTTTGTGCCGATTGGTGGGGCTACATGGGCTCGAACCATGGACCTCAGCAATGTGAATGCTGCGCTCTAGCCGACTGAGCTATAGCCCCTCTAATCCCAATAATTATAGCTTACAGTTGATTGTCAATGTAATCCTGGCAGAACCTTTCGAAAACGGCGTTTGTCCAGCCGAAACCGGTTTGCGACGGATACAGACCTTTCTGCGGTGGTTTATCCGGCGATACCACATTGTATTTCTCAAGAAAAATATGGTGTTGATTAAACCAGCTCAGATTGGTTTTAATCCATTTCAAGGCGATCGACTTAGCTTCATCGTGATAACCATAGCGCTCCAATCCCTTGACCACCAGGAAATGAAGCGGTGCCCATCCGTTCGGATAGGCCCATTGGGTAGGAGAACTGCCCAATACCATCTGGCTTATGGGAAGACTGTCAGTTGTCGCTAGACCGCCTTTATTATTAAATCGACCGATTGAACGGGCTAACAGCGCCGCCTGTCGGCTGTCAACCATGCCTGCCCACATTGGATAATAGCTGGCCAGACTGGCCACCGATCCGCGTTTTTGGCGGACAAAGTCATAGTCGTAGAACAAACCTTTTGCTTTATCCCACATCAGGCTGTTCATCGTCTGCTTTCTGGTTTCGGCGGCAGCATCCCATTTATCCGCCTCCGAGCGGTCGCCTGTCATCTTGGCATACCGAGCAAAATCTGTTTCATACTTATAGAGCAAGGCATTTAAATCGACCGGCAGATAGTTAAGCGCCTTACGGTTAAAACGCGGGGTCATGTCCCAACCGCTTTCAGTTTCGGCGATATCGTTTAAATAATTGTAGTCATAGTAACGACTCAATCCTTGATAAACCTGACGGACATTAGGCTTACGTGTACCCATCCAGACGGTTTCGTATTCCTGTTTGGCAATATCTATCCGTTCCGCCAACCAGTTAATGTCCTTGTGATAATAGTTCCAAACGTCAAAGATAAACGAAGTCAAAAACGGCGGCTGTGATCGTCCGGTCATATAGTACTGTGACGAGTTGGGAATTATCTTGAATCGTTTATACAAGAAGATCAGATCGTCTAGTATACCGGTGATTAAGTCTTTGTGCTCGGCATCCCACAATCCCTGGACCATAAAGTAACTGTCCCAATAATACAGCTCGTCATAATCGAATTCCACGCCCTCGGCATACGATGGCACCAAGTATGGATGGGGCAAACCGATCAAGCTGCCCTGGTCGTGCGGATGATTGCGAACAAGATGGCTCCAGTAATCTTTAATGTAGTCTCTGGCCGGTTGAACATCGTGTTGACTTAAGCTTACGCTTTTGTGTCGGATCGTTCCGGTAACATATGTTTTTGCTTTTTCAAATGGCGACATTTTATCTACCTAATGTTAAGCGTATGCTTGCACCGCTCAAGGGTCAATAGCAAAAATTTTTTACAATAATACCAAGCGGGTTAGCGGACGGTTTGCTTACCTTCCGGAAACACCCAGTACTTGTACCATAGGTAACTCCAGACTGTAAAAAAAGCTGAGGAAATAAAAAATCCGATATACGGTGTGATTCCGATTGACTTGAGTCCCCATATAATCAGGTAGTCAAGTACGAAGCCGATACTTTCGATCGTGATATACCTGCCTACATGTTTTATTTCGCTTAGGTGGATCCGGTCCGAAAAAGCCCAGAATCTTTGAACCAGATAATTGCTTGTCCAGCCAATAGCGTCGGCTAATACTTTTGCCGGAAACCAGCCCCAGTGTAAACCGCTGTAGCCGATCGCAAACACACCATAACCAAGCCAGAAATAGATACCGCCACCAATCCAGTACTTAAGGAATCGATTGAGTTCCTTGTGTTGTTGCTTGGCCGGTAACTGCATTGACGACGATGACTAATTAAACTGCTCTACTACACTTGGTCTGGTCAGGAAGATAAGTGGCAATATAGCCAGTGCATAATCGCCGATAAGGATGAATACCAGATGATTTTGGGCTTTATTGTACGTATTATTAAACGTCTGCTGATACTTCTCGTCCTGACTTAACTGGTTCCGCAAACCCTGAATAACTGATTGTTTTTGTGATGAGCTCATCAAGCTATTGTGTTGATAATTACTTATCGCTTGTTTATCGCCGGCCACCTGGTTGGCATAGCCGTTACTGACATGCCGGCCTACTGAAAAATAATTGTATGTAGTGTAGATTGTCAGTAAAAGACCCAAAACTGCCAGTATGATATAGATTTGTCTGGCAATTTCCTTTTTGAAGATAATGCCTATCCCTAGAAGAAGATATAAAATATAGCTTGCGATAACAAGATCACTGTCGACAGTCATGTCCACCGATGCACTCCTAACGCCAACAATTAGACCGGATAAGGCAATCAAGGTTATTAATATACCGAAGGCTACTATTAACTTGGCAATAATCGTCTTCTTTTGGCTCGGTTGAGCCGGGCTATCGTTAGCTATAGTCGTTTGGGCTGGCGAGGCCAGGGAGTTGCCGATACCTTTGGAAGGAACGGGATATATGCTATTTGACGGTTCGGGTACAGGACTTTGGTCGGTTGTAGTTGAAGTATTGTTGGCTGCTGCGTCAATTGGTACAGGTTGATTGCCGACCGGATTAGCTTGATTGTTGTTCAATTCGTTCAACAATTCCTGAGACGGCATAAACTTGGGTCGATTATGGTTTTGACTACTGGACGGATTGTCTACAGACGTTAGCTTATTGCCAGTATCATCCATTTTTAAATCATAACTATTATTCCCTAGATCCGCAAACGTATCTGATTCAGGCAACACTATGTTTAAGCAGAAACCTGGAATTGTTAATCAACACCCTGACAGCATTGCCCAAACGAAATCACACAGGCTAAATAATATATTAGATATTAGTTTTGTTTGGCTGGCTATCCAAAAAGATAGATCTAAAATTCAACATTCAGCTAAACCCGGGACCGGATTATTGAGTTATGGGAGTGATAATCGGGTGCATCAACGAGCGTCTCAGCACCTCGAAGCCAATAGTTTTAGCTTCGATATCTAACGCCGTAAATACAGCCTCTATGATTATCGGCTTGGAAACGACCCCTCTCACGCTTATGCCGCCGTTCGCTTGATCGGCACTCCGCCTATATTCTTTTTCTACCGTTTCTCCGGTTTTTCTTTGATAAGTTATTCTAAACGGCGTTTCTTTTATTTTCCAATACCACATTTCAGCGCCTATAGTCCCGATATTACCCCTGCCTGTGCTGTGGGCAACGGCCGTGAACAAGAAGCCCTTGGTCTCTTCGCTATTAGTTCGTGCTAATGAGTCGAGGTTTTGTTTTGCCCAGCCGCCACTACGCCCAAAAGCAATACCCCTATCACGAGCATCCATTAACCGATTGCCGGCGTCGGCCATGACTTCAAGACGGATATCTTTGATTGTACCGTTGAATTTTGGCGGCTTTATCAGGTCCTTAAGCGCAACCCTGCCCGCCCATAGCTCTAAGCTCCGCTCCGACTGATTAGGGTCTATTTCAGCTACCAGTAAATCTTCAAAGGCCGACAGCTCGGTAGCGTCACCAAAACTAATAATCGTGCCCGGCGCCAAACTGGTTATCGTAGTCGAGAACTTCTCCGATGGCATAAATTTATTATTTCATAATCCTGGCCTGGACAATAATAAGATACACTACCGTTACCATACCAAAGTCCGGATATGACTAATGATCGTATCAGAAAACGTCGGCCGCGGTTTAGCAGATTACCGGAATCTAAAAAACCTCCTTTTTACAGAGGTTATAGTAGCTATAATTGGTGGAGCTGCCGGTTATTGCAACCGGGTCCGCTGGTTTAATCTGGTTGACCTTCTACGGGTATAGATCATTTTGCATATCTTTAACGACAGTTATCTAAATGATCAAACATTCTGCCATTGCAGTCTAGTATATCTTTAGCAATAAATCCTAGACTTCGATTAATTGCCGCAACCAGATAATATAAGACACCATTTGCTCTATCTGGCGTCAGGCTAGGCGTCGCTCTAGATTAAACTAAAGCTGGTGCTGGAGCCAAAGTACGGAACGAATCACGTAAAGTAGCTACAGCGTTCTTAATGCGTGTTGCATTTAAAAGTAGTTTGCCTATAACGCTGACAAGCGACCCGCTGATCCAACCTATAAATCCAACGTCGAGCTAAGTTCAGCCCCGTCTTCACATGCGAATTAAAACATCGCACTGGTTACTATTATATCACTTACCGAGTAGTTTTTGAATGTTCGCAGCTAATTTGAACCAGTCGTCGATACTTAGTTGTTGCGGTCGAACCTGAACGGCTAAGCCGGAAGCTATTATCAGATCATTGACGTCCGTTTTACTCAGGCGAAAGCCGGCAGTTAAGCTGTTCGCTAACGTCTTTCGCTTTTGACTGAAGCCGATTTTGACGGTTTTAAAAAACTCACGCTCTCTGCCTGCCGGCAAATTGGTAGTCGGTTTACGGGATAATTTTACTACCTGCGAGTTGACTTTCGGCGGTGGGGTAAACATTGACGGCGGAACTATAAGACCTAAGCTGATGTCCCAGTAAATTTGTGCGGTTACCCCTAAAAGAGATAGTTTGCCGGGAGGTGCGGCAAGGCGCTCAGCAACCTCTCGCTGGACCAAAAGTACTGCGATAGACGGCGGATTAGCTGTTTGACTGAATAAACGGATCAGGTAGCTGGTGAGATAGTACGGTATGTTTGCGACGACTTTATAACTTTTCGGCAATTTCGTCAGATCGTAGCGGCGTATGTCCTGATTGACAACCGATAACTTAGACTGTTTAGCAAAAGTTTTATTCATCGATTCCGCTAAACTGCTGTCCAGCTCAACCGCAACCACATTTTCAGCCTGCCGCAGTAATACTTCACTAAGATAGCCCAAACCGGGGCCGATCTCCAGTATTGTATCAGTTGACTGAATGTCCGCCAGATTAGCGATTGATTCGAGCGTCCGGCTATCGGTTAGCCAGTGCTGTCCAAGACTTTTCTTAGGGCCGAGTAATTCGTCCATATACATTACCAGTTTCGATATGCCACCCAGTGTTCATAAGCCGCATACCAGCTGCCATACCTGGTGGTGGCATACCAGTTGCACCATTCCAGCTGAGTGATCGGATTAGTCTGCCAATCCGCACCGAAAGCAGCCATTTTATCCGGAGGGGTAGACTGACACAGCCCATAACCGACGAAGGCGTCATTGGCGTAAAGCGGTGTGAACAACGGCGGACAGCCACCATATTCACCCTGCCATTTGGTAGTGCACCATCCGGACTCGTTGCTGATTATGTAATCGGCATACTGGTAATCACTCGGCGCGATACCGGCCAGGGCCATATCGCCTTTGATACCGGATAAGTTGGTTCCTTCCGCGACAATTTCGGTCACCGGCGGTACTGTAATAACGCTCTGGATTGGATTACGCTCAACCACTACCCCGTTCTGTAAGACGTCCTGGTAGGTGATAACTTCTTGACCGGCCGAACCATACTGCCTGATAGCGCTGGTGCCATAGGCCAGGCTATTGTCGTAAATGGTATCGATAGGCATTGGTATGGTTTGAGTTACATTTTGCAGTTTTTCGCCGTTACGGATAACAAAAACCGGCAGATTAGCACTAATCGGCGTGTCCAATGAAGGCTCTACCTGGTCATTTTGGTTGATATTTATTTTTTCTTGGCTGATCAGCTCGCCAACTGTCTTAGCGTGAGTACGAATCAAGATCGGTGTACCATAAAGATTTAAATTGACTGGCGTTGCCCGGTTAATTACCACTTCTTCACCAATCGCTCCTTGTTTTAAGAAGTTGGTTGTCGGTACGGTTGACACATAGTCCTGGGGATATATCGTATGCCCGGTTTGGGTAACAATGGCTCTTGGTGTAGTGGCCGCACTGAAGGTAAATGTATGCTTCGATCCATCGACTATCTCCACCGGTACTGCCCGATAGATATTGATCCGAAAATCATCCTGGTTAATCGCAGTAGTCAGACTTGGTTCGACCACGTCGCCTTGATTCAATGTGATATGAAGTTTGGACAGCAACTTACCGACAGTCGGTTCGATAGATGGCACGACCTGCTGTACTCCGTCATGACTGATAATTACGACTTTCGGCACCGGTTGGTTTTGTGCCGATATGGGTTTAAATATCCAGAAGCCGAGCAAAGTCAACAGCGACAAACACAACACTACAAACACCGGTATTGCATAGGGGTGGCGGCTGGCGGTTCTCACCAGCCTGAGCTGGCGGGTTCTGAATTTCAGCATCCGCCTTTTAAATAAACGGAACTTTCTGTGCATATTGCCGCAGATCTTTCAAGGACACATACGGTCATAACCTGCTAGCAATTATTGTATCAGATAGGTGTTATAGTTTTTCGAGCGGTGCATAGCCGATATCCAGTTTGCGGGTGCCTTTGCCCTTAAAATAAATCGTCGCCACATCACCTTCCATATCCAAAACCGTACCGACACCGAATTGTTTATGTCTGACACTGTCTCCCTCGTTGAGATCCGGTACATATCGCGGTTCGCTGGTGTCTGATTCAGCCACCGGTGCGTTCATAACCGTCTCGCCCCAATCGGAATACACTTTGGCGTCAATCTCATTTAAGAATCGGCTGGGCGGGTTATGCTGGACGCCACCGTAAAGCAAGCGTGAACCAGCCGCAATTAGATACAGTTCCTGCCGGGCACGAGTAATGCCGACATAACATAAACGCCTTTCTTCTTCCATTTGCTTCTGATCATATAAAGCCCGTGAATGCGGGAAAATGGTTTCTTCCATCCCCGACATGAACACCACAGGAAATTCCAAGCCCTTTGCCGAATGCAGAGTCATCAAGGTGACCGCATCCCCGTTAAAATCAACCGAATCGATATCGCTGACCAGGCTGACTTCTTCAAGAAAATCAGCTAAAGACAGATCCTGGTATTCTTTCGCGACGCTTAACAGTTCACGCACGTTTTCCTGCCGGGCCTCACCCTGTGGCGTGCCGTCCGCCAAGTATTCAAGATAATCCAACCGGCGAATCAAACCATCAATCAGCGCGTATGGCTGGGCTGAGTCCAGCTGTTTCTGGAAGCTAACAATTACATCGGCCAAGTCGATTAGTCCGTTGACGGTTTTGGCAGTCAAACCGGGACAGTTGCCGGCTTGAGCCAGCGCTTCAATTAACGGCAGACCGCTATCCTTAAGCCATAACATAAACCTCGAATAACTGGTGGCTCCGATTCCTCTGGTTGGAACATTAACTATACGTTCAAAACTAATCCGGTCTTCCGGCTGGAATATCAGCCGCAAGTAAGCGAGTATGTCTTTGATCTCCTTACGGTCATAAAATTTCTGACCGCCGACCACCCGGTACGGTATGCCGTAACGCATGAATGCTTCTTCGATTGAACGGCTTTGGGCATTGGTTCTAAACAATACCGCAAAGTCCCGGTAACCACGTCTAACCGTTGATACGGCCGATTGGACACGCATACAGATTGCTTCCCCCTCCGACCGTTCATCCCTAACCTGCAAAACCTGCACCGGCAAGCCCTCAGCTTCAGCGGTCCAGAGCTCCTTATCGCTGCGTTCAGTATTCTTGGTAATAATCGCCTGACCGGCGGCAAGTATGTTGCGGGTAGACCGGTAATTCTGCTCCAGTTTAATCACCGTGCAATTCGGATAATCCCGTTCAAAGTTCAAAATATTCCGATAATCCGCGCCGCGCCAGGAAAATATAGTCTGCCAATCGTCGCCGATTACCGCCAGATTCTTTTGATCGTTGGTCAGCAATCTCACCAGTTGATATTGCGCCGCATTCGTATCCTGGTATTCATCGACCATCACGTATTTGAATTGTCGGTGTAGGCGCTGACGCACGTTTGAATCGGTTTTTAACAACCGGGCAGTCTCGTTTATCAGATCGTCGAAGTCCAATCCGCCGGCTTGGCGCAATTCTTGCTGATAAAGCGGATACACTCTGGCTGCCACCTCGACTAACGGTCGGCTGGCAAACGACCGGTATTCGTCGGGATCCATTAGTTCGTTCTTGGCACTAGAGATTAGATTAGCGATGGCTTTCGGCGAAAACGCCTTTTCGTCGACCATGATTTGCCGGCATACCCGTCTGACTGCCGCCAACCGGTCGGACTCATCAAAGATCACGAACGATTTAGGCAAGCCGATCGCATCGGCATCGGCACGAAGCAACCGGACACAGATAGAATGGAAGGTACCCATAAACGGCATGAAATAACGGTTATCCGCACTATAACCTAAGAGTCGGGCTACCCGATGTCTCATTTCCTGGGCAGCCTTATTAGTAAACGTCACCGCCAGTATTTCCGTCGGAGTGGCTTTGTTGGTCGCTAGAATATAGGCAATCCGATGAGTAAGCGTCTTAGTTTTACCGCTACCAGCACCGGCCTGAATCAGCAACGGCCCTTCAGTGGTGACTACTGCCCGCCGCTGTTCATCGTTTAATTCGCTAAGCAGTTGCGACAATTCGGTCGGCAAGCTCTCACTAACCTCACTGGCCATTAATTCCTCCTGTTAGAACTATTTTATAGTAATTGTTAGGATTTCAGGGCAAAAAAATGCGTATGCGGTAAATGCAAAGTATTAGACAGCAAACCGGCATCCAAGGCCACATCATACCAGACCAAAGCCAAGACGACAGACAATATAATGCCGGCAACAGCTATATGCCGGCTCTTGCGCTTTTCGACTGCATTAATCGGTAGAAAGTATTTGCCGCTTTCGATTAGCGAGTTCATGGCCGCTTCATGTTCAGCCTGTTTCTTGAGCGCTTCCTCTTCCAGTTTATGCTGGGCTGCTTCGTCCGACTTGGAACCGGCTTCACCGGTCTCTGTCAGTTCCTTACTATCATTGGCAGGCGCCGTGTCGGGTTCATTTTCAGATTCGACTTTGGGAGATTGCTCTTGGGGTTGGGGCTCGGGATTATGTGCTGCCGGTTGCTCCAGCGAATGGTCAAGCGGCTGGAGTACCGTGTGACCGGACAGTATTGCCGGTTCCGGCTGCGCTTCACTATCCGGCTCATTTATAACCGAGCTGTCTTTTACCATTGGTCCTTGAGATACGATTACCGGTTTGGAGGTAGTGTCCGCCGGGGTAGTCAACGGTTTGGCGACATCAAATACTTTTTTAGCCGGTAACGATCCTCTAGCTGCAGCCATTGTTAGTCATCCTTATTTAAATGCATGTTAATCCTCGCTCAAACTGGCAATATGCACGCCTTCGACTATGTCGGCGAATTGCTCAGCATTCAGACTGGCGTGACCAACCAATAACCCGTCGACACCCTCTACACCCATGATTCCGGAGACAAATTCCGGTTCGTCGCTGCCACCATATAAAACCCGCAAACGGTTTTCAACCTTTTCTCCGTAAAGCTCGCTAACCTGATACCTGAGCCAATTTACAGCTTGTTCGATGTCTTCCGGTGTCGCCGGTGCATGACCGCCGATTGCCCATACTGGTTCATAAGCTATAACCATTTGCTCGACGTCTTCGCCAGTCAGATCACTGAGCGCGCTGACAATCTGATCGTGTAAAACCTGCCGCGTCTCCTTAAGATTCCGTTCTTCTCTGGTTTCGCCGACACACAGAATGGGTACGATACCGTTCCTGACCGCGGCCGTCACTTTATCTCTTACAATCTCCAGACTCTCGCTAAAATAGCGTCGTCGTTCGGAATGGCCAACAATGGCATAGTGGACCAGGTTTCTTAGTTGGCTGAATGATACGGCCCCGGTATAAGACCCTTCGTCTATGAAATATCCGTCCTGAGCCGCCAGCCTGAACTTGCGCCGGTCAATCTCCATGCTTAACGGCTGCAGGCATAAATAGTTAGGAGCAAGAACAACTTCTACATCTCGATAAACATGGATCCGATCAGCCAATTTATGGGTCAATAAGCTGGCCTGATGGACATCGAGGTTCATTTTCCAGTTTGCGACAACTATTCTAGGTTTCTTCATACCGCTTAACCTTATTGTACCCTATTCCTTGTCCTCAAGCGCCTCAACTCCCGGCAACTTCCGGCCGGCCATTAGCTCCAGGCTAGCACCGCCACCGGTTGATACGTGGTTAAACTGGCCGATTAGTCCTCGGTTTTCAATGTAGCCTACGGTATCTCCGCCACCAATCAGACTAAACGGACGGTGGCCGAATTGGCCGAGCAGGGCTTCGATGATCAGTTCGGTGCCATGGGCATAAGGTCCGATCGGCCCTTGAATGGATGCCGTTTCCGTCACACCCATAGTGCCGTTCCAAACCACGCTGTTAACCGACTGCATACAACCGGCAATGAACGAACCGCTGAATGGGCCGATATCCAATATCTTCTCGTCGGGGCGTATCTGGTAATCGGATAACGGAACCCGTTTGGGATAGTTCTCAACATCGGCGATCACGTGACTGCCCCAATCGACGATCCTGGTAGCAGCATTGGAGTCAACTTTGCTTGCCACAACCGCATCGAACGGTAGATTGAAAACGAAACGGCGGTTTTTGGATTCCTTTTCAGCTAAGTCCATAATGTCTTTTGCCAGTGGTATTTCATTTTTATCCACCAGACTGTCGCCGATCGGTTTATCCGATGCCATAAGAAAAGTATTGGCCATCGCTCCACCTACCGCAACAACGTCCGCTATGGAAATAAATTTCTTAATCAGATCGAGCTTGTCGGCAATTTTCGCACCACCAAGTACCGCCATTAAGGGTCGGTCCGGATTAGCCATAACGTTAGTTATGGTGTCGACTTCGTTCTTTAACAAAAAGCCGGATACGCTTGGCAGAAAATGAGTTACCGCTTCGGTTGAGGCGTGAGCACGGTGCACCACCCCGAACCCATCCTGCACAAACAGTTCGGCCGTGGCAGCTAACTGCCCGGCAAAAGTTTCGTCGTTTTGTTCTTCTTCGGGATGAAATCTAAGATTTTCGCATAACAGGATCTGTCCGCTAGGCATCGCTTTTACTTTTGCCGCTACGGCCTCACCGATACAATCTTCGGCAAACAACACTTCGCAGTTGACCATTCCCCTAAGCACATCGGCTACTGGTTTCAGCGACAATTCGGGAACAACTTTGCCATCGGGTCGTCCCAGATGCGAAATGAGGATTAATTTTGCATGCTTAGCCAACAGATATTCAATCGTCTTCAAGGATTGCTTGATCCGGTAATTATCGGTTACCCTGCCGTTATCCAGTGGCACGTTATAGTCGACTCGCAATAGTATAGTCTTAGCTTCGCAATCGATGTCTTCAACAGTTTTTTTAGTAAACATGATCTACTCCAATAACCTGACTTTAATCGTGTCGGTGGTACCGACCACACCCGGATACTTACCAGAAGCAACCACCACCATATCGCCACGATTAAGCACATGGTTGTCTTTTAGCCAATCGGTTGTCGAAGTTACCGAAAGCTTATTGGTTGGGCGGTAATAAGGTTCCACAGCGAACACGATTGCCAGTTGCGATGCAGTTTTGGCATTATTAGTTACCGCAATCAGCCGGATAGTCTCTCTTTTGGCGGCAATATTCTTGGCTGTCGCACCGGTTTTAGTTTCAGCTACAATTGCTTTGGCCTCAAGTGATAGCGCCAGTCCGACGATGGCTTCAGTTATGGCGGACTGGATCGACAATTTGCCCGTACAACCGGCAGCGCCAATTTGGATAATGTCTTGCGCATGCTTAATGACACGCTGCAGAGTTTTAACAGACTCCGTATGATACTGGCCGGCGGCAACCGCTTCACCCAATGTCAAGGCGTCCGATCCGAGCAAAACGGCATTTGCTGCTTCACTCAGTTCGATCGTTGTGGCATGTTTTTCTCCGCCCATGCTCATTAGTAATTGCGCATCAATAATAGTTGGTACCATATGCTGCCGCCCCAGTCCGATAATCTGCCGCTGTATCAACGTCATTTCTTCGGCTACATGATATCGTATTAAATCGTCAGCAGAAATCTCCACGACATCCGTTTCAGACAAAATTGATTCCAGATCATTCAAAGCTGCCCTGGTTTCTATTTTGGCAATGATGTGTGTTCGAAAATTCATTCCCCGCAACAGCTTCTTAAAGTTCTTAATATCGTCCGCCGACTGAATACAGTTCAGAGTCACATAATCAATATCCAGCATCGAGCCTAGAAGCAGATCTTGCCTGTCTTTGGGCGTGATGATGTCCCCGGCTAAATCGGTGTCCGGAAGATGAATGCTTTTATTCGGCAACAGGATTGAGCTGTTTACTGCTTCGATGTATACTACTTTGCCTTTTACTGATGTTACTACAGCATGAAGCCTACCGTTAAATAACAAGATCCGTTCGCCGCGTTTAACTTTATCACTCAGGTCATAGCGTGTCGGAACGTGTCCGGTTTCGCCATAGTCCGCATTGTACTCGAGCCGTATCGACTGGCCGCGCTCAATATTAATAATCCCGTCAAAATCACCGATAGTTAATCTGGGGCCTGATAGATCCAGTATGATTGCAACCTGCTTGCCGGCATCAGCGGCGGCGGATTTTATCCATTTGACTTGATCGGCCACGAGTTCGTTACCGCTACGGCTGACATTAAGCTTGAAACCATCAACACCGGCGGTAACCAGCGATTCGATATTCTCATAATTATCGTCGGATCTTCCAACGGTCGTGATAATTTTTGTACGTCGCCAGGTTTCAAGATTATGTTTTAGATGTATCTGTGCTTTGTTGCCCACCATATGATTAAACTTAAGTATATTTAGATACCCGATAAATTGAAAGTGATGTTTTTGTGCCGCAGCACTAGCTTATCCTTTACTCTAACATAATTAGACTAATTATGTTTAATGGATAAAGTTATAGGCCAGCGCACTTGCCGGGCTAAGGGTTCGGGTGTCGATTTCGTCCCAACCCACCCGGTTCATTTCGGAAATCGTCCAGTAACCGGTTATCTGATTGACATGTTCGACAAAAGCCACATGCCCTTCGCCGCCGGGCGCATTGGGGTCCTGCATGATCGAGCCAAATGCCGGCGTATGATCAACTAAATAACCGTCTCTTTCGGCGCGAATCGCCCAAGTAATGGCATTGCCCCAGCTATTAGGTATCGGTTCACCGATTTGGATACGCCGTAACGCCACCCAATAAGTACAATAGCCGTAATCATAGCCGTCCGCTTCCACTCTGGAACCGGTAAACATGCTGACGGCATTAGATGCTAATGCCCGGATGTTTGTTGATGCAAAGAGTACCATCGCCGGAAGAATAATCATCAGAGCAACGATCGAACCGCACAACCATACCAGCCTTTTCATTTTAACCCCCATGCAGTTCAAGCGGATTAGTCGTTATAAGCGGGTGCTCTCCCTTTGACGCCACAATGCTCAAGGCAACGTGATTGCCGTCGGCGATAATTAAACCGTCACCCCTACCACACGTCAGCAAAAACTCTTCTTCAAATTCGCTTAATAAGAACTCGTCGGTTACATTTGCGATCGATGTCGTATCTTGACGCATAAGCAAGCGTAATGAGCTTTGGGAGGCTATTGCCCGACCATATTCATTTGATAGAAAATCGTTTGCCTGTTGAGATATAATCGATACGCCGAGCCAATACTTACGGGCGCGCCTGACTAAACCGGCAATGAATTTAGCGCTCTGATCATGTTCAAGCAGCATCCAGCCCTCATCGATTACCAACAATCGTTTTTTGATTTCTGTTTTAACTTTGGTCTGTATATAACTAGCAATTACCATCATCATTATTTCCCTCAGTCCCTCCGGCATGTCTTTGATGTCAAACACAATTAATCGGTTGGCTAAATTAATGTTAGTCCGACTGGTAAACACACCCGCTAGTGAGCCGGTAACATATTTTTCTAGACGGACGACCAGACCGTGGCCGCCCAGCGCTTTAACCTGGTTATAAAAATCTTTCAGTGTCGGTTGGTGATGTTTGGATTCGGCGTACGTCTTGATGATTGCGCCGTCAACTAAGGCTTTTTCTTCCGGACTCAGCCCGTCGGCCATTAAAGAGATTAGCGCTGTCAAATCCTGGATACGGTTAGCCAGGCCGATATCGTTTTTGTCGGCTAAGTCATCGTCGAACGGGTTAATATGTTCGCCGGAGTTTGCCGACAATTTAATGGTCGTACCACCTACCGAATCGGATAATTTTTGATATTCCCGCTCCGGATCAATAACAATTACATCCGTACCCTGAGCCAATTGGCGGATAATCTCAACCTTACTGGCATAACTTTTACCGCTGCCGGATTGGGCGAACGTAATGCTGTTGGCATTGTTAAGGCTAAACCGGTCAAGCATTACCAAAGAGTTATTGGACTTATTCACACCGTATAAGATACCCGTTTCCTGAACCAGTTCTGAAGACGTGAACGGAAAACATAATGATGCGGTAGTGCTGTCCATATTACGTTTTTGAGCAAGCACGTCTTCCGCCCTGGGGAGTACCGTCTGCAGACCGTCGATCTGTCTATATCTAGCGATACCGATAAAAAACATTCTTGACGACATTGCAGAGATGATGAGTTTTGTTAATCGGTCCAACTCCGCCAAACAGTCGGCTCGAATCACCATTGTTGCCGATACCTGGAATAGTTTTTCTTGGCCTCTTTGGATCTTATTTTTTAAATCGATCGCCGAGTCCAGCGGATCAGTAATATCTGAGCCAACGATTTTACCGGCTTTGATCATGGCTCTTTTTGTAGATTCCAGTTCGGTTATTTTACGCTGCAGTCTGGGTAAAGATAATGACGAATCGACTTCGTCAATTTGCAGTGAAATATCTATGTCGTGATTGAAACCGACAAGTCCGTCGAGCCATCCGGAATGAGCACTAAATGGAAATGCGGATACATACAGACTGCGGATGTAAGTAGCGTCAATAATTATATGGTCTTTATTTTCTTCCAGGCTGTCATAACTGATCAGCTTGACTGCAGTCTGGTCGCCGCTGCATAGGGCATGCACCGCTGACTGTTTAGCCGGTCCAAACATCATCTAGCCCCCGAAACTATCGGCTTCAGCGCCCTGAGCAAGTCGTAAGTCAGCGGCTTAGTCTTAGAAGAATCAGGATTATAAAAAGAATAAAATAGATTAAGGATTTCAATGTCATTAAGCAGCTTCGCTGTCATACCCATACGCTGCAGACCCTTAATTACAATGTCCGATTGGATGGCTAATTGTTCCTTGGCAAGCCGGAATTCAGTCTTTTCGTTCCCGTCGTATGGAACCACGATATAGAAACGTCGGCTAAGAATACGATTGTCTTTAACCAGAGTCTGGATAAATTTGACATAACTTTTAAGTTGATTGCGAAAGATCGGATTTGTCTCTTGCTTAAGCCTTTCATCAACTGCACTAGTGAAACTGTCGATATCCACTTCCCTCGTACGGATAACTATTTGCAGTGAACAATTGAGACCGTTGAGAAACCCGCGAAAATTTTCAATGAGCGCGTCCTGTTCGGTGTCACTCCGCAAGTGGAAATTGACTGACGAAGTTTCAATAATCGTCCGGTATCGGTTTCCGACAAGAGAGACAATGCCGTCATGAACTTCTTTTATGCCAAGCTGGCTTGCCGCCGAGCCAAATCTAGGCTTATTGATATACAACCACATTAATTCGCCCGTCCTTATCGGTTACGAAATAGAAGTTTCTCTGACCAAGACAATCCTCAACTAGTTTTACCTCCGAGGGATCAATTACAGTTTTATTTTGCTGCTTATGTATTTTGGTTGGCACGGTTGAGTTGTCGACGGCCAGCTTGACCGGGGTGCAATTACAATCACCGGCTATGGTGGACAGGTACAGTTTCGGTCTTCGATAATAGGAAAATAATACCAATAAGCGCGCCAATACTAATTCGCCGTTGATCCGCACAGCCATGACTAGCGGCGGAATGCCCAGTATTATGATTAGAATAACCTTGTATGCCGCCAGTTTAACGACAGGCGGCAGAAAGATTATCAAGCCAGTCGAAACGAAAACCGGTAAAATTAGCAGTACTATTTGACTAAATGTCAGGTTGCCGGCAATCTTGTCTTCAATTGAAGTCACTTGCGCCGGCACGACGGATATAATCATTTAGTGTCCGCCTTATTAGTCTTACTTGCAGCCGATTTTTTCGGTTTGCCCGCCGGAACATAACTTTTAATTGAATCGGCAAGTACGGCTGCCGGCGGCACGATATCGGAAAAGGCATATTTTGCCGCACCGGTTAAATGCCCGACTCCGTTGATAAAACTGCCACCGATACGGCGGACGGCTTTAGGTCCAAGACTGGCATAATTTAGTTGCATCAAAACGCCTTGGGTCTTAATTAGAGAGATAAGCGTTGCCATGCCAAGCAGTAGGGTCATTATCGGGTCTTTTGTACCGTTGATTACGGCCACGCTTGAAAACAACGAACCGGCCAAAGCAAGAATTATGACATGGATAAACAGCACAAATATTGTCGCAATATACGTCTTAAAAGCATTCTCGGCAAAATCACGAAACATCGGCACCAACCATAACAGCAAAACCAGAGGCGCCAGTACGGCACCGACATATAATACGACTATCCTACCGATATAGTAGACCAGAAGTATCACGCTCAGAACCAAGAAAACAAGATAAATGAATAATGCGGCAAGACTATAACTGCCGACATTGGTCACAATACTGATCAGGCTGTTCCATGGTGTCACCCCACCCGTTCCTGATCTGATTGCACTGATCATGACATTGGATAATTCGATAAAACCATCCAATATATAGATAGAGGTGTTGAGCAGTAGAAAAATCATGATAACCTGGGGCAGCAATGATTTAAGATCGATATCGTGAAAACCGAAATACTCGGCACCCATAACATTAAAACCAAGCAGGCCGATTACTAACGCAAGCAGCGCATCGGCGATTCCGGTAGATACCAACCAAAGATGCAGCACACTGCCATTGTGCACCAGCAAAGGAGTTGATTTGGTGAAATATTGAAGTGCGTCGATAAACGGCTTTGATGCCGATCGTATAATTGCCACCAGCAGGCCGCTGATAGCCTGCAACAATATGCTGACTAGGCCTCCCGACGAATTCACGGCTTTAATCCCTTTTAAAGATGGTAGATGCTGATTGGCGTGAATCGTCACCGGTCCATAAGCATGTTTTATCACCAGACTTAAGGCGATGGCGGATATTACAATGATCAAGCCGATAAACGACCTGATTATGCTGCGTTTTGCCGCCTCCATTTTGTTTACATTGCCGCTACTCGTTATGTACCTAAGTCCAGACCAAACCAATAAAAATGTAGCAACCAATCCAGCCAATATGCCCATGCCGGACAAAGTCGTTTGGATGAAGCCGCCGATTGAAGAAGCGAAAACGTAGGACATCGGATTAGCCGTTAAACGCGGTTTTAGCAAGCGTTGAGACAATGTTGCTTAAAACAAATGCGGCCAGTGCTATTGCAAGACCTAAAGCCGAGAAAATAATTGTCCGTTTGGCATGTTCTAAGTTATGCGGATTACCCGAGCTAGTGATATATTTAAATCCACCTAATACAAAAAAACCGGTGGCTACCAGACCGGATATTCCGGTTAATGCGGTAATGATGCTGCGAATAAAAGTATCTACCTGCCCCATATTGCTGCTGGCGGCCAATGCTGGCGGCGAAACTATTAACGGCAGCATAAACGCAAACCAAAATATGATCGCGCGTATTAATTTATTATTTTTCACCAATCCTCCTTGGGTTCGGAGGCGATTATATGAATTCAAGAAAATTGGCCGCAACGCCAATTGTCATAACCATAAGATCTATAAATGATTAGTATATTTTAGCTAACCGGTTGGTACCCCTTATTGATAACCAAAATATGTTCCAACAGCTATTTTATTTGCGTAAAATAATGCATTAAATAATTCTAAAAGTTGACTTTTAAGTATGCTCAGACTTGAAGGTTAATAATAAAACAAGTTCCTCAAGCGGCTTAATCGGGCGTTTACCTGTCAATGGCCTGTTGCTACATGCATCAATGTCATCTTCAGTGCGGCGGCCGGTTTTACTTATTAACCGTTTTAACAACCCTGCAGATGACTAATCATCTAACAATTATTTATAATCATGAATTCCCTGTCGACCAAGGCCTCATAATATCTAACCAGTTGCGGGGTTGAAATGGTCCAGTCCGCGGAAAGGTTTGTATTATTGGGGTCGCGACTGTCATTGATTTCTTCTTGCGTATCGACTGCCGCCATTTGGTAGCGTAAACAATGCCGCTATATCCCAACTACAGTGCCATCGACGAATGCCCCCGTCAATGATCCTGTGCCGATTTATGATCATTTATAACGCGGTTTTTGCCATGGCAAATTAGCTGCTGAATCAGTAACACGATAAGATTTATCGCCTGTGTTTTATCGGTTGTAGTATTTATTGAGCAGTAAAAGTAGTACTGGCACTACCGACTATGCTGTTGGCATTCATCGTATAAACATTTACTGTCCACTTGCCCTTGGGCGGGCTAAATGACACCGTTGCGTTACCGTTCGCGTCAGTAGTCAGGTCGGGTTGCCAATACAGCGTTGTGCCTAAAGCATTGGCAAAATTAGACAAGCTACCAAAACCGCCACCACATCTTCCGCCGCCACTGCCGATATTGGTAAGTGACGAGGAAGAACTGGTCATAAGTACCCGTGGCGAATAGAGTGAATCATACATCGATGGCACGGCAGGATTGAACAGATCGAAAGCATTAGTATCGACGACGTCTACTATTACATCCGTCGGCAACGGGTTACCTTGGTAATCCTTAGCGTTAATGTTCAAGCTAACCGGTTGATTGGCGACTACCGTCTGATTAATACCGCTTAGGGTAATTGTGGCCTTCTGGGCCGGCTCGCTAACATTAAACGAAGTGCCTTCCGAATGGTATGTGCCATTCTGGAAGTAACCGAATGTCAGCGTAAACGACGGTGCCAGTTGTTTGGTTACGCTAAAGCTGAAATTATTATTGCCCGCATTGAGGCTCAACATTTCCGGATAATAAATCCGTCCTCTATCCATAGTGACCATAACCTGCATTGTCTGGGGCGAGTTAATCACCAAATTTAGCTGGTCACCGACCTTAACATTACCGGAGGAACCGGACACATCAAGTTCACCTAACTGGGCCCCGCTATAGTCTTCTGCGCCACTAGGATCAGCAACGTAATAGTAATTGCTCGCCTGGATCTGATTATTGTAGGTATCGCTAGTTGTCGCATTAAGCGTCAGGTTGGCTCCCGCCTGGATATTGCTTGGCAAGTTAATATCAATTTCGGCGTATCCATTACCGTCCGCGGTTACGCTGCCGGATGCCAGTTTTGTCTGATTACTACCGCTATATCCGGAAACCAAGCTGTATCGAATCATTGCATCAGGTAACGGTGAGCCGTCTAGTTGTTCAGCGTATATTCTGCCGACCAGCTTGCCGCCGGGTGCAACCACCGTGCGTCCCATACCAAAAACCAACAGACCGTTACCCTGGTGCACGATTGCCGAGGCGCCACCGGCCGCTCCGGCGCCGCTAGCTCCTTGGACGTTTGCCTGTAGGGTTATGTCTTGACTGTAACCGTCATTCGGTAACGAACTAACCGGCACGATATAACTAGCTTGACCGTTTGCATTAAGCTTAACGGTTACCGGGCTGCCGTTTACTTCAATCCCGACATCTCCGAATGACTGGAAATTCTCACCAGGATTATTTTCATAATAATCTTTACTAAAAGTATGAACGTCGACCGTGGCATTGGCTAATGGATTACCGTTGCTATCAGTGGCGGTGATCGTTGCCTGTATTGGCTGGGTTGGCAGATACGAGCTACTTGAGAATTGAACGGTTACATTAGATGTCGATGCCGGCTGGTTGGTTAGATTAAAGCTGGCGACATTAACATCCGGCAAAGGATTACTCGGAATAATCGTACCGGCAGGTTGGGCATATATCTGGAAGTTACTTAAACTATCTCCCTGACTTAACCAGCTCGGACTGGTCGGGATGCTTGCCGAAAAGCTGCCGTTACTATTGATCACGGCTGTAAAGTCGTAAAGGTTGCTGCTATCATTCGGATTAGCAACGTACATCTTGACGGTTATGCCGGACGGAACAGTATATTGGGCATCATTGTCCTGACGGACAAATCCGGCGAGGTGGACTACATCTCCCGCTTCGTAGGTAGGTTTATCTGTTAAGGCGTAAAAATCCTGGGCAGCCGATAGATTGCTGTCCGCCCGGATGTCTCCCTGGCTTTCGATGATCGATACCGGAACAATTGCCTGTTCGTTACCGTCAGTAGCCACCACCACATCAACGCTCGGATTAAGCGGCAGATTGACAGTGGTAAGTCCGTTTAACTGCTGCTGGTCTAATAAGTTAATGCCGTTGTCGAGGTTGTAAAACGATGCGTTGGTACTAATATTGGTTGTGGCCGAGTAGCTCTGCGCATCCAACACTATTTTTTGATCATCCTCCCTCAAGAGAACCCCGAAATTACTTATATCTATCCAGACATAGCCGAGTTGTCTACCGCCGCT
This sequence comes from Candidatus Saccharimonadota bacterium, assembly GCA_027365775.1. Lineage (GTDB taxonomy): Bacteria > Patescibacteriota > Saccharimonadia > Saccharimonadales > UBA4665 > JAJZWH01. The sequence goes on along the minus strand of DAHXLX010000002.1, from coordinate 35,588 downwards.
GCCGGTGGCTACAGCCAGATAGATGCCGTCTGCCTGGTTGACAGTATATGTCTGGTTGTTGGCGATACCGGTTTTGGTGGATATAGCGGTTAGCCCTGCGGTGTCGACATATTGATTTACGAATTGTGGCACAGTTGATCCGTATGACGTGACATTTGTATACACCAGCGAGGTGAGTAAGCTATTAATATTGCCTTTGTACAAGGTTACGGTTATACCCTGATCGACTCCGTTACCGACAAGTAAGCTATAGGATAATGACTGGCCGGACGCAGCATTACTTAATGTATCGATCAAGCCATTGCTGTCCTGAAATAAAACACCGTTGTCCGGTATGGAGGTGGTAAAGCCATAGAAATAATCTGCGCCGAGCTGACTGCCTTGGTTACTTTGAAATGTCCCATTGATCATAATCTGCACCTTAGTCCCTTGGGCGAATGCGGTCGATGGCGTAAAAGTTACCGCGTCTTTATTATTCCCTTGGGTATATTTACCGGCAATTGCTGGCGATACGAAAAATGAAGTCGCAAGCTTCTTCGGATTGACCGGCTGATTGAAGATAACTTTTATCGGCGACGCCGGGTTGACATTCGATTGATTCTTAGCCGGGGTGGTTGATACAACGGCAAAAGCCACCGTCTTAGCCTTAAATCTCACTTGAGGTTGGTGCTTGGCAGTAGTACTAAAACCGTAATGCAAATAACCGAAGGCCGCTCCGGCTAGCACAACTAATATGATTAATAACGACAGCGGCCTGGCACTATGGCCGAGTTTAGATCTTATCACCCGCGGAAAGATGGATTCCGGCCGCAAGAAATGATGCTTTCTCCCTTCTGATGAAACAACTAAACCTGCCGATTGATCGGATGGTTGATGTTCGGACAACTGATTATCGTATTCTATCGTATCAATATCGTCGTCAGGTTTAGATGTAGTCGCCGGTTGCCGGCTTTGAATATCTTGATCTGCGTTATGTTCAGGTTCGGCCGGTTCATTTACTTCAGGAAGGTTGTGCGTGCTATGGTCCCGGTTGGCCGATTCCTTTGGTGCGCCGTCTTCCATTTAACATCAATATAGCATAAGCTAAATCATCGGACTAATATTTGATCGTGATTTAGTAGTCGTTGAAGCCAGTTTAGTGCTAGCTGCAGCAGTGATGATTGACAGCAATGGACCGGTGATCTTATGTTGTGATCGGTAACATAACCATAGCCGATTTGCCGTTTACGGTTTCCTGCCGGTCGCCTTTGACAACGCCGACCAGAAACGGCTGCCGGAGCCGCTCGACGGATAGGCGGTATATGTGGTCTTATTGTTACTTTGACTGATTAAATAACAGCCGCCATAGTCAGCGGTAAAGGTTGTGTCCGGATCGGTAAAATGCAAAGTATAACTATCGTCTGTATCCAAACTACAGTTATGCTGATTTTTAAGCAGTGGCAACTCGTTTATGTCCGTTAGAACCGCATTGGCCAGAACGCTGTTATCCAACTGGACCGTATAACCGCTGTCGTTATGATTAAGTTGGATGTTGTGGGTTATCGTTAATGTCGTCGGTGGCGTTGTAGGTGAGGGGGTCAGATTACTGGTATCGCCAGGCGTCCGGCTGAGCAAATATATCGTTGCGCCCAAAACCACGACGACAACTAGTATAAACGCTAGCTCAAAAGTAGTGTAACCTTCTTCAGTCTCCAACTTCATCTATACATCTATCTTAGCGTTTTTTGTCCATTCCATAAATATATTGAATTTTAGTTATCCTTTTATCGTATGATTAAGCTATAGCGGCGGTATTAACAACCCCTATGCATATGCTAAAGAATTATTTGAAAAACAAGCTTGATTCGCTTAGCCGGAATAAGTACAAAACACTCAACACCGTCTATATTCATAAGCAGAGCCTGGCCCACAATGTCAGGGTCTTTCAGTCGATCAATCAAAACAAATATATTATTGCCGTACTAAAGGCCAACGCCTACGGACATGGCCTAAAACAAATAACGGAAGCGTTAATCGGCACCGATGTCGAATTTATCGCTGTCGACGGCTATTTTGAAGCGCATCGAATACTGCCCTACGCCGGTCAACGGATATTAGTCATGGGATATATTCTGCCGGAAAATGCCAGGTTGCTGGACTCGTCTAAATGTTCTTATGTTGTCCAGGATATCGATGGATTAGCGGCTCTCGGCAGCATAAATCGACGGTTTAACGTCCATCTAGAAATAAACACCGGCATGAATCGATTGGGTATCGATCCGGACGAACTCGATAGCTATCTCGACGAGTTAAAATCGCATCCGAATATCCAGCTTGAAGGCATTATGACACATCTGGCCGACGCGGATAATCCGGCTAACGATTTTACCGATATGCAGACTGAAAAATTCGACACGATCGTAAAAAAGATCCGCTCCAAGGGATTCAACCCCAAATACATCCACATAGCCCAGTCGGCCGGTAGCACTAAGTGCAGCAGCAAGACTGCCAATGCTATCAGAGTAGGTATCGGGCTTTACGGTATCAACCCGCTCAAACCCGAAGATAGCGATTTCAAGAAACTCGACCAGCTGAAACCGGTATTAGAATTGAGCAGCACAATTATCAGGGTGCGAAATCTTGCTGCCGGCGAAAAGGTTAGCTACAACGGCATATTTGAAACCAAGGCTGAAACGCGGATAGGCGTGCTGCCGCTAGGTTATTACGAGTGGCTGCCGCGGGAGTTAAGTAACGTTGGCGTTGTTAGCACCGGCAAACAGATCCTGCCTATCCGCGGACGGGTCTGTATGAACCACGTGATGATTGACTTAACGAAGACTAAATTAAAAACCGGGGATCGGGTAACCGTTATTAGTACCGATAATTCAATGCCGAATTCGATAACCAACATCGCCGGTAGATACGGCTTATTCGCCTACAGTCTATTGACCGGGATAGCTGAAACTGTAAGGCGGGAGTTGGTTAATTGATTATTGTGATACATATCACTTGCTAATGTTAACGTTTATGCTTAAATAGGCTTATGACGTCGGGTAGAAAGTATGCATTCAGCCGCTGAAAAGCAAGCAGCTGAATGGTATATATCGTCCGATGAACTATTGCGCCGCCCGAAGGAAACAGGAGTAGCTGTCGACCCGGAAAACCCGGCCGAAATCGATGACGCCATTGATGTCACCGGCAATTCAGATGGAACATACAGAGTGGCGATACATATATCGGATGCCGGATTACTTGAAAAGGACACACCGCTTGTCGATCAAGCCAGACAAAAAGGCTGGAGTTTTTACGGATCATCGGTCAATGGACTTGACCCGATGCTGCCTTTGTCGATCTCAAAGGATAAATTAAGTTTAAATTCCAACCACCACGGACTGGGGGCTCCAGCGGTAACTTTATGCATGCGGTTAGATCCGGTAACGCGCCAGGTAAACGATCTGGACATCTACCAATCAAGACTGGTAAGCTGCGATGCGATTAGTTATCGAGAGCTTGCCAAGCGATACGTCGGCGGCGACAGCAAGGCCAGGATGATCATTGACATATCAAGACTTCTTAATAAAGACATCGGCAGACCGTCAAATCTGCCCAACAGTTACTGTCATCAAGCTATTGGCGAATACATGCTATTAGCCAATCGAATAATAGCCGAGACAATGAGCAAGCGTTCCGTGCCGTGGCTTTACCGCTATCATCAAACAAGGGCTCCTTTAGCGCGGAGGAACTTGGATGTTAATAGCTACGTCGAAGCAGAGCGGGATTTGCTAGACCATATCGGATTGGCACAATATTCAACCGCTCCACTCAGACATGAAGGGTTAAATTTTAAGCCTTACACTCATTTCACATCACCATTAAGACGTTTTCCTGACTTGGTCAATCACCAATTACTACACGCTATGCTTGGCGGAAGCCCTCTGCCATATGAGTTGGCCGAGCTGGAGCAAATAGCCGGCGAATTAGCTAAAAAAACCGCTAAATCACTTGGGTTATTAGCGCTCAAATCAGCAGCTTAAGCTGTATGTTCCGGACGTGCCGGCATTACCGCCGCGGCAATGATATAAGCTATCAATCCGGGAACCAGCGCGGTAAACAGCGTGGCGACCACCCAGACCAAACGGATTAGGGTCGAGTCGATGTTAAAATATTCGCCGATACCGCCGCAGACGCCGAACAGCTTTTTGTCGTCAGCTGATAAATAGAGCTTCTTATAATTAGTCACAAATCTATAATAATGCAACTCAAGGGTTTTTAGCTAATATTGAATTTGTGACCGATTGCCAATGCTAGTCACTCTACCACTTTGACATCGCGCCAAAAAGCAACATAGTTGGAAAAGTCTTTTTTAACTGTATCGATTGCGCTCGGTTTGGGCTTAGGATAGCTCCAGGCACTGTCCCGACTGATATTCTTATCCTTGCCAACATTAAAATACTGACAAACACCTTTCCAGGGACAGGTATACGGCGTCGTACTCTTGCTTAAGAATTCGCTTTTGACGGACTTGGGCGGAAAATACCAATTCCCCTCTATATATATCAGGTCGGCGTGATTAGCTTCGGCGATTATCTGATCGTTCCATATCGCTTTCATGATTATTCCTCACTACCCTCTATTTTACTATAGTGCAATTTCATAGCTCTTCAGCTTCTTCTCGTTGGCTTCAGTGGTATGCCGCTGCAATCTTAGCAGTTGATCGTAGATGCCGCCGCTTTTAGCCAGCTCCAGCGGTGTCCCGGTTTCGTCAACTTTACCGTCCTTAAGCGTAATGATTTTATCGACACGGCTGATGGTACTCAAGCGGTGCGCAATAATCAGCGTCGTTCGGCCGCGCATCAGTCGTTCAAGCGCTTCCTGGACCATATGCTCGCTGCGACTATCAAGACTGGAAGTTGCCTCGTCAAGAATTAAGATTGGCGGATTCTTAAGTAAGGCCCGGGCGATTGCAATCCGCTGCTTCTGACCGCCGCTTAGTTTTAGACCGCGTTCGCCGATTTCCGTATCGTAACCGTCATCAAATTTAGCAATGAATTCGTCGGCATTAGCGGCTTTAGCGGCCTGAATAATTTCATCTAAGCTGGCATGCTGATTAGCGTAAGCTATGTTCTCTTTGATAGTGCCGCTGAACAAAGCCGGTTCCTGGAACACAACGCCGATGTTGGCGCGCAAACTGGCTTGGGTGACTGTTGCGATATTTTGGCCATCAATCAGTATCTTGCCTGCAGTCAAATCATATAACCTAAGTAGCAGACTGGTCAGTGTAGTCTTACCTTCACCCGATTCCCCTACCAGCGCGATTTTGCTGTCGGGATCAATCGTCAAACTGACTCCTTTTAGAACCGGATGCTTGCGGTCGTAACCGAATGTCACATTATCGAATGTTATTTTTCCATTTGTAACCATTAATCTGCTTGCCCCCTTGTGGTCGACAATGTCCGGCAGAGTATTCATAATTGCAAAATAATCCCGACTGTCACTAATGGCGCGCTGGGTACTCTGTACCAGCATACTAATGGTAAAAATTGGCGTGCGGATCTGCATTCCGTAGAGGATTAACGCCACGGCTTCGCCCGGACTCATGGCACCACGGACGCCTTCAACGAATATAAACAGGTAGACGGCAAAAAAGATCACATTCAGGAATAGCCGTCGGTAAACGTCCTGTTTGTGCCAGTAGCGGCTTTGCGGTTTGTTGAGTTCATTTACTTGTCGGTAGTGATGGTTGAAAATACCGAGCTCACGTTTCTCTTGCAAATAACTTTTGACTACTTTTATCTGAGTAATGGTTTCAGCAAAACGGCCGTAGGCAATGTCGTAATGCTGGTTCTTCTTAGATTGATAGTCACTCCATTTGCCGGAAGTACGTACGGTCATGAAGATATAGATCGGGTACAGCGCAAACAACATCAATGCTACCTGCCAACTGTAATAAGCCACGATAACAAGAGCGAATACCGTCGTAAACAGGAACTGCAAGAAGTTATTGCTCATCATCTGGATAAAGTTAGTGATTTGATTGATTGACCGGTTCAGACGATTGATAATCTTGCCCGAAAGTTCCTTATCGAAAAAACTTTGCGGTAAATCCAGCAGATGCTCATAATAACGGCGACTGAGAATAAAATTAAGCCTGTTTGACATCAAGTCACCCAAATATCCACCGAGGTTGTTAAATAAATTCTGCAACAGGTCCAACACGAAAATACCGATCGCCAGGAAAATCGCTATTTTCAAGCTCGCCGATCTACCTTTGGCAATATCGGCGATCGCCCAGCCGGAAAATAATGGCTGCAGCAGCGCCGAAGCACTCACCAGAATGGTGAATATGCCAATACCGACATAAAATCGCCAAAGTTCTTTCGCGGATAGTAATATCTTGCCCAGCTGTCTCATAAAGCAGCTTGAATTATATCAGTGTCTAAATTCATTTGGGTGAATTAGATTTATCACAACTCTCATTCATCAGGTACGCAACTGATTAACTTGCTATTTTTAGTGTTTCGTGTTATTTAATATTATATGGAAATACGGGTTTCAGCCAAAGGTCTGGTTAGCTGCGGCGATCAAAGTTTTGTCTTTGTAGCCGGTAGACGGGGAATGTGGAATCTTCCGGGGGGAGGAATCAACAGCGGCGAAACAGCCGATATGGCTTTTATCAGAGAAGCAAACGAAGAGATAGCTAATTTTAGTAATATTTCAACCTCACCGGTCAATGCATTCACCATCGAGGGCCAAGTTACCTCAGACAATGACGTAAGCTTGCTAGCCCGGTGGGTCGTTTTTCGGGCAGCGTTAATAGTGCCTTCAGCTGAATTGTCGATTCCCGAAAACAGCGAAATCACGGCTATAACAACATTTTCTGCCGACGAATGCCTACAGAGAAATAATGTTTCTAAGTTAGCCCAATCAGCCGTACGGTTAGCGGTGCGGCCGGATCATGCCACAGTAGCTTAAAATTTAACCAAAAAATAACAATCCGTTCAAATTGCGTCGCAACAATTGTCAGCTCAGTTTAGTTTATTAAGAGTCCGGCGCCGTCGGCTAATGTACTACTCTCGACTACGGGTCGTTAAGTCGAAGTTGCAAGCGCGATTGATCGACACGGTTGGTCGATGGCCTGAAACGGCACTGTTTATTAAAATAGATTTTTGACAGTTTGGGTGACATAATTTAGTATTAGACTAAGCATTAACATTATTTATGCAGGAGCAGCCAGGATACCAGAACCTATGACGCCAAGAACCGTCAAGCGTTTCATTGCCATTATTACCGGCCTATCAATGGCCTTATCGGGTTTGATGTCATATCCGGCGCCGACATCTGCCCAAGCTGCGGGCGACGCCTATTTTATCCTCTCCCCCGACAGCGGTAGTTACACCACCGGCAGCAGTTTCAATCTGGAAGTATCCGAAAACTCGTCAGTGAGTGATAACGTAGAGGGTGTTCAGGTTGACTTAACCTATAATCCCGCTGATTTACAGTTTAACAGCTCTTCTCTAACCGGCACACCGTTTACTTATACCGGAGAAAATAAGGGAGGCGGTGGATCGGTGACCATAGCTGAAGCTTCCGGCTCGCCGGTTAGCGGTACACAACCGATAGCGTTTATTAGTTTTACGGTAATAGGTACAAGTTCGCCCAATCCGACGACCGTTAGCATTGCCAGCGGCTCGGATATTCAAAATTCAAACACCGTCAGCGTGTGGAACGGCGTTGACACATCGGCCAGCTTTAACTTATCGGCACCAACCGCTTCAAATAGCGGCAGCTCAGGCGCATCGTCAACTACTACAACTAAAAGCACTACCACATCAACATCAACGACCAGCACATCATCCTCTTCCAAAAAGACTTCGTCGCCGACTACGACCCCGCCTACATCATCGACACCGGTTATTGCTGCATCCAATAGTTTCAGTAGTTTGTCAATAAAAGTTATCGGTTCAAACGGTAAGCCGGTCATAGGCGCCAGCGTCAAATTGAGCAATGGTACGACCGTTGGCACCAATACCCAAGGTGTAGCTTTCTTCAGTAACTTGAGCAGCGGATCTTATCGTATAACAATCAGCGGTAAGGGTATTAAGCCAATTAGCCAAACGCTGTTCGTAGGTAAAAATCAGAATGCAACCCGATCAATAACCGTTAAAGACGCATCCTCCAGCATAGGCATATACATTGCGTTAGTAATCATAGTGCTGGCCCTGGCGGTTATATATTTTATATTTTTAAGAAAAAGACCGGGCGGCAATCGGAAAAACACCAATCATGCCGGCAATCGGAACGTATTTAGTCCCGGTATTGCCAAGCCAACCAGCCAATCATCGACAAAAATCATCAACTCAAATCCATCCACCGACAACACTAAACCGCCAGAGTCTCATCTTATTAACTGACCGACTGCGCTTGATGATGGACCAAACAATCTAACCGTTTAATAATCAAATGAGAGAACAACATACAGCTAAGGCCGCATTGCGTTTTGTTATCTTAATCGGGTTAGTTAGCTTATTCGCCGATTTTACTTACGAAGGCGCCAGAAGCGTAAACGGCCAATTTTTAGGTGCCCTCGGTGCGTCGGCGGCAGCGATTGGTTTTATTGCCGGATTCGGAGAACTGATCGGTTACACGCTTCGTTACCTGTCCGGTTATTTAGCCGACAGATCAAAGCGTTATTGGTTAAACGCCATTATTGGATATTCGCTTAACTTACTGGCTGTGCCGGCGCTGACCTTAGCAGGCAGCTGGCAGGTGGCGGCCGTACTGATTATTGCCGAGAGGACCGGCAGGGCAATCCGTAAACCGGCGGTCGAGTCGATGCTGTCTAACGCCGGCTCGCAGACCGGCCAAGGCTGGGCATTCGGATTACACGAGGCGCTCGATCAAACCGGTGCTACGCTGGGGCCGTTAATGATGGCTCTGGTTTTGTTCTTGAAAGACGGCTATAAACACGGTTATGCGTTACTGCTGATACCGGCATTATTATCGCTCGCTACGGTGATAGTGGCACGCTATACTTTCACTAACCCCAGCGCGTTGGAAAAGCCGAGTCTGTCGCCACCGGTTGATGGTTTCACCAAGCCTTACTGGTGGTATATGGCTGCCGCCGCTTGCATTGCTGCCGGTTTCGCTGATTTTGCCTTAATCGGTTTCCACCTCCAGCAAAAAAGAATTGTTTCGGTTGAGATGATCCCAATCTATTACTCATTGGCGATGGCCATCGGCGCAATCGGCGCCCCGGTGTTGGGCAAGCTGTTCGATAAGCACAATCTGGCAACGGTAATTATATGTTTCCTGGCGGCAGCATTTTTTGCACCGTTGGTATTCCTGGGACACGGTTCGGTGATTTTGATCGGTATGGTGTTATGGGGAATCGGCGCCGCGGCCCAGGAGTCTTTAATCAAGCCGTTGGTAAGCAAAGTTATCATTGCCACGAAACGGGCAACCGCCTTCGGTTTATTTGATACCGGGTTTGGAGTTGCCTGGTTCCTCGGCAGCTGGTTAATGGGAATTCTGTACGGCATTAGTGTGCATACGCTGGTATATTTTTCTGTTGTTTTACAGCTATGCGCCATACCTTTGTTCTGGTACGCCCATCGACTCCACGTCAAGTCTTAAACAACGACCCCAACGCGCAATTGTTTATTCTGATAGTCTGACTTGACGATAAGTCATTGATTTGATTTTTGGTAAACAATGGCCGTAACCGGTGATGTGGTAATTGCTCTGTCAATTTCGTTGGCATATCTCAACATGGCACTACCATAAACCTTTATTGACGGAGGTGCGTCTATGTCAATATACGTCGTGTAATTGATACGATTCGTCTCCCACAAGGTGCCCATTATTTCAAACAGCGTATCGTTATCAAAGCCTGGATATCGATCATCGGTTGACAATATCGGATGATCGCTTAATCTCGTAAGCAGCGCAAACACATGAGGTTGTCCCGTAGTTTCAGTCTTGACCACAGCTTGGACAGCCAGTTGGTAGAAACTACCGCTTAATGTTTTGAAGCACACCCTGTCGCCTTCGCCCAACACGCTGATCGGCAGTTCATGGACAGCTACGCCACCCTTTATTGCGTCTATCCTCATTATGGATAATTATCCGCTACTAGCTTGGCTTTGCAAGTCCATGAATGCTTACCGTCAAGCCGGATCCTTATAGTTATACTGATTCCATGACCAGCTTTAGCGAACAGTTAAAACAGCTATTAAACAGTAATAAACCAATTACTGTGCAAGCTTTAATTAACAGTTTTGGCGAAAAAAGTTTCGCCGTCTTGTTTTTAGTTTTGCTCGCCATACCGGCACTGCCCCTGCCGACCGGTGGCGTAACCCATGTATTAGAAATCATCGCTATGCTATTGGCAAGCGAACTTATGGCCGGAAGAAGAACCGTGTGGCTACCGAACCGTTGGTTGAATAAAAAGCTGCCTGACAGTCTGCAGTTTAGTGCGTTACCCAAACTAGTCAGCTTTATTAACCGGGTTGAAAGATTATCTCATCCGAGACTGGTTAAATTGCAAAACAATAAACTGTTTACCAGCTTTATCGGCGGCACAATTCTAATATTTTCATTAGTCGCGTTTTTCGCCCCGCCGTTTAGTGGGCTTGATACCTTGCCGGCTTTAGGCGTGGTTGTTATGTCACTCGGCATAATATTTGAAGATTTTATAATCAATCTGGTCGGATTAATAATTGGCGGTATCGGGACCGGATTAGTCTTGCTCATGGGTGGGCTGGTCTACCATCTAATTTAACTGAATAAAACCAGTTCCCTGATAAGCGGTAGCCATGACTATTAACAGATTAATGCTGCATTAACCGGATTAGAGCATGCTTTGACATCTTGATTGATTTGGTTGGACACGCCCCTGCCGCTGGTGGCATTAGATTGTTTTGGCAACCCGATAGTTAGGCCAGAAGAATTGGTCTTTTTAGTTGAATTAAACGACCCCATAAAAAAGCTGGCGATGATCGTTAGAACAATTACAAACGCAGTAATTATTAGATACTTGATAGGAAACTTATTTTTTGGTTGTTGCCGGGCTTGAAGATTATTTATTTCCAGAATCGCCTGGGCTTGACTGTCGGTTATAACTGACCCCGGTTGATCATTACCGACGCCCTGATTAATTGGCGGTGTTGATACCGGATTGGCAGGCGGTATAGACTGGTTGGTCTGCTGACCTTTGGCATCCATACTTCTCATTATAGTCCGCGGGCCAAACGTTCAATTATTTCCCACCGGCATTCCAAGACAACTCAAATATTAGGGAATTGTAGAAGCAATCATCTAGAAGATGGTCTTATTCCTGCCGTCGTATAGTGACAGAGCCCAGAAGCAGCGCAACAACGGCAAAACCGGCAACCACGATTAAATCCCGACTAAGATTGTGCGTCCATGATGAATTAATCGTTACCTGTTTCATTGCCTCCACACTATAGGTTAAAGGCATAACGTCGGCAAACCATTGCAAAGGTTTAGCCATTTCAGTTCGGGCTACAAACAACCCGCAAACTAACAACTGGGGGAAAAGGAATGCCGGCATGAATTGTACTGCCTGAAACTCACTTCTGGCAAAAGCACTGGTAAACAGACCCAGGGCCGCCCCCAAGAAAGCGGCCAGAACGGCTACTATCATAGTCGGTATCGTTCCGCCAAGTACCGTAACATGCAATAACCCGAGCATCACTCCACCGGAAATAAGCGCCTGAATAAAACCCAATAAACAAAAAGCTATAGCATAGCCAAAGATAAAGTCGGATTTAGATATCGGCATCGTCATCAATCTGTTTAATGTGCCACTGGAACGTTCCCGCAAAGTAACTATAGACGTTATTAAAAACATCATTATCATCGGGAATATGCCTAGTAACATCGGAGCAATCCTGTCAAAAATACTTGTTTCACCTTGAAAAACATATTTTAGAATCGTTAGAAGAACCGGTGGCACTATAAGAATTAAGGCTAAAGTTCGGCGGTCATGGCGTAATTGGCTCAAAACCCGTATAGCAGTAGCAACAGTTTTCTGAATACTCAATCTTTACCTCCAACGAGCTTTAAAAAACTTTCTTCTACGGTTTTTGTACCGGTTCTTTGAAGCAGTTCTTCCGGTGAGCTGTGAGCAACTAATTTACCGTCTCTAATCAGTACTAAATCGTCACATCTGCCTGCCTCGTCCATTGAATGACTTGAAATAATCAATGTCGTTCCTTGGCTAGCTAACTTAGCAAATAAGTGCCAAAGTTTTTCTCTAAGTACCGGATCCAATCCGACTGTCGGTTCGTCGAGAACCATTAGTTTCGGCGAACCAATTAGAGCAACTGCAAGCGACACTCTTTGCTTTTGACCAGTTGAAAGGTTGCTCACTAAGCTCTCAGACCTGTTGGTCATATCGACCAACTCAAGTATATTGTTTAATATATCCACTGATGATTTTCTAGAATGTCCAGCCATAGTTATAAAGTATTTTAGATTCTCTTTAACTGTCAGGTCAGGATACAAGGATAATTCTTGAGTCATGTAGGTTATTTGTTCTCTCAAGATCGGGGAACCGGCTGCTTGACCAAATACGCTAATCTCGCCTGAGCTGATGCGTAAACTACCGACTATGCCGCGTATGAGAGTAGTTTTACCGGCGCCCGATGGACCGATAAAACCAATTGTTTTACCGACAGGCAACTCGAGATTAATACTTTTAAGCGCTTTAAAATGTCCGCCGAGCGTAATTGATAAGTTGTTTATTTTTACCGATAGTTCCACTCCCCAATAATACCAGTACCAAAACCGAATAGATACATTTAACGAATAAGATTACCAGAGGTCAATCGTTTGTTTGGGTATCAAATTTTAGGTTTTAAAAAATTTACGGTTTGTAAGTAGCAATAATCCTCCCGGATTGAAAAAATATGCCGAACCATATACACGCCATCTTGTAAGCGATTGTCATCTAGATCATTGGCCGGAATTTGTAATTAACTATCCTGGCCAATCCGAAACTTAACTTGGTTGAGTACTGGTTATTGGTCGTTTTAATCATAATATCGGCGACTTCTCTATTAATCCTTGAGAGCAACAAGTTGATCAACCAAATTAAAAAGCTGCCTGTTTAGAGTAAGCTCCGGCAATCTCTTCGCAATTACTTCATAAACCGCCCGGTACCACCACTGCTGACCTTTCTTGCCGGTACTAAACCTTTGCCAGATATCATCACCAACTTCTTTATAGTCTTCCAAAATAGACATTAGGTTGTGTATTTTATCGGCACAGCTAACAATCACCGATTCATCTGAAGCTTCATGCTCAAGATGATCTAAATAAGCATCCGCTCTGTCTTGCCATGAAGCCAAGCTTGAATCCTTGGTTACACCTTCTACGATAGAGACCACTTTCTTGCCGAAGTCTTGCTCCATTTGATCTTTAGAGTACTCGTCCGGTACATCTTCTAAGATGTCATGGAATAAGCACGCAATTAATATATCTTCATTATCTGTAGCCTCAGATGCTATCGTCATTACTCCAAATGGATGGACTATATACGGCAGCTCGGTGCCTTTTCTTTTCTGATTCCTATGGGCCATAGCTGCCACCCGGATAGCTTTATCTAGCCTTGGAGTATATTCAATCACGCATTACCTTTCTTAGCCTATAAAAGCCATATATTAGCCTCAAGACTCTTTAAGTAAATTATAGCTTAAGTAATCTACTGTCCTTAGATTACAGGCGTAATACAGGCATACAACGGCAAATCCAGCACCAAAAACAGAACATCTAAAAGACACTCAATGGCAGCATGGCAAGTCTGGAAATGTGCTAAGTATGCCAACTATTACCGGATTGGCGGTACATCTTAATTGGAAGCCATCAGTGTTGTAAGGCGCTTAGGCAGTTAATCACAGTTTACCGGCATTCTTCTTGGAAAACTTGACCTGTCAGCCCCGGTATGTACCCAAGACCACATCCGGATCGCGTTTCAAAAAATGTAAGTTCGCTAAAGCTAGAACCATAAAAAAGACTTCGACAATAACTGCTGTCGATTTCGGGATTAACATATGAGTTAGAGTAAACGCAGCTAGAACCGTAAAAAGCAACCCGTTGCCTACCATTGCCGATAAAGCGATTAACAACTGTTCTTTGGTACCTATTGGTGAACGCCAGAGCAATACAAATAGTAATGAAATAACTAACCAACCAACAACTATCAGTACTTGTTCGCCGATGTTACCCGTAAAGAGCCTCAACAACAAAACGATCCCCGCACTTAAAGCAATCAAGCTGACCAAAACAGTGACCTTTTTACCATATTTAAGCAGTAGAGTCGGTTTTCCATAACGCGAATCGCCTTCTCTATCCCGGAAATCTTTAAGATTTATACGAGCTAAAAACAATAAGGTTATCGCACTCAGCAGCAACCAATCTAAATGAGTAGGCGCATAGTTTAACACCGATAACCCTAATAAATAAGGCACAATCACATAGCCAATCGTTAAAAAAAGCGGTGCTACAAACGTTCGATAAGAGATGATTAACGGCCTAAGTGAGTAATTGATATTGACGAACAAACCTAGAGCCATTACTGCTAATGCCCATTTATTTATCAATAACCCGCAAAGTAACATACCCAAACTTGCACCAATACCAAGTCTCGCTAATTCGATTCTAGTCGCTTCTTTGGTTACAAGTAGCCGGCCTTTCTTGCCTTTATGATTTATTTTATCGATTTCTTCATCGGCAAGGTCATTGAAGCTCGTAGCTGAAACATAACTGAAGATTAGACCAACTACTGCCAGAATATATTTCCAGTGCCAAACAGAAAGCTGCCCATGAAAAGCTACCCCAACCAGCATAAAAATTACAAGCATTACCGCAACCCTATAACGTAATAACTGCCAAAATAGCCAGAAAGCTCTGGTTACTTTGTTGGGGTGGGTAATAAGGTTTTGAAAGGCCATATCGTAATCAACGCTCCAGTAAAAATAATCCACATGATGTGATAGAGCAAAATAATTGAAAACATTACCCAATATACACTAGTAATGGCAATTATATCTCTGGTTTCTTTTGCCTGCTTAAATGAAAATCTAAACATTAATATTGCCAATAAAAAGCCCACCGCCAACAAGCCGAAGACCACACCAAAGTTGCCCGCTTCGCCCAAGTAGCCGACTACGCCAAATACGCCAGTAACAAATATGTATATAGCTGGTAACAATATAAGTCCTACTACTATATTTCTAAAAGCAGTCTTCTTGGGTACCAAGTTATTGTTTACTTCTCTATAAAACTTGGTCTGGTAATGTTGTCTGATAAACCAAAGAAATGATATGTACAAAACGAAGGCACAGGCAGCCACCGAGAAAGGTGTCGCTGAAGAGCCTCCCGTAAGCGGCGAACCCGACAGAAATGCACTGTGGCTATTTCGATTATACAATCCTAGCGGCATAAGGATGAATTTTACAATTATTATTACAATATTTACCGCAAATGCATATATTAAAGCTTTCCGTTGAATTGTTAAACCCAGTGAAGGAGCAACAGCCAACAATAATCCTGTCAGTGCAATAAGTATTAAGCCGGTTGACAGAAGTAGCGAAAGTGGAGGGGCAGCAGAATTGTGTAAAGTATGACGGGGCAACAAGAAAACCACGATACTACCAACGGAGCCAAAAACTAATAACGCCGCAATCAACTTGCTGGGTATCTTAAACTTTGTTTTTAAGCTTGGTGGTGGTAATGGCGTGGTATTAGCCGCTTGAGATTGACCAGCTAATATGGTTGTGTTTGGCTGCTGGTCAGGAGCTGTCCCATTATAATCACTGTCAACCGGTCTTTGAAGATCTTCCACTTTATTGAAACTATAAATAGTCATTAAACATAAATCAACCCACGCATGAATAAACCTAACTAGTTTGATGAACCATCTGTTATCGAATTGGCATCAAATCTGTTCTGAAATCAATCAGTGGTATGAGTTATTGAGAGGTATGCATCCGTTACATACTATTCCTTTATGGAGTAGAACCTAGAGCAACAGAAAAGTACAGCTATCTAAATTAGCATGGTTACCAACCATGGACCGACGTCCTTAAGATAAACTCTAGAAAATTGCTCTACTAACCGGCTATAATTAAGAACATGGGCAAAGAAGATGACTATGTTGCTGTACTATTAGAAGATATTCGTGACCAAAATAAAGCAGTATTAGAATCAGTAGTACAAATACAAGATACCGTCAAAACACTTGCAACTAAAGAAGACCTTAAAGCGATAGAGACCAAAGTAGATACTATTCAAAAAGCTGTAGCTGACACCAATCAAGATATTATTAGTTTAGATACTCGAGTTGCTACATTAGAACACTCGGTATAGTACTGGGGTTCTGACTTTGTCTTAAACTTGTCGATTGATGAATAGCTTTTTGTGCTTGGCATTTTATACTTGAATTCTCTTACGCTACCATTAGAAAAAGGAATTTTAAGAACAACTCTAGTCTATCAACATGGGCGAAATGGTGAACCATCTACTAACTAACTATAAGGAAATTGTCAGTGAAATTATTAGGTGGAACGAGATAATGCGTGGCGTTTATGAGTTTAAGCCAATAATAGCCTAAAAGAAATAAAACATTAAATTTTTATTAAATAGTTTCCTCATTTTACTGTCGTTACTGTCGTAGCGTCGTTTACAGATGAACTTTTATCTTCTTTAACGTCAGTAGCGTCGCTAGCGTCAGTAATTTTGGTGATTAGGCATCACTTGCTTTGTTGAAGGCCCGTATTGGAGGCTTTTATAAGTACAGTTTAATCTTAAAAATTATTCATTATCTTAATCTTAGCCAAAATGATTCCAATAAAATATGCAATAATAAACTGCATGAAATTGTATCATGCTTCACCTATCAAAAATCTTAAAGTAATTAAGCCACAACGAACGATTAGTCATGATAAATATATTGGAAATTTTGTTTTCGCTACCAAGTATAAAAAGTTGGCATTAATGTATTTGTTGCCTAAAGGCTTTCCTACATTAATGAATGTGCGGTCAAAAAATCCTTATGTAGTTATATGTGCTAGCGTAGAAGAAATCCTTAAAAGAGATAAAGGGGGTACTTTATATTTACTGCCTGGTAATCTATTTAGTCAAAGCCCTCAGAAAGAATTAAATGAATATGAAATGGTCAGCAAAGAGGCTGTTGTTCCCTTGAGCGAAGATGATTATGAAAGTGTAACTCAAAAACTAATCAGCGAAAATATAAGTATATATTTTGTAGATAGTGATACGTTTAATAAACTAATCTTAAATCCAAAACAGGACAGTATGGTCAAGGCTTTAAATAAGTATTTACCCTAATTA
This sequence comes from Candidatus Saccharimonadota bacterium, assembly GCA_027365775.1. GTDB lineage: Bacteria > Patescibacteriota > Saccharimonadia > Saccharimonadales > UBA4665 > JAJZWH01. The sequence goes on along the minus strand of DAHXLX010000002.1, from coordinate 18,233 downwards.
TCTTTTATATATCTTGATAAGCTGGTCGGCAATAGCGTTAGAAATGGGCAACCCAAGAATATCTTCCAGCCACCTATATTGGCCATTGGTATTACATTCAAGGAAAGTAACTTTTCCTTCAGAGTTTTCTACTAAATCGAAAGCTCCATAATTTAAACCTAGATGTCCTAGATACGCTAAACATTTACTTACTTCGCTTTGCTGTAATGATTCTTTCTTAAAGGCCACACTCTCGGTTAATTGATGCTTTCTCCAATCATCTTTAGCATCTCCTGTCGTATATATAGCTGCTTCAAAAACATCATCGCCTACTATTGTTATACGCCATTCACGTTTTTTATCTAAGAACTCCTTGATATATTCCAGGAAATGGATTGTTAGTAGATAAACTTTCTCTTAGATTTTTATTAAGCCTAGTGGTATATAAAATCTTGGCTTTATTATTTTCATAACTTAGCCCCTTAGGCATCTTAATTATAATGTTTTCATCTGGTAAAGATTCGTCAATAGTTTGCCAATTATTAGCTACTACAGTCCTAGGTATATTAAACCCTATTGTTTTAGCCAAAGATAGCTGAGCTAGTTTAGCTCGCCACTTGTCCATAACTTTTGGATGATTCAACCAAGACTTATCCGAAATTTGTAACCAAATCGATTCCTGAAGTAAATCTATTTCTTTTTCTAAGCAAAGCTCTCTAGCTTTATCAGAAATTTGCAGATTTAATAAATATGGGTGTCTATACCAAGCAGAACGTATATGTTCTGGCTGATGAACTATGCCATTATAAACAATTTTAAAGTTTTCATTATCGTTAACTTGAAGGTCTAGGCTATCCGAACCACTTGCGACTCTATCCGCATTATATACCCAGGTTGAATACCCTCTAGTGTTAAGATTATCTACTACTGGTCTGTATGTAGGATAATCAATACTAGTGGAAAATACTCCAATTTCTGACATCTATATTAACATTTAGTAATAGGTTTTATTTTATCTCTCATCGGGCACTGTTTGCCCATCAGGAAGACGTGTCAGAGAATTCCTGATTTCAAGAGTTGTAGTGGATTCAATTGAATCTGTTTGGTTTTTGCTCTCTTCAGCCAACTTTTCAAAAACAGTTATTCCAAGCCTTGCTATTGTTTCTTCACATATTTTATCGCTTACTTCTTGCTCTTTTGAAATAGTTTCTACACTCATAATTTCCCCCTCTTAATTTATACATAAATTTTAATTTTTTGCCGAAATAAAGTCAAATAGCTGTACTTAAATTTTAATATAAACTTAATGAAAATTCATAATAACTGGTGCCACTCACCTAATATATTTAGGAAGAACTATTACCAGTCAATTGTTCTACTAGCTCGTGAAGTAGATATGGCTAGAGAATACCTTGGTAGTGGTTTAGTAGATAAATTATTAAATAATTCTCTAATAGCTTAATAAAATGTGTAGTTTTTAATAAATAAGTTGTTATTGAAAAAATTCAGACATTCAAATTCTATTCTGGTGACCCTAGGCCACTCGATTTATAAGTTAATTGTAGGAGAAATTATACGCTGGAACTAAATTTTACGATTAAGTATTGCTGCTCATTAAAACATTGCATTTGATATTAACCGAGAAAGTCAGTTTTCAATAATAGCAAGCGTATCGCCTGCTGGGTCTTTGAACCATGCGATATTTGGACCCATATCTTTTTCTTTACCTCGCATAATACCTTTATCGTCTTGGGGAAAACCAGGATAATGTATAAATTCTACCCCCATTGTTGACGAGAGTCTCATAAGCTTCATCTATATCACTAACTACAAAGTCAAGCATGGTATAGTCTGCAGGTTTATGGTCTTTTTTTGATACATCCAGGCAGAAGCTTTGTTAGGTAGATGTATAGTCGTTCCTCCAACTTTATCCTCTAATTCAAAGCCTAATGCGTTTCCATAAAATTCTTTAGCCTTACTAATATCGTCTACAGAAAAACCGCTAAATGATGATTGGATATTTAGCATAATACGTATTATAGCTTAACTAGCGATTACCGTATTCGTAGACAAGTTATTTCGGTAGCGAAGATTTAAAAGAAAATCGAACTATTTAACAGATGGGATTAAAAACAATTATTTACAAACTGAACTTTATAACCAAATCTCATCTGTAAATTTCCTATGGTTACCCTAAGGCACTCGATTTATAAGGAAATTGTCGCCGAAATACTTCGGTGGAACCAATTATTAAATTATAGTTGCTATAATTCGCAACTAGTGCTACCCTAATGATATGGCAACTACTCAAGGTATAAAATTAGACGACAACACCCGTGAACGACTAAAAGTCTTGGCTAAGAAAAAACAGCACTCGCCTCACTGGATTATGCGAACTGCTATAGAAATCTATCTTGAGAGAGAAGAACAATATGAAAAAGAAAAAGCCGAAGATAATGCAAGGTGGGAGCAGTATCTTATAACTGGTAAAGCTATTGAGCACGAAAAGGTAGAGACTTGGCTAAAAGACTTAGGCCAGGGTAAACCACGCAAATGGCAAGAATAAAATGGCTTCCAGAAGCCATACAAGATTTTGAACGGCTCTATTTCTTCTTATTGGATAAAGATAGCGAAGCTGCTAAAAGAGCTGCATCAAACATCCTTAGCGGTTCTGAAATACTTAAACTGACGCCAAGAATTGGTCGTCCAATGCCAGATGATGGAAACAGACGTGAACTATTTATGGCTTTTGGGGCAGGAGCTTATGTTATTAGATATAAGCTGGAGGACGAAAATACAGTAGTAATACTCAGGGTCTGGCACAGCAGAGAAAACAGAAACTGATTTGGTGACCCTGGACCACTCGGTTTATAGGCAAATTGCTAATGAAATTATTAGATTGAATGAGTTGTTGGGATTGAAATATTATCCTTTAGGCTCATTATGGGCTACTTCCCATAAATGCCCGTCCCGGGTCTTTGAAATAGCCCGAATAAACGCCAAAGGGTCGCATATGGGGCGGTGCTGTAAGTTCTGCGCCAGCAGTTTCGGCTATTTTTAACAGACTATCAACTTCCTCTTTAGATTTTGCTGGATAACCAATATTAAACTCAGTAGAACTTCTGCTGTCTTGTTTAATTTGGGCATCTTTCGTAAGATTACTACGCTCATATAGGCCTAAAATAATACCGTTATCAAATGTAAAAAAGGCTATTGTACCGTCTGCACCCGTAACTTCATCATGAAATTCTTGGCCTATAACCCATCAGTTTTCCAGCTTAAGCCATCTCTGTAGAAAGATAAGCTTCTTTGAATGTCATCTACACCAAGAGTAATAAAAAAGAATTTCGGTGGCATATTTTAATACTAACAAAAAGCATCGGGGAATCGAACTAAGTAACAGATAAGTACTAGCCCTAAATTTTAACTACAGAAATTTATAATCAAATCTCATCTGTAATTTTCTATGGTGACCCTAAGAAGTCCGATTTATAAGGTCATAGCCAACGAGATAGTCAGGTGGAATCAAGTCCCCACTTTTGATAAATATTCATTAACGCCAGTAAGCCAACCGCCAGTGAAGTAATCCTCTGGCTTGAATGTTGGTATATCAACCCACTCCATTTGGTCATGATGTTCACCTAGAGTTATTTCTCCGGTTATGTACTTTGCTTCATAGCCAACGCCAAAAATACGTACAGTCCGACCGTTAAGATTATGCTCCTGTCTTTCAACCCTAAAGAAAACCGCCGGTTGTCCTAATTCATAAGAGACATCACCGCCAAGTTCTTCGTTAATCTTTCGCTCTATTACAGACTCCAAAGTACTATTAAATTCATCTTTACGAATTCTTCCGCCTGGCAAATCCCAGTCTCCGTAAATATCATGTGTTACCAATAGCTTTTGTCCGTCACGCAATAATAACTTAACTGCAACATAGTAAAGGTCTTTTTCTGGAGTATTATGCAAAGTTTCACTCATAACAATAACTCAACCTTTATAAACGTCCTTGCGATGTTTTATGCTCACTACATACAATTTATCACCATCAACATCAAACACTATACGGTAGTGGCCAACACGAAAACGATAACTTCCTATATTGGAGTGTACTAGTTGACGAGCATAGGATAGCGGGTCTTCTTGCTCTAAGAAAAATGTAAGCTTTTTGGCAATTCTCTTTCTAGTAGTATGGTCTAGTTTGTCTAAATCTTTTTTGCTACTACCAGCAAATACCATGCGGTACTTAACCACTTAGAGTACGTCTCCAAATACCTCATCAAAACTATAGACGTCACCTTGCTTTATTTCTTTACGAGCCTGGGCAATTTCTGCAACATAGCCAGCGTCTTGCAGTAGAAGTAAATCCTCTAGTAATTCGTCGTCAATAATAACTTTGCCAGTAAGTTTACCTCGACTCTTGATAAAGAGTATGTCATCTTTTCCGACTGTATTTAATGTAGCTGATAAATTATTACGCAGGTCAGTTGTATCAATTGTTTTAGTACTCATAATATAATCCTTTATTACATTATTATTGTACAGTTAAATGTACAATAATGTCAATAAAGATAGTGGTTAAGAAAATCGAATTACTTAACAGATAAGGTTTAGCTATAAATCTTCAGTCATAAACATTTATAACAAATATTTATCTGTAACTCTCTCATGGTGAACCACCTAATATCGAATTGGAACCATATCCTTGAAGAGATAAATCAATACTACGCCTTGCTAAAGTATAGCTACAGTACGACTAACATTCCTGTGGCGAATAGAACCTAATATTCTAATTTTACGCCTGTTTTTGCAGCCACTTGCTCAATCCATCGTTCTAACCTAGCAAGCTGAGCATCTCGAGCAGCATTATTAGCTTCAATATCATCTAGTCTTTTTAGGAATGTATCAAGAGTACTAATAAGGTGTTCGTACTTTTCATTAATTTCGGCTATATCTTTCTCTAATTTGTCAAAACGTACATCAAAATGTTTTGTTAGTTTTTTATATATATCGTTAAAACCTTCACCAAGGGCAAGTGTAAGGTCAGAGCTTGTAACATAGTCTGCCATAGGTAACTATTATAGCAATAATTTACTATGGGCGCATAAGTAGATTGTTGGCCCTAAGGCACTCGATTTATGAAGAATTGTAGGTGAGAATATTATGTGGAGCGAGATACTAGTCTATAAGGACTAAACTGCATGATAAGATGTATTTATGGCTCAAGAAATAATAAGGTGGAGCACGGTTTTAGCTCTATAGCCTAAGGCTATTTGAAAGAAATGCTGCTAAGTATATTTATAGCACTCGCTCTGTCTTTAGCTACGGTTGACGGAAGATTGGAAACGCCAGATGTATTGTCTAAAATGTGAATGTAGTATATACGGTCTCCTCGAAGAATGTAGCAACCACCTGAAGCTATATTTTTTGGTATAGTACTAGGAAACGTAAGGCTATTGTTAGCTACAGCAGCATAATTAATACAATATGCTGACTGTTTAGCAAATGTCGTGTTCTGGTAAACAGTGTCTGGGGTATCTTCTCTGGTATAATTAGCACCGCTTTGAACCAAAGCCGCCGATACTCCCGGGTCATTAAACTTTTGACCCAGCAAAGATTGATACCATTGGCCAGCACTTGTATAGCCATTTGTACCAAAGTCAGCAATAGTAATAATAAAGTCTTTTTGTTTGGTCGGTGTTGAGCATTCCAAACCACAAATGCCACTTGCAGGAATAGTTATGGTAGTGGGAGCCGTCAAAGTAATAGCATACTCTGCGTAGCCATAGTTTTGTGTCTGTTTTGTCGTTTCTAGTCCATTACTACCATCTCCGTTGTCGGCTATGGCTGCCTCTGTCCAGCCACTTGGCAGTAAATATGTAAGTTGGCCATTAGGAAAGTTACTAAATTGACTACTGGTGGTATTCGACGTTGAACTAATTGTTTTCTTGTTAACGTGTTTTGCCACAAAATAACCTGATACACCAATAACAGCTAGAGTTATGACAATTAGTAAGAATTCGACGGCAGTAAAACCAGCAATATTAGAGTTTAGTTTACTAATAAGCACATTCTAGCACAGGTATAAGCATAAGCGTAATGGTGACCCTAAGGCCCTCGGTTTATAAGCAGTTGTCGGGCGAAATTAATAGATGGAATCAAACTTTGGTAAACAATGATGTTGTTTTAGTCTAACCCTTGTATCCGATAATTGCAGCTTCTGGTCTGTGTAAGAAACTGAAAAAGTTTACAAAAAATGTAAGTGCTAACACACCAGCTAGTAAAATTTGTGTTTCAGTACTTGCGCTTGATTGCTTCAGTGCAAATACACATAGCAAAGTAATTAGGAGACCATTACCCATCTTTGCACCAACTCCTATGCTTAACTGTTCCTGTTGTCCCTCAGACGATAGCTGTAGTCTCCTAAGCATAGCTAAGATAGTTACAAGGTATAAAGATGTAATCGTTGCTAACCAGATTTCACTGTGCGTAAGCCACACTAGCATACTGCCACCCAACACAACACTCAAATAGCTGAACGCACAGGTTGCATTTTTGCCAAAGCGCAATAAAAAGGTCGGCTTGTGAAATTTTGCATCACCTTTTCTATCTCTGAAATCTTTTAAAATAATACGTCCAATAAACATGACGTACAGTCCAAACAGCCAAAGCAAATCGTTTTTATGGAGCACGGAACCAGAGACTGCCAGGCCAAGACTGTACGGTATGCCAACATAAGCGATACCGAGAACTATAGGGGCTAGAAAAGTCCTATAGGAGAACTGGATTGGCGGTAAAGAGTATAAAACATTAATCAAAATTGAGCATGAAGCAATTAATAATGCCCAAGGATTAACGAAAGCTGCAATAGCGATTGAAGCTATACTTGCTATTGCGAAAACTTTAATTAAGTCTTCTTTTTTGCCCTCACCTGTAATTAATGGTCTGCCTATGCTGTTGGCGTGATTAATGGCATCTATTTTAGCATCAGCGATATCATTAACACTCGTGGCACTAACATAACTCAGAGCAATTGACAAACAGACAAGTACTATAAGCACTGGATTTGACGTTAACTTTTGGTGCAGAGATAAGCTCAACAGGAAGAATAAAATCAACATCACAGCAACTCTGTACCTTAATAATCGCCAAAACAATTTGGCGATTTTCATTTAGGCGAGTACGTATTAAATGGCCAAATGTGAACTAAAGTTAACATGAAAACTATCCACAAGATGTGATAAAGGATTATCAGCGAAACACCTAGCCATAAAAAACTGGCCAGTAGTGCTGTATTACCAGAAACTAAGACTTGTTTTTCAACAGCTGCAAAACCTCTATAAGCCATAAAGATAGCCAGTACTATTGCCAATACCAACGGAATCCCTAGTGCGCTAAACACATAGCCTAAATAAGCTGCCGAGGAACCCACAAAGAACAGAGGCAGTAAAATAACACCACCACCGACAGCAACTAGTCCTACAGCTCCTATGCTAAAAAGAACAACTCCTTTTGTATGAAAATGATGTTGATATTTAACAGCTTGTCCCGACAACCCCTCTATTCTTTTACGAAAATGACCATATATAAGTCTAAATACGCCTACGTACAATAGAAGAATCACCACACCAGTTAGTATGTAGTAAAAAATTGTGTTGGGGTCTCCTACCTGTGTACTGAAAGGATTATTTTGATTAGATAAATAAAGCGCTCTAGGTGAGATAACAAATTTAATAATTGCAACTACTGCGTTGTAGCCGAGCGCCATTATTAATGCAGTTTTGCCAAATCCAAGATTAAGTTTATTAAGAACGCTAAACAAAATGACTGTAAGCAACACCATCACTAATCCACTTATCAGTAAAATACCAAAAGAAGGCATATTAGGTGTTTTGCTGCTTAAATGAGGTACTGCACTCAATACAAAGGCACTGACTAAGGTAAATATGAGCAGCGTGAGCTTAACATTACTTGGCAACTTAGACTTTTTTGGTTGTTGTGATTGAGTATTGCTTGCAGGAGCTACGGGAAGCTGATTATTGCCGGTTGATGCTTGGGTGGCTGGTACTATGATTTGGCTATCGTGTTGGGGTGAAGTTTGCTGTTGATAGTCCATATAGATAGTAGTTAAACATAAAAATAATAAGTTACACAAATTGAATCGAACTTAATTAACAGATAACAAAATGCATAGGCTATAAATCGCCACTTAGGTGTCAAGTTTTAGAATCGTAAAAATCAATAGATTACAGTGATAGAAATTGAACTAAGATAAAGATTCAATCATGGTGAACCACCTGTTATCGAATTGGAACCATATACTTGAGGAAATCAATTAGTGGTACGACCTACTAAAGAGTAGCTCTCACGTTGGCAACATTCCAGTAGGAATTAGAAACTAGGCTATGGTCCAATGTAGCTTGGGAAACTTGTCTCCAGGGCTTTTTCAAGCTCATAGCCAGAAAAGGTGGCAATATTCTTATCATTTAAATTAGAAACATATGCTGGATTATAAATTATATCTAACGCGTAGTTACCAATGACATTAATAGTACTGGGCGTTGTAGCATTACCGGGTCGAACCGACATACTCCAGCCTTCAAATGTTGATTTGGTTTCACAGAAGTAATAAATGCATCCATTGTTTTGACTGCTATAGTACTCGTCATAAACTTGAAAAGCATCAATTCTAAAACTTGCAGCCTTATTGTATATATCCTTACTCGAAGGATTAAGATAACCAGAAAGCGTGTAGTTATTGCAACTTGAATTGTTGTAGTGAGTATCGATGCCTATATACTCACAGCCGTCATAGGAGACTATGCCGAACCAATTGTAATAACTAGAGAGATTAAACTGCTTATAGTAATCACAATTGCTACCGCAGCTCTCGCTAGTAACGTTATTGTATGAGGCAGAATAATTAACTTCGTAACCTGCGGCTGGTGGATTGCGTTCATAAAAAGTACAGATACTGTCTTTTCCTGTAGAGGAACCAAGCCCCATACCAATTTCGCCTCCTAGGGTCCTACCTTGGACAATTGTTACAGTACATGCTGTATCATTCTGTAAATTAGCTGCGGTTTGTCTATTAGTTGGCGAGGTATTGCTGCTTACAACTGCATAACTGGCCGTCAATGTTTTTTTTCTTCCAGAACTTACAACTACCTTGCATATAGCTTTATTTGGGTTCGATGCAGAACAGCCGCTCCAAGTAACGAAATTATAGGTATGACCGTCCAATACGACCCGGCTTGGTGCGGTCACGACAGTATCGATGGAGCCACTATTACTGCTACAGACATAGGGAGTGACTTTATGAAGCTTGGAGCTATCGCAGGTTGGATAACCTGTCATACTTATGTCGGAAGGAGAGGATTCGATATCCAAAGAGGTAGCTGTATCTGTCTTTTGAGCGATATAGCTATGTACCGTTGGCTGAGATTTATAACTAGCTACCTTATAACCAACAAAACCAATAAATGCTATGGCTACAGCCAGAACTCCTAACAGCTGAAGATGTGCAAAGCCCTGTTCGTTAGTTTTTGCCATATTCTTATGTTCTTATGGTACTTTGTATTAATCTTAGAATAAAGCGGCATAGGAGAATTGAAAGATTAACTTCTTAGCCAATTCAGATAATAAAATAACCTTTGCCGCCCAAACAAAGATAAAACTGATACTGGTGACCCTAAGCACCCCGATTTATAACCAAATAGCGAATGAAATTGTTAGATGGAATAATAGTCTCACCTTGATACAATATACGTAGACATGAAAAATCAAGACTTTACTGCAAGTTTTTTGGTTGAGCAGACTCCGCAACAAGTGTTTGATGCAATCAATAATGTTCGAGGTTGGTGGTCTGGTGAAATAAATGGTGTTACAGATAAGATTGGCTCTGAATTTACTTATAGCTACAGTGACGCACACCGTTCTACCCAAAAAATTACCGAATTAGTACCAGGTAAAAGAATAGTTTGGTATGTAACTGACGCCTACATAAGTTTTGTGCCTAAAAAAGATGAATGGAAAGGTACTAGCATTATCTTTGAAATCACTAAGAAGGGTGATAAGACCGAGGTTCATTTTACGCACTCTGGCTTAACCCCTAAATTTGTTTGTTATGGGGATTGCTCAAACGCTTGGGAAATGCTTATTACTGATAATCTTCGAAATCTTATAATTTCTGGTAAAGCCCAGGGTGATGTGTTTACTAAAAACTAGCCACAAAAACTAATCAAACACCAAGAACCAAAGGAGAATCTAACTATTATACAGATGGGAATTGATAACAATTCTTTGGACACTCAATTTTATAACCATTTCTTATCTGTACTATTCCTATGGTGACCCTAAGGGGTCCGATTTATAGACAAATCGTAACTGAAGTTATTGGGTGGTATTAAATTTTAAAGGGTTCAGCTTTCCCAGAGTGGCCCAACAGCTGGTCGTGGGCATAAACTAATAGCTTGTCCAATAAATCTACTTATATCATCTAGGTCTAGTAAATCTTTTTCTCGCTGAAGGGCAGACTTAGCTGCAATAACTTCTTCAAGTGAGACACACGGAACACCCTGTACAGTTTCTACCCTATCTCTATGGCTTTCAAAGCTCATTGGATAATACCCATCACCTAATGATGTGGTTGCACTTAGGGGAATTGGAGTTCTATCGTTCTTTACCCACACGGTTGTATTTGAAGCTCCCCGCATAATAGCTGGCTTTGGTGGTTGTTTAATTTGTGAGCTATCAACACTTTGTAAAGACTCAAATAGACTATCACTGACTAATACATCTAGGTCTGGCGTAGAGTATTTTATTCCGCGTAGTACTAGATTTGCTCCACCAATAACAAAGTAATCACTAGTTGGCATATTTAAATAATCAATGGTAACCAGAATCTCATCTTCACCAAGTAATGGAAGATGCTCAGGTGTGTCTTTGTAGCTCTCAATTCTCACTTGCATACAATTAGATTACATCTTGAGATATATTTTGCAAGCATAAGGGATTCGAACTTGCATTAACAGATTACAACCCCATAAGACAACTTTGCGTTGCAAATGTACTAAATATTTATAACCAGCAATTTCAGATAGAAAAACGGTTCTTATAGCATAATTCAGTTATGGTGAACCACCTGTTATCAAATTGGAACCATATTCTTGAAGAGATTAACCAGTGGTATGCTCTTCTAAAGTATAACAGTTTTGTTTGTAACATTCCTACCAGGATTGGAACCTATGAATTTTGAACTTTTATAATGAAAGCATACTATTAATGCGCATTGGTGATCTATCATTGCCTATAATGAAGGAACAAACGATTAGCTTATCTATGAGTTTAGTTATATTTCTAAAACAAGAGGACAAAATCGAAGCTACCGGTGATGGCATGGCTAGTGACGGTAACCCCAGAAACTTAAGACGTGATTTTCAGAAAGTATATAGAGTTAATAACAAGGCCGTTATTGGATATTCTAGCCAAACAGCTATCAATGAGCACGATCTTTATAATCTAACTAACACCCTTGAACTCTTTTCTAAAATCTCTCAAACAACGGCTGGAATTGCTGATATTTTAGTGTACATTTTAAGAAACACTCCTGAACCTCACCCAGACCAAGTACTTATAGGAGGAATAGACACACAGATGCATATCCTAAAATTAGAAAGAGATAATAATTGGAGCCCTGTAGAAATATTAGATGACCACGCTTTCTTGGGATGGACGGATATAGCTGATTCCGTTTATTCGGATATTCAAAGCTTATCAAATGACATAGCATTAGATTTAATCCAAATTACATGCGATGATCCAATATACCCAGGAGCTGTTGGTGGCTTACCAAAACGCTTTATTGTTAACAAGTTTGGTATTGAAGAAGTGGAATTAATAGATTACATATCTATTTCCAATTAGTCTCTTTTCTTAAATAAATTATATCTTTCTAGTTCAAGGCAACACTTAATTACACTACTGAATATAAATTAATAAAGACTATTAACAGGTACTACGTACATCACGAATATAACTCTGTGAATATGGACTACCGGAAGGATTTGCATTTATTGATTTCGCTTCTGAATAACTAAAATTATTGGATAAAACATTATATGCACATCCACAACTACTCGTTGAACCACCTTGATTTTCGCAACCATTCATAAAGTTATTTTTAAATGTTGAATTATAGTGTGTGTCGTTATACCAAATGCCTATACCGACAAAGGATATCACAATTACAGCTATCCATATAAAAATGTTTCTATTGCGTCTTTGTCTTTGTATATTACCTGTACTAATTGGGCTAGTTTTATGTATCCTTCCATGATTAGAAATTCTTAGTTCATTTTTTGACCCTTGTTGATTATTCAACTTTGAACCACATTGAAAACAATAAGATGCATCGTTCGTATTTTTAGCTCCACAATTTTGACAATACATCGCTACTCCTTATTTAGATCTTAAAAGATGCCCCAAGAATGCAGGTAGTAAAGGTGCATTTATTGTAGATAAATAAGTCGAAAAAACGGTAAAGATTTACCCGACTCATAAAGCATAACCTTACCTTGAGCAAACTTATAAGATGTATATTTGTGTAAAGGTATTTGTTTTGTCCTAAATGACGTAACGTTAAATAAGTAATCCGGCTTAATTGTTAATTTACCGACTGATACTTCTCCATTTTCCGATAAAGTATTGAGCATTTTTTTTAATATCAATGGAGAAAGTAGCTCATCAATACATTTAATAGTATCTGAATATACTCTGTCTAAAGATCTTTGCTTATTAGTTCTAAAAGCTGATACGCCAAGAGAACGATGCCCAAATTTGTAAATACCGTTTTTGCCAAGGTCTAACAAAATAGTAAAACTAGTTGAGTTTGCAATAGGTACAAAGTCCACTCCTTGTTTACGATGTGTTAACAAAAACCCAAAGCCCTGAATGTATTCATATGGTATTTCGTCCTCTCCGACGATTAGCTTGTTATCGTAAAAATCATATGATTCGTCTTCCGATACAACTATGCTAGCAACTCTTGTCATATTAATTTACATATCTCATCACTATTCTTTGCTACCCAAAAATGCTTCAACACGTTTAGACTTAGAGAAATACAGCATCCAAATGAAATAAATACCACCATAAATTATAAAAGTAGATGCTTTGTGTGTGGAAAATGAAATATATAATGATTGAATAATTCCTATTGAATAAAGTGTGTAGACATAATTACGAAATAATTTATTTCTTTTATGGATTTGTATAATACACGAAAAAGACATACCAAAGATTGCTATGGCACTGGCTAATAAAAATTTATTTGGAGACACTGAATAATTCCCAAAATAGTATGCTATATAAATCACACTGTATAAAAGAAACAAATAAAATCCTATATAAGGAAGAATCAGCCACCCACCAATCCTATTTAGGTTAGAAGTATAATTTTCACCTTGATGTTCTGAATCTAAAATATTATTTTCATCACTTATTTTTTGTTCTATATAGAAGGGGCTGCCGCAATTACTACAGTATTTTTGATTAACTTTATTCTGCTTTTGGCCACACTTTGAGCAATAAAATAGTTTGATTGGAGATTTAACAGGTTTTATATCAGAAATGGCAGATTTATTACTCATCTTAAATTTGCATTAAATTAATTTATATCAATAGTATTTACTGATAACATAATTGCAATATACTCACTTTTATATAATATAATGTTGTGACTTATAGACAAAGAATGATAGCTAAAGAAATCGTGGAAAATGGTGGAACTATGGCCTCTGCTATGAGAAAAGCCGGTTATTCTGATGCTATGATTAAAAATCCTCAAAAAGTGACTAGATCAAAAGGTTTTAAGGAAATTCTTGAAAATATGGGCTTGGATGATAAGGCTTTGGCTAAGACATTAAAAGAGGGATTGAATGCCACTAAAGTTATTGTTAGAAACAATAAGAATCCTTCGTCCAATAAAATACCAGATTATGCCATAAGACACCGATACCTTGAAACAGCACTGGAGATTAAAGGATATATAGGTCGTAATTCTAAACCCTTAAACGAAGGCGGAGATATTATTTTCATCAACAACATCCCAAGACCTTATTCTCAGACATTGATAAACAGGCAAAGAGATAAGTACGGCATATAATTAAGGTATCTTGTCAGACATAAGTTTTCGATCACCTAGAACAGATAGAGATTGGTTTTTGTTTTATCTGTTTGATGATCCTGACTTTATTGAATGCAAAAATCGAATCCTATCTTGTATGAAGGATGCATTAGGAGAGCATTATCAGGTTATGCTCTTGCTTGCACAAAAAGGAGACCTTCTTGATAGATTGTTAACAATAGACAGTGCTACTAGTTGTGTAGGGTTAATTAAAGAGGCAGCAACTAATTTTGAAGTGCCGGAATATATTATCGAATTAGGCTTAATAGATAACAAAGAGATTAGAGGATTCGCCCAACATCAGCCTTTAGTAAGAGGTTCTGGAGATGTTGTAAGTGAAGATACTTTAGCTATAGAGATAACAGCTTATACGACTCAAAAGGATATTCAAGCTATCTGGTTTCTTGTTGAGGAAAAACAAAAACAGCTTCTCGAAAAACTAAAACTAAACAAGCATCAAGCTCAAGCAGGAGAGAACCCTAAACTTATCTATGCGATTTACAAACAAAGATTAAAAGATAAAAACGGCAAAAGAAAAACTTTTGCTCAGATATTCAGCCTATACGAACAACGAGCTTTGCCACTATATAATGGTGTCCCTTCCCATAATTCACCAGATAGCTTGAAGCGTTATTTTTATACCCATATGCCAAAATGGGATGGAATTGAATCGTAAAATCACCATCTCGAGTTCAATTGGCTTACATTTTACCATTCAGGGGTAATGAATTATGTTCGACCATCACTAATACCTAAGAAGCCTATTATATCGACTAAAGAAGCACGGAAATTAATAGGAAAAGGGGCTTCTAGCCTTAGTGATCTTGAGATAAAATCTATGATCAAAGATTATGAATTACTTGCCAGACAGGCTATAAGAGAATATTTGGTTCGTAAATAAACGATGCTATTATTTAGTTATGCATCCCAAAACAGCAGTTATTTATGTAAGAGTATCGACAACTGAACAGGCTGACAGGGGTGTTAGTTTAGACAATCAAGAGAGAGCTTGCCATGATTGGGCTTTTAGAAATCAAGTTCAAACTTTAAAAGTTTTCAGAGAAGAAGGAAAATCTGCTAAAACTCTCAAAAGACCTGAGATGCAAGCAATGCTCGAATATCTAACCGAGCATAGTGCCGAAATTGATTATCTGATCATATACCAGATTGATAGACTAACTCGAAACAAATTTGATTTTGCTGACTTAATGAGGATGCTAGCAAAATTAAAAATTGAATTAAGGGATTCATCTTCTAATGTAGAAGCCACTGAATCAGATGAGTTAATTCAAGCCATTCAAGCAGCTCTAGCAGAACACGATAACAAGCAAAAATCTAGAAGGGTTATTGAAAATATGAAGAGACACGCTTCAGAAGGCTATAGAATGCATCAAGCCCCTTTTGGACTGAGAAATATACGTAACGAACTTGGAAGGCCTACTGTCGAGCCTATAGAGCCTATAGCAAGCAAAATTGCTACCATACTAACCGAATATGCTAATGGATCTTATCCAGCTAAGGCTATATTACTAAAAAGAGCTCAAGAGATTGACCTAAAACAACCCAACGGTAAACCTTTAAGTTATCAATTTTTAGATAAGATGCTTAGACAACCTCTATATGCCGGCATGGAAAAGAGCAGCTTAACTGATGAACAGCTGGTACCAAGTGTTTTTGAAGGTATAGTTCCGGAATGGGTATATTACACGAATCAAAGTTTACTTGACAGCAGAAGAGCCAATAAGGCTGAAGGTTATAAAAGCATTAACCCTGATTACCCATTAAGACGTTTTGTGATTTGTGAAGCTTGCGGTCAACCCTTAAGAGGTAGTGCTTCTACCGGCAGAGGTGGAAAAAAGTATCCAAGATACCACTGTACTACAAGAGAATGTCATAGCTCGTTTATTAAACCTGATGACTTACATAAAGCATGGAAAGATCATCTAAACAAATTAAGGCCAAATGATAATCGTTTAAGGCTCATAGAGACCATTATTGTCCGTGTTTGGCGTGAAGAGGTAAATTCTATGCGTTTTCGAAGAAACAAGCTGAGAGAGTCCATAGATGCCCTAAGCGAAGAGCGAATAGATGCGGCTGAAATGGTGGCAACCGGAAAACTGACTCCAGAAGAAAAAAATGCTATTTCTTTCAGAATAAAAAAACGAATTGGAACCATGCGAAAAGAACTTAATAAACTAGATAGAAATATTGGAACTAAAGAAGAAGCTATAGATTATGCAGTCAATTACATTAGTAATGCTAGGCATCTCTGGATAAAAGCAAGCCCTGAAATGAAGCAAGTCTATCAAAGAATGATATATCCGGAAGGACTTCCCTACAGCTTTACTAAAAAGCAATTTGGAACCGCTAAAATGAGTGCTCTTTACACCTTAGCAACAATTAAAAAAGACCCTGTTTTAAGCGAAGAGTCAACGCTGGTGATCCCAAGGGGAGTCGAACCCCTGTTGCCGGGATGAAAACCCGGTGTCCTAACCACTAGACGATGGGACCAAAAATGTCTCGCCTATACTAACATAACAGATTAGAAAAGAAAATCCCGGGTTTCCCCGAGATTCTCGTTCCAAGAGCGGTCAGTCATAGCTCTGTGTTTTTGAATATAACTATATTTCTTTATATCACAGAAAGTATTTTTAGGCTAGTACTTATCCACCAATAGTTACCCGATTCTGCCATTTAATCTCTTTGCGAGTCGTCTTTTATATAAAGTTGCACCAATAACTGTAGAAATTGCAAATGTAACTATCGTACCAGTCGTACCGGGACCAGTGTTTACGAGTGTTTTTGGCGTCGGTGTTGGGGTCGGGGTTGGTGTCGGGGTTGGGGTTGGTGTCGGGGTTGGTACTGAAGCTAACATTACTTGATAGACAATCGCTATTCGGTAATTCCAACATCCCCATTGATCACCACTTGCAAATATCGGACTACCAACCTTGTAATTACCTTGGTTAATGGGACCAGTATCACTATTTAGGTATTTTGAAATATTAATCCACTCTCCCTGCCCATTGTTGTAAGCTAGACTATACAGATTGACTGAGCCAGGTACGATAGACATATTGAACTGTTGACCATTACAACTTAAGGTTGTGCTGTCACTTACACTTGCTGCATTTGATGCACTGACCGTATCAGCGAATGTAAAAGTGCTGGCGGTACCGGTTTGTGCAGTCAAGTTTTCTACCACATTATGCGCAACCGCTGATGGATTGCTTGGATTTGTATCGGGATTATATTGTTGGGAGGCATTGTTGTGTAGATAGTTCCAGATATCAAACTTGTCGCCGGCTACACAATTGGTAGTCAAACTGTTCTGATAAGCCGGATTGTTCTGATTATCCGTATCGATACCATTGCTATCTTGCCTAATTCTTACAAATTGTGCCTCATTGCCGACGCCGTATGGTACATTACAAAAATTGTTAAACACCGGCGTGGCAGACGTTATCATGCCACCATTTGGATTGTACTCATAACAAGCAGCCGAGACCGTACCGCCAAACATTAAAGTACTGAGACTTAATGCCAAAATACTAATTATGGCGATGAATGATTTACGATAGTTAATGAAACTCATGGTTCTACTCCTTATTTGCGGTTAATGCGACCATTAATTAATCTACGACGAATTGGCCACAATAATCCGGCTATCCCTACTGCTGCAAATGCAGCATTTAGTACCCAGTCACTGCTTACTTTGTTGTTGGTGTTAGTCTCATTTGCAGCACTCAACTCAGCCGTTTGGTAGCTACCAGTTGGACATGGTTCGGGACTTATAGGGTCACAACCAGGCACTGTATCTTTAGTCGGGGGAATAGTAGTAGTTGTAGGCGCAGCTGTGGTCGTAGTCGGCGCAACTGTGGTCGTAGTCGGCGCAACTGTGGTCGTAGTCGTAGGCCGTTCAGTGGTCGTAGTCGGCGCAACTGTGGTCGTAGTCGTAGGCCGTTCAGTGGTCGTAGTCGTAGGCCGTTCAGTGGTCGTAGTCGTAGGCCGTTCAGTGGTCGTAGTCGTAGGCCGTTCAGTGGTCGTAGTCGTAGGCCGTTCAGTGGTC
>DAHXLX010000013.1 GCA_027365775.1 Candidatus Saccharimonadota bacterium | reverse complement strand
TGCAGCCGTCACGATGTGCGCATCGACCTCTAGCCTTATGCCTTGCATTCCAACTGGGTCTTTAATATTTTGCTGGCCGTCCAAGCTATAATTCTTTGCAAAAAATTGAATAATTTCTCTATTGGCTGGTAGTGAGACTACAGTAGCCGCCTCTTCTACTCTCATACGATCATCAGGAGTGATTTCCCTATTAGCAGCGCTAATAGCTATAACTCCCTTTGAGTTAAATCCCAATACATGAGACCCATTAACATTAACAGTCGCATGATGAATTTGCTGCCCACTAATTCGTTCTGCCTCGGTAATCGCACGGATTATAGCACCGGCTACATCATCTACATGAACAACCATGCCTTTACGCATACCGCTGTTTTTAGCAGACCCGTGCCCTATGATCGATAATTTGCCGTTAGTATTTGGCTCAATCATCCCTACCACACAACGAACAGTGCTAGTGCCAATATCTAAACCAACAAAACAATTATTTTGCGTTTCGCGCATTGACGTAAGTATAACGCTAACACTTTATCTTGAGCAAGGTTGTTCTTCAGCTTAACCTAAGGCAAGGTCAATATCTCGGCACCATTAGATGTAATGAGTAATGTATGCTCAAAGTGTGCAGACATTGAATGGTCATAGGTTCTGACGGTCCATTGATCGTGTTCCAGGACTACTCGCTCGCTACCCATGGTAGCCATCGGTTCAATCGCAATTGTCATACCCTCGTGCAACCAAGGCCCGGTGTTAGGCCGGCCGTAATTAGGAATATTCGGATCTTCATGCAAATGATGACCGACACCATGGCCGACTAAATCACGTACTATGCCGTAATTATGTGCCAAAAGCACCTTTTGTACGGCCGCTCCAATATCTCCGGTGCGAACTCCGTCATGCACTATACTGATACCGGCAGTTAAAGATTGTTCAGTATACTTGATCAGATCCAGGTGTTTTTTAGATCTTGGTTTGCCAGCGATAAGGGTCAACGCACTATCGGTTATCATACCCCGGTAATTAACACCAAAATCCAGGCTAACTATGTCACCATTCTGTATAACTCGTTCGGGGCGTGGAATCCCGTGAACCACTTCATCGTTTAGGGAGATACAGATGACGTCAGGAAAGCCCTGATAGCCGAGAAACGGCGCGCCGGCACCATATGCATCTAGCTCTCGTTTAGCAATTACCGCCAAGTCCTTAGTTGAGACACCCGGTTGCACTTGCAACTTAAGTAAACCAAGGATTGTCGCCAGCATCCTACCACTTTCTCTCATTGCCAATATTTCAGTAGCAGATCTTCTTTGAGTCATCATAAGCATTTATTCCAAGTTTATATCCGAAGCGTACCTACTACGTCGTTGTTAACTTCATATACCGAACGTTCGGCGTTTACATTAATGACCTCAATGCCGTGTTGCTTGTACCAGTTTATCAGCGGTAGGGTTAATTCGGCATATTCCCTGAATCGTTCCTCGATAACATTTTCATCATCGTCCATCCGACCTCTTGCCCTTAGTCTGTTTCTTACCGTGTCTTCTGAAGCTACCAGGTTAATCACGTGGCTGATACTAAAGTTCTCCTGTCTGGATTTATTAAGCAACCACTCCGCCTGTTTGATGGTACGCGGGAATCCGTCCAGAACACACAGCTCCTTATTTGGCAAAGTATCGAGTACCCGATCAAGGATGTCGATGACTTCCTGATCGTCCAATAACTCACCCGCGAGCATCTTAGCGCGCCGCTCACCGGTAACATATAGCCGGATTATCTCACCCATGGAAACCAAATGCATACCGTGTTGGTCGGCCATCATCTTCCCTTGTGTACCTTTACCAGCACCGGGCAGGCCCATCAACAGAATCATTGGCTAAGTCGCTCCTTAACAAGCTTGGCGATAATTGATCCGTCAGCAACACCGGCAGTCTGCTGCTTAACGGAGCTGATCACCTTGCCCATACCGGATATATCGGTTATGCCAAGTTTATTAACCGTATTATCAACTAATTTTCGCACTTCGTCTTCACTGATTTGCGCGGGTAAATAACGATCGATGATGTCTTTTTCGGCCAGTTCCTTGTTGGCTTTTTCTTCACTATTTCCTTTTAGGTAAAGATCTGCACTTTCCTGGCGTTTCTTGGATTCTCGAGTAAGGACAGCAATTTCCTCGTCGTTGTCTAATCCGCTATCGCGTTTGCCCTTTTCAACCTTTACATAAAGCAATGCGCTTTTCAGACCCCTTAACGTATCGACCTTTAATTTATCACCGCCTAAGAGCGCGGCTTTCAAGTCCTGCTCTATTTGCTGCTCTAGCATGTTACCTAGCGTTGTCCTAGTTTTGCCCGCTTAATCTTGTTAACCTTGCGTTCTTGGCGAATGATTGCTTTTAATCGCCGATCACGTTTACTTACCGGTTTCTCAAAATACTGGCTTTGTTTAACTACGGCAAGGTTACCCGACTGTTGTACTTTACGGTTAAATCTTCGGAGCATGTTTTCCAGGGATTCTTTCGAATCCTTTCTTGTTACCTGTATCATGCGCTATAGTTTACCCTAAGGATTGCGAAGCTGCAACTTATTGTATCCGTTCATAACATATTGGACTCTGCCGGCATTAATTGTAGCGAGCCCAACAAGGCTCGCATAGGACTTTTAAGTTCTAAGGTGAAGTGAGGCCGTTCTGTGTTGTACCATAGCACCCAATCCATCAGTCGGTAGTTAAAACTACCCATGTCGTAACCTAGGTCATCTAAGTGGTAATCTACAAACTCTTCTTGTATTGTGCGGTTGTATCTTTCTATCTTGGCATTCATCTTAGGTTATATGGGATAGCTCCAGTAGTGAGTTAGTCCTAGATCCAGACAGGCCTCGTGGAATAATTTGTAGAATTCGCTGCCATTGTCAGTTTGCACTCTCTTTATCTCAAATGGGGCTACTTGAATGAACTTGAGTAAGTAGTCTTTAGATCTAGCGCTAGATAGGCTGGTGTAGCCCATTGAGAAGGCAAACTCGCTGTCGTAGTCAATAGCAAAGATTACGTAGCGCCTTAAGTTAGTAACGAACTTAATAACACAATCTAATTGTCTTACGTACTTAAGGTCGTTTCTGATTTGTACGTTGACTTTTTAGTACGATGCTTTGAAGCTCTTTGAAAATCGGAAACTGTTTATTGGTTGAATAGACTTTGGTATTGCCCTGTTTTTCCGATGTCAGAAAACCGACTTTTTCCAGACGCTTTAATTCGCGTTGTATATTACCGGCATCCTCTTTAATCAATTTAGCCAAGCCTCTGACATGAGTCTTGAAGTCAGGATATTTAGCATAGATCACGATAATCTTACGTCTTACTCTGGAAGTTATAAATACGTCTAACATAATCTCCCTATTGTTATTCAAACAACGTGATTTAAAGTATAACCTAATAATATGTGCATTTTCAAGATTATTTTTACGTAACTATAAAAACGGCCGTAGATTACTTGCATTGCAATATAATGTCGTTATGCACTTTTATGAGGTCTGGGTACGCAGTAACCATTACCACGGTAAAGTTGGTCTAACATATTGTTATGACAAAGAATTGTTGCCGGGGCAATTGGTAGTCGTGCCGATGAGGCAAGAAGATGTCGTTGGCGTTGTATTGACCAAAATTAATAAACCCCACATTAAAACTAAGCCAATTAATCGGACATTGGATCTTTCGCCATTACCTGAGTCAACTATAAAACTAATGTATTGGCTGAAAGAGTTTTATCCGTCGTCCATAGGAGTCATCGTCCAGCAATTTCTACCTCAAGGACTAACTGGTATTTTTCCGGATGTAGTAACCAAGCAGTCGCCCCCGATAATTAATCAACTCCCCCGTATGACAGCCGAACAATTATTCGCCTATCATGCAATGCAGCTACCTGATACCTATCTATTGCATGGGCGGACCGGCAGCGGCAAAACCAGACTATACTTAGAGATGGCAAAAGACAGTATACAAAACAATCGATCGGTTATCTTGCTGACACCGGAAATAAGTCTGACGGCTCAATTAGAAATAAGCTTTAGACAGGTATTCAAAGATCGTGTATTCGTTCTGCATTCGACGTTAACACCCAAACAACGTGCCGAACGTTGGGTCGGACTACTTGAAGCAAAGGATCCGATGGTGGTGATTGGTCCACGGTCGGCTGTCTTCTCGCCACTGAAAGATATCGGGCTTATCGTTGTCGACGAGGAACATGAACCGGCCTACAAACAGGAACAAGCACCCTATTACCTGACAACCCGCGTGGCCGCACAACTAAGACAAATCCACCGGGCACATTTGATTCTAGGTTCAGCAACTCCCTTGGTGAGTGATTATTACGTAGCCAAGACTTTGGCAAAACCAATTTTACGACTGCAAACCCTTGCCCGTCCGCAGCGCACCGATCTAAAGGTTAAGATAATAGACTTCAAGAATCGAGAGTTATTTAATAGATCCGAGTATTTGTCAATGCCGTTGATTGAAGCAGTAGAAAAAGCTTTAGCAAGTCATTATCAGATTATGCTTTACCTTAACCGACGCGGTACAGCCAGAGTTATAGTTTGCGAGGTTTGCGATTGGCAGGCACATTGTCCACGTTGCGATCTGCCTTTAATCTATCATGGAGACAGTCATAGCTTGCGTTGTCATGTTTGCGGCTACAGTACCGGCGCTCTGGTTTCATGCCCGAAATGCCATAATCCATCCATTAAGTATTTAAGCATCGGTACGAAAGCCGTTGTCGAAGAGGCAGCCAAACTATTTCCCAATGCCAGAATCAAACGGTTTGATGCCGACAACCTTAAAGCGGACCGCCTGGAGGCTAATTACGCTTCCATCAAAGACGGGGATGTTGACATCATTGTCGGCACACAAATGCTGGCAAAAGGTTTGGATTTGCCTAAACTGAGCGTACTGGGTGTCATTATGGCCGATACGTCGCTCCAACTACCTGACTACACAGCTAACGAACGCACATTCCAGCTTTTGGAACAGGTCATTGGTCGAGTCGGGCGTGGTCATGTCACTGGCCAAGCGCTAATCCAAACTTATCAGCCGGATAATAAAACGATTGCGGCGGCAATCGTAGATGATTGGAATAGTTTTTACGATGAAGAAATCCGCGAGAGGCACCAATATGGATTCCCGCCGTTTACTCATTTACTCAAACTGAGTGTTCAGCGAGCATCGGCGGCAGCGGCACAAAAAGCTGCAACGAAACTCATGCGCAATATACCATCAGACCTACACGTAGACGGACCGGCACCGGCTTTTCATGAAAGGCAATCAGGCAAGTACCGTTGGCAGCTAATTATAAAGTCTGCTGAAAGGTCAAGGCTAATTTCCTGCATTTCTTCACTGCCGTCCGGCTGGTCATACAATATTGATCCGATTGACCTGATGTAGTCTTTCCGGCTTATCTGTTTCCCTGATATACTGTTGTCTAAGTTATGCCTCTTTCTAAGGACGCAATTATTACCCTGCCTAATCACCATTTGCGGCAAAAGTCACGCCGGATTGGAGTAATTACCGATGAGATCAAGAATATTGCGGATGACATGATAAATGCTACCTTAAGCTGGGATGCGTCAAGGGATCACGAAGTAGGCGTGGCTATGGCAGCAGTACAAATAGACAAGCTTTACCGGTTAATAGTAGTCAGAAACAATTTCGAAGACAAAACCGATCTTACATTCACGGTCTTTATAAATCCGGAGATTACCAAATTAGAAGGTAATTTGGTAACTGATTATGAAGGATGCCTAAGCGTACCCAATATCTACGGCAAAGTCAAACGTTACAATAAAGTCAGAGTAAAAGCATTGGATCTAAACGGTAAACCGTTTAGGGTAACAGCCGAAGGATTTCTGGCCAGGATCTTTCAGCACGAAATAGACCACACCAACGGTATTGTATTTATCGATCGGATAAAAAACGACCCGGACGCGTTCTACATTCTCGGCGATGATGGTAAGTTAACCAAAGTGGAGTACAAAGATGTCCAACAGGATTCTGTTCTTTGGGAATGAACGTCTAGCGACAGGCGTTAACACCAACACACCCATAGTAAAGCAACTGTTAGCTACTGGCTATA
Source organism: Candidatus Saccharimonadota bacterium (assembly GCA_027365775.1). Classification (GTDB taxonomy): domain Bacteria; phylum Patescibacteriota; class Saccharimonadia; order Saccharimonadales; family UBA4665; genus JAJZWH01. The sequence goes on along the minus strand of DAHXLX010000013.1, from coordinate 15,390 downwards.
CGCTCGTTGCTATAGTTATAACTCCCCAGGTAAGAAATGTATCTAGAAACTTACGACCGCTTGAAATTGCCAAGTTCGCCGAGGAAAACCACATAACGCTGTTGGAATATGCAAATTTAAAATCTGCTATCGATCAACTTAAAGCTTATCGGGCGGACATTGGCGTATTGGCCGCCTTTGGTAAGATAGTACCCGAATGTGTCATCAAGATTTTCCCGAAAGGCATCGTTAACATTCATCCTTCGCTGCTGCCTAAACACCGTGGGCCTACTCCGATCGAATCAGCTTTGCTTGCTGGCGAAACGGTAACCGGTGTAAGTCTTATGCAGTTAGTGCCGTCAATGGACGCCGGACCTTTATTCGATCAAGCTGCAATAAAACTAACCGGAACTGAGTCAAAGCAGACACTTGCCACCAAACTAAGCGAGCTCGGCGCAGATATGCTAATCAAACATTTGCCGGCCATCCTAAAAGGAGATTTAGAACCCCGACCACAACCAGAAAAGGACACCATATATGACTCAAAGATAAACCCTGCCGACGGCATAATGGATTTTACCAAACCGGCGATTATCTTGGAAAGAGAAGTTCGCGCTTATGCCGGATGGCCAAAATCCAAAACCATTATCAATTCGCAACTAGCCATCATTACCCAAGCACACACTCTTGAGTCTGGTAGTCATAAACCGGGGACCATTTACCATCAACAAAATAGTTTTGGCTTCTATACGGCAAAAGGAATACTCATAATAGACAGGTTAATTCCCGCCGGCTCAAAAGAGATGACTGCGGCAGAATACCTAAGAGGTCACGATATCTAAGCTTGCTGGCCGGACTGTGGTGGTTGGTAAGGTGGGTTCTGTGGCGGCTGCATGGGCGGAACTGGCGGATTGTAATAAGGCTGCTGGGTTGAATTGTTAGGTCCGGAGTATGGTGGTTGATTCTGAACCGGCGGTTGTGGCGGATATGGTTGTGTCGCTTGTGGTTGAGTTGGTTGCACTTGTGATTGGGATGCCTGAAGAATGTGCGGCGCAGACTGTCTGACTTCCTCTTTCAACTTATTAAACTCATCCTGAACAATCTCCTTATAATTTGGAAAGTTTGTTTCCAGCCAATGGAACGCACCAGCATCGTCTTTAGCTTCAAAGTATTTTTCGAACTCCTCCAGCTGCTCATTTGACATCTGGTCAGCCAAGCGCATACCGACACGCATCTCTAGTGTTTCATAGATATGATTTAACAAAGACGTTTTTTCGGACTCCGGTAATGCTCCAAGTCCGAGCTCAACTAATAAATTGTGATCCAAATTAATTGCCATTAGCTTTACCTTAATTATTCCTTAAATTGTAGCATGCTCCAAAAAAACACTACTTATAAATTAACTGCCTTTGCTTAGTTTCCCGAATAAAACACTCAAGCCGATCACCAAGCTGCAAATCTAACCTTGATGGCGTAGCCAGGCTAACGCCGCACATTTCACCCTCAAGTACTTCTTTAACGTCTGTCGGCCCTCGCTTCAGCCCGGTTACCTCCACCTCCATCAGCAGTTGCTTTTTTCTGGTGGCCCGTGCTAACGCCGGTACCGATAGTTTGCCTTTGGTAACTTCGCCACCACAAATTAGTGATGTTTTAGTGGTATTGAAAATGCCTTTTACCACTAACGTACCTATATCGGTTTCGATAATTTCCGGAGTCAATAGTTGCTCCAATTCTGCTTTGACATCATCTATTAACTCATATATGACGTTATATAGATGCAGATCAATCCGATCGCGAACGGCTTGCTGCCTTATCGAGCTAGATGCATTCACATTAAATCCATATATCCTAGCGTCAGTTGTTTTGCTAAGCCTAAGATCATTATCGGTAACCGCGCCTACGCCAGAACTTACTATTCGCACCGATACCTCATCTGTATCTAAAGCTTTAAGACTATCGATGACCGAAGTAAGCGAGCCCTGAACGTCGGCCTTTATAATTACTTTCAGCTCCTGAACTTCATTGCTGCGGTTAATAAGCCGTAATAGCTCGGTACTGCTGACGCCGCGATTAACAGACGTCCGCCGCTCTGCTGCGGCTTTTTCGGCCGCACTACGAGCTTCTTTCTCGTTCTTAACTGCCATGAATTCATCGGCGAATTCCGGCAAAGTTTTAAAGCCGGTGATAGCAACCGGAGTCGAAGGTCCGGCCTGTTTGATTGATTTGCCTAGAGTAGTTTCCAGATTACGAACCTTAGCATAAGTTGCCCCGGCAACGATAAACTGACCCTGTTCCAAGATCCCGGATTCTATTAAGGCATGGGCAACCGGTCCTCTGCCGGTTTCAACATGAGCCTCAATAATTAATCCCCTGGCCGGAACATCCATATCGGCACGCAAATCTTCGACATCAGCAACCAGAAGTATCATATCAATCAATTCTGGGATACCCTTGCCGGTCTTGGCCGAAACTTCTTGAACGACAGTATCGCCTCCCCATTCCTCAACCAATAGATTATGTTCAGCCAGTTGTTGTTTTATGCGGTTAGGGTCGGCGCCGTCCTTATCGATTTTGTTGATAGCCACAATGATTTTTACGCCTGCCTTTTGTGCGTAGCGAATCGCTTCAATCGTCTGGGGTTTGACGCCGTCGTCGGCGGCAACAACCAGAATTACGATGTCCGTTAGCTGAGCACCGTGTTCACGGATGGCTGCGAAAGCTTCGTGTCCCGGCGTATCAAGAAAGGTTATCTTACGTCCTTTATGCTCTACTTGATATGCGGATATGTGTTGAGTTATGCCACCCGCTTCCGATTCGGCAACTTTTGCATCACGTATGGCGTCAAGTAGACTAGTCTTACCATGATCGACATGCCCCATAACCGCCACAACTGGTGGCCGAGACAATGCTTTGTCGCTGTTGGTTGGTTTATGTCGAGACGGTACTGATTGCGCTTGTGCTTGCTTCTCTTTCAACTCGATATCCAGACCAAGTTCCTCGATGATTATCTGGGCGGTGTCAAAATCAATCCGCTCATTGACCGTAGCCATGATCCCATTCTTCATCAGCTCGGTTATAAGCTTAGTGACCGGTATCATTAACCGTTCGGCGAGAGCGCCGACGGTAATTGTGTCTTCTACTTCGATTGTGGTGGCCATTCCGTAGCGCTCCTTTCTGCCATAAATGACTTAAATTAAGATCACATTGGTTAATCGTCTTTATTGGTTTTGCTGAGCTTTTTGCTGGGTTTCTTCTTTAAAGACAATGCAATTTTACGGTTCTCGGTGTCGATATCAAGCAGCTTAAACTCTTTTTTCTCATTCAACTGGAAAAGCTTTTCCGGATCCACGCTTTCATCATCACTCATTTCAGATACATGCACTAACGCCTCGACGCTGGGACTAAGCTGCACAAACGCTCCGAATGGCGTAATTCGGGTGATCTTTCCGTCAACGATATCGCCTTTTTTAAATGCCTTGACCTCGCTCAGCCATGGATCCTCGCTCATCTGTTTAAGACTAAGAGATAGACGATCTTTATCAATAGCAATTATTTTCGCCTTAATCTCATCACCGACTTTAACGTAGTTTCGCGGATTGTCCACCCTTTCCCAGGAAATCTCCGATATATGAATCAGCCCCTCTATGCCGTCGACATTAACAAAAGCGCCAAAATCAATTACGCCGGTAACTACCCCTTGCACAACGTCACCAACCATTAGATTGGCAAACCTGGACGCAATATCATCTTTGACCGCTTCTTTCTCGGAGAAGATCAATTTATTGTCTTTCCGGCTGACATCAAGAATCCTCACCCTCAATGGATTATTGGTCAAAGCATTGAGTTTTTGAAGAATCTCATCCTTATCCGCACCGCTTACCCTTGGATAATGTCCAGCGGCCAATTGACTCACCGGCAGGAAGCCTCTAATCCCCTCGAGTTCCACTAATAAGCCGCCACGATTTGCGTCATAAGGAACCACATCGATAGCTTCCTGTTCTGAGAATATGCGCTCAAGCTCCTCCCAACCCCGGTCTTTAACCGCCCGGCGCATACTTAATAATGCATGTCCTTCGTCGAGCTCAGGATCGATAACGCTAACCGTTATCGTCTGTCCTAACTCTAACGGTTGGCTATGACCGATCTCACGGCGCAAGACCACACCGACACCTTTAGCGCCCAAATCGACCCAGATTTCATGTTTTTTGATAGATGTTATCGTTCCCTCAACAACGTCACCGGCTTTTAAGACTTCGATTTCGTTCTGAGCTAACAGCTCATCCATTGTTAATGATGTTTTTGGCATATCCCTGTATGCCTCCTCTCAAAAGTATTTCTTCCGGACAGTTTACCTTTGGCCGGCAACAGCCACCACTAGCTAATCTGTCCTGTAAGATACATTAATTATACAGATATACACCTTAATATCAAGGGTGGTATAGAGAACCCGTCAATTAAACTTACTTCTGGTATTTTTTTATTAGCACCGCCCTGCCGTGGCGCGATCCTAGCCAAAAAGCTAGTACCAACACCACCAACCCGCCCAATACCATCCACCAAGGGAAAATATAGTTGGTTGCAGTCGATGGCGAACTGGATTTTGAAGCTTTGGTTGATTGGGTTATTTGACCGTTACCTACTCCCACCAGTTGCAAAAAACCGGTCGATCCGTTGCTGTCAGTGGCAGTTACAGTCACCTGATACACGCCTGAAGTCGCGTAAGTATGCTTAATCACAATATTGCCGCCAAAGGCGCTCGATTGCAGCGTAGAGGGCTGACCGTCACCCCAGTCCGTACTGATCGCATATGGCGGCGTACCGCCGGTAATAATAATCGGCCAGGCAAGGACCTGGCCCGGGTTTGCACCATACTCGGCATAGTTGCTGGTAATGGTCACTTGGCTACCGCTTTTAATATATTGCGCCCCTTGATAGGTCACCGTGACAACATTGGACGTCGGACCGGACTGACCGAGACTGTCATAATCTTCAGCCACGAGATCGTTAGTGCCATTAAAAAGATCAACCTTCAGACTGTAACTGCCGCCACTACACAGCGCCGAACCAACAAAAACATTATTCGATATTATTTTAATCAAGAGATTGGCGGGACACAGACCGCTTATGGTTATAGGCAAATTAGTGAAGTATTGCCCGTTCGAAGGCACAGCAATCGACGCAGCTGTAGACGGCGGCGCACTGGGTATAGTCGCCACCAAACCCATTGATCCGGACTGCGGATTCTGTTGAGATCCCAAAGCCTGCAGCCGTGGACTGGCAATAAAGATAGCAGTAATTAGTCCGGTGCCTAAGATAAAGCTTGCTAGTATTCGGTTTAAATGCATTTTAGTGTCTCTTGTTACGATCCTTGGGATTGAATCCGGTTTTTATGTCTGCGTATAAGCCAATACAGGATTGCTAAGACAATAAGAACAATAAAGACTATAATTATCAAGATAAACCAGCTGGCTATAACATAAACCGTCTTTGACGCAGTTAAAATAGTGCTGTTATTGCCATAGCTAAAGAACCCTTCAATATTGTATTTGCCAAATGAACCTAATCCTTTCAGGCTGGTGCTGAATTGCCGAATACTGCCCGGCAAGACATTACCGGGTGACAATGGATTGTTTATTTGCTGGACAGACAATATCTTGTTTCCTGATAAGACCTCGATTTTGCCTAGTGGTGCCTCCTGAACGTTACCGCTATTGCTAAAGCCAACGTTTACTTTAATATTATTAGGGCTAAAGAACACATTGCCCGGATTACCGTCTTGGGTGACATTAAATCCGGAAACGCTTAATTGCTGTTTCAAACCCGGTCCGGTCACTTTCACTAGAATCAATGAAGCGACATTGGCTGACAAAGTCAGGTTACTGGAAGAATTTAATCCAGTCGGTGCAAATCTTATCGCCGCATAATAGCCGCCGCCGGGAGTGTTTTTCGGTATATTAATTACAATTTTTACTTCGCCTTGTTGTCCAGCCGGCACAGTAAAATCGTTTACCGGTTCAATAAAACGGGCCAGCCCATGAGCGTTGTTAGCATCACTACCAAGTATTAGCTGCGGCGAACCGCTTTGACCGACAGGTTTAAAGTCATTGGCAATTACCCTAACCTTAATCGCCTCATTGGCTGGATTGGTTATATACATCAATACCGTCTTAGACTGGCCCGGTGCTATTGTTAAGTCCGTCCGGACAGGAGAGATTGACAAACCGTTCGATGTCAAGCCGTTCGTTGATGCCGCCCCCGCATTGATAATGGAGCCAAAAAACACCAGAACCAAGGCTGAGATGATTGCTGTAACTCGCCGTAGATTCACTCTGTTTACTCTCTTAGTTTTATGGTAATACTAAAGAAAATAATAACATGAGCCTTAAAAATTGCCCATACCTATATAAGTAAGCGTCGTGGAATAATAGCCGGGCGGCTGATTATTGTTGATGTTGATGATATAGCTGATGGTGTATTGCTTAAAGGCACTGGCTTGATTTGAACTAGCAATTATATCACCGCTGGTGTACTTAAACATATTGGGACTTGAGTATCCGGTTAGCGGCGTACCGGTTCCAGGGCCCTGAACATTGGCACCAATTGCAGGGTTGCTGTTAGCAACCAGATTAATACCGAACTGATTTACGCCCAGCGAGGCTGAACCGCCACTGCTGATCGGAGGAATAACATTATTACCTGAGGTCATCGAATTCCCTGTGACTTGAATGCTGTAGCCGTTCTGGGCGTTGGTTTCAATTACCATCTGGCTCTCCGTACTACTAGTGATATCAGGTGACAAGTTGCCAAAGTTGACAGTATTGCCATCCATACTATCGCATATATAGTTGGTGATGGTCGCGCCTACACAAAAATACAGATAGGGCGGCACATAGGTACTAACATTAACCGAATTGTTTATAGCCATAGCAATCCCACCGGCGTCATTAGAGGATCCTGATGCATCGGTCGTAGGATAAGTCTGAATTCTGGCATAAAACGATCCCAATGTGGTCGGATTAGTAATATTGGAAAAAGCGAATGTTAATGTCTCAGCCGAAACGGTAGAAGCCGGTCGGGTTAATATAATGTTATTGGCGCTGGATAACCCGGAGATGGTAAAATCCCCGGGACCGGTTTGGCTATTTAGCTGCGCCAAGCTGGCATTAAACCCTGTTACCGGCGTACAAGATTCGTCTACCAACGGCGAGTTAGAACAAAATTCGATATCGACCGACCCCAATGTTTCACCGCTGGTAATGGTGAAATCAACGCTATAACTAGTGGTGACTCCGGGAGAATCATTGCCGATCGTAATGCTTCGGTTGCCTAATTCCGTATAACCATAGACCGGCGGTACATACATCAACAGTATTATTACTATGGGCATAACTTGTGACACCCATAAGGCCAAACGGTGTGTGTGATGACTCATTAGATAGCGATGCATAGGCCCGCCCAAAATGCCTCTACCCGTTTAAGTTAGGCTTAACATATTTAGCTGAAGGTATTTCGACTTGCGGTTGTAAAACTTTATTCATATTTTTGTTTTTAGCTTTAACTATATATTACAGCTTTATGCTATTTTTTCAATACTCAAAACGGAGGTTAACAAATCCGCCTATCGGTTAATCCTGTTTTTGTGACGACGTACGAAGCCAAAATATATGACCAAAAATACAATTGCCGCAATCATCAAGACCATTACCGACCAGATTAACCATAAAGGTATAACATAGAAGTTTGCTTTGGCAGACAGCAATTCACCGTGTGTTCCAAAACCAAAGTTACCATATATGGTATATTTACCTATCGGACCGATATGTTGCAGCTTTGATGTAAAATAGCGTTCGCTGGCAGGCAGAATGTAGCCGCCATCTTTATTCATTGGTACGTTGTATATCTCACCTTTACCTTGCTTAACCGTAAAATTGCCAAACGGCTGTGATTGAATATTGCCGGTATTGTTAAAATAAACCACACCATAAATATTCTTGCTGCTGGTAAAAAGTGAGTCTATTTGCCCGCTTGAATCACCGGCACCGAATTTTACAATATTTAATTGCTGTCTGAGATTACCGGGAATTGTAACCATTATCAGGCTGGTAACGCTACCGGTAAGATTTATATTACGGCCGGTAGCAAAACTTTGGGGAGCAAAACGTATGGCAGCATAATAGCCGCCAGACTCAGTATTTGCCGGTATAGCAATGTTTACGGTAACCGGCTTAAGCTGGCCTGGCTGAAGCGTGAAATTAGCGTCTGGTATGCTTATATACTGCTTGAGCCCACGGCTGGTAGAACCACCGTTTAAAAGAATCTCCGGAGAACCGTTGTTGGTAGGCGAAGCAATGAAATTGTCTGTAATAGTAGTGACCTGTTCAGTCGCATGAGATATATTTTGGACGTATATGGTTAAAGATTTGGTTGTACCTGCTTGAATGGTAATTGTGTTTAAAGAAGGCGAAACACTATAACCATTAGCGCCCGGATTTGTTGCAGTTTCAGCCGACACCGCGGCATTGGCAAATAACACAATAAATGCACCAATAATTGCCATCGCTTTGCTTTTCACTAAATTTTTCCTCTTAAATTTACTTAAACAAAGTATACCTATAAAGTATTGTTTCACCAAATAAAAAGCCAGTAAATTTACTTACTAGCTTTTTAGTTTGGACTCTTATATGGTTTTAGAAATTAGAGGTAGCTACCAGATTCAAATCTGCATTGTATATGCCACTTGGGGTAGTGCTGGATATGTTGGCAATAAATGCCAGGTAACCAGTGGCTTGTGCAACCGGACCGGTGGAAGTCAAAATTGTGCTGCCGCCAGTTGAGTTGGTTCCACCCGAACTGCTGCTGTCATTAAAGCCGTAGTCGGTGCCGGCAAGTAATCCGGATCCCGGTGTATAAGCAGTACCTTCAACCAAAGCCGGGCAAGTCGTTGAAGAATAGGTCGACGCAGCTGTCACGCCGGTTATCGGGTCAGCACACATGCCGAATTGTGGCGTTCCGGTTACCGGAGCGGTAGCTGTCGATCCCATGGCTGCAATCGTCGGCGCGGGAGTGGCCCCCTCGCAGTTTGAGTAAGATAGAGTAAGCGCCGAGCATAAGGTTGTACCGGTCATTGTTACCGTAACGCCATTTTTAGCATTCGTACCAAGATCATATTTAACATTCGAACTGCCATAGGTACTGGCCGTGCTTAACGCTTCGGTAGAACTGGCGCCAAGTTTAGCCTGGGGAGCGGTACCGCAGGCTGATGTATATACGCAGAAATCCAAAGTTTCAAAAACCTTAGCCTGAACATTGATTGTCTCGGTGGTACTTAGCGCGTCGCCACCATCATCGACTGGAGTACCGATGGAGGTTGAAGTATAACCGGTAGCCCCGGTAGACGTCGAGTAGGTAAAAATACGAGCATAGAAGCTACCCGGATAGGTAGACGGAGTCGGGTTGGTTACGTTGGAAATCGTAAGTGTAACATTTGTACTGGTATTATCACAGGACGTGGTACAGTTGCTTGCATACATAAGTGTAGTGTAAGGTGCGGTGGCATTGGTTGTAGCCGTCCAGGTTCCAGTGTTTAGTCCAGTTGAGGTTACGGACGGTGAACTGCCAAGTGAAAAGTTATTTAATGATGTGCCGCTACCAGTGTTACAGGTATCCCCGGGAATCGGATCGTTTGCACAAAAATCTACGACTATTCCGTTAAGCTGATAGAGAGCCGTAGTTGTAAACGATACATCGTAAGTAACACCGGTTGCTCCGGCCGCAGAGTTGCTCATGTTTATTTCACGCGGCTCAAGCAGCCCAGTGGCACTTGCCACTCCGCCACTGAAAATCAACACAGGTAACAACGACCCAGTTGCCAATATTAGAGATGCTATTATTGCGGTAGCCCGTAACGATATAGCTTTTATTTTTATTCTTTTCATCTTTTTTATTTTAGTTAGTTTATGGGTGCATTCTATACTCTTATGCTTATTTTCGCAATAGCCATAAGCTAATACCTGTGGATAAATTGTTCACATTCACTTTAGTACGTAGGAATGGCGACCAATGACTGGTTCATTACATATATGCCGGCTGGAGTGGTGCTGCTTATATTGGCGATGTAGGATATCGTATAATCGGTTTCTCCGGAGCTTTGAGAGGAAGATGCAATGTTGTCACCGGATTTATACATGAATTCTCCGCACGTATCATAGTAATCAGACGAACTGTTATGAGCCGCCACCCCGTAACTATAGCTGGAGCTGGGAACTTGGACCGGATTGGCGCCGAAATTGGCCGGAGCCGGCGGCGTACAGCCGGTTGAATTGCTAACCAAATTAATGCCGAATTGTTCTTGACCTGTCTGTGACGCCGTTGGCGTAGTCAGTGCATTCAATGTATATGATCCGTTTGCCGGCGGCCCGCCGACTGTTTCAACAACGTAGCCATCGGCTAGATAAGCTTTAACCGAGAATGTTGCCGTAGCATAGGCGGTAGACGTGGTAAAAAGATGTCCCAGATTTACGTTCGTCGTATTGACTAAAAAAGTCAAAGACGGATAGCGATCGACATTGAATCCGGCTTGTGCCTGGTAATTAGTGCCTTTTGTATTGCCAACACCCAACTCCCCGACTGATTGTTTAGCGCAATAGGTGGTCGAGCAGGTGGTGTCTAACGATCCGCCACTACCAAAAAACACCTCACCAACACCGTAAGAAGTTGAGCATGCCTGTTGTCCGGAAGTACAAGCCGCGCCGGATATACCGCCAAAACCCAAGGTTAATAACGCTGAGAGTGTAGCCAACAACGATAGTCTCTTTATTGTCCTCATTAGTTGTATTTTGCTAAATTCCATAATAAAAGGCAAACCATTAGTGTTTTTTGCAGCATCTAGTATATTATAAGTAACACTGGTCACAACAAAAATGGATACCGAAGATAATAAAGACAACGAATCAAAAGAGAGCCTGGATTCATCGCTAGAGAGCACGCCTTCACAGGATCAATCTGACGATAAAACCGAGCCGGCAGTTCCAGAACCACAGTATCAGGCGCCAAAACAGCATACGCTTAAAAAAGTCCTGACAATTTTGTCACAAAAGTCTAGCGTATATTTGCCTATATTTGCCGTCCTGGTCATAGCTGTGGCCGTACTCGCTTACTTGGATTACCAGCACAGCAACCAAAACAAAACTAATTTATCGCAGCAGACATTGTCGCCATCAGACCTAAATAATATTGCCAACAGCAATGAAGTTGTCGGGGCATCCAATCAGGTACTGACGGTACAGAGCAGTTCCATATTCAACGGTCAGGTATTGGTAAGAAAAGATTTACAGGTTGCCGGAAAACTACAGGTCGGCGGCAGCTTGACTCTTACTGGTATTGTAGTATCCGGCAACAGCGTCTTTGACAGCGTACAAATAAATAAGAATCTATCAGTCGGCGGAAATGGCAATATACAAGGAACTTTGGCGGTTCAAAATAACTTAAGTGTTAACGGCGGAGGTAGCTTTGGCGGCACAGTTTCAGCACCCCAAATAACTACCAATTCATTACAGCTTAACGGCGACCTGACACTTACCCAACATATAACTGCCGGCGGACCAATTCCGGGCCACACGACTTTAGCTTCTGTTGGCTCGGGTGGCACCACTTCGTTAAGCGGATCCGACTCATCCGGCACCATTACGATCAATACCGGCAGTGGCGCAACAGCGGGCTGTTATATAAGCGTCAACTTCACATCGGCATATAATATTACACCTCATGTACTTATAACTCCTGTAGGCGCTTCATCGGCAACGCTTGGTTATTATGTGAATCGCAATACTACCAGTTTTAGTGTTTGTTCGGTTAATCCACCGGCGTCCGGTAATACCTACATTTACGACTATTTTGTGATTGATTAATCAAAGCAGCACGGCATATGCCACGCCCAGACTTATGGCAAAAATAATTATGCCGAACAACGCCACCCTGATTAGACTGCCACTGATAGTTTTCTTGGCCAGGGGATTACGCCCCAGCGATATTAATCCGTTCCTAACTCCAGAATAAATTATCGTGATTGCCAGAATGACTCCGGCAAGGACAATAAACATGCTGAGATATACCCTTAATGCGCTAACCGATTTATTGGTGGCGAATTTGGTTATCTTCTTTAAAAATGCCGGCAGCCCTTTAGGCCCTTCGGCCAACGGGTTATTGGCAATGCTGATAGCCACCGGCACCATGCCTAAACTTACAGTCGTTTTTTGGCCATTAACACCCGTCAGTACCGTCGTTCCGACGACATTGTTCGTGCCGTTAAAGTTACCGGACGCCTGACCGAGAACAATTGATTCATTGCCATCGGCCTTCATACCTACACCGGCAATATTTGATATAGTCACATAATCGCCCACACTGATTGGGCCGTTCTGATTGCTAACCAGGACCTCGTGTGTACCGTAATTAGTAACGAAAACCTGGTGAGTGGCGTTCGTGCTGCCGATTGTGATGGTGGCATTGTTGGCGGGTACCACCACGCCGAGCATTTTAGTTATATTATTAAAACTTAGCGGTACTACCTTTTGTGAATCATTAGTGTCAAGGCTGACTATCATGCCTGTTTGCACCGATGAATCGCTGCTATAACCCTGAGCAACGGCTTGCGTATTACCACTAGAGGCGTAAACAATCGATTGGCTGACAACTAAGGCCAAAACCGCTAAGGACAAGCCGATTGCCGCCAGCTTCATGCGACCCTTGGAGAAGATAAGCATAATTGTTATTAGTATAACTGTTTGTGTGCTTGCGGCAATAGAGCCGACCCATGTTAATGTGCTAGACTGGATTCATGTATTTAGGTATCGACGTGGGAGGGACAAAAACACTCGTCGCCACCCTTGATGATAATGGTGTAATAACCGATAAGCAAAAGTTTCCGACGCCCCAAATTTATGAAGATTTTTTGGCCGAGCTAAAGACAATATTGTCCCAAAAAAACAATGAAGATTACCGTGCGGTAGGTATCGGCATACCGGTAACCAATTTCTACCGCGAAGAAGGCATAGCTCGTACGTTCTCAAATTTAAACTGGCGGGATGTACACATCCAGCATGACGTCGAGCAACTCACCAAAACACCGGTGGCGGTTGAAAATGACGCTAAACTTGCCGGATTATCCGAATCTAGGTTACGTCCAGACATTGAACGCTTACTTTACGTCACCCTGAGTACCGGCATCGGTTACTCACTGATTAACAATGGAAAAATCGATCCAAATATCGGTGACGCCGGAGGACGATTATTAATGCTCGAGTACAAAGGTAAGTTAACGCCTTGGGAAGAATTTGCATCCGGTCGGGCCATCGTTAACATATACGGCAAAATGGCAAAGGATATCACCGATGAAAAGACCTGGGACAGTATTGCCAGAAAAATCAGCTTGGGCTTAATCGAACTTATCGCCGTAGCCGAACCTGACTTGATCGTCATCGGAGGCAGTGTCGGAACATATTTTGATCGCTATGCCGAACCAATCAATAAATATATGCAGGCATATGAGACACCTCTACTCAAAATGCCACCGGTTGAAGCCGCCAAACGCCCTGAAGAAGCAGTAATATACGGCTGTTACGATTATGCTATACAAGTATTTGGAGTGTTAAATGCTGCCTAAAATAAAGGCTATGTTTCCGGACTTTGTTTTTTCACCGGGTGACAAGTTCAGCTGGTCACCGTCTGAGGGTCGTATCAACTACTGTGAAAATAACGTCGACGGCGATGACGGCTGGGCGTTACTTCACGAAACTGGACACGCATTACTTGGTCACACCGATTACCAAACGGATTATGAATTGTTGCAGTTGGAGATAGCGGCATGGGAAAAGGCTAAGGAGATTGCTAAACAGATTGGATTGGAAATAGCCGAGGATCATATACAAGAATGTCTGGATAGTTACCGGGATTGGCTGTATAAACGCAGCATTTGCCCCGGTTGCGGTACCAAAACAATCCAAAAAGACTTAAGCAACAGTTATTCCTGCTTCAATTGCCATACCTGCTGGCAGGTATCGCCCTCGCGTTTTTGTCGTGCCTATAGAACTATTCAAACGGATAAAGAGCACACATTTTTATAACAATAGCTGCCAGAAACTACTGGCAGCTATCACTAGCAAATTATTTTACGACTAGTTATTTTACGACTAGGCAGATTTTTTAGTGCGACGACTAACACGGCCACCGCGGGCACCGGCAATACGGGCAAGTTCGCGGTTCTTGAAGAAACCGCCAGTCCGGCCCTTTTTGCCACCAAGTGCACCGATACGAGCATAAAAATCTGCACCGTACTTATTTTTGTTCGTCTTAGCGGCAGCTCTGCCACCAGTTTTAGTTCCAGCCATTTTAAGCCTCCTTAAAAAATATAATTTTTCGAAAATTAAAAGAGCCTTGCCCTCTTTTGATAGCTCAGCTCTTTTGATTTCGATTACCCTTATATTATCACGCTATTGCTTCCGGGTCAATAACATATTTAAGGTGTTTGCTATATTAGTTAGCGCTAACTTTAGGGCCTCTGCGCGAGCGGGATCCGCCTACCGATCCCCAGATGCTGGCTCTCTTTTTACCGTCGTCACCGGCAGCAAAACCTCCGGTGTGCCCTTTACGTCCGCCGATTGCACCTATTTTTTTATAGAAATCGGGGTCGCGTCTTTTATTCTTGACGGCGGTGACTCTTCCACCGTGAACCGTTCCTGCCATTATGGTACCTTTCGTTTACGGTTTTCTTCCAATTAGGGAATTATTTTAATTATAGTCATTAATGCTTATGTTATTCTGTAAATTCCGCTTAGGTTATTTGTAAAATATTTGCTCGGCTTATTGGCATTGAAAAAGACCCCCGGTTTAACGGAGGTCTTAATCAAAATTTGGCACCGTGCTATTTTCCCAGGGGTTAACCCCAAGTATTGTAACCGCTGCGAGGCTTAACTGCTGTGTTCGGCATGGGAACAGGTGTTTCCCTCGCGCTATGGGCACCAAGCTACCAGCCAGCCTGCAACTTGAAGCCGGCATAGTTGATGTCCATTACAAATTTAACACTAAGTTAAAGATAATCACTAAGCCAAACCGGTGATAATCACCAATAACTAGCCAATTGCTATCTCTGAGAATGGTATACCTTAAAAAAGGATAACCTTCTCAGAGACCGTAAAAAGTCAATGCCTCTATTAGTATGCTTCGGCTGAACACGTCACCGTGCTTACACCTTGCACCTATCAACCTGATCGTCTATCAGGGAGGTCATAGGGAAACCTAATCTTGAGGTCAGTTTCGCGCTTAATATGCTTTCAGCGCTTATCTGATCCGCACATAGCTACCCAGCAATGCCCTTGGTAGAACAACTGGTACACCAGCGGTGCGTCCATTCGGGTC
>DAHXLX010000008.1 GCA_027365775.1 Candidatus Saccharimonadota bacterium | reverse complement strand
GGTGTAGTACCTTCAGGACCTTTACCTAAAGTAGTAGGAGTAGTACCAGACGGTACGGTTCCTTCAGTGGTAGTCGGTGTAGTACCTTCAGGACCTTTACCTAAAGTAGTAGGAGTAGTACCTTCATTTGGTTTACCGCCAACATGATGCTGAGCATGTGTACCTTCTTGTACATTGTGATGATTTAGCTGGTTTATATTGTGTTGATGGTTGATTGGTTTTATACTTCCTGATTCGACTTTCCTATTAACATGGGTTGGTTTCACGGGGGTGCCGTTATTACTAATCTCAAAATCGCCGGACACATTACTAGCTATATCGAATTGACCGTCGGCCATGATGGCAAAAGACTTTGAAATAGACTCCTCTATACCGTATTTTGAGCTAGCTTGGCTAACTTGAGGTAAAATGACGAATGATAATTGTTGAACATTGTTCGGGTTACTGAACGCGCCAATAGATTGTAATTTGTAAGATCCCTGATAATAAACTGGCTCTATAGTTTCCACTTTACTGACTGATTGCCATGGCGTTAAGGTACCATTGTTCTGTATAAGTCCTAAGACGTACTTACAAGCTTCGTCACGCTGTTTAGGATTTGCAGCTAAGTAAACCATTTCGTCATTGATTTGTGATATTTCATTTTGGGGTGTAACACCTTTAGCACCTTGCTCAACCTCTTCTAGTGTAGCTATTGCTGCGGTATTGTGTGCGAATGCCTTTATAGCTTGCATCTTGGCGAGTTCTATAGGTGTTAGCCTTGCATTGCCGGAAAAATAATAAGTTCCACTCTTTTCAACTCCAATGGGTGAAAGCAGATTGCCCCCTATATAACGGTAATAATCGCCATTGTTAAAAGGCTTTTGGGCACAAAGTTCAGGTATGTCATTTTTTGGTAACTGGAAATCAACACCATTGGCTTTTTTGCTTCCATTATCTAAGCCAAAATACAGACCAGTACCCAAGGCTGCAGCGGCCACACCGCCGGCAATAACTTTTGACCGAATATTCTCCATGAGTCTCCTCTTATCAATCAGATGCCTGGCCCACCGCTAACTTGAACACCGCTTGTTTTATTACTTGTATATAATACCACTCTTTGAGTTAATGTCAATAACTTTTAGCTTATATTTTTCTTTATCACAAAATAGTTATTAAACATAACCGGTTACTGCGTTAGGACTTTAACTGCAAGTTACTAGCTTAGCAACAGGGCACTAGTACTTTTAATGAGTTCTTTATCTGTCGAATCGGTATTTAGAACCACTTCGCCGTATCGAGCTAAGTATTTGGCCAATAGTTCATGCTTTTCTGTGCCTTGCTGTCGGATACGTTCCTCAGCAACCAAATAGTCACCATATTCCATGTCGAATATCCCATGATCGGTCTTATAGGCGCCGGTATTGGGGAGATGAACAAATGATGGAGTGATTAGACGAACAATCTTTAATCTATCCGCTAGTTGATTGCGAATACTTGATAACGGTTTCTCCCAACTAAAACCCGTCAAACTACCGTCTTTGTTACGGATAGGGCCACTTATAAAATCCGACACCACGATAACTTCGCTTGTATCGGGATCATAGTTCGGGGCAGTTTGGTTTAACCATCTCAGCTCTTCGGCCAAAGCACATTGATCAGTATCGCGGTCCCGGCGGTTATCCTGATTATCCTGTTGGCTATATCGATCGAAAGCCCTGAGCAATGCTCTAGGTTTGGGCGACTCAGCTCCATCATAACCGTAACCCAATCGACTTGGTGAACGCTTGTCAGCTACATACGACGCGTAGATATGACTACCATCATTTTCGGCGGCTAGCGCGGCTGCAGCTATTACCATACGGGTTAGCTGAGTTAGTGTAACCTTTCCGGTTGGTGTTCTTTCCCCGGTTTCGGCAATCAAAAATACATCCTCAACCTTGGCCTCTCCCAGCCTACGCCTTGATCTGAACCGGTTATCGGCACATGTATGTATTGCAGAAATGTCTTGAACCTTATCGACACCCGGCCTGTAATCCGCGATGCCGTCATAATCGCCGTTCGGCTGGCGGTTTAATGTATTAAAGCTGCCTCCATCAGGGCCTTGTGTTATCGGTTTTTCTGCACTAAAAGACAGTGAACCAAATAATCGTTTGAAGTCATCAATTGTCAACGGCGAGTTTAATGAACGGCTGTTGCTTACTTCCATAAACTTTAATTCTCCTTTAAGCCAAACTCAGCAGATTGATAGCTCAGCTGTGTCTTTCAGCCTGTTTTGACTGAAGTTGGTCTAAGGCATCGTCAACGTTAAAGTTTACGGCTTTAATATTGGCAAATGTCGCCTTGTCAATCATGGCTGCTTTTTTCTTTGATTGGTTAAATTGAGTGCGTAAGGCTTCTTCATCATCTGGCGCCGCCTGGCCAACAACACGGTCAAGATATACACCGATTGCTGTTCTTGCAAGACAACGCCTGAGCATCACTCCCATTTCGGTGTGATTAGGCTCCTTTCCGACTGCTACCACCAAGTCTTCGTAAAGACTATCTTTAAATTTAACCTCACTAGGCAAGACTAACGCCGCTATGTATGCAATGTCCAAGGGTGTTATTCTTGATTCCTGCGACACTTCAGGATTGGCAACGATAGATTGCGGATTGTTAGTAGCAGACTTAACGTCATTAACTAACTTAAACGCTCTGGCCATCGTATACATTGCTTCGACCTTCCGCGCATCAGACAAAGATATTTCTCTAGTCAAACCGCTACTGTTTAAAGCACTGTATAAGCTTGTGACGTACCTGCCGACTGCTTCGGCATCCAGCGGGTGCCGATTCTTAACATGCTCTTTTAGGGATTGACGAATATTGTAAGCGGGAATGATTGGCGAGAATGGCATTACCCCGCCTTCCTGGCCTTCGTTTGCTTTCCTGGCAATCGCAATGTTACGCGCTATTGCACCTTCCTCGTCTATATCGCCCATTAACAACCAGGCGCCGGTACGGCTGCGCAACGATCGATCAACCTCTTTTACTCGTCTGCCATCGGGAAAATTACCGGTCAATAAAATTGAACTACCGTCAATGTTTACGGTTTTGCCATTCAACTTGATGGTAGGTCCCTCAAATAGAGCATTTATAGTGTCCGGGTTCGACCCGAGCACCGTAGCTTCGTTCAGGAACATATGTTTCTTATTCGGATCGTCTAATCCTTTTAGGGTACCTTCTACGACCGTACCGATGCCGATCGGGCTAACGTAACCTCTAAGCGTATTGGCTGTGGTCTCTTTATCTATTTGAGTTATATTCTCGAAACCAAACGCTAATTTACCGAAGGTTGTTTTACCGGTTCCCCAATCTGCTTCCATCATCACTGCCGCCTTCTGGCCTTCACCAGCACTTAACGCGGCTGCGGCAACCAAAAGCCGATCATCTGAGTAACCATATATAGACTGTTTGATGATTTCAAATTGTTTCGACATAGCATACAGATGTATGCGGTAATCGTTATCGAACTTATTCGCTAGTTCGCTCCATTGTTCATACAAACTGGCCTTAGGATCAAATTCCAGTTTCTTAGCGTGTTCCATCTTTTCTCTCCTTATAAGCAAAAATACTTAATTTAAAGTGGCCGCTCAACCGCCGCCTTATAGCCTCAATACCGAGGCAGCCAGCCAGTCCAAGAGCAATATCGCGAGGAATGTCCCAGGGTCTAACTGGACCATCAACGCTGCTACTTGCGTCTATTTTCGTTGCGTCAGCTGTAATTTGTTTGCGTGAATCGGCTACAAAAACGTTTTTTGATCCCAGTACCGCAGCATAACTGTCGACTACGGCAGCTGTATCAGCAGTATTACCCAATACAATCGCGCTGACTGAATAGTTCTTGGAAACATACCCTGAATCATTTTTTTGCGGATCAATTAAGGTTGACAGCGTTCCGGCGTCGGTTTGGGACAACACCCGATTGGTTTCGATAATAATATTCTCTTTTTTGGCCGGAGAACTCATAATTGCGGCCTGCACGCTATCGCTAATAGGCGATAACAAATTATTGACTGTGTTTTGCGCGTACGGGCTTAAAACTTTACTCATGTTGTTTTCCATATTTACAACATTGGCCTGGGTTTTGTTTTTTGATAAACATCCGACCGGATTGAAGCCGTCTCTGACCACATACACGCAATCGCTGCCATTGCTATCTATTGCCTGAATCAGCGAACCGTTGACGGCATCAACAATCGGCGTTTGACCGTCTTGCATCACACCTTGGTATTCGCTATTACCGGCTTCGATAATATAAGCCGTGTCGGGTGTTCGGGACGGACCTTTAACGCCGGGGCCGGAAAACTGCACCATAGTAAGTGTCAGTGCTGATGCGGCTGCATAAAAACCGAGGCGTTTAATAAGGCGGTTACGCTTTATGATATCGGTAACCAGTTTCTGCTGCTCCGGATCCGGAAATGACGGGGCGTTACCGGTTTCGCGACGATCAGCTGCTTTGTCAACAACTACCGCCGTAGCAGCTATACCCGCTGCAACACCCAACCATTCCGGGTGATTAATGACGTTAGGAACAAGCTCACCAAACATAGCCGACCCTTAACTTAAATACCCAGCTTATAGATTTCTTCGTCCAACAACCGCTGGTCATGAGGAGTAATTACCTGGCTGCCCTGCATGTACATCAACGTGCCGTCGTGAGGTGTCAGTACATAGTGGGTACCATAAGTGGCATTGAACTTGGCAACCGCCTGATCCATCAGCGCATTAGGATTACTCGGCTTCAGCGTGTCAGCCACTGTCCAAGGATAAATTCTGTCCACTTGTGCTTTGCTGCCGTGAAGCTTGTTAAGCAGACGGCTGGCCACGGAACTAACGTGCTGTTTTGGTTCAGCCAATTTAACCGTTTTCTTATTGACGTGAACCGCATGCTTATCGATATGATTGGAGTTGCTTAGCAGATGGTCGATGTTTTTGTGCTGGGACGACTTTGCTACGCTTACGGCGTTATGTGCCGGCGATGTCTTGACTAGATGCTTGACGATCCGCGTGGCAAGCTTGTGTGTAACGTGTGTAACGGGAGATTCGCTATGAACTTTTGGTGCGATCGGTTGCTCATAGAAATGTATTGTTTCACCGCTAGCTTGCGGTGGCTGTAAGTGGTAAGCGTTATGCAGTGCATTAGCATGATTAACAACTTCAGGGTGTGCCAAATGAGACAAACCGATATAGGTGGCAGCACCGGCGACCGCCAACCCGCCGACCGTTTTAGCTACTTTTAGGTATCGGTTGTGCTGATTACTTTGCTCACTGCTACGATCTTTGTTCTTTAAGAATAAAGCCGAATAAAGAGCAGTTTGTTTGGCTACTAAACTGTCTTTGATATTCCGGTAAGTATCTTTATGGACCAACGCCTTAGCAAAACTCCGGCCATGGTGTAAGCCGCTATTTAACTTGCCTGCGATACGGCTCATCAATTTGGACTTGGGTTTTTTAATCGCCGGTTTGATAGGTTCTGTTGGAACGTCTTGGTTGGATGATTGGATTATATCGGGTCGAATCGGGTCAGGTTTAACATTATCGGCAGGCTGGTCGTCGTTATTGTCAGGACTACTTGGCTCGGTTATAAAACCGACTTTGGTTAGGAAATCCTCAACGCTACCATCCCGATTAGTCTCATCAGTTGTTTTTGACTCACCCGATTGACTATGCTCCACCGTATCTTTAGTACTGCTTACTGCTTCCGGCGCAGCGGTATCAATCATAGCGACACCACGTTCGTCAGTGCCTACAGCTGTAGTTGCCGATAACAAACTTATTATGTCCGTTTTTGCGGGTGCAGTCTTAGTGTCAGTCGCAGTTTTACCACTATCTTCATGAACGGCTGATATGTGCTTTGTTATTTGAGGACGTCCATAAACTATCGCAGCAGCTTCAGCTTCCAATTCTTCGTTTGTAAACAGATCAACATAACGCGCACCGCGGGCAAAGCGTAATTTATCCATGGCTTTAGCAATAGTGTCGCGGCGCTCGTTATCTGTAACTGTGTCCGGCAGTAAATCTTGCGTCTGTTTTTCATCAGTTGAGGGTATGTGATTTAAGTCACCGGTTTGTATTAACTCTCTGGAAACCTGACCTTCATTAATAATCGGGTATTGTTCTATTTTTATTAAATCGGCATAAGTTGATTCGTTGGCTAGCGCGTTACTTCCAACAGACAGCTTTAAAGTAAATGCTCCGGCATTGGCCAATGCTTGAGCATTAACTCGGCCATCAAGTGATAATATTTCTGCACTCATCTGTATGTACTCTCAATTAACCGTCATACTCTATCAATATTTTGTTAATTTGTCAATACGATGATAACAATTATGTTTGATTTAACCGAAATGATTAATCTTCTAGCCTACAGCGACTAGTTCTTCGGGCTGAGGTTGATTAAGCGTCGAGCCAACAGCCAGTTTTGCCTTGGGGAAGCTGAAGCCGAATGTACTGCCTTTTCCCTCTACGCTATCAAAGATTATCCCGCCGCCTTCGGCCACAATGACTTTTTTAGCCATAAACAACCCCAGTCCAGTACCATCCGGTCGAGCTTTCCTGGCATTCTTGGCACGGTAGAACTTGGTAAATAAATGATGTTGTTCGGCTTTAGGAATACCGATGCCATTGTCTATCACGCGGCACTCAATCGTAAACGGGGTTTCGGTCAACACTACGTTTATGTGGCCGTTAGCAGGCGTATAGTAGATTGCATTGTCTATAAAGTTCATGATAACCTGACGGGTCTTAGTGTCATCGATCATAAGCTCAGTAATTTTCTCCGGCTTATCATATGATAAGGTCAAATGTCTTGATCTAGCCGTATCCAACAACTGATTGACTTCATCTTCAACAACATCAGCAAGATTAACCCTAGCCCTTTCTATAACGAATTTACCGGTTTTGAGGCGAGATACATTAAGCAAATCGGAAATAAGAAAAACCATTCGCTGCGAACTGGCAAAAGCCTGGTCGAGCAGCTGACGTTGCAGCCTGGTAATTTTACCTGCATCTCCATCCAATACTAAGCTTATATTACCTTTAACACTGGTCAAAGGTGTTCTTAATTGATGGGACGCCATACTAACGAAATCGTCTTTCGCTTCATCAAGTGCTCTTAGTTTTTCATTACTCTTACTAAGCTTATAGGTCGCGGCCTTGATTTTCTCCTGCAAGGTTAGGTTAAAGTTTTCTATCTCCTCCATATGCAATGAGTTCTGGATAGCCACAACCAGTTCATTAACGGCTATTTCTATGACATTAAGGTCCTTAGAGTTATACATGTTGCCGGTCTTCTTGGGACCTAAAACTAAATAGCCGATGCCCTCTTCATTAATGTTATATGATAATCTGGCAATAACGGACACATTATTCTGTTGCATTAAAGTTTGGAGGGTTAAGTATTTTTGCTCAAGCTCATCAGCTACGATCAATTTACGATGCATCTTAGGGGTTAAGTTGCGGAGATAGTCAATATCTTCCTCTTTAAAATCAGGGTGAACTTTACTGCCGATTAGTCTTCTTGGCTGGTTGTTATTTTCTTTTAGTCCAAATAAACAATAAGTTGGTTTAATGTTGTCTTCTATCAGTTCTGATATTTTTTTAAGCAGCGGCTCGAGGTCAAAGGTCGAAATTAATATCTTGTTAAATTGATCCAGGAACAATTGCACGTCATAGTTATCCCGAAAAAATAGCTTGTTAGTGATGCGATCGAAGAACTTCTTGAGCGGTTGAAACAAAAAGGCTACGATGACGGCTATAGCGGCATAAGTCATTTTAACTGCAAGGTTACCTATAGAATAGTGACTCAGAAACGGATCAATCAATAGAAATGTTCCAACTATAAATAATACAACCATTGACACCAAAGCCAGAGAATAAACTATAGAACGCGCCACAATTAAACGGACATCGAAAAGATGGTGTTTAATCATTGCATAACCTATTGTGCACACAGCAAAAGTAGAATATAACGAACTAAATTTAATAAAATTGGGGTTGTGCATTAGTAGCGGCAGAGCAAAACCAGTAACTGGAGCAAAAAATAATGTCGGTATAAAACCAATCAGAATTGATCTATTTTGTTGACTTCTCCAACCATGGTCCGATTTAGTACCTATTATGAGCATCCGTATAGTAAGTATCAATAATGTCCCAAACTGAATTAAAAACAAAACTACGCCAAACGATGGTACAGGCACAGCATGAGTTCTATTGCTCAAATTTTTAAAAACTATAGGTGTTAAGTCTAAAATAGCGATAAGTATAGAAAATATAAACCAAAATTTATTAACCCGTTTTAGCCAAACATTACTATAATTAATGTCATAAACTAGAAAATACGCCCCCAGCATTAATAGACTAGTAGTCAAAATTACTAATCTTATATAAGTAAGTTTATGATAATTGCCTAAAGATAAATAATTAAAAATACTAAACAAAATTAAATTAACAGAAGTTAAACCATAAATGATATTTGCTATAGATCTAGGGTTCCTAAAAAAAACAAATAAAAAAGTAATCGAAGAAATTAATATACTGACTAGAAGGATAATTAGACTTATGGACATACCACAAAATTATTATAAGCAAAATGCTTGCAGAAAAATATAACAAACACAAATAAATAACTAATAGCAAAGTTTCAACGAACTAAACCGTAGCCTAAATATCAGGCCAAATGCATGTCAATATTCAATATACAAGAATAATGTTATTAGTAGTTTGTTTTTAACTTGAAGCTTTAATAGATCTGATGAGAGTTCCTAATCCTTCAGTCATTGGGGTAGGAGACTGTATTTTAAGAGTCTTCTTTGGAGAATAAATATAACGTCCCGATCCCATTTTACGACCCAGTAGAATTTCTCTCGCTGTTACAGTAGTCAGTGAGCTACAGGCTGTAGCTGTTGACCCGAGTTGAGGCAATCCTGACAATGTTTTGCCTTGTTCCATAAATGAATCCAACAATCTAGGAGTAATATGCAGTATACCTATAAGACGCCTAAGAACTTTTTGCCGTGTGTCATGATCAGCACCCTCTAAAAGTGCTTGAATATGCTTAGGTTTAAGTCTTCCATTAAATGCTTTTACTTCACGCTGGTCGTGCCGTTCAACATCTATCATTGATTTATCGCCAAGATCTGTAGCCATAATGACCGGCTTCATACTACGATGTGCTTCAGCTCTAATAGCCGCTTTAGATGAGAGATCATCAACTTCATCTATTAACAAGTCAGGACTATGTTGAGCCGTTATAGACGATAAGACATCACTATCTACTTTTTCTTTGATATGTACCTGCTCAATATATGGGTCAAGCTCACTGATCTTCTTACCAACAAAATCTACTTTATCAGTACCAACATCGTTAAAGCTTGCTTTCATACGATTTAAGTTAGTCGGGCTAATTTTATCAGGATCCGCGATTATGAATTTATTTCCAATACCGGATGACACTAATTCAATGGCTATATTACTGCCTACACTTAGGCCAAAAATAGCTAGAGCTGCCGCATACAAGGTTTTTTGTTCAGATTCTGTTATAAGGTTTCTGTTTCTAGCCGTTCTTAATCTAAGATGATCTTCTTGCGGGGGATAATGTATTAATGCTTTCATCCATGGGAAATAAAACCAGTTGCCGTATCGGGAATCCAGATTAATGAGCTCTTTGCAGTCATTTTGTAGAGTTGTATCTTCCTTTGTAAATTGTGGATTATTAAGACTATCTAAATCAGATGCAATTAACTCGATGCCGTCAACTACATAGGAAATATCGTCTGTGTCTAACTTACGATCGAGAATTGTACGATCTGCATCATTATTCAAGTCATAGACTTCCGGAGGCGACCAAGCACTATGATCCCTGGGAGTTTTGCGGGCCATTTTATATTCTATCGCTTC
The DNA here is from genome assembly GCA_027365775.1 of Candidatus Saccharimonadota bacterium. Classification (GTDB taxonomy): domain Bacteria; phylum Patescibacteriota; class Saccharimonadia; order Saccharimonadales; family UBA4665; genus JAJZWH01. Next base: position 20,928 of record DAHXLX010000008.1, on the reverse strand, counting down.
AAACATACAGATCATTTAAAACTAAAACGTTAATTATTGCTCTACCAATTCAAGCTCACTCAAATGTCTATTCCGAAAATCAAATACCTCGTGACCAACTATATCTTCACCAAGATTCTCACTTAAGTATAAAAACATAGACAATAATCTCCGCTTTGCCTTTGGTGTAGTAGTGTTATTTATGTCTTCAATTAACAACTTAAAAGATTGGTTTGGGACTAAAATGGAAGGCTTCAACTGAATTTTTTCATTTACTCTATAATCATTAATTCTGACATCTTGACCTATTACCCTAAAAGCCGTTTTTCCAAAATATTGCGTAATGGAATTAAATGTGCTTGAAACTATACTGAAAAACCAAGCTTCATCACGGATAATTGATGTTTGAAAAACCTCTCTAATCAATTCATAGACACTCATAGGGTTCGCTGATTTTGTCCTTGCTAATCCGGCTATTTCCTTAATCTGATAACCATTTGCTTCTAATTCGTTAAGCAAGGCTATGCCCTCTGGATATAAAACATCTTTTGACAGCTGAAATGCGGGTAGGTCCTCAAAACTACCGTATAGAGGAGTGCTAATTTTGCGCACCGTCGCCATATCATTAGGGTCATTAGGGTTTACCGCTAAATAATAATCCGTAAAAACGCCTCTTGAATGGTCGATTGATGAATCTAAGACGCCGTTGGGATCAACAGCGTCTTCGCTCACGAAACCCATAGCCGTGTAGCCTTCCGCATGAACCTTGAGTGCAGTTTCCACCAAGGCCGGATCAGTAGATTCATTAAATAAATAATGTTTATAAATATCGTGACGAACGGGCATAGATTCTGTGGCAATAAGCTGTTTATATTCCAATGTCTCTTTATTATTCATATACCACTCCGTTCTCGGCATATAATTTATTGTCCGCATAATCTTGATGCTCGGGTGTATGGGTGATCCACAATACAGACATTCCATTGTCGGCCAAAGAACGGGTAAGCTCTAAAACTTCTTTGCCCGATTTTGTATCCAGGGATGCATTAGGTTCATCGGCTATAAAAAGCGAGGGTTTGTTAGCAAGTGCAAATGCTACTGCCGTTCGTTGTTGTTCACCACCCGATTGACTTGCGGCTATTTTATCCATATTTTTTGCTATACCTAATTTATTGAGCAACCAGTCTAAGTAACGAACGTCCAATTTGTTTCCGGCAGCTGTTCTTACGTTATAGATATAGTCTTTGACGGTCATGCCCCTGGGCAATTCTGGTGTTTGGGCCACATAACCACAATATCTAATAATATGGCGCTTTACCCTACGATTTTGTGCACTTTCTAGTTGTATTTTTTTTACCCAGCTATTTGTCTCGGGATAAATGTTCAAGCTGGTGGTACCCGTGTCGGACAAATAACTGACCTTACCGGAAGATAGTTTTAGTGCACCAACTAATAGCATAGCGCACGTAGATTTACCCGATCCGCTAGGGCCCATTAATGTTGTGAAACCTTTTTTGAGCTCAAAAGACGATTCGCTTAGCTGATCTAGATAAGATATATTCTCCGCCGTCAAGACCGTATTAGTCATAGCTCGCTCCGTTCGTTATCAATGATCCTTGCCTCACGACGTACCGCTATAGATGTGCTTAATCGGTTGATGGCCCACAAGAATCCTGTAACCGCTGCATATGTTTCAAGATTAATCCCCAACGCCCCACCGGGTTGCGTATGGTTTACTAGGGTATCCACTATAAGGGTACCCGGCATAGCTACGATTGCCGATGCTACTGCATTGGCTTCTGCTTTTTCATGATAGATTCTAAGTATTTTGTGCCAATCATAGCCATTTGCCAACAGCATACGATTACGATTACGATTGTTGGCAAGCTCCTGGCTCATCTTATGACTAAGAGCTATAGCCCCCAATGCCATACCTATCGCCATTGCCTCCATGACCAAACCGTTGACCACATTCTTTCCGGTATTTTCGGCATTATTAACAAAGTCTTTTGTGCTGATTGCGTAAAGACGTTTCGATGGGTCAATATTATGATCGTCAACCGAATCAGTCATTGACATCACTTGACTTCTATTACCGTGTGCAATTAGCATAGAATCAGAAGTATCAGTATCGGTCAATAAACAACGGTCATAATCCGAGTTGTTCATTACAACAGGCAATAAATTAAAACCGGTATCGCCTTTGATAAGTTTATTAACCCATACTTTTAACCCTTGCAATTCAAAGAAACCACCAGGTTTAACACCAAGATCAGATGAAACATTTGCTTCAACATCATTACAATTAGCGTCAGCCCGTGGTATGTGGGTCATGGAATCAGGTATACCTATGGTTAAAAATTCCAAATTGTAGCTGTTTGGCTTGGAGTTAGAATATGATCCTCCGCTCCAATTAAAGTGAATCGGTATTATGTTAGTTCCATCGGCTTTAGCCTGTCGCTCTATTTCACTGATTTGGTTTCCGTTTATATTGCTTGTATTTAATATATCCGGCGTTGGATTATCACTGATAACAAAGTTTGAGTCATGACCATGCGGTGTAAGATTATTGAATAATTGAGCCACGTTTGACTGCGTTTTAGAAACATTGTTCGAAACATCAAAGAAATTACCGGCAACAATACCGGTAAAAGATGTCAATACACTACAAGCTGCAATTGCTCTAGGCACTTTATGTCCTGACATTCTTTTTGTGTTTGCTAAATTATGAGCAACATTATTAAGGGCATATTCTTCTTCATCAAAAGCTAATCTAATATGCTTTAAACCTCGTTTTAGTAAAACTGCTGCTCCTACAGCTGCTCCCGCATCTTCAAGCAAAGTAAAGCCTTCACCCAGAAGGCTAGAAGGTTGTGCATGTTCACTAACGACGGCAATATCATTCGTCATGCTTAAGCCACCTTCGGCAACCAACGCTCCGCCTCCTAGTGCCAGGGCAGATAATGTCAGGCCGGCAGCAATTTGTTTAGTACGGTCAATTAAGTTAAATTGCCGAGTTGATTCATGCATACGAAAATGACTAGAAACTGTTCTTGGATCGATTTGTTCCATAATGAAAAAGTTATAAAAAATAACAGCACTCTCCCTTACGGAAAAGATGCTGTTATTGTCTGGTAATGAACTAATTTGCAATTTACCATAAGTACGTTAAAATGTCAAAAGTTTATGCTTGCACCTAAAGCTTTGATTGCAATCGTTGAAGATGAGCCGTCTATAGTATCGATGTATCAATTCAAACTGGAGCATGAAGGCTTCAGGGTTTGTGTCGCCCACAACGGTGAAGTTGGTTTGGCTTTGGTGCAAAAACAGCAGCCGGACTTGATACTTTTAGACCTAAGAATGCCGGTTATGAGCGGCGACGTAATGCTTGAGCGTTTACGCGCTTCTGATTGGGGAAGTAAGATAAAGGTGATCGTGTTAACAAATATCAGCAAAGACGAAGCTCCTCCCAGGCTTCGTTTTTTAAATGTCGACCGTTATATTGTTAAGGCACACCACACACCAAAACAAGTTATCGAGATTGTTAATGAAGTGCTGGACAAAAAATTGTAAAACTATCTGGCGTGTCTTAGGATAATACTATGGCCAATAAAATCGCGATCATTGAAGACGATCAAACCATATCCCAAATGTACCGGTTCAAATTTGAGGCGGAAGGTTATCAAGTCGAGACGGCTGAAAATGGCAAATTAGGATTGGATTTAGTAGAAAATATGAAGCCCGACATCGTCTTGCTGGATCTTATGATGCCGGAAATGACGGGAGATCAAGTATTGACTGAAATGCGAAAAACCTCATGGGGCAAAGATATTAAAGTGATAATCCTAACCAATATGGGCGAACAGGAGATCCCCGATTCTATCAAAACATTAGGCGTTTCGGCAGTCGTCCTTAAAGCCAACATGACCCCCAGACAGGTCTTTGAGTTAGTTAAGAAACACCTGGATTAAATGAAGATCGGCATTATTGGCTACGGCCTTGAAGGACAGGCGGCCTATGATTACTGGAAAGATAAAGGCAGTGTCACGGTCTGTGATATCAACAAAGTAAGCGTACCATCCGGTGTGCAGCTGCAAAGCGGCGACAACTATCTGGCCGATTTATCAAGATTCGATATTATCGTTCGTTCGCCTTCGGTTAAACCGAGCGAGCTTATAGCGGCCGGCGGCAAGAACATACAGGACAAAATTACCACTAATACGAATGAATTTTTTCGGGTCAGCCCGACGCGTAATATTATCGGCGTCACCGGCACCAAGGGCAAGGGTACAACCGTTAGCCTAATTACCCGGATGTTGCAGGCCAGCGGACACAAAGTCCATCTGGGGGGCAACATCGGCCTGCCGGCACTGGAACTGTTGAAACAACACATCGACCCGGAAGATTGGGTCGTGCTGGAAATATCCAGTTTTCAGCTGATTGATTGCCGCTACTCCCCGCATATAGCAGTCTGCCTGATGGTTGTTCCCGAGCACTTAGATTGGCATCCTGATGTTGACGATTACTATATTGCCAAAACTCAATTGTTCCGGCATCAGACCACTGCCGACGTAGCGATTTATTATGCTAACAATGACAGTTCAAGACGTATCGCATCAACCGGCAAGGGGTGGAAAATTCCTTACTACGCCGAACCGGGAGCAACAATTACTGATGGGATGGTTAGAATTGCCGATCAGGATATATGTCCGGTCAATGAGCTTGGGCTTATAGGACCGCATAACTGGCAGAATGTGTGTGCGGCAGTTACCGCCGTATGGCAAATCAGCCACGACAAGAATGACTTAAGAGAAGTATTGATCAATTTTAAAGGTCTGGAACATAGACTTGAATTCGTGGCCAAGTTAAACGGTGTAGCTTACTATGATGACAGCTTTGCTACTACCCCGGAGGCCGCCATGGTGGCCATCGAAGCTTTTAGTGAACCCAAAGTGCTCATTCTAGGTGGTTCTGATAAAGGCGCCGACTATGACGTGCTGGCAAGATCGATTGCAAGCAGTAATCTACGCGGCACAATCCTGATAGGTGAGCAGGGACCAAGCATTGCAACGGCCCTAAAAAAAGCCGGCTATGACAAAATCTATTCTGGCGCTAAGAACATGAGCCAAATAGTAAAGCAGTCTCTCGATATTACCCAACCGGGCGATGTGGTATTGCTGTCTCCGGCATGCGCCAGTTTTGATATGTTCGAAGACTATAAAGACCGCGGCAATCAGTTCAAACAAGCTGTTCAATCGTTCGTGCAAGCCGGTCAATGATAGCTTTTTCCGGTTGCAGTACTACCGCTTTGTCGCCCGCTAGCTTTTTAATATCTTCTTCGATCCAGTGATAGTGTGTGCAACCGAGAACGATTACGTCGGCACCGGCTGAGATAACTGAATTAACGGTATCGGCTATTTGTTGACTATCAATTTGATTTTTTTCGATCATTTCCGCCCAGTTGGAACAGTCAGGTTCAAGTACGCAGACTCCTTGCGCATAGTCACGTTTAAGCTGACTATATCTTTTACTTTGCAATGTCGCTGGAGTCGCACAAACAGCGATAGTTTTAGATTGAGTTATTGTTGCTGCCGGTTTAACCATCGGTTCGACCGCCACTAATGGTACACTGAGCTTATTTCTAAGCTCACTGATTACGGTTGTAGTTAAAGTGTTACAGGCGATGACAATAACTTGACAACCATCAGCTTGCATCTTGCTAAGTAAAGGTAATGAGAGTTTCAGCAATTGCTCTGGTGTCTTCAGTCCGTACGGCATATGCTCGCTATCATTCACAAAGAGCACCTCATCCGCGGGAAAAGCGTTGCGAACGGCATTGGCTACCGATAATCCACCCATACCGGAATCGAATACACCGATCTTCAACCGGACAACCTTTGCCTTTCGGCGGCCATAATTACGTTTTCAAACAGTGCGCAGATGGTTAGTGGACCGACACCGCCCTTCTTAGGTGTAATTGTTATATCGTTTCGCTCAAACAGTTCTTCATCAACATCGCCGACAGTTTTACCGTTTTCACTTGCTACTCCGGCATCAACTATAACCGTGCCGGGGCTAACCATATTGGACTTTAGAATGGATGGTTGACCGGTTGCCGTGATAATAACTTCCGCATTCAACGTTATGGCACTGACGTTCCTGGTGGATCGATCAATAGTCTGAACATTCACTCCACTTTTCTGCAACATTTCCGCCAATGGTTTACCGACAAGTTTTCCCTTACCAATTAAGACAACTCTTTTCCCTTGCAAATCTATATTGAAACCGGAAAGCAGCCACAGAATGGCCATAGGAGTCGCCGGATCAAATCGTGCGTTTGCACCAAGTGCATCAACATCTTTATCCGGTGTCACCATGTTAACTAATTCTTCAGTGGCTTCGGGGTGTTCAATCGGAAGCTGAATAATAATTCCGTGGACCGAGACATCGTGATTGAGCTGCTTGAGCATATCCGGCACCGTCTTTTGCTGGAGTCGATATACATCCACTGCAATGCCTATGTCTGAAGCATAACGTTGCTTCAAACTAACATAGAGATCAATAACCGGGTTGTCTATCGTTTTAATTATGGCCAGCTTGGGTATTATGCCGTCAGACTGTGTTAGAGAACGCACAGTTTGTGCCTGTCTGGCTTTGATAAACGCCGCCAATTCGCTGCCCCTTAATAACTTCATTGGCTTTCATTGTATCAGAGGGTTAAATAATGTCGGCCTCAAACCGGTATTACGCTATTGCATATACAGGGGTAGTTTGATAAAGTTTTTGGGTAATTCGGGCCAGTAGCTCAGCTGGTTAGAGCACCTGCCTCTTAAGCAGGGTGTCCAGGGTTCAAGTCCCTGCTGGCCCTCCATTATTGACATTTCATAATTGTTATGCTAATATATAGTTAATGACAAGCTGGGAATCTGACAAGCCTCTATCGCCTCAAGAACGTTTAGCTGCTGCAAAAGCTGCTTTCCGTGGTTCTGTACTTCAGAATGATACGCTGTTTAGCGTACTACAGGCACGTCTTGGCGAGCCGATTAGTACGGATGCTGGTCTACCTGACTTTGGTTTGGAGCCTACACTTCGCCGTAATGATGACGGTACGTCTACCATTGGTCTGCGTATTAACCGCTCTGCTACTACTAAAGATAGCGTTGTAAGTGCTTATGTTGGCGTATACGACTATTTACCGCTCGGCCAGATGGACAGAACTACTGGTGTCACTAAAGTCACTCCTGAGCTTGAAGCTGCTCTTACAACTGTAGGTAAAGACAAGGCTGATGCTTTGGGTGTGCTACAAGCATGGCAAGCAGGTGTTGGTGAAATGGGTGCTCAGTTCCCCGAGCCTCTTACACTTGACCCGATGACAGATACTTTTGAGCTTGAGTCAGAACTCATGGCTCGCAACTACATGGTCGCGCCAGAATAAGTATTGGCTAAACCAACCAAGAACAAGTCTTTCTGCCGACTAAGTTCGGTTGCGATAGCGTCTACGGTGGCCCTCCAAATATTCTTCACAGTACTTTTTTGAGAAAATCAGATAATTGGTTGCACAATCGCTATAAGTAACCGCTAATCCGCAACTAGTTCTTGCAGTAGTTTTATTAGAGCCCAAGATTCCCTAGAAATAATATGTCCACTAACCGACCATATTAATCTTGAGTTTGGCAGTAACTTATTCAGCTCGTAGGCCGTAATCGGCGGACAAACCATGTCATATCTCCCTTGAATTAACCAAATGGGCATCGTGAGCTTAGAGGCATTCTCGAAAATATATCCTTCAGGTATAAAACAATTATTCTTAAGGAAATGTAGCTCTACTATCATGGCATCGGGATCAAACTCATCATAGCTTTCAGGCTCATATCTATCATCAAGATTTAAAAGAGGCCCCTTGAGCTTTGCCGAATATGCATATGCAGATTTTTTGGATAAATTTTTGTTTTTGCTAAAAATATTTTTATAGTGATAATTACTTGGAGTAGTTTGGAACTTACTGGGAACTGTTGCTTTATATTTATCCCATAAATCTGGGAAAAAAGTCTTAAAACCGCCCTTGTCTAAATAATCAATCTCACTTTTTCTGGCCGTAAAGATACCATTTAGAATCATAGCGTGAACTCTATTGGGGTATCTTATGCCGCATAGCAAAGCTAAACATGAACCCCATGAGCCTCCAGTTAAAACAACACTCGGTAAACTGAGCGCTTGAATTAGTCTCTCGATATCATCTACAAGTAGTTGGGTATTATTATTGTTTAGTTCACCTTTAGGCACGCTTTTACCCGAACCGCGTTGGTCGAAGAATATAACTCTTTGCTTTTTAGGATCAAAGTTCAGCTTGAATTTATCTTTGCAACTACCACCCGGTCCGCCATGAAGAAATATGACAGGATGCTCGGCATTCTTGTTGCCCCAGTCCTGGACATACAGACTGTGACCATCGCCAACATCCAAGAAAAATTCTTGGATAGTGTATTTGTCCGGTTTCATGCCACAATTATACGCAACAGAACTATAAATAAATATCTGCTTATGTGTACTTAGCTTAGTTGTAACAGTTGCACAGTAGCCCTTCCAAGACACTTATTACAGATAATATCTAAAGTCGCAAACTTTATGGCTTTTTGTTTTACCTAGGCTGCGTATATAAAGTACCATATGGACATATGCTAGATGAAAACGACATAACAGAAAAAGCAACTAAAGAAGGTATAACTCATATATCTACTGGAGTTGCCGTTGTTAGAGATGGCAAGATTCTGTTAATGCGTCGTTCAATTGACGACTTTCTTGGTGGCTATTATGAACTACCTGGCGGTGGCGTTGAGAATGGAGAAACAATTGAAAAAGCTGCAATGCGAGAGGTTAAAGAAGAAACAGGGTTAATAGCTTCTAGGGTAATCACGACATTTAAGGGGTTTGATTACTCAACAGATAAAAAGCCAAGAGTAAAACAAATAAATTTACTAATGGAGGTCAAACCAGGGCAAGTTAAATTAAGCAATGAACATGATGACTTTTTATGGGTTGCCAAAGAAGACTTAGACACTATCAAGATGACTGAAAGTATGGCTAATTGTATTAAAGATGCATTTAATAAAATAGCTACCTAGTTTGCAATCAGCAAATGCAATCTATGTTATGTGTTTAGACCACTTTTTGAACTCTTCTACATTCTTGACGTTATTTCTTAGAACCGCTAAATAAATATCATGACTATCCGTATTTATTTCTCCATCATTTCTAGCTGCTTTTAGCTTAAGAATTAGTTTCTTATTTTCATCGTTAAGATTGTCTTTTATCCAGTCATTATTGACCCTAAGAGTATCCTCTTGCCCAAACCATATATCCACTTTCCACCTACTACTAGAAAAATCACGTTTTACGCCCACGTAATATGCTTTAGGAAAACCTGGGTGATTCTTAGAACTATGCACTACAAAGTCATAATATAAATACCCATTCCAGTAGTTTTGTTTAATTAGTTGGTTTAATGCATCTAAAGCAGCAGCTTTAGCCTTATCTTCAGGCAATATGACATATATGTCTAGATCTGGACCTAGCATTAAGTTGTAATCATAGCTACCAACTATTTTGACTTCACCTAACCTCGAAAGAATGGAGCTAATTTGCGAATAATTGAGAAGCTTATCCGCCTCTTCGTGCCACATTCTTGATAAAGTTAAAAGGTCAATTTGTACCATATTGATATTCTACAAGCTTGAAGGTATAACCCACTAGGAATATATTGCATTCAATCTTTTCTTACAAAGTTGTTCCTTTCTATATCGATTATCCGGAAGAACTATCCATTCCCGCCAACCGTTGTTGATTTTGAACATATCAATGAACAACGAGCTAAATATGGCGTCAGCCAGCTTAGATGGCCAAAATCTTTAACAATACAGAAGATCAACAACCTTGGCTGACTAAACCATTATGCAAGCTTATAATGCGTGATTGGCGACTATCCTCTCCTTGCTTTGAGGATATAGTCGCCCTAAAGTCTTATTAACTGGAATCAGGGGTGTTGTTTATGCAATTTAGTTGAGTTCGAGCCGACAATGGAATTAACAATTTCAATGTATGGTTTGGGATTTTGCCAAAGATCATCATGCTGCCCGTCCAGGTCGACATACTCCCAACCTCTTCTCGCCGCCATAGCCCTGCCGGTGTTATCGTGCATATAGGCATCCTGCTTGTTGTGTATCAACACAACCCGCTTATCCTCAGCCAGTGGTATAAGCTTGCTCTTTAACGCTCGCCAGGCTTTAAAAGTGGTTCGGATATGTAATGCATAAAACACATTCAACAAAGTTTTGCGGTACCAGTATCTATTTTTAATCTCCAGCCGAACTTTCTGCCAGGTCGCTTTATGCAAAGGTTTGTGGGGCCAGTTAGGTAATCCGACCAGCAACACAAGTTTGTTTTTTGGTTCAGAACTAAGCCGATAACAGCCGGCGCTATGCGCAATGACAATATCTGCATTCTCTTGCCGGTTAGTAAGCTCATAGTCGGCCTTGACTAAAGCTCTCTTGAGCAGGACTGAGTGCCGCTTGCCTTCCGGCCAGCCATAGGCAATATATACTTTCATGCCGACATTGTAGCAATTAGTTAACCACCGCTGTAATGTAAAACAGTTTACGCTGGACACAAGCCGGTTTTACTTAAATAGTTAACGCATGAGAAAATTACTTGGTTAAAAAATATTGATTTTTTTTGCAAACAAGCGGTTTGGCACTCTTGACAGTAGAGTGCCAATTTTGCTATAAAGGAAGTGGTGGGCATCCACCACGTAAATCAAGGGTAATATTAATGCAGATTGCTACTCCGCTGGTAGGTTAGTTATCGGAGTTGGGAGTTGCATTTAAACTTAACACCCAAAGTCAGGGCAACACTCCTTTAACTGATCACTAGCGGCTAGAGCAGAAAGGAGGAAGGCTATGTTCGATCTAGTTCGTCGTCCAAGCGATACACTTGGCTTATCAACCTTCGAAGAGATGGACAGGTTGTTCGATAATTTGTGGCGATCAGTCGGTCTGCCCAACAGTTCTTTCAACTTGCCGTCGGTAGATATTTACAGCCCTGACAACAAACATATGGTGGTAGAGATGCAGGCACCGGGCTTTGACCCTGAAGATATTGAACTGAGCATCCGCGACAATGTGTTGGAAATCAGAGGCGAAAAATCCGACAGACAGGAACAGGATGGCAAAAGAAGCTACATGGTACGGGAAAGCAATTCCAGTTTTGCCCGCCGGGTAGTTCTGCCTGAAGAAGCGGACAATGAAAACATTACCGCCGAACTGGACAAAGGCTTACTGAAAATAACCGTACCGGTTAACCGTCCAGAAGCCAAGCGTATTAAAATCAGCGGCTCGAAAGCCGGATCTGTCAAGAAACTGGCAGCTAAAGCCGACTGACTAAGCTGCCGGGTCACAAGAGCTCCTCCTCATAGGCAGGAGCTCTTTACATATTATCCGTTATCTCGGCTAAGCTTAACACCGCAATGGAGAAGGTTCCCGATCGGACCGGGCTGGTAGCTAGGAATATTTCAGTCGTTTGATTAAACTGTCTCATTGGCTTACGGTCGACCAGCCCACAGCTGTTGCATAACCGCACAAGCTAAAGGCTGCAACCCGCATCTGAAAAATGCTATTGATTCAAATCAGTACTAGTTAGTGATCTGACCTTATCGATTTACCGCTTAGCGGTAATCCCAACACAGGGGCCAGGACGCAAATGTCTAGCATACCGGCCAATAAAGGTATGATTCCGATAATACCCACCACATCGCCGACTGTTTTTTTAATTACGGCAAATCCAAGATAAATTATTACCAGCCCGGCAACAATTCTTAGCAGTCTACCGGTACCACTGACCATGAACTTTGAAAAACTCATATTAGCCTCCGTATATCAATTAATCACTGTCCAAAACTTTGCAAAGCAGCTTCAAACCGTGGCCGGTCGAAACCGACAATTGTTTCAACACGTCCGTCATCATATTCAATCGTACTAAATGGTACACCCATCTGACCGCTTATATTAACCATGACCTGAGCGGCGAATGGATTTTCGTCTACATTGTAGTTAGTATATTCAATCGACCGATCATTGAGCCAACCTTTTAACATCTTGCAATAGGCACATGTTTTTGTACTGTAAACAGTTATTTTCACTGCTACTCCTCTCTTATTAATTTAATACAATGCATGCATATACCACTTATGGTTAGCCGTCCGGATATCCAGCAGTCCCCGATCGACGCTTCAAGTATCGGCTTGATACTCGCCTTGACGTCCGTATCCCTCAAGCCGTCACAACGCGTGCAATGGAAATGATCATGAGGTTTTATATTGGCATCGTAACGCTTCGAACCGTCCTTAGCGGCTGGTGCAATACCGATCTCGCCCCGACCGGCCAATCTGGCCGATGCCCGGTGAACGGTGGTCGCGCTAAGACCGGGATACAACTTCCTTAGCTCAACCAGTAGCTGGTTATTGGTAGCATGACCTAGCGTAGCTAAAACTTTCCGTAACGAAACGCAGTACTTTGTGCTCCGTCCGGCTAAACTATTGTTACTAACCATGAATACACACTATCAAATAATTAAGTTATTGTAAATAGTTTACATTACAATATGGTCACTTTTTTGGTGGTTAGCGACGATAGAAGTTAACGTCAAGCTGCAATAGGCATGCAATTGATAGCCCGGCAAAGACGTTGACTATTGATTAGATATGGGCTGCCGGCTGATGTTTAAGCTGGAAGTCGATAATCCGCCCAAAAAACCATGGTCTGGTCTTGCATTTAAACAGCGCGCCGACTGACCAGGCTTGAAAAACCGTTTATTTTGGCTAGCGGGTTGCTAACCAGTTAACAAGGATGTAAGACGCAAATAAATCTTAGCTATGCACGGTATAAATTATCGAAGCACTGCCTTACCGTGACCTGGATTACGAGCAATGTACGTTCTTGCTTTATATAATCAATGGATGATTCACCTATTAATCTCCATCATAGTTATCGTGACGGTAGGACTGTTGCTAATCCTCATTAACCTGTCAATGAAGCGAAAAGGCTACAACATTCCGGGCATATGCGTGGTTCGTTGCAGCAAGGAGCATGTCTTTAAAACCAGATGGATTGAAGGAGTTTCATTGAAAGCGGTCAGGCTCGGTCCGTATACGCGGTACCAATACTGTCCAGTCGGTAAACACTTAGCGATTGTGCATCCGGTTAAACGACAGCAGTTGACCGCCAAAGAACGAAGATATCTAGCCAGAGAAACTGAACGATGACCAGTGATCGACGACAGCTAAACAATCGGTGATGCAGGGTTATGGTTAACCGGCATGATGGCGGTAACGTCAGCCGCCAAGCAAAATCAAACTCCTAACCACATGCTGGCTTAGCTCGCGCTGTTCAGATTGCACAGGCCATAGACGTCCAACTGCTACCGGGCAATAAGTTGCAGTTTGTTGTTGTGTCTGTGGTACAATTGTCGCGTGAAACCAATCTTAAGCTTAAAATCAGCCACCCTTGTAAGCTTATCTTTGGTAATATTACTGAGTCCATCAACCACGCTGGCAGCTCGAAATTCCAATCATGGAGGCGGATCCGGCAGTGGATCAACGGTTGTGGTTACCGGCAATGACGTATCCTGGCCGCAGTGTGATAAACCGTTGCCAAAAGGCCAGCTATTCGGTATTGTCGGCGTCAATGACGGCCTGGCAAATACGACTAATCCCTGTTTTTCAACTGAACTGGCATGGGCCGAGACTTCAGTTGGGAGTACTGGTCAGGGCAAAGCAGCCCTGTATGTTAATACCGCTAATCCGGGCAATTTAGGCGTAGCCGATTGGCCCACCAGCAATACTGATCCTCTAACTGGCGCAGTAGATACCGACCCATACGGTCCGTGCACAGGAGCAGATAACCAGGCTTGCGCTTACCAGTACGGACATAACATGGCCGAGTTAGACGCCCAGACACGTATCGGTAGTAACAATCCGGCAAGCTTCAAATGGTGGCTGGATGTCGAGACAAACAACTCATGGGAAACTACTACTGCTAACAATACTGCCGACCTTGAGGGGATGACAGCTTATCTTGAAAGCCTTGGCGGAAGTGTCGGCCTGTACTCAACGGCAACACAGTGGAATCAAATAGCCGGTACAGTCAGCAGTACCAGTAACCTTTACGGTCTAGATAGTTGGCTGCCTGGTTCAAGCAATCTCAGCAGCGCAAAAACCGCTTGCACCCTGCCAGCTTTAACGGGCGGTAAAACAACCGTTACGCAGTACGTTGCCAAGCGTGTCGACTATGACTATTCCTGCATCAACTAATCAGGTCGTTATCTAACAACCAGCAGTTTATTTAAAAAGCCTTAATATTGTCGATGATTAAGGTTAATATGCGATCTGCTTGTGTCGATGGGTAAGCTCTGTTCGATTGGTTGGAGCAGGCGTAGTTAATCGGGCAACTTTTTATTGAGAATATTTTTTATAGCATCAGCGTCTGGCAAAAAAGCTGAAGCTGCCGCAAGTCCCATATATTGGTTACCGCGATCGTTTCTAAGCAGTTCTTGTAATGACTGATAAATTTCATCAAGCTTATGATCTTTTCCTTGTGCGCCCGCTATAGCTAGTCGGACAACAGGCAGAATGTTTACTGCTCCTTCCCGAATTTGAAGCGGTAATTGCTCCATAATAAACGTGGGATATGCCAAGGCGGCCAGCAACTTACCTGTCCGCATTACTCTTGTCACCATAAAAGCTGCCAACAACTTTTGGCGCTCATGAACTCGTTCAGTGTACCATTGCTGTATCTTCTCCGGGTTTTCAAGTCCGGTTACGATTCTGGTGACCTTTAAAAGTGCAGGTAAAAACTCCTTTTGGGCCCGTCCTACATTTTCTTCATAAAGTTCGCTGAATTGTTGAGGCGCAGGGGCACGATCCGGGTCGAGTATAGCCATCTGGCAACGTATATCCAAACTGTTTTCTTCGCTAATCGGCTCAAAATACGCGGCTAATATATTAGTCAAATAGGCCGGTTCTGGTGGAAAAACGATACCCTCATGCCAGTCTTTGTCGCTTGACCAGAATTTATACGCAGTGGGCCGGAATAATTCGCTAAAAACTTCTGCGACGTACGGATCTTCTATTTGTTCAAAGTCAGGGTGAATCATTTATCAAACCGTTAATATTCACACCCTAACAGATCATTATCAAGACCGGATAGCGGTCGCTCTTGGCTGATCGGTCTGCTATAAACAGCCAACCGGTTATAGCCCAATCCCTGACCGAAGTCTCTTTGTCGAGTCATATTAATTATTATAATGCACTGCTGCCATAGTCATCTATAACTGCTGGCGGCAGCCTGACAACCACCAGAGAAGAAGCATCGACTAAATCAACCGGGGTACTAAGTGACACATCAACTGCAAAGCGGATTTGATTCCGTCATCGGCTATATAGTGTTGTCGCTCTGATTACCGCTAATCCTTAACTTGCCAGTGACAAATAAGTTCAGCTCACCTGATCTTTAAGGTCGGTAAGAACACGGCTGCTATCAAGCAAAACGCTTATAGTAAAGCGTGTAATAGCCAAAAACAAAAACTATATTATTACCATCAAGCCGGAAATTATTGCCGGAGGATCGGATTATCCGGTTTTCCGGCCGCTTAATTGGGTTATTGATACAATGCAGACAACAATCTAGCGTATAATTGAAAGGACTTATCGATTGAACCAGTCCCATTAATTATAAACAGGAGCCGCATGGAGCAGCTTGTAGTTTCTGAAATCAGCCGACACGGCTACCTAGCGATATTCATTCTGATGATTTTAGAGTCGGCCTGCATACCGATACCCAGCGAAGTTGTGATGATTTTTGGCGGCGCCTTAAGTGCCGGTATCTTGATTGCCGGTACCTCGTTTCATTTAAACATTTTGGCCGTAGCATGTCTGGGTGCAGCCGGTAATCTTATCGGGTCGTACATTGCCTATATCGTGGGCCGGACCGGTGGTCGTACCTTGGTGGAAAGATGGGGAAAATATGTGCTACTGCGACATCGGGATCTGGATAAAGCTGAAGTCTTCTTCAAGCGACGGGGTGACCTAGCGGTCTTGATCGGCCGTATCCTGCCGGTTGTCAGGACATTCATTAGTTTCCCGGCGGGCATTGCGGAAATGTCAGTATTAAAGTTCGGCATCTTTACTTTAGTCGGCAGTCTTCCGTGGACGTTCGCATTGGCATACATCGGTCAAGCACTGGCCGGCAACTGGCAATCTATATCCAGCGCCTCAACGCCAATAAGTGTTATCTTTGCCCTGGCAATTATTGCCCTGATCGTCTGGTGGTATATAAAACGGCGGCGCCTACTGCGTGACAAGCATCAGCTGCAACAAAACTGACAGACGGACACAATAGTTAGACTCAAAATGTAACTTGCCCGGCTAACCTGCCGATTAACTGCGACTAAATTGTGCCGCTGACGAGTCCGGCTCTTGATCAGTCTTGAGAAAGAATTAATGCACAGGCGGCTGGCAGTTTTAACGTGCCCGCACCGGTACCAACCTCAACGTCCGGTAGATGTATATTTTTAAAATCATCGCAGTAGCCGTTCCAGGTGCTGTTAAACCTAACTTTCCACTTCCCGTTTCTCGGCATGCCCATCATATATTCGGGAAAGTAACGGTCACTAAAGTTAATAATCACCACTGCGTCATCATGCGGACCGCCGTTTTTCCAGCGATGATAAGCCAACACCTTATTGGTCTGATCGACATGCATAAGATTGATCTCTTTACCGGTTAAACCGGCGCTCACTCCGTAGACATTTTTTCTTAACGCAATCAGGTGAGAGTAGGCGGCAACGATACCTTTAAACTTTTCAGCCCGGCTCCAATCCAGACACTGCCAATCATTAAACGCACCGCCGGTAAGAAATTCTTGGCCCTGAAATAGCATCGGTATGCCCGGTGTAGTTAACAACAGTACGGCGGCAATTAATGCCTGTTGCCTGGCAAACAGGCTATCGGTTTTGCCGGGTGCGATAGCCTCGATCGTACGTACCGAACCATTGGCCGCGCTATCGTGCGAATCGATAAATACAATTCTCTTAAATGCATCATTGTCATAGCGCCGGCTAAGCTCACCACTGATGCCGGCAATATCTATATTGTTGGGGTTGTTACTGGCCAAAGCTTGACGCACAGCTGCGGGAAAGTTCAACTCCCATTGCGCATCGAAACCGGCACCTCCTTGATTGGCCGGCTTAACAATATAATCGTTGTCGGCAATATCTTCGGCGATCATTAATACATAGGGGTCAATCTTTTTGGCAATGGCATTAAGTTGCTGCAACAAATACCAGCCTTCAGGCAAATCGTGAGCCGGATCATTATTGGCTCCTTTTACATTTCGGATATAAATTGTTGAGTCGACCCGCAAACCGTCCACCCGGCAATCATGAATCCACATTGCCACATTGTCCAATATGTACTGGCGCACTTCGGGGCGACCAAAATCAGGTCTGGTATTGCCCCACGGCGTTTCAGCCCGCCAATCATTATAGAAATAAATGCCCCCCATGCCCTCGGCATGCCAACCGTCAAAGTCCCATAAGTCCAAGTTCTTGTCCGGACCGAAATGATTGTAAACAACATCGAGGATCACACCGATGTTGCGTTGATGGGCAGCCTTTACAAATTGCATGAACCCATAGCGACCACCATATAAGCTTTCAACAGCGAAAATATAGTCAATCGCATAACCCCAACCCCTATCCATCATCATGCTGCTGATCGGCATTAGTTCAATCATATTGATGCCTAGTGCCGCCAGATGATCAAGCTTGTAGATTAGGTCGCTAAAGGTGCCAGTTGTCGCCGGATCCGGGCGGTTAAAGGTACCGACATGCAACTCATAGATAACTTGCTGCTCAATTGGTGCCGGCTGAAAGTCATCATCGCCCCAATCAAACCCGCTCCGGTCGATAACCGAATTACCTGATGTTGTTGTGAAGTGAAAAGCCCGGGGATCATTTCTAACCAGCCGTTGCTGATTGTTATAAATGACGAATTTGTACTCCTGCCCTATTTTGGCGCCGCGGACAAACGTCGACCAATAACCATCGTTTTCATTAACCATGTCAGCTTCATGCCAATCATTAAATGAACCGATTAGCTTGACCGATTCTGCAAAAGGAGCCCAGACGCGGAAACTGACACCGGACCGGCGAATAATCGCGCCAACATCTTTTTTGGTTTTATGGCTCATTAACTGGATATTATGCTTAAGCTAGATTGCAATAGCAACCAACAAACCACTAGGTCTAATTAATCATCTGTCGGACTGCACTTCGTATTTGGCTATAATCGAAGGGGCCACTTGTTGGCACCAGCGCCTCTTGACCATCTACATAGTAATTGCTCAACAGGTTACGGCCATGGAAATCATTTAACGCGATCGTCTGGATGTTTTTGCTGGGCATATTCTTAGTGTCCCGGTAAAGTGACACCATTTCACCGATATTCAAATTGGTTTTGACGTTTTTTTCAACCGCCTCTAACAATCTGAAGAAAGTTAAGGGATTAAATAATGATGTCACTTTGTCGGCTTTGTCTTTGACCGCAATCAACATTTGGCGTTGATACATAGTTCTGGTAAAGTCGCTGTTCGGAATGCCGTAGGATATGTCACCGGCAACATCGTCGCCTCTGGCTCTAGCCAGTGCTAACGCTTGCTGACCATTAAGGTGATCGTTGCCATTCGGCAGTTTCAAATGAGTAAAGGCATCGTAGATACCCCTGGGATCGGGACTTTGAATATTAATGTTTATCCCGCCGACAGCGTTAACCGCGTCGCGGAAAGCGGCATAGTCGATTAAGGAGTAATAATTGAAATTAAGGCCAACAATCTTGCCCAACACCTTCTCCAGTAAGCCAATGCCACCGGGAAAATAGCCGGACTGGTTGAAATGCTCCCACTGGCCGTATTCATAGGCGGCATTGATTTTAGCATAGCCATTGCCCGGAACACGTACCCACAAATCACGCGGCACACTTAGCAAGATGCCGGTTTTCATTTTGGGATTGATAGAGACGATCATGATCGAGTCAGTCAGCTGAGCACCGGCATGGTTAGGATCATCAATCGAATAACCCGCCAGCAATATATTGATTCTCCCTTGAGATTCTGCTAACGGTTGTGGCAATAGCGTTGCAAACAATTTAACCGGATTATGTTGACCGGCAAGTTCTGACGTTGCTGAATATAGTTCCCAACCATAGAAACCGATAAGAACTATTAACAACGCCAGAGAGCCTAACAAAATCCGTTTTAGCCAGTGCTTAACCCGGCTATGCTTAGCGCTAAGCTTGTCTGATTCAACGCCCGGTTCGGTTCGTTTATCGACATTCTCAGCGGCCACGGCAGTAGATTTTCGACCTAGCTTAACATTACTCATAAGCACGACTATACACTTAGAGACTGTTATTGAGTAAGCCGGATGCTTAGACTAAGCCTTGACCTATTTTTTGACGCAGCTGACTGAGCAAATAAAACGATCCGGTAACTACTATCAGTTCATCTTTTTGCTGCAAAGCATAGCGCATGGCTCGTGTGTGGTCAGGACAACTGACAACTTCATTTAAACCTTGATTGCGCAGTAGCCGTGTCAGTTCTTGCGCTGGCATGGCTTTAACTTTCAGATCACGGGTAGTATAAAACTCTGTAACGTAAATCTTACCAGCAACCGGTTTTAAGGCTTTTGCCAGGTTCCCGATTCTTTTGTCATTCTTTACAGCCAGTACAATCGATGCTTTTTGGTTCGGAAACCTGTTCGCAATCGTAGTCAACAAAGTTGTCAGTTTTTGTTCATTGTGGGCCCCGTCCATGATGATCTGCTTACTGCCCAGCCTGAACAAATCCATACGTCCGGGAATATAGATAGACTGAGTACGAAAAAGTACCGGTTTGCTTAGCAGCTCAAGCCGGTCTCGATCAGCGATAGCATCAAAGGCTTTTTTGGCGAGTAACCAATTGCGCCGTTGGAAATCAACTAGCTGATCGATAAATTCGTTAGCAACAATCTCTTCTTCGTCGACAATGATTAATTTCGCCCCGACGGTTTTAGCGCGCTTAACAAAAACCGGCATGATTAGCTGGTCTTTCTTATACATAATTGCCGTGTTACCTTTGTGAATTATGCCGGCTTTGTGTGCGGCAATTTGTCTTATATCCTCGCCTAACGCAGCCATATGGTCATAACCTATATCCGTAATTATGCACAGCTTGTCTTTGCGCCGCAGAATATTAGTTGCGTCTAATAAGCCGCCATACCCGGTCTCAACGACTGTGTAATCAACATTTAACAATGCAAATAGCCATATACCGAAGCCATAAAGAAGTTCAAAATAACTGGGGACTAAGACACAGTTTTTGGCTAAACCAATAAAAACTTTTAGCTGAACCAGGAACTCTTCATCAGTTAGTGGACATCCATTTAATTGTACGCGTTCGGTTACTTTGTCTACGTGAGGTGATATTATCAAACCTACTGACTGATTGGCACAGGTCAATAGCTCAGACATATAATAAGCAGTAGATGTCTTGCCGCTGGTTCCAGCAATGTGTATCGTCCTTAGTTTTAAATGAGGATTACCGGTCACTTGCATCAATGCTTCCATACGTTTTAATGAGCTGCCTTTACGAGCTGGATCACTGCCGATAATATCGATGTATGGTCTTAATAATGTTTCAATCTTAGATGTAATACTCATATTTATATTGTTTAAATACACCGCCCTGATAAGATAATATACGATGATCGTTAAGGGAACGATTTAATTATGCCCTCTTAGCTCAGCGGATTAGAGCGTCTGTCTTCGGAACAGAAGGTCGCAGGTTCGAATCCTGCAGGGGGTACCAT
>DAHXLX010000005.1 GCA_027365775.1 Candidatus Saccharimonadota bacterium | reverse complement strand
GCTTTGCTCCACCTGGTCGGCGATATTGCTGACGTTGACGATACAGCCGGCACTGGGGGGGTTGCAATCGGTGGTTATGCCATCAGTCGAACCGCTGGTTATTGCCAGATAATTAGGCAGGCTCGGATGGGTAACGGCCGAATAGTTTGTTGCCAGCGAATATTGATTGATCAAACTGTTGATAAAAGGCAATGCCGGATTGCCGACGATCGTATCAAACGGTCTGTTCTCATCCATGATAATAAAGATATGGGCAATATTAGCGGCGACAGCCGGTTTGTGTTTAGCTGGTATTTTGGTTGTTGTTTTAACGGCGGCCACTGGTTGATGACGGTTATGCTTGACCGGCGAACCGTTAACGAACAAATAGGCTGCAGCAGCCAGCAGTATCGCGCCGATCGACAAACCAATAATGATGCGCCAGGCTTTTTTTATCCTAGCCATATAACTTTGCCGCCATCAACTTAGTGTTCATATTGAGTCAGTCCGCTTTGCCCAACAGGTAAAAGATGCTCGGTCCGAAATCGAAAACCGAAAGCTTGCCTTGGAAGAATTTCTCAATTGCTAACATCCGGCTAACACTTAAATGTTCCTTAATATAGGGGTGCCTTAAATTCGACACCGACAGTTTGCTGATCGGTTTTAGGCCATATTGGCTGAATAACCGCTCAATCGTCTTGGGGTTATGATTAACGAACGGCGTATTGTCGGTTATACCGTTAGCATTTTTGCCGATCGGCACCGGTTGTTTGGGTACTGCCTGCAAATGTCTTAAATAGCGCATCCGGTTAACAAAATGCGCTTCATTGGCGATTTCGATTATTGCATTGCCGCCCGGTTTTAAACTGCGGTGAATCTCGGCAATGGTCGGCCCCGGATCCGGCAAATGATGCGATACTCTTACCATTACCAACAGGTCCAATGAATCGGCTTCAGCCGGTATGCGGTCTTTTTCATCGACTCGGATATATTCGACATTGTGATAATCTTTGAGAAATTTTTTGGCTATGTCCAACTGTTTCGTCGACGGATCGACCAATATTAGTCGATCAGCGTGAGCCAGTATAGCCGACGATATCCGGCCATAGCCGCCACCATAATCCATTGCCACCTCGTAATGCCTGCCCTCAAGCAGCTTGTCTAAAGCGATCAGCTCAGCCCGATGTTCGTATTCCCGGCCGACCCAGAAATCTTCGTAATTATGATTGACATCGTCGTAATAGGCGATCGAATTTTTTGGCTTGATATCCTTGTTGGTTGCTTTATCAGTCATAAACCGGTCAACTGTCCTTTCTTTATGCTTAAAAACCGACCGTCCTGGCGGGCTATGCGTAGCCCGGGAAGAAGTCAATTTTAATGTTAACATGCTCTGTACCATTGTCATGCAGCGATTCTTGCAACGATTCTACCATCTGATGGGTTCCGGATATGTAAATTATGCGCTGGTTAATATCGGGCACGGCCCTACTGATTGTATCGGCATTAATACTTGCCTTATAGGTATTGGCTGAAGCCGGTTTTGCATGCTTATCGGTGACAAAGTATATTGTTTTAAGGCCGATCACTTTTCTGGCTTCGGAAAAAAGCTGTTTATAGGCAAAAAACGCTTCGTCTTTGGCCGAATATAGTAATACGATGTTTCTTTTTTCGTGTTTGTCAACCAGGTACTTGATCATGCTCCGAAAAGGGGTAATACCAATCCCGCCGGCGATAAAACAAAGTTTTTCCGATGGGTCATCGGGCAGCACAAACTCACCGGCCAGTTGAGAAGCGACAATCGGCGTATTCTGGTCAATATCTAGCAACGCCGATTTGTAGGTGCTGCCTTTGTCGTAGAAGCGTACGCCGATTTTTAGATTGTCTTCGGTCGGCGAGGACGACAGTGTGAAGTATCGCCTGACACCGCGCGAATCGGCAGACTGGTGGGGCAGCGTGAACTCCATGTATTGTCCCGGTTTATAGTTAAACTTTCGATCAACGGTAAAAGCAAATTCGGCCGTATCTTCGGCGATTTTATATTTTCTAAACAGCGTCGGGAACAGCTTGACCCGATTCCCGCCCAAGAAAGCGTATATGTTGCCGATGATCAGGGCCACCTCCGGTGTAGAATAATAGTTACCGATGTGAACCTGGGGAGCCATAATCGCGCCGACGATAACCGCGTACCACAACTGTTTGTTTTTGGTCGTTGGTGACGTATAAGGTTCGGTCAGCATTACAAAGCCCAGGAAAAATACCGATGAAGTTAAAACCATATTCTTGAGGTTGGTTAGCATATGTCCACCGCCGGTAAGCGACAATACCGCGGTAACGATTGACGTGGCTAACAGGAACGCAATAACCATTTGCTCACGTTTGGTCTTACGCACCACCAGCACGCCGCCAATAATTACAAACGGCAGTAATGATGCGGTTCCAATCCACCAACTGGCGTTTTGATGCGGCCCGATAGCGGTAAGCACGACAGCTATCGCTGCCGGATTAAAGATGTGCTTTTTGTTAATAGTTAATATGTATTTGGAGGCCATCGCCAGACCGGCTGCGGCGAGCAAGAACAACAACCCGTAACTGGTCGGTGAAGGCGGTACGATCAATGACAGAATCAGCCCACTCAGAATAGATGATTCCGGGTTAACCGGCGCATCGAAAATTGTTGCAAAAACCTTATTGATGACCCAGCAAGAAAAAACCAAGATTGCCGCCGAGATAGCAATGTCAATCGGTTTATAATGAATAACACCGACAGCCGATAAGCCGATAGCCGCGATTAACAAGCCGATCAGATAATACAGCATGAGACGGTACATCGTAATGCCATCGAGAAGATTATCGATCGGTTTAATCAACTTAAGCCACATAGCGCTCGAAGCCCTCCGTATATGTCGCCATCCTGGCTTCATCAATCAAGTAGCCCTCGAACGAAGGTAAGGCCCGGATAAAGTTCATGCCGCTACGACCCATGGCGAATGCCGATGTGGCAAACCGGTCAGCTTCGTAAACATTGGGCGCAATAACAGTCAGGCTTTTAATGCCTGATGGATGCGAGTAGCCGTCTTTGGGGTTGTAGATATGCTCTCCCCTGATGTACGTACCCGATGTGGCAATACCAACGTCAGTTACTTCAATGATCTTAATAATCTGACTGATATTAAACGGGTTACGGATACCGACCCGCCAACGTCGACCGTATCCGTTGCTGCCGGCTACCTGAATATCGCCTCCGGCTTCGATATAAAAGTTAGAGTATCCCATCGTCTTAAGCATATCGGCGGCATTATTGATTGCCCACCCCTTAACCAACCCCGACGGATCGATATAGCCGTGCTTACTGATATCAAAGTAGCCGTCACTTAGCCGTTTAGTTTCTTCGCATAACTGCAGAACCGCCACAGTCTCCGCCGACCATTGATCTTTAGTTAATCCGGTATTTATCCGGCTGATTTCGCTCCCCGGTTTATAGGTACTATAGCGATTGTCGATTTCTTTAAAATAAGCAAATACTTTATCGAACGGCTGGTTAGTTTGTGCATCGGTTATCTCGACACTGATTGGCATACCCATAATAAGTTGAGTCTGTTTCATTGAATTTTATGCCTTGTTTAACGCACTTTGCATTGACTGGATGAATGCTTGCGAGGTGAATGTGGCGCCGGATATGATTTGAACATTGGCACTCTGAGATTGGATCGATTCCTGTTTAAGATACGGCATTGCCTGTTGGTTAATAATTACCGACGTGTAATGCGAGTTCGGGTATTGCAAAAATTTGACGTTGGTTATCTTACCGCCTGATATAGTTACCGATACCTGAACATTACCATAATAGGCATCAGCTGAACTGCCGGTGTATGTACCGTCCTTAAATGCCGTTGACGATGACGAAGCACTATGACCGGT
>DAHXLX010000006.1 GCA_027365775.1 Candidatus Saccharimonadota bacterium | reverse complement strand
GTATTGTAGATAATGATCGTAATTTTATTCTGGATAATAACCGGCTTGGTAAGGAAAACGAACAGCTATATAAAATGCTGGGCAAAGCCATGGCTGAGCTTAACCGGTCAAAAGAATAGCCGTCCTGGAGGCGGTCGACCCACAGCTACACCCCGAAAGTTATAACGGAAAACGAACTCGTCAACATAGGACTGTAAGTACTTCGGCGAAACAGCGTGGTAAGTACCATCAATCGAACGCTTCAGTTGAGACCAAAAGCCTTCAATAGTATTAGTATGAGCATTGCCCCTAACATACTCTAGTGTTGAGTGATTAACCGTAGTATGAGTGTAACCTCGTATAGTTAAAGAACTATAAGCCCTATATTCATCACTGTTGACTATGCTATTAAGCTCTAGGTTAGCTTCAATAATTGGCAGCAGTACTCTAGCCCCAGTACTTCTAACATGCTGAGCTTTTACTCTACCGCCTCGCTCAACAATGCCAAAAACAGGTTCTTTTTATCAAACTTCATACTTTGTTTATGTCGTCCACCAATATATGTTTCATCTAACTCAACTTCACCCGATAGCTTCTCATTCTCTTGTTGCATGAGCAGTCTTATTTGCTTACACATTCTCCAAGCAGTTTTATAGGTTACTCCTAGTTCACGTTCTAGTGTTTTAGCCGATACTCCATTCTTATGGGTAGAAAACATATAGATAGCATAGAACCAATCAGTTAGTGGAGTAGTAGTTTTTCTAAATATTGTATTAGCTAGAGGGAATAGCTGGTAAGAACACCATTTACAGGCATAACACTGACGACCACGAACACGGTAAAACTTAGTCTCAGCTCCGCAAGAGGGACAAAACTTAACATGTCCAAACCTGTCCTGAAAGATAGCTTCGAGACAAGCATCATCATTAGGATATTCAGCTTCAAATTGCTTCTTAGTATACCTCATCTTACCTATAAGTATACTCCTTTGGAGTACAGAAGTCAAGGTGTAATAGTTCCTAGTATGACAAGTATATTCAGACATCTTGAATATATCGTCCGCATGATTAGTGGACGTCCTAAATTAGGAAGTGCTATAGTATAGTCACTTCGCAAGTACCAAGAGAGCCGCTTTTTCGGCTCTCTTTATAATGTTGGTGGAGCAACGGAGAGTTAAACTCCGCTCTTGTACTTCGCAAGTACCTATAATAATCGCTATACGATTGCCCCATGCTTACCATTTTTAAAAAACAAAAAAGCCCCTGAGCTGTAGCACTCAAAGGCTTTGTATGTCTAGTATATTAACTCTTTATAGCGAGGGCTGCAAACTAATTAGTAGGGTATTCAGCTTGGCAGCCATTTACTTCCGCCTGTACATTATTGCCCCATACTAATGGGTCAAGCGCTCCTAAACTTTCGGCGTTACTGATACATTTTTGTCTTGCCTGAGCGTTACTACTTGTAAGCGAATTATATTCATTAACTAGCTTATTGTATTTATCTATTAATTGGCTGTTTTGGCTTTGTAGCTGGCTAACTTGGCTCTGTAGGTTATTAATCGTATTGGTTTTCACCGAAGAAATTATGGAAACCCCAACAAAAAGGACTAAGGTAATCCAGAAAGCTATCTTCCACCGCTTGGTTACTTTCTTGGAGATACTGTCCATAGTTGTAATTATATCAATTACTTGCTTTGAGGGTATAGTCGCCGCTTATTTAGTTATATATTGCTGCCTAGTGAACGAAACAGTGTGTCTATGTTAAGCGGCGCGTGACATGAATGCTTGGCGATTTTTTAGCGTGGGGCAGTCGGTCTAGTTGATTTCCAAGAAGAATTGAATAAGCGCCAAGCAGAATAAAGCGACGAACAGCAATACATTGGTAAGGCTTATAAAGCGCTGTAAGGACGATACTCGTCGAGCCCAGCGCGTCAAGATATTAGGACAAGACAACGCCGACAGTCGCCAGGATGGGCAATATTAATCCTAGCTTATTGTAGGTTTGTTTTCTGCTAGCGAAGTCGAAGTGAGACGTAAACAACAAATAGGCAATTGCGGCGGCTATAATTAGCAGGGAAGTCAATATCAGCTGACACCACAACAGGAACCTGATATCTCGGTCTGAGGAGAAGCGTACTGCACTCATTTAGTATGACTAGTATTGATTCATGCCACTCAGTAGTGGTCAATATGAGCACTGATATTTTAGCACCATCCGTCGTGTGTTGACTTGACAAGATTGGTGACGTTATCCATAAAAGGTAGCGATCGGTTTTAAATTACTCAAAACTCGGTTGCAAGATCAAGAATGGCCGGCACAACAGGTGCAGGTAGGCAGTTGACTATCATCATCATCGGTTCTCGAACTGCACGGGCAGGTTAAGTGCCAATAGGCTTCATGGTAAAACGTTATACAAATATTATTATAAATAATAAGTTAAAGGAGAGATACTATGCGTAACATTGAGATAGCTGCCACAACCGTCCTAGTATTAGGTTCTACGTTCGCCGTTAAAACAGCGCCACAACCTAAATCGACAGTAGTGTTAGCAGAAAGCGTTACCGAAGAACCAAATCAAGCTAAATTAGCAATCGCATTTAAAGCTGGCGAAAAATGCTTAATGGCGTCCGTACAACTCCTTAAAAACGATTTGCAATTCTCCAGTCTAGTTAGTGCTAACGCTATAAACATTAAGTTGCAGAATAATGAAAGTCTAGTCAAGCAGTTGCCTCAGTCAGATGAGGGTAAAACGCTGGTAACCAGCATCCAAGGTTGCACCGCGAATGAGACTTATATAGCAACAACCGCCGGATCCATGCTCCAACTATATCCCAGCGATACGCTTACGTTTGACCATAATAATAGTGCCAATTCTCCAATGACCACATATCATAACAACGGCAAACAGATCGTTGCCAAAGAAGGCGATAAAAACTTTAGTCTAATACCCGCATCTGTTAGCGGAGAGACCGTCAGCCAAGCCAACAGACGACTAAGCGAAGCTGGTTTCAAGACAAATAAGACAATCAACGGATCGTCACCGTTCGGTGGTTATGAAGTCATCATACCTCAACCGCCCGCTTTTATTCCTGAAACAGTCGCTCCGGGCACAGCAGTAGCTCGTACCACAGTTGTCGGGGTTGCCAATAAGCAACAGATTTAATCGATTTATGTTTAGCAAATACACTCCTAGAAGGAGCGCGGCATAGCGGCACCTTATTTATGAACGCCGATCAATGGTCAGCTTAAACACTGAGGTTGAACTTTCGGTCCAGTTGATGAGTAGTTGCGGATGTCGTGCAAGTATCTTTGGTTGACTACAAAGGGATGCTGTGCCCTGACTATGTGTGAATTGCCTAAATAAGTCTATTAGGTTTTGGGTTAAACATAACTATTCCATGAGCCGAAGTTCTACGGTGGTTTAGGCATGGACGTTGCTTGAGCAAGGGTTGGCAAACTGCCGAAAAGCTGATGGTTAACAATCCAATGTTTTGACCATCAAAGCGTGAAGCTGGCGCTTGTCAGTGCTCCGTTCCAGACGCTGGTTAAGCTGGCGGTTTGGATGTCCGAGCCATTGGCGATACTTATAGTTGTCGGGTTGGGCGAATTCGCGGTAATGACGGTAAAGTTGATTGTTGCCACCAGCTGCTGTCCGCCGCTGACGGTCGCAGTCGAAGCCTCGGCAACCTGTACCGACCCGTTGCCACCGCTGCTTTTTGCTACTAAACTAAACGGACTGCCGGTTTCGGACACGCTATTGAACTGTAGGTCGCTTGAGTCATAGGCTAAGATGACGTTTACGCCTTGAACATTGTCTGAGGTTTGAGCGGTTTCATAGATATTTACGTTAAAGCTGCTGCCAACGCTATAGCTGCCGCTGCTTGGCGATAGGCTAAAGTAAGCATCACCGTTGTTGGTTGAAGCGCTAAAGCTGCCGAACTGAACGTATTTACCGCCCGATGCTGCGGTATCGGCTTGGATAGTGGCGGGTCCGCTCAAAGTTCCGGCTTCCGCTTCAGATGAAACATATGGTGAGGCGGCACTGGTGGTGGCCAGCAAGCTGAGGCCGACGGCGACAACAATCACTATCACTGACAGCAAATACAAATTAAAGTGTTTAGTTGTTATCCTTAATTTCTGCCGCATATTTTTATGCTTAATAATAAGCGTATTAAATATATACTATATTAAACTTAAGCTTAATTAAATGGCTTAACAATCATCGGTTGCCCAGAACAAGCTAATGCACCGGACATTATCGGAGACGGTATGGTTAAATACAGCCGGTTGGGGTTATCATTGGGGCAATGACAGAAATACCGCAAGATTTTGAACGTTGGTTCAATGAAAATTATGCCGATGAGCGCAACGTGGCAGCCGAACAGGATATGTATGTGCCGACTACCAGCCGGATTCTGGCGGAATTGAACAACAGCGGTGAGTCGTTAACCGGTAACTACGGCCGGCTTATAGTTATTTTAGACCGGATTGCGCCGGTCATCGGCACCTACACTATCGTCCGTACACCAAAAGGAAACGCGCCGGAAGCGATCCGGGAACACTGGATCGGGGTATCATTGCCAGTCCGTGCTTTCTTTGAATCTAATAAAGGTATCCCGGTTTTGGCGCGGGAAGCGATTGAACTGGTTAGTTATAAAAGCCCGACGGCCTATGAATGGTGGAAGGCATATTACCGGAAGAAAGCTCAGATTAACAGGCAGTACGTGCAGGCAGCGGCCGGGTTTCCGGAGTTCATGGCCAATATCAGCTATATGTATTTTGATAGCGTTTGCGGCGTTCCGGCGCTAATATATTAACCATGACCGAAACGAATCCATCACCGGAACAATCGATATATCCGGACCGGCAAATCGTGCAAAACATTGGACGATCCGGCATCCGGGCCGACAGCGGCTTGACTTGCGATGAAGCTAACACTGCCGAACACTCAATAATTATTAAAGCGGCCGGTGAGGATATGATTGGTTTTGTTTTGTACCAAGCGGCATCCGGCCTAAAGGACAAGCTATGTAATCTGGGGTCGAAGATACGGCAGAGATAATTATTTCGACGTAAACCAATACAGCCGATAGCGGCCTTTGTTCTTAACTAATATATAATTGTGGCAGCAGATGAAATTGATTGTTGACGGCCTTGCGGTGAATTTCGAGCTTATCGGAAAAGGGAAATGTGTAGTGTTGTTGCACGGCTGGGGCGATAACTTAAGTACATTTTCGGCGCTTATGTCCAGTCTCCGGCAACGTTACACGCTGATTGCGTTGGATTTACCCGGTTTCGGATCGACTCAGCCGCCGAAGCAGATCTGGGACCTGGACAATTATGCAGATTTTCTGGCGGATTTTTTGCTCAAGCTTGGTGTCAAACGACCATACGCCGTGATCGGGCATTCCAACGGCGGCGCGTTAGCGGTCAGGGCATTGGCGACCGGAAAGATTAAGGCGGACAAACTTATACTGATTGCCGCCTCAGGGATTCGGGACAAAAAAGGCGCTAAGCGACTGGCAGTCAAGACGGTGGCTAAAATCGGTAAAGCCACGACTTTATGGTTGCCGACTGCCAAACGTCAGCAGTTACGCCGGAAGCTATATGGCACGATCGGTTCTGATTTATTGGCGGTTCCGGGACTGGAAGAGACATTTAAACGAACTGTTCGGCAGGATCTGCAAGCCGATGCCGCAAAACTCGATTTGCCCGTGTTATTAATATTTGCCAGTAACGATCCGGCTATTCCGCTTAGCGACGGACAGCGGTATCATGAACTTATTAAGCATTCATATTTTGAAGTGCTTGATGCAAATGACCATTTTATTCACCAGGACCAACCGGACAAAACCAAGGATCTGATCGAAGGATTCCTCTAACATGCGCCAACTACTTTCGCTATACTCACTACGTTTTCCGCGGATTATTATCTATATGCTCCAGACGTCGGAATATCGGGCGGGCCCTTATTTGCGCTGGCTGTGGCGGACCGGAGATTTTAGTCGGGTCAGCAAACGCGGATCATTGAAACTTACCAATTACGCCCGGTTGCTGCTGATCGGGCTGGTGGTAGGGATATTCGTCGAACTGGCCGCAGGAGTAGGCTTGATTGTCGTAGGTATAGTCGACAACATGGCCGCCTACTGGGAACTGGGCATATCGCTCATGATTGCTTATCCGGTTATCATGCCGAACCTGATTGTACTGCCGCTGGAGATCGGGCGACTGTACATCGTCGAACCTAAACAAAAAACTAAGATCAGTCGCGCTTCGGCTATATTTGCCTCTCATCCAGGAGTTAAGATCGCGGTTGCCGGCAGTTATGGCAAGACAACCATGAAGGAAGTGCTTAAAACCGTGTTAAGCGAGGGTAAAACCGTTGCCGCCACCGAAGCCAATCATAATGTGGCCATCGAGCACGCGAAATTTGCCTCCCGGCTGAAAGGCGACGAACAGATATTAATAATTGAGTACGGCGAGGGAGCGCCCGGTGATGTGAAGCGTTTTGCCGCCAACACTCATCCCACTCACGGGGTGATAACCGGATTGGCACCGGCACATCTCAATAATTACAAAACCATGGCTGCTGTGGCTGAGGACATCTTCTCAATCGCCTCGTACCTGAAAGCTAAAAACATATACGTTAACGGTGATTCGGACGCTGTCAAACCTTATTTACGCGATAGCTATATTGTATATGGTTCAAAGGGCGTCGCTAATTGGCGGGCGGTCAATATAACAGTTAGCACTAAAGGCATTAGTTTTAAGCTCAAACGGGGACACACAGTCATCGATCTAAACAGTAAATTGATCGGCCGGCATCAGGTTGGTGTCTTGTCTTTAGCGGCCGTACTGGCGATGGAGCTGGGTCTGACCGACGAACAAATCAAGGCCGGTATTGCCAAGACCGCTCCGTTCGAACATCGTATGCAACCATATGAGCTCGACGGCGCTCTGGTTATCGATGATACCTATAACGGCAATATCGACGGCATCAAAGCCGGCACCCAATTGCTCAGTGAACTTAAAGCCAACCGGAAAATTTATGTCACACCCGGTTTGGTCGAACAAGGCAGTCAATCGGAAGCGGTTCATAAACAAATGGGTGAGTTGATTGCTAAAGCCAAACCGGATATCGTGGTGTTGATGCGTAATTCGGTAACCGATTATATTTTAGCCGGACTGAAAGACGGTGGTTATCACGGCGAGACTCGCATTGAGACCGATCCGCTTGGTTTTTATAACAACCTGAGCCAATTCGTTGCCGAAGGCGATCTAGTTTTGATGCAGAACGACTGGCCGGACAATTATGCTTAAACTGAGGGTAGTCTTAACCAGTATATGAACAAGTTAAAAGTCGGCGTTGTTTTCGGTTCTCGTTCCACCGAACATGATGTATCAATCGTTACCGCCATCGCCAGTATAATTAAACCGTTGCAACTGTCCGGCGAATACGAACCGGTTCCGATTTACATCGACAAGTCAGGCCGCTGGTACAGCGACCCGAAACTTAAGGACATCAGCCTGTATTCCTCCGGTCAGATCAGTGATTTTCTGGCCCGGCAAAAGCCGATACAGCTCAGCCTTGGTGGTGGGCTTAAGATTATCAAACCAGGGCTTAAACCCAAAGC
The DNA here is from genome assembly GCA_027365775.1 of Candidatus Saccharimonadota bacterium. Classification (GTDB taxonomy): domain Bacteria; phylum Patescibacteriota; class Saccharimonadia; order Saccharimonadales; family UBA4665; genus JAJZWH01. The sequence goes on along the minus strand of DAHXLX010000006.1, from coordinate 26,056 downwards.
GATCAAATTGGATGTGGTATTTCCGGCCACTCATGGCACGCACGGTGAAGACGGCGAGCTAATGGGTTTGTTTGAGCTGGCGGATGTGCCTTATGTCGGTTGCGATATGCCATCGAGCGTTCTGGCCATGGACAAGGCGTTAGCTAAAATCGTGACATCAAGCCAGAACATTCCGACACCTGAATTTGTCTGGTTCTATGCCGCCGACTTTGCTGCCGATACTCAAGCGGTAGTTAAGCGCGTGGCCAAATTACACTATCCGTTGTTTGTCAAACCGGTTCACTTGGGGTCGAGCATCGGGATTACCAAAGTCAGCCAAAAAAAGGATTTAATAAACGCAATCGAAGTGGCGGCCCATTATGACAATAAAGTTATTGTCGAAGAAGCCGTAGCCAACTTAATAGAGGTGACTGTTCCGATTATCGGTAATGACAAACCGGTAGCAGCATATGTCGAACAACCGTTGTTAAACGGTGACGATGTTTTTGATTTCGACACCAAATATATGCGCGGCGGCAAGGGCAAGGGCAGCAAGCAGACTGGCGCGCAAGGATACAGTACGATTCCGGCGAATATTGACCGTGATTTATATCACCGTTCTGAACAGCTGGCTCTGGATGTTTATGCTGAGTTGGGCTGCACAGGCATTGCCCGGATTGATCTGTTGATCGACGCTAAAACCAAGTCAGTTTATTTCAATGAGGTTAATCCGCTCCCCGGCAGCTTATACGCTCATAACTGGCGCAAAGCCGGCAAGAGCGGTGTGCAATTGGTCAGCGAACTGGTGGAATTGGCCCTGGCAAGACATGAACAAAACCGCCATAAGACAACCGTTTTCGACACTAACTATCTGAAACAGTATTAGCCGGCAGCGGTTGGTTGATACAAGAAGTTAGATGAATCGGTCTCTATCTTTGCTATACTTTTGATTGACGATGAAGAGATATAACCCCAAGCAGATTGAACCTAAATGGCAACGGCAGTGGCATGCATCCGGTATCTATCGGGCGATTGATTTCAGCGACAAGCCCAAATACGTTATGCTTACTGAATTTCCCTATCCTTCCGGCGCCGGTATGCATATCGGCCATATGCGCGAGTATACGATTGGCGATATCATCGCCCGCCACCGCCGGATGCAAGGCGACAACGTACTGTTTCCGATGGGCTATGATGCATTCGGCTTGCCGACCGAAAACTTTGCTATTAAAAACAAAGTCTCGCCGCAGCAAGCAACCGAGGAAAATGTGGCTAACTTCCAGACGCAACTGGAAAGTATGGGTTTTAGTTTCGATTGGTCACGCAGTTTCAAGACCTCCGACCCCGATTATTACAAATGGACGCAATGGCTTTTCCTGCGTTTTTTCGAAGCCGGACTGGCTTATCGGGCAGAGGTGGCTGTCAACTGGTGCCCGTTCTGTAAAACCGGGTTAGCCAATGAGGAAGTGGTCAACGGCCGGCACGAACGGTGCGACACACCGGTGGAGAAAAAGATGCTTAACCAGTGGATGCTGAAGATAACCGATTACGCCGATCGGCTGATTGAAGGTTTAAACAGCGTTGACTATCCGAGCCGGATCGCTGACCAACAGGTTAACTGGATCGGACGGTCGAAAGGTGCCGAGATTGATTTTCCGGTTGCCGGCAGTAAGGCTACGATTACTGTTTTTACCACTCGCCCCGATACGATATACGGAGCAACCTTCATTGTCTTAGCGCCTGAGCACCCGCTGGTGGAAACGTTGACCAAGCCGGCCCAGAAAGAACGGGTACGCAGTTACATCAGTTCAGTCCAAACGGAATCGGAAATCGACCGACAGGATACGGAACGGGAAAAAACCGGCATGTTTACCGGCTCATATGCCATAAACCCGTTAACCAAAGACAAAATACCGATCTGGATAGCCGATTACATTCTTATGGGCTATGGCACGGGTGCGATTATGGCGGTCCCGGCCCATGATGAACGTGACCGTCAATTTGCCGAAAAGTTTAATCTGCCGATCCAATATGTGGTTGAACCGGTAGGCGGCAAGGTTCAAGGTGACGAGATTGAAAAAGACGCGGTTGTCGCTGTATTGAAGGACCCAACCACACAAGATGTGCTGTTGTTGGACTGGGGACCAAGGCGGGACCGTTACGGCGGCATGTTATTTATCGGTGGCGGCATTAACCGCGGTGAAACAGCGGCTGAGGCTGCCGAGCGCGAAATTAAAGAAGAGACCGGTTATCTGGATATAAAGTTAACTGCCAGTTTGCCATACACCGTTCACAACTATTACTATTCTAATGTCAAGCAAAAAAACTATTATGCCCGGATCCGCGGATACCTATTCGAATTAACCAGCAACCGGCGTGCCCGTCAGCGGCTGGATAAAGACGAGCAGGATAAATTTACGCTTAAATGGGTCGATCAATACCGTGCGTCGAGATTGGTGGTTGACGAGGGACATGCGCATATCTATGACGCGTTGGTCAACGGCAAAGTATTTGTTGACGAAGGGGTTATGGTTAATAGCGGTAAATATGATAAGTTACCGAGTTCAGCCGCCCGTGAAAAAATAGTTGCCGATCTAATAAAGCAAGGTCTAGCTCGGGAAAAAGTAAATTACCGGCTAAGGGACTGGATTTTCAGTCGTCAGCATTATTGGGGCGAGCCGATCCCGATAATCCACTGTCCGAAGCATGGCCCAGTCGCGGTACCGGATGATCAATTACCGGTCGAGTTACCAATAGTAGAGCATTATGAGCCGACAAAAACCGGCGAAAGTCCCCTGGCGTCGATTGAGGATTGGGTAAACACAACCTGTCCGGTCTGCGGACTGCCGGCCAAACGTGAAACCGATACTATGCCCAACTGGGCCGGCAGCAGCTGGTATTATTTGCGCTATTTTGATCCCCATAACAACGAACGGTTTGCCGAAAGAAGCAAACTGGATTATTGGGGGGCGGTAGATCTCTATGTTGGCGGCATGGAGCATACGACGCTGCATTTGCTGTATTCCAGATTCTGGCATCAGTTTCTTTATGATCGAGGACTGGTACCGACAGCCGAACCCTATGCCGCGCGTCGTGGCCAAGGTATTATTCTGGCGGCCGACGGCACGAAAATGAGTAAGAGCAAGGGCAACATAGTTAATCCGACCGATGTAATCGATAGTGGCTATGGTGCCGACGCGTTAAGATTGGCAATCACTTTTCTGGCACCGTACGATCAGACAACTCCGTGGAGTCCGGAAGCGATCGCTGGTACTTTCCGGTTTCTGCAACGGTTATGGACGCTGGTGCAACACTACGGCGAAACTTCGGGCGGCACGATTGATTCCGACGAACTAATGAAAATCGTTAATCGTACGGTAAAAAAGGTCAGCGCCGATCTGTTAAGTATGAGTTTTAATACCGCCATCGCCTCATTAATGGAATGCGTTAACGAACTTTACAAAGTTAAGGCTGTCGATAACTATGCCGCAACTCAGTGGCAGTGGGCATTGGAGACTATCGTTAAACTTACGGCGCCGTTCGCGCCGCATATCGGCGAGGAGCTATGGCATGATCTGGGTAACGATGAATCGGTTCATGTTTCCGGTTGGCCCGGTTATGACGAGAGCTATATTCAAACATCCGAGTGCGTCATCGCCGTCCAGGTGAACGGCAAACTCAGGGGTCAGGTCATGGTTGGCAGCGGCGCAGACCAGGCTGAGGTACTTAAAACCGCGACTGCGGACAGTAAAATCAGTCGCTACTTAGACGGAAGAAACATCGTCAAAGTGATATACGTGCCTAACAAACTAATTAGTTTGGTGGTAAGATAGACCGGCTTGATTAGTTTGATCGAGTTGAATCTAAGGTGTAAATTTGCTAAACTAAAGCCAAGAATTAATAGCCTGAGAAAGAGAGGCAAAGCTAAAAATATGGGAAAGCCTAAAAAACGAACCAGTCCAAGAGCGACCGGTGCCAGGCGCAGTCATTTAGTTATTAAGCTGGCCCGTAGAGTCAATGGTCGTTCTCCGGTCAAAGTTAAGACAACCAAGCGTGAAACCGGTAAGGTTGCCAACGTTTAATATCCCCCGGCCGATTAAGCATAGATCTGCCGGAGATTGCAGGTAAGCTGATGGCATCGAATAGACATTTAGGTAGGATCATCGCTCTTCAAACTCTCTATGAAGAGGAGTTCAGAGTTGACGCCGGCGATAAAGATTTCGATCTTAATCAGGTATTGGATCGCAATATCGCCCGCTATGCCGACATGGTTGAGGATACTGAATTCATTCAACAACTGGTGCATGGAGTGTCCATCCATTCAGCCGGCCTGGACAAAGAATTACAACCGGTGGCCCCGGAATGGCCGATCGACCAGATTGCAAGAATGGACAGGATAATTCTCAGAATCGGACTGTATGAACTTAAGCAAGGTGGTGACGTGCCGCCTAAGGTAGTAATTAACGAAGCAGTCGAGCTTGCCAAGGCGTTCGGCGGTGAAAATTCTTCAAAATTTGTAAACGGTGTCTTGGGCACATTGCTCAGGCAAAAAGAGGAGCAAAGCCCGAAGCCTAAACCGCGGGCTAAAAATAGCAAGAAAACGAAAGCTTAATCGATGCATAGACCTAAACCAATTAAAGGAATCAAGCGCCTGGTATCCCGGCGCCCGGTAATTGACGAAGCCGTTCATGAAACGACTTCTGGCGGCGTTATTTGGCGCCGGAACCCAAAAACCCAGCAACTGGAGCTGTTGTTGATTCAGGATGCTAAGAACCGTTGGACAATACCGAAGGGTCACGTCGAGCCCGGTGAAGAACCGAAAGTTACCGCCGAAAGAGAAATACGCGAAGAGACCGGGCTACAGGACATGAAAGTCATGAACTGGTTAGGCAAGGTCAATTTCCGATACCGGCGTAACCATACGCTGGTATTGATGACTATGCATATTTATCTGGTACAGGCACTAGGCAACACCCATGAGCTTAACGGTGAGGAGTGGCTGAACGATATGCGCTGGTTTCCGGCCCATGACGCCATCGACAAGATCGCCTACGAGGATATCGGCAAGTTGATTCTGGTTGGACTTAAACGAATCCGGGATGCCAAATTATAAGATGGATGTGAATGCTTATCAGTTATTTGCCGAGAACACACTGGGCTGCCACTTCAACAATATCGAACTTTTAATTACCGCTTTCACCCATCGGTCATATTTGAATGAACACCGGAAAACGGTCAAGGAACATAATGAACGACTGGAGTTTTTAGGTGATGCGGTACTCGAGCTGGTGGTGACCGAATATTTGTACAATAATTACCATGAACCTGAGGGAGTGCTGACCAACTGGCGCAGCGCGTTAGTCAGGACGGAGAGTATCGGCGCTGCCGCGCACAAGTTCAATTTTGAACCGTTACTTAGGCTAAGTCGCGGTGAGCGCAAAGGTACCGAGCGCGGCCGGGCACAAATCCTAGCCAATAGTTTTGAAGCGGTAATCGGGGCAATTTATCTTGATCAGGGATATGATTGTGCAAAGATATTCATTGAAAAATCAATACTATCCACCTTTAAAGATATCTTAAACAGCGGTACCTGGATGGATCCGAAATCTCATCTGCAGGAGATTGTCCAAAGTCAGGAAGGATTTACGCCGGTTTACCGGGTGATGGCAGAGGACGGGCCGGACCACGACAAAACATTTACGGTAGGAGTTTTCGTTGACGGACGGTTGCTTGGACAAGGTAGCGGGCCAAGCAAACAAGCCGGCCAACAGCAAGCTGCCGAGTCTGCCCTTAAGACTCTGGGCGAGGCTGGTAGCATATAAGATGTTGACTACAGGGTCGCTAATCTGTAAAATAAGATACCATTGTCGCTATTAATTTAACTAGATTGGGCCGAGCTACGGTAACGTCAACGGCTATAGGGATTAAGAGAGAATAATGTTAGTAATCCGCATGCAACGTAGGGGCCGCAGTGGCCATGCAATGTTCCGTATGGTGGTACAAGATTCACAGCGCACACCGACTAGCGGTAAGGTGGTAGCCTACATCGGTAGCTTCGATCCGCACACTAAAACGCTGCAACTTGACAAGGAAAAGATTGGTTTTTACATCGATCACGGCGCCCAACCATCTGATCGGGTGTTAAAACTGTTAAAGCAGGAAAAGATGAAATTACCGGCCTGGGCGATTGCTGCCAACCAAAAACACGGGCGGGTGAGAAATCCGAGCAAACGTCGCTCAACGGCTCCGGCTAAAGAAAAAGCGGCCATTGTACAAGAGGCGGAAACTAATACCGGACAGGATAGTGCAGTTAGCGCTGCCAGCGACACTACCGAGCCGACAGCGGACAAAGCATAAAACCCAGTCGCTAAAGGTGCTATACTAAAATTTAGCTTAACCTTAGGGAGGAATTCTGTCATGAACAGTATTGACCAACAGTTCGTAGAGTTTGTAGTAAAATCATTAGTCGGCAATCCCGACGCAGTCAAGATCGAGCGTCGGATAGACGAAAAGGGCGTGTTATTGGAGCTGACCGTTGACCCCGAAGACTTGGGTCGGGTAATCGGTAAGCGCGGTGCTACCGCTCAGAGCTTGAGAACGTTACTGAGGGCTTTAGGGACCAAGAATGATGCCCGTTATAATCTGAAGATTGTCGATAACGGCGTTCCGGCCGAACAACGGAAGACTAATACTCAACCAAAGCACACTGAAGTCGATACCGAGCCAGACGAAGCCGATAAAGAAGAGTTGGAAACTGAATTGCCCCAAGAAGATGAGGCTGACGGAAATGAGCCTGACCGTTACTCAAAGACACGCAAAGAGCTCGAAGAGATGGATGATCTCGATATTTAAGTCTTGATCGACGACCAGACATTTTAAGATGAAAATTCAGGTTATATCGCTTTTTCCGGAGATGTTCCAGGGTGTGTTGTTTGCCAGTATGCTGTACAAAGCAGCTGATCGTGGCATTGTCAGCTATGACCTGATCAATCTTCGGGATTATGGCCGTGGGCCAAGACGGCAGGTGGATGACACGCCGTATGGCGGCGGAGACGGCATGCTGCTGATGCCGGAACCGATCGTAAACGCGATTGAGGACGCCAAACAAGCTGATCCGTCTGCAGTGGTGATTCTTCCGACACCCAGGGGTAAAAGTTATCATCAATCCGATGCCAAACGATTGGCTGCGACAGCTGCCGGGCTAATTATCGTCTGTCCGCGTTATGAAGGCTACGACGAGAGAATTACTAATTGGATTGACGAACAATACTGCATCGGTCCATACATTCTAACCGGCGGCGAAATACCGGCAATGGTCATAATCGATTCGGTGGTCCGGCTATTGCCAGGTGTACTGGGAGGTGAAACTTCAGCGGAGATCGAATCTTTCCGAAATGATGATGGCGAGGTGGAGTTCCCGCAATATACCCGGCCGGAAGACTTCCGTGGCATTAAAGTTCCGGATGTGCTGCTAAGCGGACACCATGCACAAATCGAACAATGGCGGCAACAACATTCCAAACCAGCCGCTTAAATGTCCAATGGCTGTATGCTAAACTATAAGCATTGTTTCGGAACTATTGTTAGTTGCAGGGTGACGAAACTAGGCCGATAATGATGGACGAGCAGTGCTATTTTTGTGCAAAAATAGGCTTAGGTGCTGGCCGAAAAATTTATAGATAAACTTTAGACGTACTAAAAGCAGATATTAATGGATGATCGAAACAAGCCGAAAGTTATCGAGGATATAAAAAGCAGTCCTCTAGACAATGGCCAACCGGCTGTTCGTATAAGCAACGAGCCGTTAGTTAACCGACCGGCCAGCGACAGGTTGACCGATAATCAATCGGGCGCAAATATGGCTAAGGATTTCAGCCAATCGTCAAGATCTTTTGATAACTTATCCGGTATCAGAAATCCAGCTTCAGATAACCAGCCGAAACCTTTGCTTAACATGGCTTTGCCCAACAGCATAACCGGCAGTCGCACGTCCACTGCTTATGGGCATGTGCCGATTGTAAAGACCAAGAAAACCAGGTGGTTCAGACGGCATAAAGTCTTGACCACGTTTTTGGTACTGCTGGTGCTTATTTTGACTGCCGGCGGCTGGTTCGGCTCACGGATTATCGGTGATCTGGACAAAGTGTTCCATGGCAATATCTTCAGTGACATCCACGCCTTGTTCACTACCACCAGACTGAACGGAGAAGCGCAGGGCAGAGTTAATATTCTCCTGGCCGGATACCAGGGCGTCAATAGTGATGAAGGTGCTTTGACCGATTCGATAATGATTGTCAGTATCGACACCAGAAACAACAGCGCGTTTATGCTTAGCATACCGCGGGATTTGCTGGTTCATTTCAATGGTGCCGGTTATGAGAAAATCAACTTCGCCAACACGGTGTCATCGTTTAATCAACCGGGGTATTTCAAAGGCGGGATGGGCGAATTGCAGAAAACCATCGAAACGGATTTCGAGATACCGATTGACTACTATGCGTTAATCAATTACAACGCATTCGAGGATGCCGTAAACGCCGTCGGTGGAATTACTATTGACATCAAAAGTCCCGACCCGCGCGGTTTGTATGATCCTAATGTCGATAAAGCACACGGCGGACCGGTCAGACTGCCTAACGGGCCGGTCACTCTCGACGGACTACAGGCCTTGGCTTTGGCTCTTGCCCGCGGTGATTCGCCTTATGCTTACGGTTTTCCGCAAAGCGACATCAATCGCGAGCAGCATCAACGTCAAATGCTGGTGGCCTTAGAGCAGAAGGCCTTAAGCATTGGGGTGCTAAGCAACCCGATAAGACTAACCAGTTTGTTTGACGCTATCGGCAACAACGTCGCAACTAACCTCAGCCTGGCGGATGCTTTACGGGCGGCACAACTGCTGAAGCACATCAACGTCGCCAATATTAAATCATACGGCTTAAGTTACGGCGGCAAAAACAATCTACTGACAACATACTATTATCCGAAAACCGGCGATTCGCTGATCCCCAAGGCCGGCTTGGGCAACTATAGCCAAATCCAGAGTTATTATCAGTCGTTAATATCTGGCAATACTGCCGCATCGGCCACAACGTCATCCATTTCAAGTGCTAATTGATGGTCGTAGGCTATGGCACAGCCATCCAATTGATTGGATATTGCTAGCGGAGTTTAAAAAAGGCGCTCCGGTGCATGGCTATGCGGCCTGTCGGCACACAGATACCGGCCAAATTAGCTCCGTATACGCTATGGTCGTGGTCCTAGCGGACATCATGCAACCGCTTGAAGGTTTGGGCGACGTTGGCCAAACCAAGCCGGATATGTTGGCGAGCTTCGGCCGCTAGGTTTTGCAGCGGATACGATCTCCTGACAGTATGGCTGGCAGCAAATGGTTTGTCGGCAAGCGTAAGATATAACCTGGTGGCGTCCTCGCCGTTGGCCGCGGCTAAAGATGGGTTCTCTTCATATACGTTAATAATTGAATTTGCGATCTTCAAGATATCCGTATTTTTGCGGGTGCTAGGAATGACGGTCCGCATAACTACTAAGTGATGTTCGCTGTCATTGGTTCTTGGGACGACGTCGAAACTGAAAAAACTTGCCAGTCTAAGATTGTCATTATCTTTCGGCTCGATAATCAGCGTATCCGCCTTGTATTTTGGGTTCAGTAATTGCAGGAATTGTTGCGTCTGAACATCCAGCAGAACAATATTGCCTGATTGCTCAAGCCAGGATGCGCTCCATGCCCTGGTCAGTCGGCCATACTGGTACTCAATATTGGATTGACCGGAATACCGGTCGACAGCGTTCAGCGCCGCCGATCCAAGCATGCGCCAATATATCGGATCGGCAACGAAACTTAGCTCATCCAATTTTTGCCGGTTAATGTTCTCCGGACTTTTTGGTTCAATCATCCATTGCCTCCATAAAGTTATTTGTCCAGGATCAATATTAACTAATAACTATCTACTTTTTCAGTTAATTCTTACATATTAATACTGGGATATTATTAACACCAGACGCCAGCCGAATGTAATATAATCTAGTTTAATACATACTCGATTAAAGGAGGTAAATTTATGCGATTATTTAATATCAAACCGGTATATGCCCATTGCGACCTGCCTTGCGGGGTATACGATCCGGCCCAAGCGCGGCTCGAAGCCTTATCCGTCTACGAGATATTGAAAAGATATAACAACCTCGATGAGCATGATAAAACCAGGGCGATCGTAATCAAGGAAGAACGGGCTGAATTGGTTAAGCATCACCTTATGGTCCTTTGGGCTGACTATTTTAAGCCGGAGCATCTGAAGAAATATCCTGATCTGCATACCAAGTTCTGGCTGGCCATTAAGCAGGCCAGCACCTGCAAACGGCATCTCGATCCGGCGGAAGGTAAAAAGCTTGTCGATCAAGTCGATGAGATTGCTAAAATATTTTGGGAAACCAATAAGGCCTAAGCTGCTGCTGCGTCGGGTGGTTGGCAGCAGCATGAGTCCTAAGCTGGCGCCCGGCCAGTTGGTGGTAGCAATTAATTCATTCCGCCGGATACGTCCAGGTGAAGTATTTATATTCACTCACGATGGACGGGAGAAGATTAAACGTGTCGAACGTACTGCCGGTAGCAGAGTGTTTTTTATAGGTGACAATTTGGATTACAGCAGTGATAGCCGACATTTCGGCTGGGTAGATTTAAATCGGATTAAGGGCAAGGTTGTCTGGCCGAGGGTGCATAACTAGGCTTCGATATGCCGGAAACGCATGGCGCCGAACGCAATTAGCACAACAAGCGTCAACAACAGCGCGATACAGTCGTGCCAGATCCCGAAACGGCTTACGCCTAACATCGACCAGCGCATAGCGTCAACGGTATAGGAGATAGGATTGGCTTCGGCGATGATGCGTAGCCAGACCGGTACATGCGTCAGCGGGTACAGAGCGCCGCTTAAGAAGTATAACGGAAAGACCAGGAACTGGTTGATGGCCTGGAAGCCTTGCATGTCCTGGACGAATGAGCCGATGCCCGAACTGAAGCTGGTGATCGCTACAGCCAGGGCCGCCATAAAACCGATTGCAATGATTGCCATTAACCAGCTGTGCGGACGAAAGCCTAAGGCCAAAGATATTATAAATACCAGAATACCTTGCATGACCGAAGTGGTTGCCCCGCCGAGTGCTCCTCCCAGCATGATTTTAAGCCTGCCGACCGGAGCGACAAGTGTTTCCTTCAGGAATCCGAATTGACGATCAAAAATGATCATGGCACCGTAAAACATCGAAGAAAACAGGACTGTCTGGGCCATTATTCCCGGTACCAAAAATTGCAGATAATTTCCTTGTCCGGCCGATTTGTAGATTGATCCCAGACCGTAACCCAACGCCAGCAAGAACAAAAGCGGCTGACCGATTGCGCCAACTATTCTGGACCGGCTGCGAAAGTAACGTTTTATTTGCCTTAACCAAAGGATGAACATGACTCTCATCGCATGTTCCTCGATCGTTGTCTTGCCCGCCATGCCTCATGCGGGTCAACCTCTTCGTCCCTGAGCTCCTTGCCGGTTAGCTTGAGGTAAGCTTGCTCGAGTGTTTTGGTATGGGTGTCCTGTTTCAGCTTAGCCGCCGAGCCGATAGTCAGCAATTTGCCGTGATCTATGATCGCTATCCGGCTGGCATTGGCTTCGGCTTCCTCAAGGTAATGAGTGGTGAACAGTATGGTCATCTCTTTTTCGTGGGCCAGGTGGCCGATATAGTTCCATAGCAAGTTTCGGGTCTGGGTATCCAAGCCTAGGGTCGGCTCGTCGAGGAACAGTACTTTCGGGTGGTGCAATAAGCCTCTGGCGATTTCCAGTCTCCTTTTCATTCCGCCGGAAAAAGTTTTGACCAGATTCGCGCGTCTGTCCCATAATTCCACCAGTTCGAGCAATTCTTTGATCCGGTTTTTCATGCTGGCCGGCTCAACGCCATACATCACCGCATGCAATTCCATGTTTTCGTAGGCGGTCAAGTCATTATCCAGAGACGGATCCTGGAATACGATGCCGAAACTTTTCCGGGCCGAGTCTTGTTGTTTGACTACGTTATAGCCATTTAGGAACAGTTCGCCCGATGTTGGCTTAAGCAGTGTTGTTAGCATCTTGATAGTGGTCGACTTACCGGCTCCGTTGGGCCCCAGCAGCGCGAACAGTTCTCCTTTATTCACGCTGAAGCTGATGTCGTTGACGGCCGTAAATTTACCGAATTGCTTGGTCAGATGATTTACTTCGATCATATCTCAACCGGTGAATGACTTTGAATATTATCCACTAATTCAGCCGGCAGCGGACCGTGCGATGTTCTAAGCGGAGTTTCGCGTAACGCCAAGGCGATAACAAATGCTGCTACCACAAACGGCAGTCCGATTAAGAACATATCATGGAAGGATCGGACATAAGCCAAAAATATATCATGACGGATGGATGGCGGTTGATTGGCAAGCGAAATATTACCGTTAACCAGTCCGGATATGGACAGTGCCGCCGAATGAACCATGCCTGACGGCAGTAAAAGTTTAATGTTAGCCGTCAACCGGGAAATTAGGATCGTACCGAATATAGCTCCGCCAAAAGCGCTACCGATGCTCCTAAAGAAAGTGGTGGCCGATGTCGCTGTGCCCATCTGCTGCATACCGACGGCATTCTGGACCGCTAAAGTCGGTACCTGCATAAAGCACCCTAAGCCGGTACCGATAATAATCATCCACCATGACAGGGTCCATTGTCCGGTTGTCAAAGAGACATGCGAAAACAGCCAGATACCAATGCCCAGTAGCAATGTGCCGATTATCGGGAATAGTTTGTATTTGCCCGATTTGGTGATTATGCGGCCGGAAATGATTGATCCGCCCATCATGCCGACGACCATTGGAATCAGCAGCAACCCGGATTTGGTCGGTGAATAACCTCTGACCACTTGTTGGTACATCGGAATATATAAAATAGTTGCGAACATGGCGATGCCGGTCAGGATCGATAACAGTATTGAAACGGCCACAATATCGTTTTTAAACAGACTAAGCGGCAGCAATGGCTCGCTGGCACGTCTTTCCGATAATGCAAAGATGATCGCGAAAACGATACCGGCCGTCATCAGTCCGATTATTTCTGGACTACTCCAGGCATAAGTAACGCCGGCCCAGACCGATACCAGCAACAAACTTACTACCGAAACGGTCATTAACGCTGCGCCTAGGTAATCGACATGGTGTTTAAGCCTATACGCCGGCAAATGCAATCTGGTTGCCACTGCCGTCAAGGCAATAATACCGATCGGTACGTTGATATAGAAAATCCAACGCCAACCAGCCACGCCAAGCACCGAATGAGTGCCGGACAAGAAGCCGCCGAGCAGGGGACCGGCGATGCTGGCCACACCGAATACGGCACCGAAATATCCTTGATAACGACCCCGCTGACGTGGCGGAACAATATCACCGATGATGGCCAAAACCAGGCTCATCAAGCCGCCGGCACCAATACCCTGTAATCCCCGGAAAAAAATCAACTGGTGCATGCTTTGACTTAAGCCGGAAAGCATCGAACCGATCAGAAAGATCACAATCGATAACTGGAACAGTTTCTTGCGCCCGAACAAATCGCCGAGTTTGCCGTATATCGGCGTAGCGATTGCACTGGTAAGCAAATATGCGGTTGCCACCCATGAGTATTCGTTAAGACCGTGCAAATCCCTGGCAATAGTCGGCAAAGCTGTCGACACGATAGTCTGATCCAGCGCTGCCAGTAGCATGGCCATCATCAATGCCGTCATGACAACTAAAATTTCGCTGTGTGATCGTTCATGGGTTACGTGCTGTAATGCTGTTGACGACTGGTTACTCAAGATGTGCTCACTTTTTGTGGTTAAGATCAAATAGTAGTTTTAAATCGTGCGAAAAATGCTCAAGCGATTCGATTAATTCCTTCTGTTGCCGAGCCGTCCAAGTGGAGGTTATTTCGGCTAGCAGCCGGTGTCTGGCAGTGCATAGTTTATCGGCCAACGTTCGGCCCTGGGTGCTCAAGTACAGCTCGTGTACCCGTTTGTCGGATGTCGATTTGCGTAGCACCAATCCTTGGTCTTCAAGCTGATGAACCTTGCGGCTGACTGAAGGCGCTTCAACGCCTAAACGGTTTACCAACTCGTGGAACTGATAAGGACCTTTGGATAATATAGCCAGTATTGTAGCCGAGGGGCGGTCAATAGTTGTATTGGCGAGCTTGGTAAATTTCTCCCAGTAGATTGGCTGCTTCATGATCCTGAGACAGCTGGATAGCGCTACGTCTAACTGATCCATGTCCTGGTTTGATAAATTAGTCATTGTGCCAGTATATATAGTTACTTAGGTTAAGTAAATAGTTAATATGGCAAGGCGGGATTTATCGACTGGCCGGTGTTGGTCGACTGTCCGCCTGATTGTAGCTGGCTGGGAGTTGGCGTGGTCTTATCTTGCGGCACGTTCTGCAATCCGGTGTATGATGAACCTAGCGACTGCGCGTCTTGCGGCGACTGTTGATCGCTGGATTGATTTGATGGCTTGGCCACGACACCGGCTGTCGATGGTGAACCCAAAGGCAGCGCTGATAGGTTACTGTATTTTGCAGGGTTTGACGGCAACCGATTAACGCCGGTACGGTTAATAGATAAAAATATTAATCCACCGACAGCGAATATGCCGACAACCACGGCCGCGATCGCATAAATTAACCTGGACTTAGACGAAACAGTTAAAGCTGCTTCGGGCTTGCGGTCATCGGTTTGTTCAATCTCGGTTTTAATCATAGCGTTAACTTTCGTTTATAGTTTAACCAATGTCTGCTTAAAATACGAACTAAATAGTTTGCTTCGTATAATATAATTGTAATTAGGACAAATTGGCGAATCCCGCCACTAAAAACAAAAACGATCATAACCAGTCGATAACAAATTTATGAATGTCAGACAAATTCAATCACTTCCGCTACGCAACTACGATCGATTGCCGGTTAAAAAAAAGCAAACCGGTTTTGTCCGCTTAGCCGTATTAATGCTGATGGCCGCAAGTCTGATTTATGGCACGTATATCGTGCTCGCTTCGGTAAAAGTGAGTGCCGATGCGCAGCAACCGCAAATCCGATCAGCCGTTGGTGACAACTGTGTCGATGATTTCCGGGGAATTACCAAACCGGGATCAATCATCGATTCTTGGTCTTGTAACGGCAGCCATGCCCAAGCCTGGAGTTTCACTTCCGGAAAGATAGAATTAGACGGTAAATACTGCGTCAGTGAAATCGGCAGTAAAGCACTGCTGGAAAATTGTTTGGCTAACAAAAACCAGCAATGGCTACGTGACGGCGTCGGTTTACAAAACTTAGCCGATAATAAATGCCTATCCTTACCGGACGGTAAAACCAAGGTCCAGTTGATTGTAGCTAACTGTAATCTTACGTCAGTCAACGAATCCTGGACGCCTGACCGCTGGCCAGGTAAACCTTTAGCCGAAATATCCAGTCCGCAATGCACTCAAACCAATCTAAGGCAGAAAGTAGTCTGCATTGCCGAACAGCAATGGTTAGCATGGCAGACCGAGCCCAAACTGCACCAGGTCCTGCTTAGTGATTACACTGACGGCAATGCGTATGAGGAATGGTGCGCTGATTTCGTTAGTTATGTCTATAAGCAGGCAGGCTACCCGTTTAGCGGCGGCGAAAGAGGCAATGGCGGATGGGACGAGTATAACGCAAACAATATCCAGTATATGGGTTTTACCTATCATTCGGCGGACAGCGGTTATATTCCGCAACCGGGAGATATCGCTTACTTTAACTATAACGGCGGACATGTGGAAATAGTAGTCAGCGGCGGACAGCATCCGACTTTCATCTATGGTGACTCGGGTACGGTTGACCCGTATAGCGGCAACGGCGACATGGCTGAGAATCAGCTAACCAGCGACGGATCCCTTGGTCAATTAATGTATTATTTGTCCCCGACATCAGCATAATCATTTTTTAAGCTGAGCTACAGGCGCTGTGTATAATAATGTAATGGCTATGCCGAAGGTATTGTCGAGAATTGGCGAATACATGGGGTCGAAAAAGTTCTACCGTCTTGTACTCGGCATATTTATATTCGAAGCCGTATGGATAGCGGTATCTGCCGCTTACCCGCAAGCTTTCGATGAGAATTTCCACTTCGGCATGATTAAGGTTTATTCTCATTACTGGCTGCCTTTTCTTACCAGCCAGCCGCCGCACGCCGATGCATACGGTGCGGTTACGCGCGATCCGTCGTATTTATACCATTACCTGATGAGTTTTCCATACCGACTGATCGAACTATTGACCAGGAACCAACTTACGCAGGTTATCATCTTAAGGTTTATTAACGTCGGGCTGTTTGCCTGGGGGATCGTGTTGTTCAGAAAAGTTCTGCTTAGAGTCGGCACCAACACAGCGTTAACCAACCTGATCCTGATGCTTTTCGTGTTGATACCGATAGTGCCCCAACTGGCGGCTCAGATCAACTACGATAATCTACTTATTCCGCTGACGGCGGCGATGATTTTACTTGGGTTTCGGATCATGGATGAAATCAGGGCCAAAAAGATATCAAGTTGGTCGATCGGCATGCTTATCGGGTTCGGTCTGTTGGTCAGTCTGGTGAAGTACGCTTTTCTACCGATATTTGCCGGCATAGTGGTATTTCTGGCGATAGTGGTAATCCGCAACTACCGGCATAACCTGGCTCAGTTCTTCAAGCAGTTGTTAAACAGCTGGAAAACACAAACCCGGCCGGCTAAATTCGTGCTGGCCTTACTTATTATTGTTTCCCTGGGCATGTTTATCCAACGGGACGGCGTAAACCTGGTCGTATATCACAATATCCAACCGAATTGTGCTAATGTGCTATCGGTCAAGCAATGCCTTGCATACGGGCCTTGGGCGGCTAACTATCGCCGTCACAATAAGTTGCTTAACGGTGCCAGTATGGCCTATAGCAATCCGTTAATCTATGGTTTCCAATGGCTATACTGGATGTGGTATAGATTATTCTTTGCCGTAAACGGCCCCAATAAAGGCTTCACCAACTATCCTCCTTTACCGCTGCCCAGTTTGGCGGCATTAATCGTGCTGTTTGCCGGTACTTTTGCCCTGATTAAGTGGTGGCGAAAAATATTTGCCAACAATTTATATCTGGTGATGTTATTTGTAATCTCAATGTTTTATATCGTTGCCTTAATGGGCCAGGGATATATTACCTACCGCTATACTGACGTTTTGGAGAACATGAACGGTCGTTATTTGCTGCCGATACTATTGCTTGTTTGCGCTATTTTCGGTCATGCGATGAATGAGGCGTTTCAGCGTCGCAGTCGTAAAATTATCTTTGCCTTAATTATCCTGTTATTCTTCGTCGACGGTGGCGGCTTGCTAACGTTTATCGCGCGGAGCGATTCGAATTGGGATGTCCACAATAAAACAGTGATTAAGATAAACGACACCGCTCGCACGATCGTCAAACACGTAGTCGCCAAGGGCAAAAAGACATACGATACCAATATCTGGTTCTTTAACTAGCGCTTAAACGCGTTGCGTTTGGATAATTCGAGGATTTCTTCAAGCAGGGAACGGTTGATTCTGATTAAATCAGCGATCACGCCCAGCGTGAAACTGATGAAAGAAGCGATTAGAAGCACCGACCCGGCTAGTAAAGACTGCAGATGGTGGGCACCAAACGGGCTTCTGACGGTCAACGTGAGATAGATGAAATGAATAAATGGAATCAAGCCGGCAATCAGCAGGATACCGCCGATGCCGAAAAACACGGCATAGGGTTTGTACATAATAAATGCCCTGATGATGGTAACGCTGGATTTACGGATGTGCTGCCATGAGCTTTTAAACTGTCTCGAGTCGCGTGTTTTGGGATTGGTTTTGATCGGGATGGACAGGATGGTATGGCCCTTGTGCGAAGCTTGAATGGTGGTTTCAGTCGCCCAGCTGTAATCGGCAATCGGATTTAGTTGCAAGGCTGCTTTACGGCTGTAGGCACGAAAGCCGCTGATTGCGTCCGGTACATTGGTGCCAGCGGCGAGATTCAAAACCGAAGTACCAAATTTCTGGAAGAACTTTTTCGAGGACGAGAAATGATCGATAGTTTGTGTCTGACGGTCACCGATAACTGTATCGGCCGTTCCGTCAATTATCGGTTGCACCAGGTCCGGAATACGTTCCTGCGGATACTGATTATCTCCCTCTGTCTGGACGATAATATCCGCGCCCATTTGCAGCGCCCGGTTTAGGCCATGTCTAAAAGACCGGCTTAAGCCTTGGTTTCTGGTATGGGTTAAAAAATGTTTGACACCGTGAGCTTTGGCCACCTCGACCGTCCGGTCGGTGCAACCGTCATCGATCAGCAGGATATCAATTTTATCAATACCCTTGATTTTTTTAGGAATTGATCCCAATACCAGAGGAAGTGTCTTTTCCTCGTTCAGACACGGGATCATAATCACCAACTTCATACAATGTTTAAATTATATCAAGGAATCTGAGAATATACCCGATTAGGCTCAAAAACCGGGTTATCAAGCCTAATTTGCTAAACTGAAAATAGTTTGGATGCGTTTATGGAAAAGCTAAAGCGTGGACCACAACCGACAATAATCGTAATAATTATAATTGTGCTGCTGCTTTCAGTTACCTATTGGCTGTCATTAAGCCGTAGTCAGTCGTCTAAAACAAACGTGATAAAAATCAGCGAGCTACGGCTGAGCACCAGCTTAAAAAGCGGTAATCAAATTGTCCAACAGCAGTCGGCGTTTAACTTGGCAAGCAAAGCTATGGTGCAGCTAACAACTGACGAAACGCTGGCGACACAGAACTTGGCGGGCAAGTCGGTCGTCATCAATAACGCTAAAGCATTAAGCGGCAAGGCGGCAATGACCGGCTTAATGGACCAACAGCTGAAGACGGCATTGTCACTCAGTCAGCAACAGATCAACCGGTTAACCAACCAAATTAACTTGTCGCGCACTAGCGCTGAATTGCAGCTAATGATGCGCCGTATCAGCTATTTAAAAGCGTCGGATGACGAGCGGGCAGCCGAATCAATCCTGTACAGCTTGCAGCCGTTAATCAGACAAAGTATTGGCGTTAACCGGGGAATCAAGGCAACCGATCAGCAGGCCGATCTAACTACCTTTAACAGCGACCTGACTAGTGCTAGAAGCATATCGGTTTCAACTGAGAATTACTTGGCCGCTCACAATCCGTCATTATCTATGCTTAGAACCAATGAGCTATCGATTATCACCGCACAACGAGACATTAAAGCGTCAATCAATGCCGCGCAAGCAATAATGGCGATCATAAGCCAGAATACGAATCAATAAACGGCAATTTAATATAATCGCCCAACGATTGTTTAGCGGTAAGATTAAATCAGGTTTGTCGGATACAGATATTATGGATTATAGTAATTGTTGAATGAAGCTGGCCAGGAAAATTAAAACAAAAAAGTCCCAAATAGCCGGCCTGTTGCTGGTAATCGTGTTTAGTATTGCTCTCGGTACCTACCTGATTGCCCAGAGTCATGCCGCCAGTCCGTACATATCGGCCGAAGCGGAAAGCGGCATGCTATCAGGTGGTGCATCGATTCAAAGCGACACTGCCGCTAGCGGCGGCAAATATGTCCAGTTCGGCAGCTATACCAATCCCGGCCAGTCAAACTTTTACGGTCTTAATTGGCACCCGATGTGGGTAAATGACGGCGGCCAGGATGCAGAGATGAATCTATTTCAAGCTGCCGGTGTCAAATCGGTTCGTATTGATGCCCAGTGGTATAACATCGAATATTCGCAAGGAGTTTATAACTCGACCTACATGTCACGCCTGGATAATGCGGTTAACGGGTTGATTGCCCGTGGAATCGATCCGCTTGTAGTTGTTACATCGGCACCGACATGGGTAACTGGAGCACCGAGCGGCGACCCGTCGCCTAGTACCGAACCGCCCATCAGATCGACCATCGGTCCGAACTGTGATCCGACAAAAACTAATTGCACACCCTATAACAACGTAGCTGATTATGATAGTTTTCTGTCCTATCTGATGCACCGTTGGCTGGGCAAAGTGCATGAATATGAAATCTGGAACGAACCGGTTGGCGGCTGGTCCTGGCAATCGACTTTTACTACCTATCCGGATTATGACGTCAATAATGCAATCGATTACACTACCTTGCTCAAGAGTGCGTATACTACCGCTAAAGCGATTGACCCGACGGTCACTATTCTCGGCGGATCGTTATCCGGCACGGATGGCAATAATCAGATATTCCTGTCCACAATGTATCAGCACGGTGCAAAGAATTATTTCGATGTGCTTTCCCAGCATTATTATTGTGATCCGCCCGGCCATAACTGGTGTGCCTATAACGGTACGACAGCCAGCCGTAATATCATCGATCCAACCACACTCGCCGATACCTGGAAGACCAATATCTATCCGATTATGCAGCAGAATGGGGACGGCAGCAAACCGGTATGGGTTACCGAAACCGGTTATAACACCTATACAGCCGGTGGCGGCATAACCGAATCAGAACAGGCTACCTATTTGACCCAGTCATACCAGGTAGCACAAACATTGCCGAATGTTAAAAGGTTGTACTGGTATGAGGCCGACAGCTCGGATAGCGGTACAAATCCGGAAAGCTATTACGGTATCATTGAGGCGGATATGTACAATGCAAACAGTTTACCCAGCAATTACCGGCTTAAACCGGCGTATACTGCCCTGCAGCAATTAGCTACCGGACAGTGATCATTGCATCGTCCGGCATAAATAGTTATGTCAACTGAGGTTTTCGATTGGCATATTTTCGACTCGGGCACCTAACCGTCAGCTATATCAGACTACATCTGAGCACTATGGATTTTTTTCAATCAGTGTCTATCTAGTGCCGGCGATGTAGTCGCTGAACTGTCGGCTTGGGGATTTAGACAGACTGAGCCGGATGATTATTGGATGTGCAGGGCCAATTCTTAAACCGAAAGTTTTATGAACTTAGCTGGATTTTGTGGAACTGGTCCCAGTCATAACAATCGATCAGGTGGGCGCTAACTACGATGGCGATCTTGTTAAAGGCAATTGGCACCGGCATTGGCAGGCTGCTGCCGTCAAAGTCAGCGCCACGCTATCTGTAGCCTAACTATTCCCGAGTGCCTATTTGTCTTATGTCGATGTGACAGATGAAGAATATATTAACCAGGCGGGAGGCGAGCTGTTCATTCACGAGGGCGATTTGTCTATGGGCATTAACAAGCGCTCAAATTTGACTATCGGACTGCTACTATCTACATGCATAGACAAAACCGAGAGCTTCAAACTGATAGTGATTTATTCAAACCGGTTGTGGCGGTTGACGAATCATCGGACATTCAGATCAAGTTGTTGGCCCTTTATTGCCGAATAACTTAGTCGACCAGCACGACCAGCGAAATGTAAGTTGAGCCGGGGTATTAGATACCGATTGCGGCGGCTTGATTAATTTTCGGTGAGCTCGCCAGGCTGACGATGCCGGCAATTAATGTCATTACACAAAACATACCAACAACTAATGCAAACTTCGAAGTGCTGAAGCTTTCGCTAAAAATCGTTACGCCGATAATAACGGCGATCGCCGGCTCAAATACTTCCATAATCGGTTGGGTTATGGCCAATGGTCCCGAGCCGTAGGCGTTGATCATCAAATATATTGAAACTATACCGGAGACCAAAAACGCGTATAATGCCCAACTGGTAAAGATGCTTAAGAAGCCGGTTTGAGTGAAAATGTTTAATACCAACTTGGTTAGTGAGGCGTTCAGAGCATAGGCACTGGCCGCGGCTATCCCGGCCAATATTGCTCTGGCGGTCTGGCTTTTAAGCTGCCGAATTATAACCGCCGTAGTAATGATAAGCGTGCCCATAACGCTGATCAATATCATCCACGATTCCAGGCTGTAGTTTAAAGTACCGCGTTGCGGATGCAGGACATAAAATAAACCGCTGAGACCGACGATAATCGCCGCCACGGATATCCATTCTCGTGATTTCATTACTATGCCGGCCTGCCAGCGGATCAACAACAGTAAGAAAATCAGATCGGATGTCAGTAATGGCTCGACTACTATAAGAGGACCGTTTTTAAGCGCCGTCGCCTGGGCCAAGAAAGCGGCGACTTGTAAAACAAAGCCAAACAGAAAAAGCCGTTTGCGAAGTATTTCCAGCACGAACTTAAGCCTAAATAGCCGGCCCACTAAAGGCGTCTGGGTTGCCAGTCTCTGAGCAACTGACGACGATGCATTAAGCCCAGCGGCGGTAACTGCTGCCGTATAGGATAGAGCTAACATATTGATAAGACTAGACGATAACGTCGATAACTTCTACAAGAATTATTATAGCGACAGTATAGCATCCAAGCGGATTGCCAAAAACGTAATCATTCCGGTCGACATATTCAAAGCGATCAACATAATGGTATATTAAAGTTAAGTAAATTTTAAGAAAGGAGTGCTATGTCAAAGTCTCTGATCTGGAGTATTGTCGGGATAGTAGTCGTGGCCGGAGCTATTATTGCCATCGTTTTGCTAGTCCCCGGCAAACATAAAACTACCAACAACGTCCACCAACCAGCTGTGTCTACAAGTTTGAGCGCAGCCCAAAAAACCGAAGCGACGGCACAAATAAAAAATAACCTGCAAACTTTCTTTGCCGCATCAACGCCTATGCCAACACGGGTGAGTCTTTTGCAAAACGGTCAACAATTTAACCAAGTTATGAATGCCGAATTCAGCCAGCTGTCAAATGAAAAGCCAAGCGTAACAATCAACAGCATCACGTTCCCGAACAAAACAACGGCTGACGTAAACTACACGATTTTGTTAAATGGCCAGCCGGCGCTAAAGAACCAGACCGGTGAAGTAGTTTTAGTTAACAATAAATGGTTAATCGGTGATTCGACCTTATGCCAACTGTTGAGCATGAGCGGGACAACACCTGCGATATGTAGCAAAATACATTAAACCGGATGGTATTGATTGATGATGGGTCGGAATTATTCCAGCCGCAGATCCCTGGCTATTGTCTGTTTGGTATTGTTTCTGACTTTCCTCGATAACACCATAGTTAGCGTAATCCTGTCAAATGTCCAAGACAAACTGGCGGCCGGCGTTCAAGCACTACAATGGATTGTTGACTCCTATATGCTGGTGTTTGCGGTATTCATGCTTTTCGGCGGTACACTGGGAGATATCCTCGGCCGAAAGAAAGTCATGCTGGCCGGAGTCGGATTATTCGTTGCCGGTTCATTAATTGCTATGCTGGCGGATTCGGTCCCCGTGCTGGTCGCTGGCCGGGTGGTGATGGGGTTAGGTGCTGCCGCATCAGAACCGGGGACTTTATCGATGATCCGGCATATATACCCCGATCGTAAACCACGCTCCAGGGCTTTGGGTGTCTGGGCGGCAGTGTCCGGTATCGCGCTAGCGTTTGGACCGATTTTCGGCGGTGTAATAATCGGCTTTAGTGATTGGCGTGGAGTGTTTGCCTTTAATGCCGTGTTCGGATTGCTGGCATTGATTGCCGGTTGGCTGTTCTTGCCGGAAAATTCAAATCCTCGCGGATCGAAGCTGGATATTGCCGGCCTGGTATGCGGCGGGGTATCACTCGCCAGTGTAATTCTAGCTTTGATTCTGGGCGAAAACTACGGTTATAGAATCTGGTGGATCTTGTTATTGTTCATATTATCGGTTGTTGCAATGATCAGCTTCATCCGGATCGAAATGATTAGTAAAAACCCGGTTTTGCCGCTAAGCTTCTTTAAGAAAATACATTTTACTATCGCTAACATCGTGGCTTTCACCGCCAATTTCGGTATATTCGCTGTTTTCTTTTTCGTAGCCCTATATTTGCAATTGATCGCCGGTTACTCCGGTTACCAGATTGCGCTGGCATTTATTACTATGGCTGTGGCTATAGTTGCGGCCGCCTTGATTGCCGGACGGTGGAACGCGGCCCACCGGACTTTACCCTTAACCATATTCGGTTGTCTGGTGGCCGCTGCCGGCATATTCATTTTAAATAGCGTTATTCAGCCGAATGTCAGTACGGCTACCCTGGCATGGACACTGGCGGTGTCCGGTTTGGGTTTCGGAATTTGTCTGGTGACTATGACATCAACGGTCTTGGGCATAGTACCTCCCGATCGATCGGGAATGGCAGCCTCGACAGTGAACACTTTTCGTGAGCTTGGCGGAGTTTTCGGTGTCGCCATTTTGGGTTCAATTGTAAATGCCCAATTAACCACGCAACTGATATACAAGTTGAAAGCACTCGGGCTACCAACTAATTTTCAATCGTTTGTTATTTATGCGTTGACTCACGGCGGTCATACACCCAAGGGCCTGCACGTCTCAGTAGCCGAGCTAGCCGCTCATGCTTCACTGATCCAGCAGGTAACGCAGGCAGCGTATAAAGCCTTCGGCAACGGATTAAGTATTGCCTTGTACATTGCCGGTTCGATGCTGGCCGCTACCGCCATGATCACCGCTATCATCTACTTGTGGCGGCGTTCAACTAATCTGGGCAGCTTGTATACTAACCAACCGGAAAATAATCAGCTTCATCATTAGCTGTTGCGTTCTGCCTGCTTACCCTTTCTGATTAATTCGCTTACCCGTTTGCCGCCCTTTTTGCCGATGGTTTTATAGAATTCATGGCCGTGACTGGCCGCTGTGCGGCGGCCGCCCTTACGACCGGCATCACGAACACTCATACTGCCTTTCTTTATCCGGGGCATAATCCACCTCCTTATATGTTTAGGTAGTCGGTTTTTTTCGGCTACATAGCTAATATATAGGCAGCTTATATTTCAGCGCTGCGAAAGAGCTAACTCAATAAACGTCTAAATTCTTACCGGTAATCAGTAGCAGTTTAGCTTACAAGCATTCTATCCTTTAAATTACGGTATTAAACAATGCAGTGAACGGCTTGAGTCTCTACCAGCGGACCGATAAGCATTCCAGTTGGCAGACTGTCCGAAGATAACGCTTAGCTTGTAGCATGTCAAGGATGTGATTAATGCTTGGTCGCCGGATAGTCAGCCAACAAGCCGATCGAGCCTGATAGAATACGACTATGAGAATATTAGTTGTAGAGGACGAGCACCGTGTTGCCGATGCCATAGTCAGATCGCTAAGGGCGGAAGGTATGACGGTGAACAGCTGTGCCGATTCGCAGACGGCTCTAACTGCTTGTCGGGATAATTATGATCTGATAATCATGGACCGGATGTTGCCCGGGCCGTATGATGGCATGACAATTGTTAAAATTATTCGCAGCCAAGCAATTCAGACGCCGGTGTTAATATTAACCGCACTCGGAGAAGTGACCGACCGGGTTGAAGGCCTGATGAGCGGCGCGGACGATTATTTAACCAAACCGTTCTCAATCAAGGAAATGATCGCCCGGGTAAAGGTTCTGCAGCGTCGCCCGAAGCGGCATGTCGGCACGGTTATATCAATCAACGGATTGGAACTTAATACCCACACCGCGGAAGTAAAACGCAATGGCCGGGTTATAAAATTATCCAAGCGGGAGTTCAAGATACTAAATTACCTGATGTACCATAAAGGCCAGATTATTTCCAAGCAGCAATTGATTAACCATGCGTGGGACGAAAACGCTCTGATTATGCCCAACACGGTGGAGGTGTATATCGGTTACTTACGAAAAAAAATTGACCGTAACTTCCCAAATGAACCGCCATTGATACACACGGTATTCGGTTTTGGTTACCGGTTAGGAGATTAACAGCTTGTTTAAGTCGGCACTGATAAAACTGACGTTATGGTACGTGGCGATCGCCGTAGTGTTAAGTGTATTATTAAGCGTTTTTTTGTACCATATCGCGACCGTCGAACTTAAGGAGGGACTTAATCAATTCCGGGCGCTGTCCGTCAATGACAATGACGGCGACGAGGACATAAATTTGACTAACCATGAATATGATGAGCGTGCCA
>DAHXLX010000004.1 GCA_027365775.1 Candidatus Saccharimonadota bacterium | reverse complement strand
TCTCGATAATTCTCGCTATACTTTTCTTCATAAGCTATTCTGGCTTCCGTATTCGGCCTCGGGTTAGCTCTTAATTCACCCAATACTTCCATTGCTAACTCCGGATTCTCGTATATCCGGTCTGCAACTCTCTTGCTGACGAATTGAGTCTCGTATCCGCTTGACATTGATGTCCTTCCCTATTAGCTAATGCCAATATAACAGCTATGTAGCTATCGCTACTGTTGGCTATCTAACTTAATTTTTGTGAGAAAGATCAATCGATCAAGTGACGATTTGATGGGCTTTCAGCGCCTGGTCGATTTTCGGCCTGTCAAAACCGACGATGATATCGCCGTCGATATCGAGCACCGGAATGCCCCGTTGGCCACTCTTGTTCACTGCTTCAAGTGCGATTTTCGGGTCAGCCTCTACGTCCAGATCGGTGTATGACACACCTAGTTTATCCAGGTATTGTTTAGCTGCGTGACAAAAGGCACACCAGGTTGCGGTATAGATTTTTACGGATGGTTTATTATTGCTCATAATTTACATTATAACTAAAAACCGGTTTTCTTCAAAACCGAGTTTCGCTTGACTCGAGCATTATCCGGGTCTTTTGTAATTAGCAGTTGCTCCAGCTATGTTACCCCTGTATAATAATTGACAAATGGTATCGAGAAAAGCAGCCGGAGGTATGGCCGGCCGTGGCCAAAAGAGTGTCCAATCAGCATCTGAAGACGGCGACTTAATTCAACCTAAAACCGGCCAAACGGCCGGGGTGATGTTTTTTGCCGCGGTGATGGATTTGACCTGGCAGATGGCCTTGGTGGTTTTGGTGCCGGTTATTGGCGGCTATGAGCTTGACCGATTACTGAAGTCCACGCCGTCGCTGTTAATTGTCGGTTTTATAGTGGCGATGGCCGGAAGTTTTTTGGTGATGCGCAAAGCCCTGCTAAAATATGGTAGCCGTACGCTAAATACGAAGGAAAAACATGATCGCTCAGTTAAGTAGGCTGTTTGGCTCCAATCTGGTAATCCATATCGCCCCGTCGAAAATATTTACTATTTTCGGCATTCCGATTACTGACTCAATCCTTTTCGGTTGGATCGGTACGTTATTGATTGTCGTATTGTTTATTGTTATCGCCCACCGGATTACGGTTAAGCCTAAAGGCGGCATTATCCAGTTCGTGGAAGTGATTGCCGATTATATTGCCGGCACGGTTGAAGGTGCGTTTGATGAGAAAGAAAGAGCTCAGAAATATGTATTGTATTTCGTTTCCCTGTTCTTTTTATTGCTGGTCAATAATTTACTTGGACTATTGCCCGGCGTTGGGGATTCGCTGACCTACCATGCCAATCCGTTGCTGCGGCCGTTTACGGCCGACTTCAACGGCACGTTAGCGGTTGCGGTCATTACTATGGGTTTGGTCTATTCCAGCTCGGTACGCGAGATTGGCTTCAAGGCCTATATCTCGCATTTCGTTGTCGGCAGCCTGAAGAATCCGTTGAACTGGTTTATCGGATTGACGGAGGTTATAACCGATGCTGCCCGGGTAATCAGCCTGTCGCTCCGGTTGTTTTTAAATGTATCGATTGTGGCTATCATCGTCGACGTTTTCGCCTGGCTCGGACATATAATTGCACCATTGTCGGCGACACCGTTTTGGTTCCTGGACTTGTTTGATGACGTGCTGCAGGCGTTTATTTTCGTGCTGCTGGGAGTAATGTATCTGGCAATTGCGGTTAATCATGGTAGCGAACATGAGCGCCAGAAGGCTTGACTTTAAAGAGGTTTACCTGAAACAATGGAGCAGCGAGCTAGAAAAAACAGTTTAACCCCAGAGATGAGGCATGCTGGTTTATAATTAATCAATAAGGAGAGATAGAAGGAATGATCTTATTTGCGGACGCGGTCAGTAGCGTCAATCTTGCGAAAGGTTTAATGATCGGTGGTGGATTTATCGGTCCTTGCATCGGTATGGGTATAGTCGGTGGTAATTACATTCAGGCTACCGGACGGAATCCGGAAGCTAAATTACTTGGTCAGGCGTTGGTGTTCGTCGCTATTATTGAGCTATATGCCCTGCTGGCATTCGCCTCGACCTTCTTTATGTTAAGTACTAAATAGAAGCAAGGTTAATGTTAAGTTCATTTACACAATTTGGAAGCAGTTCAGGCCTGGGTGCATTAGGTCTCAGTCTGTCGTCATTCCTGATACAACTGATTACTTTCGTTATTGCCATCTTAATCTTGAAGCGGTTTGCTTTTAAGCCGATCATGAAGATACTAAAAGAGCGCCAGGAAACGATTGAAAGAGGTGTGAAACTGGGCGAACAAATGGTTCAGGAGAAGAAGGTGCTTGATGATAAAGTAGAGGCTGAACTACATAAAGCCCGTACTCGCGCCGATGAGATAATCGCCGAAGCCGAGCAAACAGCAAAAGTTACCATCCAGGATGCCGAAAGTAAAGCCCGGGAAAAAGCCGAGCTGATCGTCAAGTCGGCTGAAGAACAGATCGCCCAGGAAACCAGCCAGGCCCGACAGAAACTGGAAAAAGACATTGCCGAATTAGTCGCCGAGGCTACCGAAGCGTTGCTCAAAGAAAAAGTCGATATCAAGAAGGACAGCGAACTGATCGATCGGGTGCTTAAGGAGCAACGGGCATGAAGGTGTCAAGGGCCGAATTAGCCGATACGATTGCCAAACGGGCACTTAAAACCGGTCGTAGCCGAAAACTGGCGGAAGAAGTGGCGGCATATGTGCTTGATAACCGACGTGTCAACGAGCTTGACTCAATACTCCGGGATATCCAGTTAAGCTGGATCAATTCCGGACGGATCGACGCCGTGGCAACTAGTGCTCATACAATCGATGAAGCTGCCAAATCGCAACTGACCGAAATCGTCAGCCGTCTGTATCCAGGTTCCCGATCGATTAATATCGAAGAGCAATATGATCCGCAGATCATCGGCGGCGTACGTTTAAACCTGGTTGACCGCCAGCTCGATCTAAGCCTGGAAGCGAAGATTAATCAATTTAAGCAGTTAGTGGAATTAAAGAAAGGCTAGTTCAAGAGAACAAGACATGAGTGATTTTTCCATAACAGAATTGTCCGAAGACATCCGTGCGGCAATCAACGAACTAAAAAAACGACCGGAAATTGAAAGTGTCGGCATTGTTACCCGCGTGGGTGACGGCATTGCTTGGATTTACGGTCTGTCCCAAGCCGGATATAACGAAATGCTGGAGATCGATTCAGTTGAAGGTCGTCCGGTAACGGCCTTTGCCTTTAATCTTGGCGAGGATGAAATCGGCGCGGTTATTTTGGGTGATGACGCATCGGTTAAGGCCGGCGCCAGAGTCCGTTTAAGCGGCCATGTGCTGCAGGTTCCGGTCGGCCCGGAGCTAATTGGCCGGGTGGTTGATCCGCTTGGCAACGCCTTGGATGGGGGTGAACCAATCAAGGCCAAGCATTCGTATAACGTCGAGCGGCCGGCACCGGGCGTTATCGATCGCCGTAGTGTCCACCAGCCGCTGATGACCGGTATTACGGCAATTGATACTATGGTGCCGATCGGACGTGGTCAACGTGAGCTGATTATCGGTGACCGGCAAACCGGTAAAACGGCGATTGCGGTTGACACAATGATTAATCAGTCACGTCAGAAGAGCGATGTTATCAATATATACGTGGCTATCGGACAGAAACTATCCAAGGTGGCTGCTCTGGCCGACCGGTTAAAACGCGAGGGGGTGATGAAGCAAACGATTATTATTGCCACCAGCCCGTCAGATCCGGCCGCTATGCTCTACCTGGCGCCGTATGCCGGGGCGTCAATTGGTGAATATTTCCGGGACAACAAGGGCCATGCCCTG
Source organism: Candidatus Saccharimonadota bacterium (assembly GCA_027365775.1). Lineage (GTDB taxonomy): Bacteria > Patescibacteriota > Saccharimonadia > Saccharimonadales > UBA4665 > JAJZWH01. The sequence continues at coordinate 69,401 of DAHXLX010000004.1, read as the reverse complement.
ATTATTTACGACGATTTATCCAAGCACGCCGCCGCTTATCGCCAGATGTCGCTGTTGCTTAGGCGCCCACCCGGTCGTGAAGCTTATCCAGGCGATGTGTTTTATCTGCATTCACGTTTGCTGGAACGGGCAGCTAAATTAAGCGATGAGCTTGGTGGCGGATCGTTGACCGCCCTGCCGATCATCGAGACTCAAGCCGGCGAAGTCAGCGCCTATATCCCGACCAATGTGATATCGATTACCGACGGCCAGATTTATTTGGAAACCAATCTATTTTATCAGGGCATCCGCCCGGCAATCTCCGTCGGCTTGTCGGTATCCCGGGTCGGCGGCGCCGCCCAATCGAAAGCCATCAAGAAAGTCGGCGGTGGTTTGAAGTTGTCGCTGGCCCAGTTCCGCGAACTGGCGGCGTTCAGCCAATTCTCAACTGACTTGGATCAGGAAACCCGTCATACGATCGAGCGCGGACAAAGACTGACCGAACTATTGAAGCAGCCGCAGTATAGTCCGCGGTCGATTTGGGAAATGTATTCGAGCATTTTGGTGGCTACCGAAGGGGTGCTGGACAACGTACCGCTGGAAAAAATTCATCTGGCCGATGAGGCTTTGCACCGGGAATTGAAGGCTAAACATGCCAAACTAGTTGAAGCGATCAACAGCGGTGATGTACCCAGTGACGAACAGAATAAGACTATTTTGCGGGTTGCCAATTCGGTTGCCGAAAGTTACCGTGATAAACCTAAAGCTGACACCAAGGGTAAGTAATGCCAAGTATTATCGTATTAAGACGCCGGATTGGTTCGATACGTGGCACTCGTCAGATTACCAAAGCGATGGAACTGGTATCGGCCAGCAAACTCAGGCGGGCGCAGGAATACGCCGCTTCCAGTCGAGATTATCGCGATCTGGCCGTTGAGATGATGCGTAAGCTAAGCTCGATTAACGAAGTCGAACGTCTGCCGTTATTTCTAAAGCGTCCGACAAAGCATCGATTGTATGTGGTGATTACCAGCAATACCGGCCTGGCCGGCGCATATAACGCCAACGTTTTAAAGTTACTTACCCAGGGTTTGATCGCCGACCGAGAGGCAAAGATAACTACCTCGGTCATCACCGTCGGTTCGAAAGGCGCTCAGTATGTTCGCAGGTTAAGCCAAGTTAACTTAATGGCAGTTTACCAGCCGTTTGGAGACCATCCAAGCGCGGCGGACGTCCGGCCGTTGCTCAACACGATAATCTCGACTTTTGAGGACGGCAAAGTTGATGACGTTAAGGTTATCTATACCGAATTCAAATCGACCGTGTCTCAACATCCGATCGTGTTGTCGCTGTTGCCGGCGCCGCTAATCGATGGCCAATCCAAACCATTAGTCAGTAACTTTGAACCGGATGTGGAAACAGTAGTCGAACAAACCGCTACCCGGCTGATTGAGGCACAGATCTGGCAGGCGATACTTGAGAGTCTGGCTAGCGAACATGCGATGCGAATGATGGCCACCAAGAATGCCACCGACAATGCCAACGATCTGATCAATGATTACACATTGGAACTTAATAATGCCCGTCAGGCGGCAATTACCCAGGAGTTGGCGGAAATCGCCGGCGGCGCTGAGGCCTTAAATAACGCTTAAACAAGCAAGAGGAGATTTATGCAGAGCACAAGTAAACAAACCGGTACCGGAAAAATCACCCAGGTTGTAGGCGTGGTGGTAGATGTCGAATTTGCCTCGCACGAATTGCCGACAATCTACAACGCATTGAAAGTCAAGCTGGCCGACCAGGAATTGACACTGGAAGTTGCGCAGCATCTTAGCGAAACTTCGGTCAGGGCGATATCACTCGGAACGACAGACGGCTTGCAGCGCGGCGTAGAGGTAAAAGATACCGGCATGAGCATCACCGTGCCGATCGGTGAGGATACCCTGGGCCGGATGTTCAATGTTATCGGTGATCCAATCGATAAAAAAGGCGGGCAGTTTAAACACCGGGCACCGATCCATCGTTCGCCGCCGCCACTAATTGATCAGTCGACGCAGGTTGAGGTACTGGAAACCGGAATTAAAGTTATCGATTTGATTTGTCCAATAACCAAGGGTGGCAAGGTTGGTTTATTCGGTGGTGCCGGAGTTGGCAAGACCGTACTGATCCAGGAACTTATAAACAACATTGCCCGGTTTCATTCCGGCTATTCGGTCTTTGCCGGCGTAGGTGAACGGACTCGTGAAGGAAACGATCTCTACGGAGAAATGAGCGAATCAGGGGTGATCAAGAATACGTCTCTAGTGTTCGGCCAGATGAACGAACCGCCCGGTGCCCGGTTGCGTGTCGGTTTGTCGGGCTTGACGATCGCCGAAGGTTTCCGTGACCAAGGCAATGATGTGCTGCTGTTTATTGATAACATATTCCGGTTTACCCAGGCCGGTGCCGAAGTTTCCGCCCTGCTCGGTCGTCTGCCGTCAGCCGTCGGCTATCAACCAAACCTGGCGCAGGAAATGGGTCAGCTTCAGGAGCGAATCACATCAACCAAACAAGGTTCGATCACATCGGTCCAGGCAGTTTACGTACCGGCCGACGACTTTACCGATCCGGCGCCGGCTACAACCTTTGCCCACCTTGACTCGACAATCGCGTTAAGCCGGGCGCTTACCGAGATCGGAATTTATCCGGCAGTTGATCCGCTTGATTCCAGTTCGCGGATTCTGGACCCGGAAGTTGTCGGCGATGATCACTATAATACCGCCCGTGAAGTCCAGCGGGTGTTACAGCGCTATAAGGACCTGCAAGACATCATCGCGATTTTAGGCATGGAGGAACTCTCGGAAGACGATAAACAGACTGTTGCCCGGGCCCGCCGGATCCAGCGCTTCTTAAGTCAACCGTTCTATGTGGCCGAGCAATTTACCAACAACTCCGGTCAATATGTAAAGTTAAGCGACACAATACGCGGCTTCAAGGAAATCCTTGAAGGTAAGCACGATGACAAACCGGAGAATGCTTTCTACCTAAAGGGCGCAATCGAAGACGTTAAGTAAATATGCGGTTTATTCTGACAGCAATTAGCGGTAAGAAATATGACGATGAGGTGTACGAAGTCGTTCTGCCGACTATGGACGGCCAGATCGGCGTTCTGTCGCATCATATGCCGCTATTTTCAGCTGTTGCTCCGGGCGTAATCATGATCCGTAAACACGCCCGGGATCCGGATTCGGCATTGGAATACTTCGCTGTTTACGGCGGAGCGATAGAAATATCCGACAATACCTTAAGGGTGTTGGTGGACGAAGCCAGCCGCCCGGACGAGATCAATGAAGCCGAAGCTAAAGTAGCGATGCAACGTGCAGAAAAAATGAAAGCCGAAGCCAAAGACCAGGCCTCGCTCGAGCACGCACAGGCTTTGGTGGATCGTCAGGCGGTACGCTTACAGGTTGCCGGATTAAAACGCCGGCATCATTAAGCCGGCTGTTTGACGCCGCAATAGGCGCAACGTGATGCACCGGCCGGAATCGTGCTCAAACATTCCGGGCACTTCTTTTCAGTCGGATCGGTCGCTTTTTTATTACGCTGAGAGAATGCGATTAGTTTGTTAACCGGTTGGACGACCAAAAAGAACACCACAGTCGCGACCACCAGGAATGAAATTAAACCGTTAATAAAATCACCGTATAAAAACCGGCTGTGATTAAGCGTGAAATACAAGTTGGAAAAATTTGGCTTGCCGCCGATTGCGGCAATCAGTGGTGTAATCAGATCCTTAACCAGCGACTGGACGACGCCGTTAAATGCCGCACCGACTACGAAAGCAACCGCCAGATCGACGGTGTTCCCCCGCAGAATGAATTTCTTGAAATCCTGCCACATGGTTACATTGGTGATTATATATATACGGATAGTTTTTGCAAAGCGATCAACCGGTAAATATATTGATCGGATGATGTTAAACTGGATTGAGTTGAACGATTTGGCGGAAAGTTGTTTACGTTCCAATGATAAAAATTTAATCAAATCGGAGATAGATCAGAGGAGTCAATTAACGATAAACCTTCTATGAACGAACAATTTAAAACTCAAAAACTGGACATTGGTATCGGCAATATCGGGCCGGCAAAACATATCGCAAATGGCGAATATGATTGGCGCTTAGTCGATCAGCTGACCCATGACTTGCTTAATGATCAATCGCTATACGAACGTGGCGAAAACCAGTTACCGCGACTTTGTGCGGACGGTCGGACTAGACGGACCGATGGCGGCAGCGCAATTGGCGGCAGCTTTTCGGCGGTGATTGCCGATTCGCTGGGGCCCAGACTTTATTACGCGAATGACATCACTGCCAAACAGCATGCATTAACGATCTATGCTAAATTTCGGGCCGGCAATTTACTAATTGGTGGGCATGATGACGATCATGCCGACGCGGCTAATAGCGGCTGCGGCGGTGAAGATAGGCTTGATTCAAAAGATCCCGGAGCGATTACCACGTTACAGTTTTTAAGTCAGTACGGCGACAGCGTTCGCCGTACGCTCCAATCCTTATGTGATACTAAAACCGGTACTAACTTGGGTGTAAAAGTCGATGACAGCCAACACGACATAATTGTCAGTCATAGCCGAGAGCTACATGCACGAACTACGCAATCGACAGCTTATGTTACCTGCGGTGCCGACTTACGTGACGCGCTGGTTGAAGCCCAAGACGATAGTGCCGTTGAACGCCTTCATGGCTTGCATACGGAAGCTGTACTGGCGATCGATTTCCGTAACGGTATGCGTTTAAATCGTGGCAAAGTTGCTGCTCGTTACGGCGATAAATTAAATGCGTTTTACGTGAATGTCGATTGTCTGAATAATATGGCAAAGTTTCTCTATGACGATGCCGAACAAACCGATTTGTCATTTGTCAGTGCGCTCTATTTTAACATCGCTACGACAGCCGTTTTAGCAGATAAAAGTTTACGCGTTATTACGCTTACTTAATAAGCGCTAACACATTGACCTCTTTACAATTATCGTATAACGAGATAGGCTAAGGGTTATAAATAAAGGAGGTTCCAAATTATGTTTGGAAAGAAAATGGTGGCAACTCTGGTAGCAGAGTTTTTGGGCACCGGTATTCTTGCACTCGTATTTTTGAGTGTTAAGTATACAAACATCGGCGTACCGTGGTTTATCGCTTTGGCAGCAGGCGCAGCGGTTGCAGTCGGCGCATTTTATTTTGCCGACAATGCCGACATCCACATGAACCCGGCTATTACCATAGCCGTTATGACCGCCCGGAAGATCGGCGTGGCTCTAGGTGCATTGACCATCGTATTTCAGCTGCTTGGCGCATGGGCGGCATATGGTGTATATCACTACTTCGTCGCCAACAAGTTGCCGGTAATCGGTGGCAATTACAGTGCGCGTGTACTTTTCGCTGAGGCGGTCGGTACGTTAATACTGGCCTTGGCATGGGGTGCGGTTTATTACCGTCGCCTGCAGCACACTAACCGCTCGTTGCTTTTAGGCGGATCATACGCCTTGGCAATAATGGTTGCCGCTGGTGCCGGTTTGGGAATTGCCAATCCGGCTGTCGCATTAAGCATTCGGGCATGGAACATTTGGGGCTCGATGGGTTGGGGCACCTACCTGCTCGGTCCGGTATTGGGTGCGGTTATCGGTGTCAACCTGTATGCATTATTGTTTGCGACCAACGATGAATTGGTAGCTGACGAAACGCTGGTTGTTGCTGAAGCGGTGGTACCGGCCGCTACAACGGCTCGTTCCAGTCGATCTTCTGCGCGTACTTCCGGCGCCAAGAAGACAACAACTAGAAAGACAACGACTAGACGGTCCACCACTAACCGTCGACGCCGCTAAAACTAAAACTATATAATTAAGCTGCTCTCATTAAACGGGAGCAGTTTTAATTTGCGGTTAATGCAGTTTTACTGTTTTTGATTATGTCGGCTTCGAAATTACGGATTCCTTTTAGTGTGTCGGTATAACCGCTACAGTCCGGAAAGTCCAAACGCATTATATTATCCCAGACTACTGTTAAATAGTTATTTAATTTAGCGCATTCAGCTTGTTCAAAGCTTAGTGAAAGACTTTTGATACTATTGTCGTCGACATCCGGTTCGACGAACTGGATGGCAGCACTGGTTACCTGGTAATTTTTAAACCGCCGATCATTTTCCACCAGTAACTTGTAAAAATACATTTGCCTTGCATGGTGAAACGACTTAATATCATGATTCCATTTGGCATAGCTTTTGCCGGTTTTAAAGTCAATGATTTTGATTGATCTGGCGGCTTTGTCAATAATTAGCCGGTCAATATTTCCCACAAGCCGCATGCCATTATAGCTAACATCGAATTGTTCCTCGCTTAAGTCGTCGGCCCGGTTAACGATGTCGGTTTGTTCGAAATAAGACCTCAGGCATCTGATTCCCCGGTTTAAATAGTGCTCATAATCGTTGTTAGACATAAGTCTTTTTTTAAATTGGTTTTCAAACTCCTTGATTACGTCATCGATTGCCGCAATATGGCCGCTGTTAATAGTTTGTTTGAATTGCCAGTCCAGTGCCTCGTGGATGCAGACTCCGAAATGACTACTAAGTGTGGTTGCCGACGGAAACTGAAGAATATAATCGAGATAGAATTGGATTGGCCCGCCTTTGCCGATATAGCTATAAGCATTTAGTTTAGTCGCGCTAAGTTTAAACAAGTCAAGACGGTTCTTTAATAATGCTTGACGATCAGGATCGAAACGGTCCAAATGTAAATTGAACCAATTGGTGCTTGACGCTAAGTCCGAGATTAAGGCACTGTCGGGTTGCTCGATTATCGATCCCTCGGGCAGTAGAGGCGATTGAAGTTTATTGTCAGTGTATCGTTCGTCAAAATAGCGCAGTTGCGCGACGCTGTTGCCGCTGACGTCGTTGGTATAGCTAGCCAGTACCAATCGTTCCCTTGCCCGCGACAATGCCACAAATAGCAGTCTAAGTTTATCGTCGTCATTGCTGCGGTCGATACGGACATGTCTTAAGTTTTGCGGCAAAGCTATCTTTGCGCTCTGGCCGCGACTGCTTGAACCCCATTGTTCATCTACCAGATCGATCAAAATTACGGTTTTGAATTCCTGGCCTTTGGCCGAATATGCGGTCATCAATCTGACGGCGCTTGATTGTTCGATAAACGGACTGGTGTCAACTATTTTAAGCTTGGCCTGTTTGTATGCGTCGATGAATTCAATCAGGCCTTCAAGGCTTACACCGTTTTCATTGGCCGCCTTAACCCTTGAGCGTAAGATCGACAGATGTCCGAGTAGGCGCCACGCCGTCGCGGGCAAGGTTTTGTCCTGGAGCTCAAGTTTACTTACGTATTGGTGCAAAAACGGACTGGTATATTGTTTTAGACCGGGTTCGTTGATGTCCAGCGGCATATTGCCGCTGAGATAATTAAGCATTTCTTCGAAAGATGTGGACGTTGTTAGCTGGGACAATCTGATAAAGAATAAGCCGATCGGCCTGGTTTTTGGCTGGCTTAAGATTGATTCTGTCCAGTTGGTGCGGTTGTCTTTGACCCGCCAGGACAATTGCCACAGTAAACTAACCGGCAACTGCCAGTAGGCGCCGCTGAGGACGATCGGCCAGAGACAGTCGGCGTCCGCTTCATCCATCTTGGATAACGCCAATACCAGCCGGGCGCAGTTAATTAACTGGACAATCAGTTCATCGTCTAGAATATTGTCTTTCTGTTCATAGCTTAGCGGGATATCGAACGTATGCAGATAGGGTATGAGATCAACTAGCAGCCGGTGTTTCGGGGCCAATATGGCAATATCTTCCGCCTGGTGACCGTTGGCGATTAAATTGTTAACATAGCTGGCGACCCAGGATAGTTGTTTTAGATCCAACGGCAATTCAACTCTTATGATCTGCTCGTTGTTGATTGAGGCCTGGCTAAGCTGGTGTTTCACAACCAGATCAAGGCTTTCGCTAATTTGCCGGCGGATGTTGGAACTTAGACCGACGATGCCGGGCGTCGAGCGGTAATTGATTCTCAGGCTGATTAATTCCACGCTTCGATAAGTTGAATAGAAGCGGCGCATGTGCGAATAATGTGCGCCCTGGAAGCTGTATATTGCCTGATCGTCATCTCCGACCGCCAATATATTGGGCCGACCTTCGTTAATCGGGTTGTCTACCAGAAGTTCGACCAGTTTCAATTGGGCTTCGTTGGTGTCCTGAAACTCGTCGAGCAGGATATATTGGTATCTTTCTTGAAGCGTTAGCTTGATATCCGGGTTGGCAATTAGCCCGTTGATGGCGTTCAAGATCATATCGTCGTAATCGTAAAGATTGTTACTGGCGAGCAGTTCGTTGTAGTGACGATAAATTTGCGCCATGGCCAGTTGCCGGTTATTGGTTCGTTCGCTGCTGATACGGTATAGCCCCGTCTGGTTATTTTCCAGCCAGATGGCCTTCCATTTGCTCAAGGCGGTCATTTTAGCGTTGGACTCTGCTTCGTCGATCGCCGCCGCCAGCTCATCATTAAACAGTGTCGCTAGCTGTGTGATGGGCGATAATTCGATTGCCGGTTGCAGTTTCCGGCTGTCGTTTAGGATATGTTTATATAGCTTAAGCTGTGCTTTACTTATTCTCTCGCCTGGATGGAGATAATTATTAACTATATTTGATGCCTGGTTGATGAAGTCCAGGTTAGCCCGACAGACTTGTTCCAGTGTGTCCGGTGTAATCAAGGCTCGTTTATAACCGCTGATCAGTGTTTTTATGCTGTTGATGAATAAGTCGGCTTTGAGTGGATTGGTATATTCAAGGCTGTCGATGACTTTTCTTAATAGTTGATCGAGAGTCAAATCATCGACCGGTTGGATAGCCTGGCTGAGATTAAACAGATCGGGATAAGTCTGGATTAGCTGGCTGCCAAAACTGTGATAAGTGGAAATGGTAACGTCGTAAGCCAGCGGACCAATCAATGATGATAACCGTTCCTGCATTGTAGCCGCCGCTGAATCGCTAAATGTTAGACAGAGAATATTCTCTGGTGCGCTATCGGTTACTTCCAGTATCCGTCCGATTCTGGTAGTCAGTAACTGGGTTTTACCGGTACCGGGCCCGGCGATTATCAGAACCGGTCCGTCTATCTTATCCACCGCTCTACGCTGGTCATCATTTAGCATACTATAGGCGGCACGGTATGCCGCAGACAGCTTGATCATATATTAATATTGTATGCTATTTAATCGGTCGGCGCATGTCGGACAGCTAAGGACTCAAGGCAAGTCTGGCAGGTTTCTTCACTGCCGTAATATGTTAGCCATTGCCGGCCGGCCTGGATCCATGGTTCGTAATTGTGAAAAGCAACGGTATCGGCCATTTGCCTTAAAGACCAGCCTAATAATCCGTATATTCGCAAGTGACGACGGACTACCGCGGCCCAACCTTCGCCGACCGGAATGACGGTTGTCGGCAGATGCGCCCGATAACTTTTCATCATTTTGCCATCTTTACGACGTTTAAGATTAGCGGCAACAAATTCGCCGTCCAGAACTGCTGTTTGCGCCATACCGCTAAACGGAGTATTGGCATTATCGCCCAGAACGAATATGTTGTTTTCGGCCTGTAGAAAGATGTCAGTCGCGACTTTATGATTGGGCGTAATAATGAAGCCGTTGTTTGAATAGAAGGGATTGTTGGCCATACCGGCAGTCCAAACTACGGTATGGCTTTGAATCGGCTTACCATTGACCATGAGCTCGTTGGCGGTTTCTCCCTGAACGGCTTGTCCGAGAAATAGTTTAATCCCTTTATGCTCCAGACGTCGTTGCACAACTCGCGACACGTCTTTCGGTAGTCGTGATAATAGTCTGGGCGACGCTTCAACGAGATCAATATGGATCTGGCGATCTTTGATATTGTGCAATTGCATTAACTTATGCATGTAATCAGGCAATGCACCGGCCAACTCGACTCCGGTCGGCCCGCCGCCGACGATAACATAGTTCAAGTCCGGCTTGTGGTCACTCACTAGTTGTTCGTGCAAATGTGCTTTAAACCGTTCGATATCCTCGATGCTTTTAACTCCGTAAGATAAGTCTTTGAGGCCGGGTATATTGAAATAATTGGTGACCTCGCCCAAAGCCATAATCAATACGTCATAGCTGTATACTTCTGCGGCCGTGGTGGTGATTGTTTTTTCCTGACGATCAAGTTTTTCGGCTTTGCCCTGGTGAAGTTTAACGTTCTTGCCTTCGAAGATGCTTCTTAAGGGGATGATAGCATTAGCCCGCCGCCCGCCGGTTGCGACATGATACAACGTCGGATAATAACGGAAAGTGTCTTCGCTGGATAATAATGTAATTTCAAAACGGTCGTCAGCTTCCAGCTCCAATGCTGCTTTTACGCCGGCGAAACCTCCGCCGACGATTAGTACTTTGTCTTTTGCCATAACAACTAAATTATAGATTGATAAAAATTATTATGCAAAAAGCTTAAGTTTAACCATGCTTCATTAATGGAGTTATGCTTTTGCTTTAACGCTGTCTATAATTCTGGTGGCTGTTTTGACCTCCGGGCTATTCAACCAGAGCTGCGCATCTTGGGTAGTTGTAAACGAGTTTACGCCTATGTTTTTACTAGGGTTATCTACTATATAGAGTTCATCCGTGTATTGGCTTGATGCTGGATATTCGAATCCATAGGTGTTTGGTTCGTCATTGCTGGTATATGATACGCCTGGTGCTATGGGCTGATTGTTCGGCGTGGTATTGTTAGCCGACGGCTCGAGAAATACTCCGGCTGTGTAAGCGACGCCGTTAATCGGATTAAGCCAATGGGTAATTTCTGAAACTACCTCAAGGCTGGTAACAGCAGTTTGGCCGACCGCGACAATGTTTACCATGGCCTTACTGCCTGAGCCGGAAATCGAACCCTCAGGATAATACACAACCGCGGTATCTTTGCTTGGGCTAGTAATGCTTATACTTTGCACACCCGGACTCGTAGCTTGTGATATGATCCAGCTCATCGGGTAATCGACACACAAACTGCCCAGACTTGGACAATATGTTTTCCAATCAGCATACGGATTGGGCTTCGAGTTAACGCTAGCCACTGAAGCCGACTGTTTGACTGTAATGGGCTTGTGATAATTCTTGTATACAAAGTAACCAGCAATACCGACAAATATCGCTATGACAATGACTATTAACGTTTCGACACCGGTGAAGCCGACTTGTTGATTTGACTTATATTTCACTTCTAAAACATAAGCTAATTTTTAGTTTGATGCAATAAAAGTTAGCAAATATATTGTTTTTATTGCAAGCCTTGCTTTAAATGGCTGATTAGGCTTAAGCTTATTTAAGATGGACAAATTAAAACAGCTGATAATTGATTCCGGTTTTACCGGCGAGCTAGATGATTCAGCTAAAACTATTGAAGCCTACAGCCATGACGCCTCCCTGTTTGAGATTAAACCGGAAATTGTCGTGTACCCGAAAGACTCGGCCGACGTCGAAAGATTGGTCCGCCTGGTATCCGAGCATAAAGACTCGATGCCGAATTTATCGTTGACCGCCCGCTCCGCCGGTACCGATATGGCGGGTGGCGCAATAAATGATTCAATTATTGTTGATTTCCGGAAACATTTTACCGAAATTGAACTAATTACCCGGACATCGGGACAGGCACAACCAGGAGTCCTTTACCGTGATTTTGAACCACGGACGCTCAGGCACGGCTCACTGATGCCTAGTTTTCCGGCTTCCCGGGATCTGGCCAGTATCGGTGGCATGGTGGCCAATAACTCGGGTGGCGAAAAGTCGTTGGAATACGGCAAAACCAAGGATTTTATAAACGAGCTGAAGCTGGTGTTCGCTGACGGAGTCGAGCGGACGGTAAAGCCGCTCCACAAACACGAATTAGACCAAAAGATGTCTCAAGATGATTTTGAGGGCGAAGTGTACCGCCGGATTTATGAACTGTGCGAGCAGAATTACGACAAAATTAAACAAGCTAAGCCGAATGTCAGCAAAAATTCGATGGGTTATACACTCTGGGAAGTCTGGGACCGGGAAACCGGTATTTTTGACCTGACAAAACTCATTGTCGGCAGCGAAGGTACGTTAGGATTCGTGACCGATATCACCTTCAGATTGGTTCCAGCCAAGCCCCATTCCGGGTTGTTGGTACTATTTCTGCGTGACATTGACGATTTAGGCGAACTTATACCGGCGGTTTTGGTCCATAAGCCGGCGACGTTCGAAAGTTTTGACGACCAGACTTTGTGGTTATCGATTCGGTTCATGCCGAGCTTTTTAAAGTTGCTGGGCTGGAAACGGTTTATTAAACTGTTATTTAATCTAATTCCCGACGGCTGGCAGTTGCTCCGGGGTATGCCAAAACTGGTCCTGATGGTTGAATTTAATGGTGAGACAGTCGAAGAGGTCAGGTCCAAGATCAGATTGTTACACCGGGAACTTAAATCTAAAAAAGCCCGCTACGAGATCAATGGATTCGAAGAAGATGCCACCGAGGGTAAAAGTGAGAAGTTCTGGGTGATGCGGCGGCAGAGTTTTAATTTACTTAGAAGCAAAGTTAAGGATAAGCATACGGCGCCGTTCATTGATGATCTGATAGTCAATCCCCAATATATGGTGGAATTTTTGCCGCGGCTGAGAAAAATTATTAAAAAGTATCATTTATTTGCGACTATTGCCGGACATATGGGCGACGGCAACTTTCATATAATCCCGCTCATGAGGCTTGAAAACAAAAAGGAGCGCGACACGCTGTTGCCGGCCATGAAAGAGGTCAATGATCTGGTGCTCAGCTATAAGGGTTCGTTATCTGGTGAACATAACGACGGCCTGGTGCGCGGCCCATGGCTTGAGCAGCAGTTCGGTAAAGATATCGTTGCATTGTTTAGACAAATCAAACAGATTATGGACCCGAAGGATATATTCAATCCACACAAGAAGGCTGATGCCACATGGGAATTCAGCTATACCCATATCCGCGACCATTTTTAATGTAAAGCTTAGTTGATTTGGGACAAGTTTTAAAAAAACCGTCAGCGAATCGATTAATCAGATGTGTTTCGATTTTGTTCGGGGTCTTCCGGCAGAAACGGCTCGAATTCTTTTAACAGTTCACTCTGAGAGACGTTTAGCTGTATTTTTTTTACCCATTCTGTATACCGATCAACATCTGACCGGTCGACCATAGGCTGATAAAGCGGACAATTGTTATTCAATTCGAGCAGACTGCCGGACAGTTCGTTTAAATCTTTAGGGATATTAACCGGTGTTTGGTTAACGATTGTCAGTTTATCGTTAGGATCTTTATTCTGGTTATTTTCCAAACCCAAACCACAAATATCAGAAAAGTTAATATGCAAGCCATCGTCAAACTCTTTTCTAGACATGATTACAGTATATATCATGCTGGACATATTTACCAAAACGTGATATAGTAATCACATGAGTCTGTGTGTTGAAGCTGATAATTTCGTTCAAGCATTCCCCAACGACATCATTGCCGAAGAGAACGTCGTAGATGACGATGGTCAGACCGTGCACTTAATCGGTGATATGACATTATTTAATCTTACAGAGTTAGGCCTGATTGGCGATGAAGCGATCAGGCACATTCGCGAACTAGACGTTCCCAACAATCAGTTGCTAGCGAAGTTAGCAAGAGTCCCGGATACCGAATCACATCAATTTATCGTCAAGGCTTTAGCAAGTGCACAAAAGGCTGAAGTCATACGCCGGGAGCTTGGCTGCAGTGCCTGTCCGTTCCTTGCACCGCGTGATCCGGCTCGACAATGCAAGCCAGGTGCGACTTTTGCCGAACATGAGAAACGGCTTTCGGATTTGACTAATAAAGCTGCCAGGATCGATACCGCAATAAAGTTGCGGCAGTTGATAGAGACTGACGAATCAGGTTTTGTTGCCGAGTTCATGGACAAGTACAGCAAAACCGACCGGCTGCCTTTAACGGCAACAGCACTAACCGGCGAACTAGAGACTGAAGTAATAAATAGCATTGAGGGTATTGGAAAAGCGCCATTCGCTCAAAACATCTTGAAGCTTGAATTCAAGCCGGAAAAACTATCGAGTGCCGTTCTGACTCATACTGACAAGCAGACCGGCAAGCGGTTTTTGCTACTTAATCTTACCCCTATTGAAGGCAATAATCATAACCCGAGAGTAATGACTCAAGCCAGTATCGCCGAATGGGTTGTTACCCGTTTCGATCAAATTAAAAAGGCCGCTGAACATGGCGGCTCTTCAGGTACTGTCGCCAGTTACGGTACGTCACTCATTGACGTTGGCTCAGAGCAAAGAGGTTGCCAAAAATTTAAGCTCAAACAAAACGGCAGCTTGAACAGACTTGTTGGATATTCGCTGGAGCTGAAGAGTGTCGAAGATTCATTCCTAGTCATTTTTGCAACCGTACCTCAAGCAAACAACGAGCAGCATGATGCAGTCGACATGCTGTTAGGATTAGGCTAGATTAATCGCTTGATCTTAACAGACCCATAACAATCCTTGTAGCTATAACCATCACACCCTGTTTAGCGTTGGGTGTTACTGCGGTCGATATGTTTAGCTTAATCGTTATGATAAGATAGTATAAAGGGTTGAAATACAAATGGGCAAACCTAAAAAGTGGTGGTTTTGGATAATCGTGCTGGTGGCCGCAGCGGTTATCAGTATTGGTTACTTGTCGACGGTTAACATTCCCATACTCCAGCCTAAAGGTATAATTGCCGACAAGGAATTCAGATTGCTGGTGGCGGTGGTATTGATCATGTGCATCGTGGTTGTGCCGGTATTCATTATGCTGGGATATATTGTCTGGAAATACCGTGACAGTAATCACTCGCCAAAGCAATATACGCCGGATGTGTCCGGTAACCGCAAGCTTGAAGGATTATGGTGGCTGATCCCGTCAATTATCATTGCGGTTTTGTCGGTTATAACATGGAACGCCAGTTATGCACTTAATCCGTACAAACCGATACCCTCACGCAATCGGACGTTACCGGTTGAAGTAATCGCCCTCGACTGGAAGTGGCTGTTCATTTATCCGACAAAAGGAATAGCCAGCGTTAATGATCTGCGCATACCGGTTAATACGCCGGTTCATTTTTATCTGACTTCGGATACGGTGATGAACTCGTTCTGGATACCGCAGTTGTCTGGCCAGATTTATGACATGCCCGGGATGCAGACACAATTGTTTGTAATGGCTGATCAGCCCGGTGATTACAAGGGGTGGTCAGCGAATATTAGTGGTATTGGATTTGCCAGCATGATGTTCAATGTTCATGCGTCATCAAGCGGTCAGTTTAACTTGTGGGTTAATAAAACAAAATACATTTCGCCCAAACTAAACCTAGCGGCTTATAACCGTCTTGCCAAACCGAGTATGTATGTTAAGCCGCAATACTACTCGTCGCCCGAGCCGAATTTGTTTTATCGCACGATAACCAAATATATGTTTCCAGCCGGTAAAGGTATGAATAGATGATGCATGTCTTTGCTAATTTTTGGTTAGGCAAACTTAATTTACAGGCGTTACCGCCAAACGCGATCCAATGGTTCGGTGCCTTATTGATGATCTCGGTGCCGATAGGCTTGGCCGTCTTTTTAACCGTTACCAAGCGCTGGAAATGGCTGTATAAAGAATGGCTGACCACCCAGGATCCGAAAAAGATCGGCGTAATGTATATTATCGTTGCCGTAGCAATGCTGCTTAGAGGCGCCGCCGACGTGGCGCTGATTAAAACTCAGCAATCGATATCGGTCGGACATAGTATGGGGATTTTAAGCTCAAGTCATTTCCAGCAGATCGTTACCGCCCACGGTACGATCATGATCTTCTTTGTGGCCATGGGTCTGATGTTCGGCCTGTTCAATCTTATCGTACCGCTACAGATCGGTGCCCGGGATGTAGCCTTTCCTTTTCTTAATGCTACCAGTTTCTGGTTGTTTTTCTCCGGCATGGTACTGGTTAACCTGTCACTGATTTTGGGTGACTTTGCCGCTACCGGCTGGCTGGCTTATCCGCCGCTTAGCGAACTGCGCTATAGCCCGACCGTGGGGGTGGATTACTGGATCTGGAGTTTGGAGATAGCCGGAGTCGGCAGCTTACTGTCAGGGATAAATTTCCTGGTAACGATACTTAAGATGCGCGTTAAAGGTATGAATCTGATGAAGATGCCGATGTTCTGTTGGAGCGTACTCGGTTCGACACTTTTAATCGCGTTTGCCTTCCCTATCCTGACCGTTTGTCTGACTCTATTGGCGCTCGATCGTGATATCGGGACCCATTTCTTTACTGCCGGCGGCGGTGGAAATATGATGATGTACGTCAATCTTATTTGGGCATGGGGCCATCCGGAAGTTTACATATTGGTTCTGCCGGCGTTCGGGGTGTATTCGGAAGTCGTCGCCACTTTCTCCAGGAAACGGCTGTTTGGTTATACGTCGATGGTTTGGGCGATCATGGCGATCGTGTTGTTGTCGTTTATTGTCTGGCTGCATCACTTCTTTACTATGGGTGCCGGTTCAGATGTCAACGCGTTTTTCGGCATCATGACGATGATCATCGCCATTCCGACTGGTGTGAAGATATTCAACTGGTTGTTTACGATGTATCGTGGGAAAATCAGGCTTGAGTCGCCGATGTTATGGTTTATCGGTTTTGTGGTGCTGTTTACGATTGGCGGTATGGCTGGCGTAATGATGGCGGTGCCGCCGATCGATTTCCAATTACATAACAGTCTGTTCCTGATCGCCCATTTTCATATGATGATCGTCGGCGGTGTCTTGTTTGCCGACTTTGCCGCGATAACCTATTGGTTTCCGAAAATATTTGGTTTCAGACTTAACGAACGCTTGGGTCGGATTGCCTTCTGGTGTTGGCTGATTGGTTTTTTGTTGTCATTTATTCCACTGTATATTCTCGGTTTCATGGGTGCGACAAGGCGGCTTGACCATTATGCTGCCGGTTTAGGCTGGCAGCAGCTGTTTATCGTCTCAGCGATCGGCGCGGCGGTTATCGGAATTGGCGTCGGCGTCCAAATCTTACAGTTGGTTTATAGCTACTTTAGCCGACGGAACAATCTCGATCTGAGCGGTGACCCCTGGGACGGTCGCAGCCTGGAGTGGTCAACACCGTCACCGGTACCTTTTTATAATTTTGCAAAGACGCCGCATGTGACTGAACGTGACGCTTTTTGGGTTGCCAAACGGCACAACTTAAAGGATACCCGGCCGTATGAGGACATTGAAATTCCGAAGAATACGCCGCTGGCGATGATTATTGCCGCCGGTGCATTGGCGTTCGGGTTTGCTGTCGTCTGGCATATCTGGTGGTTGGCGGTGATCGGGTTACTGACTTCAGTCGTTAGCCTGATCGTAAGGTCGATGGACGAGCATACCGAGCGGATTATTAAAGCTGAGGAGATTGAGCGGTTGGACAAACTTTATTCGGGAGGATTAAGTCGATGAGCGAAATAAGCCCCGCCTTAAGACTGGCCCGGACAAACAAGCTGATAGCCAAGTACGACAAAGAGTCCAAAACGATTTTCGGTTTCTGGGTTTATCTGATGACCGACTGCGTGCTGTTTGCCAGCCTGTTCGCAACTTTTGCGGTATTAAGGCACAATACTTTCGGCGGGCCGACCGCCGCCGACTTGTTCAGTCTACCTTACGTGCTGGCGGAAACGCTGGCGTTGTTAACCAGCAGCTTCACCTGCGGACTGGCGGTTCTCAGCGCCCAGCAGCGGCACAAAAACCGTGTTGTGTTCTGGTTTGCGGTTACATTTCTGCTTGGTGCGACATTCCTGGCACTGGAAATAAATGAATTTCACAAGTTTGTGGCTATGGGCGATAGTTGGCGACGGAGCGGATTTCTCAGTTCATATTTTACGTTGGTAGGCACGCATGGCCTACATATAACCATCGGGTTGCTTTGGATGGCGGTAATGGTCGCCTTTGTCATCAAACGCGGTATTACTGATGGTACACTGAAGCGGATCCGGATGCTAAGCTTGTTCTGGCATTTTCTGGATGTAGTTTGGATATTTATCTTTACAATTGTGTATTTGTTTGGGGTAATTAAAGTATGAGTAGTCTTAGAGCGGACGATGTGGACGTGTTGGTGTCGCGGCATCAGCCGGAACAGGCCACCCTAAAAGGCTATGTCATTGGTTTTGGTTCATCGATCATCTTGACGATGACGGCTTACCTGCTGGCACGCTACGGCTTGCTGGATAAGCCGATCATGGTGGCGTTGTTGGCAACGCTGGCTTTAGCCCAATTTGCGGTCCAATTAATATATTTTTTACATGTCGGTCGTGAATTTAGTCCCAGACTTAAACTAATGGTTATGCTGACGATGATGCTGATCGTTTTTATTCTGGTTGCCGGATCGATCTGGATTATGAATAGCTTGAATGGTCGGATGATGAACACCAAGCAAATGGTCCAATACATGAATAACCAGAACAATCTATGAGCCAGGCTAAATCCTATTACCGGTTATGCAAACCGGGCATTGTTTACGCCAATCTGCTGACTACGATAGCCGGCTATCTGCTGGCCAGTAAGTTGGATATTAAGCTTAGTTCGTTTTCGGGCGTGATTATCGGATTTACGTTTATAGTTGCCGCCGCTTGCATTGTCAACAACCTATATGACCGGGACATCGACCTTAAAATGGAGCGGACTAAGAACCGGCCTTCGGTAACCGGAGCTGTACCCTTAATCAATGGAGCTATTATGGCGGCGGGTTTAGTATTAATCGGGACGTTGATGTTATTGATCATGGACAATGTTTTAACGATGCTGATCGGTTTGCTGGGCTTTAGCGTGTATACGACTGCTTACACGATTTCCAAACGGCGGACTTATCACTCGACACTTATTGGCAGCGTTTCCGGAGCCACGCCAATCGTCGGTGGTTATGTTGCCTATAGCGGCCGGATCGATGCAGCGGCGCTTGTTATCGGTTTGATGATGCTGGTATGGCAGATGCCGCATTTCTATGCGATTGCCATCTATCGTGATGCCGACTACCGCTCGGCCGGTATACCTTCTATGCCGATAACTATCGGCAAGCGTGCCACCGCTTATTGGATGCTATTTTATACGGTGGCATTTGCCTTACTTGCGATGCTTCTCTACCGTTATGCACCGGTTAGCATCGTGTATTTAATAGTCATGGGCTTGGTGTCAATTTTTTGGTTGGCGCTTAATCTTAGAGGTCTGTTTAGCAGCAGAATTGAGGACTGGGCCAAACGATCGTTTTTATCGTCACTGATAGTCATGCTTGTTATGTCGTTGGCAATTGGCTTTCGATAATTGACCAAAGCAGAATTTTGCTTATGCTAATCTAAGCTTAGTATAAAATAGGAACCGGCAATATACTTTTTACTCTCAAGCCCAGTAGATGCCAATATAGGCTTAGCTATTTAAAGTTTTTCGTCTTCAGCTAATGCGTCCAGCCTGGTAATTCTGTGCTGATGATAGGCCTCCTACTGCCAAGAGCTTTAACCGTTTGTTCAACCTAAGGCGCAGCGATATGGAGTTTGGGCTGTTTTCGTTTGTTCAAACCAATCGTTCTAGCGCTGCCCCCTATTTTAATGTGCTCTGTTATATAGGTACTCAGCTAAAAAACTTAAGGCTATGACTATCGCAAATATGTTCGTATTGGCAGACTAAGCGAATGACACTGCCTGTATAAAGTTAGCCAAGCCCGCCAATCCAAGCAATGGAAGGGCATAGTCAATCTTACAGTGGAGACGGTTACAGTCTCGGCCATTTGCGTAACAAGCCGCGCTGATCCAAAACGATGCAACAATGATTACTGTTCCGGCTATAGAGAATGAAAGCCGCTGATAGCAGTACAAGCTATCGGCGATAATTAATCCGAGAATAGGTAGGCACCATAGCCATATAGCCGACCAGCTGTGGAGGAGATCTTGTTGGGGACGATCGACGTTAGTGCCCACAGACATCAAACCTTTGGTTTTTTGGTTGTGGTCTCGCCATCGAGTGATTGGTAAGCTCAAGACCGCATCCTTGATGCTTACTACGACAAACTGAGCACTGTTCGCCTGCTATCTAACCAGTATAGTGCAAATTACGCTCGGGAAACTGGTAGTTTTTAACAAAAAGGTTTGCCATCGATAGTTACTTATCTTCGGGTTGGAATATCTTATGCCTTCCCGCTCAGCTACAGAGCTTACGGCAAAAATAAAACTATATTACTACTTAAACACTCTAGTTTATAGATATTAGCTTGACAAGGTTCAGTTACGTTATTATGCCGAAACGAAGACATGGCTTTACCATCAATTTTGTAGTGCACTCCTCCACGGCCACAGCTATTAATTAATGTAGCAGGATACGCCAAACCAGACTGCCGTGATGATGATTAGTAACCCGGCGAAGCCTAACAAACAAGCTATGCCCATTAATCATAATAACGCTGGACCGCGGTGACGACGACGAGCATCAAACATATGTCAAGCTCTGACAGTCGAGACTTAGGCTTGTTTCGCTAGCTCTATGCCTTTATGTAGTTTTTATATGCTGAGTATGTGCACTCTCCTTCAGTAGTGGCTTTGTTGCTATGCCATCAAAAACATAACCGGCTAACAATTTGAGTGGCAGTCGTCTATTATCCTTTAACGCCGAAGCTGACAATTGCTTTGGTGCCTTTTTTTAACTGGCTGGAAATAGTGATATCGGCGTGGTGGATGTCGGCAATCAGTTTCGCAATCGACAGACCGAGTCCGAAACCGCTACTGCCGGAACGGCCGTTGTCGGCTCGGTAAAAACGGTCGAAAATATGTTCCAGGTCAGCCGGGGCAATACCCGGGCCCTGATCTTCGACGATCAGTTGCGGCAGGTTGTTTTTCTCAGTTACGTAAGCTTTGACGACGGTTTCCTTGGTGCTGTACTTAACCGCATTGTCGAGAAAAATTACCGCCAGCTGGAGTAAACTGTCGCGATCACCGTTAACGCTAACGTTGCCTTTGTTGATCAACCTTAACTCGATACCACGCCGATTGGCTTGGGGGGCTATCTCGGCAGCTGCTTCATCAAGTACCTGGTTTAGATTGACGACAGCGAACTGCTGCTGAAACTCGCCGGCTTCCAATCTGGTGAGTTTAAGCAGGTTGTTGATCAAGGTATCCAGTTTGGCAGCCTCTTCAATGTTACTGGTGATAACCTGTCTGAGTTCAGCAGTGTTCATTTTATCGTCGATTAGGGCGACTTCCGATTCCATTTTCAGTGCGGTTAACGGCGTTCTTAGCTCGTGTGAGACGTCGGCCGTAAACCGCTGCTGCTGGTCATGGGCATCCTCGATCGGTTTAAGTGTTTCCCTCGCCAGGAAATAGCTGATGAATCCGGCACCGATCAGTACCAGCAAATTGGTAAGTATCAATTGGTCAAGCAGGCGTTGCCGGCCACTGTTTAATGTGGCAGGGCTGGGTTGGGCGTATTGGGTGCCATTAAAGATCGGAAATTCACTAGACAGCAAGCGCGATTCACGGTTGAGTCCGTACGCCAGGTTATCGGAGCCGACCCGATAGACAACAGCACTGAATATCAGGCTGATTACCATTACAACGCACAGATAAGATATTGTTAGCTTGAAAGTAGCATTTCTAAACATGGCTAATGTAAATGATTATGCCACTTTAGTGGCTGAGCTTGTAGCCAAAACCCCGGACGGTATTGATTAGCTGCGGTTTGTTCGGGAAAGGCCGGTCAATTTTAGCTCTCAGATAGCCGATGTATACTTCGACCGTGTTCGGCATGACGATAGCGTCTTCATTCCAGACATGATTGATGATCATGTCCTTGGTCAATACTTGTTCGGCATGCCGTATAAAGTATTCCAGCAAGGCGAATTCTTTGTTCGATAACTTAATCGGCGTGGTATCACGCTGGACTTCGTATTTGGCCGGGTCGAGTTTTAAGTCGGCGTATTCCAAAACTGTTCCGGTAGCAATCGGTGGTCGACGCATTAAAGCTTGCATCCTGGCTACCAGTTCGGAAAAAGAAAAGGGTTTGATCAAATAATCGTCGGCACCGGAGTTCAATCCTTCCACCCGATCGTCTATACTGCCGCGAGCAGTCAGGATAATAATCGGTGCTTTTTGACCTTCTTCTCTGGCTTTTTTGGCAACTTCGATGCCGTCCATACTGCCGGGTAGCATCCGGTCCAATATGATGATGTCATAATCAGGGTCAACGGCGTAGCTTAATCCTGAATCGGCATCGGCTACGGTATCAACGGCATAACCCTTGATTTCCAGACCGCGTTTGACGGCTTTGGCTATCTTTTCTTCATCTTCTACGAATAATACTCGCATTGATGAACAGTATAACGAACTGGTTGAAAAAAAGCTGATATCTTTAACCGATATATGTTGAAGGTGGCTCTGGCGTATCGTCCAGTGCTGTTTCTGTCGGGCGTGGAACTATTTGGTAACCCAATCCATTGATTAAACGGATTAAAGCCGCGGTTGTCTGCAATACTTCTGCTGACTGCCACCTTTCCGGCTGTTTCGGGTTGTCATAAGCCGGACCGATACTGGTATAAGAAAGCAGTTGTGCTATTTGCCTGCCTATAGGATAAGTGGTCACTACTTCGAGATTAGATTTTGCTTCCAAATCGGCTCCGTGTTCATACATAAACAACATAGCAGTATAGGAAAGTTCGAATAAATTGCAAGCATAGGCGTTTTTAAACTTTCAGCCGGTCATGGGCATGAGTTGCCAGTGTGACTAAGAACAGCAGACCTAAGAAGAACACAAACACACCGCGATCGATCAGATTGGCGCTAAGAATGGCATTGGTCGAATAGTGATGCAGGCGGCGAGAGAATTCCAGGAATGCTTCACGGAAGCCAATTGCTCCAGGTGTTAGGGCGACGAAAAGGGCAAAATTAGCGGCACCGGTATAACTTAGCACTCTACGGAGTGAGGTGTGAAATCCGAGACTATGCAGCTCCAAGCCGTAGATCAATGCCTGGGTAGCAACTTGTCCGATTGTCAACAGGATTAATCTGGTTAGAACTTTTCGACTTAAATTTAGATCCAACTTAGGATTCTTTTTTTGGAACCGTTTTTTTGCAAATTTTATTACCGTCAAGCTGATAATTGCGGCGGTTATTATTGCCGGGAATGCCAACCACCAATACCTGCTGCCGATAAACAGAAAACCGGCACTAATTACCGCATAAACAGCGTAGTAAATGAGGCTGGAAAGCAGATAACTGGATATTGGCACTTTGTGTTTGCGTTTTAAGTATGCTGCTCTGATTCCGGGCCCGCTCTGCAATGGCAAAAAAAAATTGGCTAAGGTGGAATAAGTGGTTAACAAAAAGTTTTCTTTAAGCTTAAGCGGTTTGGCGCATAGATCAAGTGTTGCGTTATATATTCCCATCCACCAGGCAAGCATCAACAAGTAACAGCCGAGTAATACGACCAACAACCAGGGTCGGATATGTTTAAGGGCGGCGATTATCGCCGGATGGCTATTAATGTAATATGCGAACAGTGCCAATATGATAATTAGCAGTAATATTGCGGCTGAAGCCCTCAGTGTTTTCTTGGACATTGTTAGCTATAACTATAACTGAATATTTGTCATCTAGTTTACAGCTAAAATACATTTATTTGACGGACACTAAGCTTGTAATCAATTAAAATAGGCTGTAAAACATACATACTATTTTTTAATCGGGAGAAAGGAGGCGGTTGAATCAGATTAACCGTAGAAAATATGGCAGCGGATTTATCAGACTTGGTGCTTAAGTACGAGAAATATCATCAACGTCGATTAAAGAAATTCTATGAGAAACTTGTCAGCCAGCCTAAAAAATAGTCAGCTAACTGTGGCGAAAGGCTTAGGTTAAGAGTAGACTAATTTTAGAATGACGGAAAAGTATAAGCAAATCCTGACCGGTTTTGTAAAGGATTACCCGACACGGACTTACACTAAGGGCGAAATTATTATTTTTCAGGGTGAAGCGCCACGCAGTACGTTTGTGATTAAAGAAGGAGTCGTCAAGGCATATAACCTTAGTATCCACGGCGACGAGAAGCCAGTTGGTTTTTTTACTGAACATGACAGTTTTCCCGGCACTTGGATCTATGATAAGGTGCCGAGCGCGATATATTACTATGAAGCGTTTACGCCTGTATGTAGCGTTTATCTGATACCCAGAACAGAATTCGTGTCGTTTGTACTTTCGCACCCCGATATGGTGATAGCCGAATTGGATCGCTACGTCGACAGTCAGTTGGGTTTATCGATGCAGCTAAATGCGTTACAGCATTCACGGGCTAATGAAAAACTGATGTATACCCTTCACTATTTGTCGGTTACCCAGGGCAAACGAATCAGCGACTATGTCTGGGAAATACGCTTGCACTTAACCCATCAGGACTTTGCCAATCTAACTGGATTGACCCGGGAAACTGCCGCTACCGAACTCAATAAATTAAAGACTATCGGCGTAATAAATTATGGCAAGAATCAACCCTACACCGTGAATTTGAAAAATCTACAGTCTATCTTAAACGATCAGTATATTGCCGAACTGGCACCGGCCGGCACTAACTCGATAGCCTGAGTTGGCTGTTTTTTAGCTTAAGCGTATCGTTGACAACTTTTGATAAGTTCTGTGGTGCTGTCCAAGATTTTATAATGCATCTGGTAGCTCCCAGATTATAGGCCTTGGTTACTTCCGGCGAGTTTTCCATGTTAGTGAAAATCAATACTTTAGCTTTCGAATGTTTCTTCAAATCATATTTCTCCAGCAATTCCAGTCCACCCATAATCGGCATCAACAGATCAAGTAATATAAGATCCGGTGTATAATGCTGCAGTACTTCAAGTGCTTCCTGGCCGTTAAAAGCGGTTTTTACCCGGTGCTTTTCGTTTTCCAGGATGACTTTATAGGCTGCATTTAAGTCTTTATCGTCTTCTACTACTAGTATGTCTGCCATATATATTTAAGTCTACCTCTTTTCAGTGAACATTATGCCACAAATTTTTACAATTGATATCTATTTCTTAACTGTATGAGTATTGATTGTGTGCGGTAGAAGCGGTAGAGACACATAAAATATCGAACCTTCATTGACTTTACTGTCAAACCAGACATCGCCGCCCAATTCATTGATCAATCCTTTGACCAGATATAACCCCAAACCGATTCCGGATGTTTCCTGCCGGATTACATTATCCGCCCGGAAAAATTTCGTGAATACATTGTCTCTTGATTCTTCTGGTATACCTACGCCCGTATCTTTGATCGAGACGACAACCAGACTGCCGGTCGTTTTAAGAGCAATGGTTACATTGCCGCCTACTGGCGTGTATTTGATGGCGTTACTGACCAAGTTGCTGAATATTTCTTTTAGTACGACACCGTCAGAAATAATTTTGATGCTGTCTTTCGGACGATCAATACGACAGCTTATATTCTTATCGTTGGCGGTTAAGCGGTGTTCGTTCACCACTTCTTCGATGACACTAGCAACCGATACTGGTTTCTTGGTGACGACTACGCTACCGCTTTCGATCCGGGTAATATTAAGCAGTGTACTGATAGTTTCATTCATCCGGTTGGAGGCTGAAACGATAGTCTTAAGGGATTTGATCTGCGGTTTGGTCAGTTGCCCCATAAAGCCATCGAGAAGCATATGAGCATACGTCTTGATTGCCGACAAAGGTGTTCTTAATTGGTGTGAGGCGAGGGATATAAAATCGCTCTTCATTTTGTCGACTTCATATTCCTGGGTAATATCGCGGAATATTTCAATGCAACCGATGGGCACATTTTTGACCATGATCGGCGAGATGGTCATCGCAATCGGTACCAGCTTGCCGCTTTTATGCTTGTATATGGTCCGCTCCGAAATAACATTGCCGGATACGAAAGCCCTGGTTACCGGTCTTTCGATCAACGATATCGGCTCATTGTTGTCGTCATAGGCTTCGAATATCCTTGGCAGCCATTGCCCGATGGCTTCTTTTTCGCTATAGCCGATAATCGCTTGCGCCGCAGGATTAATTCGGGTTATACGTCCATATTCATCTGTCGTGACGGCGCCATCGCCGATACTGTTAAATAATACTTCGGCCAGCGCCCGCTCGCCTTCAAAGTCTTGTTTTTTCTTAATTGCCATAACATTGCATTATACTAGTCTCTTGGCCGGTTTGGTGTTGGAATTCTGGCATGGGATAATCAAGGACATATGCAGCAACCGCCTGAAAACAAAAAAGACGACTATTCATTGTCCTGGCGGTCAAAGAGAGTCAAAGCTACAGTTTCGGTCATTCTGGTAGGCTTAGTGCTGTTTTATTTTGTGTTACCGCAAATACATGTATTCGGTCTGAACAACCGGCAGGAAGTGCCCAGGCAATGGGGCTATGTTATTATCGCCGCATCAGTTTTCCTGCTGACTTTCTTCTTGTCGGCGGTTAGTTATAAAAGTTTGGCGTTTGCTAAACTTAAATACTTTAAGACGTCATTAATTCAGTTCGCAAGTGATCCGTTTCATGTGATGTTACCTTCCGGTATCGGAGCCATGGGTTTCAACTATATTTATTTAAGACGAAATCAACACACACGGGTAAAAGCCGGACTGGTAGTGACAATGAATAATCTTATCGGCGTAGCCGCAAATTCAAGTATGCTGTTAGTGTTGCTGCTGATTTTCGGGCTTAGCAGTAAAGAAAAACGTGTCTATACCTTTCACAGCTCTTGGTTGTTTGCGGGCGGAGTTTTATTGGTGATTTTCGGTATCGTCGCTGCCTACTTATTAAGCAATCATATAGCAAAGTTGCACAATCTGAAACATGAGCTGGTACTGGCTATTAAGCAATATAGACAACGTTTACCCCGGCTGGCAATTGCTTTTGTAAGCGCTTCCGGTTTATCATTAATCACCGCATTCGCGTTCTGGTTCAGTCTCAAAGCCTATGGGATCAATTTAACATATGCTTCATCTTTTGTTATTTACTCGTTCAGTGTGTTTATTGGCTCGACCATACCGACGCCTGGAGGCCTAGGTGGTGTTGAAGCCAGTTTGGTCGCCGGCCTATTAGCCGTTCACGCAGCCAGCGCATCGCTGGCGCTGGCTGCTGTTTTAGCTTACCGGGCATTATCCTACTGGACTCCTTTAATTATCGGTTTAATAGCGCTGGCATTGGTTAAAAGATTCCACCTGATCCGAGCTTGAACTATTAAGTTGGTGGCTAATATTTTTCGGACTATGATACATGTATAGCATGGAGTAGTGCATGGATAAGCTGTTACTACTGGTCCTGGGGTGCTTGGTAGTTGTTGCACTTCATGCATTGCGAGGTTTAAGCCACCGAAAAGATAAACGGGTAACATATTTGGTTACTTTGCCGCCACTCGGTCTCGTCAGCGATAACGAGCTGAACTTTTTTGAAATAGTACACAATTTGCTGGTAGCTTATCATCGAAACCGATGGTTAGCGTTAAAGCCTTCAATCGCGCTGGAAATAACCGCCCAAGGTGAACGAGGCATCCGGTTTTTAATTAACTGTCCGACCGAGCTTAGCCAGACGGTCAGGAACTATTTATTAGCCTCCTGGCCGGAGCTGGAAATTGTTAAAGTGCGAAACACTTCGGGGTATACATTGAACAGCCGGTCGCTGGTTAAAGTCCACCGCTGGCGTTTAAAACGCTTAAGCAATAACAGACCGCGATTATCGTATCTGTTGGCTGGTATGCATGGACTGGATAAAAATGAGACTGTGGCCTTCCAAATGATCATTAGTCCATATCTGATCGATCCGCTGCCGCTCGCCACTAAACTGGTTAAAGATCTGCCAATCAGGTTAATTAAATTGATCATCAAGTCTATCGGTTACGCGGTATTCGATGTCGAAAGCCAGCGTCGGCAAGCGCTAAGCCGTAAAGTAGTACAGCAACGTGAGACGCAATCATTGTTTGCCGTGACCATTCGTTCCCTCGTTATCGCTGACGGCGCTAAGCGTGTACGCGAACTGGAACTGTCAAATTGTTCGACGATGAGTGTTGGCGGTATGGCCAAAAGATGGCCGGCCAGTTTCCGGATTGACAGCTTCCTGGAACGTCGTCATCGTCATCCGGTAATCGCCAGTGCCGAAGAATTATCCAGCATCTATTATTTTCCGTCCGCGGGAATTTCTGACCATGATCTTTATAAGGCCAATACTGTCAATGTGGCACTGCCGGCAGTCCGCCAGCAAACCGTCTTCGACATCGTAGTAGGCATGAATGATCATAATGGACAGTTGAAGCCGATCGGGCTGGACGTATCCTCACGCAAACGGCATATGATGATAATCGGTGCTACCGGCATGGGTAAAACGACCATGCTCAAATATATGCTCGTTCAGGATTTACTGGCCCACCACGGTCTGGCGGTGATCGATCCGCATGGTGATTTGGCAAGCGATCTGTTGCGTTATGTACCCGCAGATCGGATAGACGAAGTAATCTATTTGGACCCAGCGGACATTGAACATCCGGTCGGCCTTAACTTGCTAGAACTGCCTAACGGCTTAAGTGGCGCGGAGCTTGAAATGGCTAAAGATTTTGTAACTGAAGCAATCATATCAATCTTTCGAAAAGTGTTTTCCGATGATGACAGCGGCGGACATCGGATCGAGTACATATTGCGCAATACGATACACAGTGCCTTTTATGTGACCGGGGCCAACCTGTTTACGTTGCATAAACTGCTGACAAACGACATGTTTCGGGCGGCCGTAGTTTCAAAGATTGATGACGAAAGTCTACGCGATTTCTGGTATGGTGAATTTAATAAAGCCGGTAGTTACCAGCGGGTTAAAATGATCGCTGGTGTTACGGCCAAGCTGGGACGGTTTCAACGCTCAGTTGTTACCAGAAGAATAATTGGTCAACAGCACACTACGATAGATTTTGATGATATACTGAAACGGCGACAAACCTTAATCTGTAATTTATCCAAGGGCGCAATTGGCGAGGATACGTCTTCCCTGCTTGGAATGGTCATTCTTGCTAAATTGCAATTGGCAGTATGGCGACGTTCGTTAATTGATGAGAAATCCCGGAAACAATTTTATCTGTACATTGATGAGTTCCAATCGTTTGCTTCGCATACCCTAAGCCAATTAGTCAGCGAATCTAGGAAGTATGGCATTAGTATCACGCTGGCCGAACAGACTACCGCCAGCCAACAAGCAAAAGATTCAAATATCCTGCTGGCCAATATTGGCAATATAGTGTGTTTTCGACTGAATGCACCAAAAGATATCGATAGGCTAACGCATTTGTTTGAACCGGCAGTAGCCAGGCGTGACTTGACCAGTCTGTCACCATACTGGTTCTATATCCGACAAACAGAAACCAGTCGCGATCCGATTGCCGGTAAAACCATGTTGATAGCCGATAAAGGCAGCGGCGTTATTGCCCGCAAGGCCATTAGTAGTTCTAGAAAGCTGTATTCCAGCCCGTTGACCGCTGGTCCGCCGGTTCAAGCTGTTGTCGGACATAATACGGCAGCTTTAAAACGATCATGATTTTTATATCTAGACAGGGTTTTGTATAATCGCTAAGCATAATTATTAGTTTAATAGGGCGTCGCCAAGTGGTAAGGCACCAGGTTTTGGTCCTGGCATTCGGGGGTTCGAATCCCTCCGCCCTAGCCAGTAGAACTTTACATAATAATTAAAATATGCTATAACACTATTTCATGAATAAGATAACCGCTGAAGTTGGATTGATCCATGGTGCTGGCCTGGGAACTGTTGACGGTATTTACCGTATGTCGACAGGGACTCGTCTTAACGCTGAAAAGGCAGCTGAGTTACTTTCACTACATTCGCTTGAAAAAGTAATCTGTAGTGGCCGCGGTCCTGTG
The DNA here is from genome assembly GCA_027365775.1 of Candidatus Saccharimonadota bacterium. Taxonomy (GTDB): domain Bacteria; phylum Patescibacteriota; class Saccharimonadia; order Saccharimonadales; family UBA4665; genus JAJZWH01. The sequence goes on along the minus strand of DAHXLX010000004.1, from coordinate 39,427 downwards.
CGTGGTGATGTTTATGGTGCTAGCGAAGCTCAACTCATGGCTGATTACCTGGTCGGTGCGGGTTTTCCTCATAGTCAGATCGAGGTGGAAGATACTTCAACATCAGCCGTCAGCAACTGGACCAACTCTACACCGATCCTGCAGCAGCTTGAAGCAGACAGTGTAATCGGCATAACCGCAAAAATAAATGTCAAACGGATGCAGTTAATTGGTTCGTTCGTGGCTCAAAAATGCCATTTTGACCTTGCCGGTTACGCACCGTCTGCAAGAGCCACGAAAGTTAAAGATTGTCTCAGGGAAACAATTAACTATCGACTAACGAGAATGTTTCTCAAAGAAAACGCCGATACTCCTATAGATCATTTGGATGATGCCTACGAGGCTTATAAATCACGTCTTGGTTTAGTTTCGTTAAAACGCTATATGTATCGTGACGTTTCGATCCAAAATAGTTAGTCCGGCTAGGCTATTAATGTATTGAGTTTTCAGTCATCTGTTTGATTCATTTGGTTCAAAGCATATTGGCATGACTAGGTTAGGCGGTTAGTCTTACCGGGAGCCGGAAAGCATGACTGACTGAAGCAGAGCTAGCAATAAGGCACAAGTTTGATGCTGATTGTATTTTAGTATCTGACTTAGCTAGATATAGAGCCTATGTTGTGTGGATGCTTCGGGTCGGTTTCAGCAGCTAATACTAAATAACTGCAATTTTGTCTTGTGGTCGAAGCTAATAGTTCTTATGATGAGCCAGATACTGTGCAGTTGATTGCCAATTGGCGATTTTATCTATGTCTGCTTGTTGCTGCGAATCGGCTAGGGTTGCAACGCGTGCATCGCCGCCGTAACTGCCGACTGCATTAAATTGGTAGATCGGCTGTATTTTGGAAAGTTTGTCCTGTTCGGCTATATTCAGACAGTTTTCCGGATGCGTCAGGCAAATATTGGCTAGACCGATCCAGCGTTCGACGTTTTGATTATATTTTACAGTCATGGTCACTGAGAGGTTCAGTGCTATTCGGCCGTTGTATTGGATTTGATCGAATATGAAATTGCCCATCGAATAGACGATTAACTTGCCTTTATAGATTTCGGTATTCTGCACCCAGTGAGTACCGTTACCGATCACGAAATCTGCGCCGTAATTTATCATTTGGTGAGCGATGGCTACGGTTTGACTGTTAGCGGTTAGCTGGTACTCGAGCCCATGATTAAACAGAGCGATTACCGGCATGATTTTAGACCACTTCTGGATGCTTTGGAGTTGGCCGGTTGTAGGTGCGAACAGTTCCTTGTAGTTGTATGAACACATCGCAATCGGTAATGATGCCGGTGAGGATTTGCCGTTTTTATGAATTAAGCTAATTGGCAGCACGATTGCTTTGCAGTCGTCATTCAAGCTGGCCGGGTTGTATGTTCCAATTGTTTGAATCCCGGCTTGTTTTAGAGTCTGAAAAGTTTCAATAATTCCCTGCGTTCCCTCATCGTTTAAATGATCACTGGACAAATCCAATACCGGGAAGTATTTTTTGAGTGTCGGTACCCACGCCGGCTGGCAATTAAATACCAAATTCTGAACTTCATTTTGAAAACTATCGTAGTTATTAGTTATTGGACACTCTAACACTCCGATATGTGCATCATAGTTGCCTAAAGTGTACATATTGCTAAAGGGCTGGTTATAGTCGCTGCCGGCATACCTTGCCACGTCGCGAGACAAAACTATCGTTCCGCTGAATAAGTATTTGCCTTGGGCCTCAGTTGTCATATTACTGTTCTGCAACAAGCCAATTTTATGCATAACCGGTGGTTTGATCACGTGATGATGTTGTAGTTCATAAGTAGCTAGTCCGGCCAACACAAACACCGATAAAATGGATCCAAATAACCAGATTTTGGATTTTTTTCTCCTGTTACCTATTTGACGACGATAAGCCATTATTTAAAGATTATAGGCATATCCGATAAAGATTACAGCTTTTTATGAAGCGGTCAGATTAATTATCGCTATGGCTTTAACTTGTATTCATGACTTAGTCGGTCAAGATCTTCAAGCAGTGTTTTGCATAGCTGATTTGTGATGACGCCCAGAGTTTGTAATAAGAGTAGATGTCCTTCAATTCTGCTTGAATATGCAAATATGTCGTTAGCCGATTTCTGATTGAAGGCTTTGATCAGTGCCGCTGTATCGTTTTTTAACCGACGGACTACGTCGGTGGCCGATGTGTTAGCTCCTTGTATGGCAATGGCTGAACCGGCCATGCCCGGTAAGCCGTTGCCGAAGATATCGGTATAGCGCGGATTGATGCCGTAGACGGCTTTAACAAACATATCTAAGTTTGTGGATTGCATGACTTGAATCATTATAACTTGAACGGCTAGTAGCTGAGATATTAGCTGATTACAATTAATCTAAGACACGATAAGTCAGCGATAGCGACTGCACTTTAGTTATGACGATATATATTGTCCATGGCTGTAGTTTTATTAGTAGCTCCGGCAAGTTCAGTTACCGATTTGGCCAATGCCGGCCATAACCCATTTAGTGGTTTATCCAAAGAACCGCAACCGAACGAGCACGCTGCACAGGCAGACTTAACAGATATCGGCTCTACTGACTGCTGCCGGATCCGTCAATAACTGCAATGCAGGCAACTATTGCTTTTAGTGATTAAGGAGCGGATGGATGTCTCTCAGTATACATGGATGGGAGTCTGATTATCATTCGCAAACCCGAGCACCGACCCTGGCTGATGGAGCGAGAGACGATTGTTCAATTAATCGATGGTTTTCTATGCGGTGCGTATAAAATATTTTTGTTTTTACTGCCCATGACTTCACAGACTCGGTGCAAGAGTGCTAACTGATCCAATCTGGCATAAGGATTATTATCTAATAGCAAACTTAACGAGAGGAGTTTGGATATGGCAAGAGGCAATAGAGGGTTCGCCAGTATGGATGAAGATACACAACGTGCAATTGCCAGTAAAAGCGGCAAGATGAGTGGGGGGGACTTCGCTAATGACCCGCTACGGACTAGTGTTGCTGGAAGGAAAGGTGCCGTTAATCAGTCGATTGAAGCTAAACGTCGTGGCGGCCAGCATAGCCATCGCAATACCTGGATCAGTTACATTTGAAGTAACATCAAGCGGATTAGAATAACTGCTTAGATACAACAGTAGTCAAAGGGGTGGGTAGCTGGAGTAAGGCGCTGTGATAAAACAGCCAACAAAGAATTCCAAAAGACGCTACAGTACCACAAACACGAGAGCATGAGTTCAAAAATCGTCAAACTGGCGATTGCAGTTGACTTGAGTAAAACCGGCTGTGGGGTTGTGCCGACAGCAAACAAGTAATAAGAAAGTTGAGGAGAAGAGTATGGTTTTAATTATTGCATTATTAATCGGTGGTGTAGTCGGTTGGCTGGCGGCAGCATTAACCGGCCGTCATGAAGGATTTATCGGCAGTATTGCTATCGGAATAGTTGGAGCAATAATCGGCGGGTTTTTATCAGCATTCGTCTATGGTACAACCGGGACTTTTCTGAATTTTACATGGGCCGGCATCGTCTGGACATTCATTGGCGCTTTGATATTGTCGGGTATATTGAATGCCGTACAGCATCGATCGCACCGCCATCTTTAGGGGTGAGGCCAACGTCCGGTATCGGATTAAGCGGAGTTAGTTGATCGTCTTAGGTCGGTAATATTATAGAAACTTCAATGGACATGCTGGAACTAAATAATTAACATTGTTTGCTAGCAGAATGCCATATCTTTTTTCAGCTTATTGCTTAAACAGCGAAGATAGGCTTATGCCGGCAGCTGGTTTGTCTGCAATGCGGCTCTTATATGGTTGTTAGCATGTTCCAATTTGTTGGTAATAGTGACAGTACCGTCAAGCGAACTTTCGTCCATAGCATGTATGTTCTGTCGACAGAATTTAGTTGAGTCGAATAATTCATCTATCTCGTTGACAATATGACCCATAGCATCGTTTTTTGGTGAGTAGGAATAATTTCGAGGACTATATGCATTTGCCGCTTGCAGTACAAGCATCAGCTTGCCCTGTCGTAGATTATCGGATAAAGTAAGTCGAAATAGTTAGCGTATTAATTTATGGGTGTTTCCAAGGCAAAACCGACAAATTATATAATCCCTTTATATATCAACGGTCTCGAAGGCCGGATGCTGTATATGCCGTCCAATAGACGCCATAAACAGGAATTGCTGTTTGTTTACGGTCACCACTCCAGTCTAGAGAGATGGTGGGGACTCATGCAGGAACTTCACCAATTTGGCACGATAACCATGCCTGACCTTCCCGGTTTTGGCGGTATGGACAGTTTCTATAAAATCGGCAAACAACCAACGATCGATAATTTGGCTGATTACCTGGCATCGTTTGTCAAAATGCAGTATCGACGAAAAAAGATTGTTCTGATCGGCATGAGTTATGGTTTTGTTATCGCCACCAGGATGCTGCAAAGATATCCCGAACTGACTAAAAACGTTAAAATGCTGGTTTCCTTGGCGGGTTTTGCCGATCATGACGATTTTACATTTTCAAAGCCCAGATATTATTTTTACCTTTACGGTACTCGGGTGTTCTCCCGTCGTCTACCGGCATTTGTTTTTCGCCATACCGCACTAACTGCTCCAGTATTAAAACAGGTATACGCTCGAATGGCAAAAGGTAAGTTTCTAAATGTCAGCAACCGGGAGGATTTTGATCGTTTAATGGATGTTGAAGTAAAGTTATGGCAGAGCAATGATGTGCGTACATATATGTTCACCACAACCGAGTTTCTGCTGTTTAGCAATTGCGATCGACAGATCAATTTGCCGGTATGGCACGTAGCTGCTAAAGCCGATCATTTTTTTGATAACGCCAGAGTGGAACAACATATGCGAGTTATTTTCTCTGATTATAAAAGCGTGACCATCAAACTTACCAACCATGCACCGACGGTAATAGCTGACCGTAAGGAAGCGGCGGCCCTTATTCCGGCTGAGCTTAAACGGGCCATAAAAGCTCTAAGATGAAGGTTGCACTCGTTTGTCCCTACAACATCGGCAGCGGCAGCGGTGTGTTTGAAATCATCAAGGAATTGCACAGGGGAATGGTTGATCGCGGGCATGATGCGGTTATATTGACGCCACAACCACGGGATTCGGTAACCCTGGCTCCCGAGCACGTAATCTTCCTGGGCGGCGGTACCGAAATCCGTTCACCCACTCATACTACGCTTCAGGTAAGCGCAACGGTGGATACGGATGCTATCAACGAGGTATTAGAAAGGGAAAAGTTTGATATCATTCACTTTCACGAACCATGGGTGCCGGTTTTAAGCCGGCAGATATTGAGTCGTTCACGGTCAATTAATATTGCAACCTTTCACGGCGTCGTGCCGGAAACCATGGTCAGCCGGACTGTCGCCCGGGTGGTGACTCCCTACGCCTTATCGATTATTAAATATATACATGAATTTACCGCCGTATCCGATGCTGCGTCGGATTATATCCGGAGCCTGACCGATAACCCGGTAACGATTATCCCTAACGGTATTGACCTTAATTGCTATCACCCGTTAACCTTAGCGCGGCCTGAACCCAAGCGAAAATATAATATATTGTTTATTGGCCGGTTAGAGCGTCGAAAAGGTTTAAATTATCTGCTTCGAGCATATTCCCTGCTTGAAAAGAGGCTAAAAAACCTGTCTTTGATAATTGCCGGTCATGGGCCGGACATGGAAAAACTAAAATTACTTAGCCGAAATTTGGGCATAAAGAGCGTGGTGTTTAAGGGTTATGTTGATGACCGTACCAAACTAAACCTGCTCCAAAGGGCTGATCTGTTTTGTTCACCTGCCCTATACGGGGAAAGTTTCGGTATCGTTCTGCTTGAGGCCATGGCAACCGGCGCGGTATCGATTGTCGGCAATAATAAAGGCTATGACGCGCTTATGAGTGGCCTCGGTCAACTTTCGGTTATTAATCCACGCGATGTACCTGAATTCACCAGGAGAATGGAGTTATTGCTGGTTAATCGGCAATTACGTGAACTATGGAAAGATTGGGCGGTTGATTACGTCCAGCAGTATGATTATCCTAAAATCATTGACGAATATGAAGATTTATATCAGCGTGCGATAAGGAAATATGGCCGTACAACTTAAAGTCGGGTTGGTATTGGATGATACGCTGGATTCTACTGACGGTGTTCAGCAATATGTCATAAATGTTGGACGTTGGCTGGAACATCGAGGTCATGACGTACATTATCTTGTTGGTCAGAGCCACAGGCAGGATATACGGAATATTCATAGCTTAAGCCGTAATGTTCGGGTGAAGTTTAATGGCAATAATCTGTCGGTGCCGTTGCCGGTAAAGAAAAAACTAATCAGCGATGTTCTGGCTCCCGGTTTTGATATATTGCATGTTCAGCTACCCTTCAGCCCGATGCTGGCCGGCCGGATAATAGATTCGGCCGACAACCTGACGGCGCTCATCGGCACTTTCCATATCGCGCCATATAACCAACTGTCAAGATATGGCGGTGTGTTACTTGGAGCGGTAACCAAGCGACAGATTGGTAGATTCGATTCAGTGCTGGCCGTTAGTGAACCGGCGGCCTTGATGGCAAAGCAAATTTATCGTTGCAACTCCTTAGTTATTGGAAACTGCTTCGATTTCCGGTTATTTTATACTGCCAAACCATATAAGCGCGCCCAGGATCGTGTTGAAATATTGTTTTTGGGACGTCTGGTCAAACGAAAAGGTTGTCAGACGCTACTTGCGGCAATTGCGCTTATCGAACGATCTAGCAGTGGTGGCCTGCCGGCCTATCGCTTGACAATTGCCGGAGATGGACCTTTAAAGACTGATCTCGAGCTGTATGTCGATAACAATGGCCTCAAAGATTACGTGCGGTTTGTCGGCTATGTCGATGAATCAATCAAACCACGCTATTACGCTTCGACGGATATTGCTGTATTCCCTAGCGTTGGCGGTGAAAGTTTTGGTTTCGTTCTGGTAGAAGCCATGGCCAGCGGTCGAGCTGCCGTGGTCGCTGCCGACAATCCAGGGTATGCGTCAGTCTTAAAAGCTGCCCCGGAGTTGTTGTTCAAAGCCGGGGACAGTGCCAGTTTAGCCGCTAAACTGAAACAATTAATCTATCATAATGACCTACGTAGACGTTTTGCTCAAAGGGGTCAGGCAATTGCCCGGCAATATGATCAAGATATAATCGGTCAACAGCTAATTGATTGTTACCAGGACGCATTGCACAAACGAAGAGCTTAGGTGATAATTGGTTTATGTTCAAGACAGCAAGGGGTACTAACGAAGCAGTCCCCCGGGTTGAGATTACCGTATCCAACCGAACACTCTTCAGGGTGGTTGTGGTAGTGGTGGTGACATTGGTACTGATTGCCGGTCTACTTAAAGTCAGTCATGCCATCCTGCTGCTGTTTATAGCCTTCTTTCTAGCGGTAGCGCTTAATGCGCCGGTGGCGGCAATTTCGCGGTTAATACCCGGCAAGCGGCGCGGTAGCCGATCGATTGCGACCAGTTTGTCGTTTCTATTGGTAATTATTTTGCTTGGCGCGTTTGCGGCGTATATTATTCCACCCTTAGTGCATCAAACGGAAAAGTTCATCGCGGCGGCTCCGTCATTTGTTCATAATGCCAATACGCAGCACAGCAGTTTAGGCAGATTTATTAGAAATCATCATCTGCAGAATTATGTCGATACGCTGTCGCAGCAGATTTCACATTGGGCCAAGGGTGAGAGCGGTAAGGCTTTTTCCAGTATTACCGGCATCGCTAATAGTATATTTTCAACCTTAGCCGTTCTGGCATTAACCTTTATGATGCTGGTCGAGGGCCCTCATTGGCTGAAAGTGATTCATGGTGAGCTTATTCCGTCCAGGAATCAGCGTACCGTTGCTCAGGTCAGTAAGAGCATGTATGCGGTCGTAAAAGGATATGTTAACGGGCAGGTGCTTATGGCATTTATCGCGGCGGTAGTTATATCACCGGCTCTATTCTTGCTGCATATTAGCTATCCGATTGCTCTAATGGTGGTTATCTTTCTGGCTGGACTAATTCCGATGATTGGTCATACAATCGGCGCGATCATTATCACGGCTGTGGCATTATTCCACTCATTTACCGCGGCAATTGTCATACTGATCGTCTATATTGTGTACATGCAGATTGAAGCATATTTTCTACAGCCGAAAATTCAGGCTAATACAACCAATATGTCACCCCTGCTGGTATTTGCTTCAATCGTTATCGGAATAAACTTCAGTGGGCTGTTCGGTGGTTTGGTGGCGATACCGATCGCCGGTTGTGTACGGGTGTTGGTGATCGAATATATGCACAATCGGAACAATCGGTTAGGATTGCCTGACTCTATCCCCGATGATCCGGGTATGGCAGCCACCAAGTCCTAGGACAGGTAATACCACACCGATCCTTGCGGCTCATCACGTACGGCGATGTTATCTCTGGCTAAGCGCTCACGTAGGTTATCGGCTCTAGGCCAATCCTGGTTTTGACGGGCATCCATCCGGGCTTTAATTAAGCTCTTTGCGTGTTCGGATATATCCGGCGTTGACGTTAAGTCCAGACCGAATAGCTTGTCGATTAGATTAATGGTATCGGTAATCGAGGCTGCCGATAGATTGCGGTGTTCGTTTCTGTCCAGATAATCCTCCAATATTGCCAGTGCCGACGGTGTGTCCAAATCGTTTTGCATTGCTTCGATCAGTTTAGGCGGAGTCTCGGTTAGGCCATCCGTTGCCTGGTATCTTCTAACGGCAAAGTTTTTAAAACGTAGCAACCGGTTGCTGGCAGCTTGAAGGCTGTCCCAACTGAATTTGCTCTGACTGCGATATTGGGACTCTATAACCAGCAATCTAAACGCATCCAAGCTAAAACCGGCTTTTTCAATGTCTTCTAAAGTAATTCCGTTGCCTAGACTCTTTGATATTTTCAAATCGTCAATCAATATATGGTTTGTATGAAGCCAAATATGAGCTAGTGGTTTACCGGTAACCGCTTGCGATTGGGCAATCTCATTGGTGTGGTGAATCGGGATGTGGTCTATACCGCCGCAATGGATATCCACTGTTTCGCCCAGATAATTCAAACACATGGCCGAACATTCGATATGCCATCCCGGGAAGCCTTTGCCCCAGGGACTGTCCCATTCCATGTCCCGGGATTTGTCCGTTGGTGAAAATTTCCATAGGGCGAAGTCAGACTGATGATGTTTTTCGGGGTTTTGCTCTACCCTGGCGCCCGGTTGCAGTTCTTCAAGATCAAGTCGGGCAAAGTCGGCGTAATGCGCAAATTTGGCGGTATCATAATAAATACCGTCACTTATCCGATAAGTGTAACCTTTTTTCTCCAACTCGATAATGAAGTTGATCTGATCATTGATGTGATCGGTGGCCCGGGGTAAATTCGTTGGCTGAATAAAATTCAATCGTTTAAGACCTTTGACAAAATAATCGGTGTAGTAATCGGCAATCTCCCAAGCGGTCTTGCCTTCTCTGGCAGCTCCTTTGGCAAGTTTATCTTCTCCTTCGTCGGCATCGGAAGTCAAATGACCGACGTCAGTTATGTTCATTACCCAGTTTGGGCGTAATCCGGACAGCATGAGCGTCCGGATCAGCAAGTCGTAACGGATGAATGTGAACCAATTGCCGATATGTGGATAGTCATAGACAGTCGGACCACACGTGTAGACGCTGACCGACGGCGGATTAATGGGCTTCAGTTCTTCAATCTGTCTGGAAAGCGTATTATATAGTTTCATTTAGTAGTTGCCTTACCCGGTCGGTTATTTCCTGTTTGAGTTTATTGACGTCTCGGCCGTTCAGCTTAAATCCACTGGCATATTCATGGCCGCCGCCATTGAATGTTTCAGCCAATCTGGCAGCCAGCGGGCAACCGAAGTTAGTCCGTATTTTGCCGGTTATCTTACCGTCAAGATAGTGTTTGAGTACTACGGCGAATATGGTATTGGTGGTTAAGCGCATGTCATCCAGGGCCAGCATTGATGGATTATACTGCGGGCTGTACTTTTCGATTTCATTCCAGGGAATAGTCAATAATGCCAGGCGGTTGTCCAGGTAGTATTCGATTCTTTGCAGCAATTGACCCTTGTAGTGGACGATTTCCGGACTTTTTCTGATGGTATCCCGGCGGGCATTTTCTAGGGCGGATAAAGATACGCCGCGCTCTACCAGCTCACCGATAATATGGACCGTACGGGCTGATGTTATATCCGCCGTTAAGCCTAATGTGTCGGATAGTATTGCGGCAGCCAATGAATTCATTGCTGTAATATTGAGATCCCAAGATAGTTGTCGGCTGAGTTCATAAATGATCTCTGAAGTCGCGGCGGCAGACGGGATGTTTAACCGGATCTTGGCGAAATCAATATTACCTGCACTGATATGATGGTCGATGATAATCATTGGCCGAGCACTAATTGCTGCAAGGCCGGATCGCTTGGTTAAGCTTTCCAATAATGATAATGACGAGGTATCAACGAGGACGCATAAATCGAACTGTGCCGGTAAATCCGCCTCCACCCTGTCCCAGCCGGGTAAATAATGCAAGTAAGCCGGCAGGTTAACTCCGCAGACCATCGTCGTTGCCTTATTTAATGCGGCAAATATCTGTTCCAGGGCCAGCGAACTGCCCAGACTGTCACCGTCCGGGTTGTCCGCCTGGATAATGACGATCGACTTTGCTTGATCGATTAGTTGTCGGATTTGTTTCGCTTCCGGGTACACTTTTGTCTATGACCCTTCGTTGCCATTAAGTGTCTGACGATGTTCTATCGCTCTTCCCAGTGAAATCTGATCTGCATATTCTAGGTCGACACCGATCGGCAGGCCACGGGCCAATCGGGTTACTTTAACCGGCCGGTCACCCAGCTGCTGGAGGATGTATAGAGCGGTTGATTCACCTTCGACGCTGGCATTGGTAGCCAGAATAATTTCGTTCACTTTATCCTCGTCAATGCGTTTGATCAGTTCGTTAATATGCAGTTGTTCCGGGCTGATACCGTCAATTGGTGATACTAAACCGCCCAGAACATGATAAGTACCCTTAAATATAGCGGTCTTCTCGATAGCAACGATATCAAAAGGTTCCGCCACCACTGCCACTATTTGCTTGTCCCGGCTTGGGTCGGTGTACAGATCGGATAATTTTTGCCCTGCCGGTACAAGGGCATACGTGCGCTGGCAGTAGGCGATTCTTGATGACAATCCCTGCAAAGCTGCTGCCAACTTGTCTGCGGCGCTGCTGTCATGACGCACAAACCAATAAGCATAACGTTCGGCCGTTCTCGGTCCGACTCCTGGCAGTGCATTAAAGGCTTCGATTAAGTCGCTTAGCGCCGGCGGTAGAATGTTCATTGTGTTGAATTGACTATAAGCCGAGGCTGCCTAAGGCGCCCATCATCGGCTGCATTTTCTCCGCAGCCAGGCGTTGGCTTTCTTGAATAGCTTCTTTGACGGCATCCTCTATCCAACGTTCTAGCTGGGTTATATCGTCTAGATCAACAAAATCAGGGTTGATATGGATTTTTTTGATTTTTTGCTCGCCGCTAATCTCTACCGCCACGGCACCATCACCTTTTTCTATCCGTATTATCTGTTTCTCCAGTTCCTTCTGGATTTTTTTAACGCGCATTAACATTTTTGCCTGATCTAGCTTACTCATGCTGTGAATCCTCGTTAGTTAGTCAAATTGTCCTGCTAGTTCAGTATAGCAAGCAGCTGCCATTAACTCTAGTCGAGGTGATATGTGTACTGGCTAACGGTTGAGGGGTCATTTGCCCAGGCAACAAAATAGCTTCTGGCGGCATAGAAACTGCTGAACAGCATCACGATTGCCATCAGGCCGACACCGACTTGTCTAGCTATCGGATTTTGCGGAAATATCTCGTACCATTGTTTCAGCATGTAGGTGAGCCCTGCTCCCATCGCCAAGGCGAGTAGCGGCAATAGACTGAATACCGAAAACACGCCGAATCCGACCATCAGCCAGCAAACTACAATCAACGCACTGACACAGCGCCAGTTGAAGTTATTCAGCCTTCTGGCGTAGCAATATAAACCAATAGCGATAACAATACTTTCCGCTGCCGGTAGTAGCGGTAAGTGACCGAGACTTAAAGTCCGGCTTAAATTCATATTGTGTATGAACAAATTAAGCGGCACCGAGTAAAAGTTGGTAGCGAATTGTTTTAATGCCGACAGTTTGCCGTGTAGACCATAGCCAAGCCAGCTCAGTAGTTGTGAGTTACTGTAAACAGCTGTCAGCCGATAAGTTAGTGGAGCGAGCATGATTAAGCCGGCAAGGACCAAGCCGCCAGCATATTTTGGTTTGATTCTTTTAAAAGACCACTTTAAATCGGCAAATGTCAGAATCCAAGACACTAGGACTATCCAGATACCCCCAGGTATGTACAGCCCGGCAATTGACACAACAATAAAATATAACAGGGCAATGCCGCCATCCCAGTTATTGACGGTGAGAATCGCGCTGAGCAGGGCAATTATTAGTAACATCTGGCTGGATAGTGGTATGCCCTGCCGGGTTACGGCCAAGAAGCCGAATCCGGTCAGGTAACTTACGGTGCTTAACGTAGCGATTTTATAGCCATGCCAGTTGTTGGCGATCAGATATACCAGAATTGCGCTTAACAGCCCGATGATTATCGATAACAATCGCAAACCAAACAGATTGTGGCTTATTCTGTAGCTGGCGTGCACTAAGCTGTAGTAGGGGCCATAAAGATAAGCCGGACTTTTCCACCATGGACTATCCAGATATAAGGAGTGTTTGGTGGCGACCTCTGCCTTACTTGCCAGACCGGAGGTCAACGCAGTTAAGCGCCATAGTTCCAGCCATATTCCTAAAACCAATACCATGATTCCGGCACTCACCGCTACCGGCGGTCTGCTTCGTCTAGGTAACCGGCGGGTTCGCTCGGTTAGCGGTTTGAAGTTTGCCATTAATAACACCCTTAAAACGGATCGTTATGTTTGGTGTCAAGCGAACGGAAACGTTGTTTTTCGTTATCAAAATACAGCTCAACGCCGCCGACCGGACCGTTACGGTGCTTTTTAATAAATACATCGGTGATTTTTTTTCGATCGGTTTCCGGATTATAAAACTCTTCCCGGTAGATGAAAGCGACAACATCAGCATCCTGTTCAATCGAGCCGGATTCTCTTAAGTCGGCCAGTTGAGGAATCTGGGGGCTGCGGTTTTCAACCGATCGGTTCAATTGTGAAGCTGCGATTAGCGGCACGTTTAATTCTCTGGCAACTCCTTTTAAACCTCTGGAAATTTCAGAAATTTCCTGTACTCGGTTAATCTCACTGCCGCTATATCTGCCGCCGCCGCTCATTAGCTGCAAGTAATCAACGATTACCAATCCCAGTTTATGGTGATGAGCTTCACGACGGGCCTTAGTGCGCAAATCGCTGACGGTTATTCCCGGTGTGTCATCGATGTAAATCGGTGCTTCGCTTAGGGTTCCCATTGCTTCACCGATTTTTTCGAAGTCGGTATCGGTCAAATTGCCGGTCCTAAGCGCCCAGGCGTCAACTCCGGATTCAATACTTAATAAACGATCGACTAGCTGTTCTTTGCTCATTTCCAAGCTGAAAAATAGTACCGGTTCTTTAGTATTTACCGCCACGTTATGGGCGAAATTCAACATTAGTGCCGTCTTGCCCATAGAAGGTCGGGCAGCAAGCACGAACAAATCCGAACGTTGAAATCCGGCAAGTAAGTTATCCAGATCCTTAAAGCCGGTAGGAATGCCTCTTAATTTCTGCTTATCTTTATGTAAGTCATCTAACCGCTCGAAACTTTCTGCCAGTATAGTTTCCAAACTGACGACAGACTGTTGGACATGCTGTTCGCTGACTGCAAACAGGTTGGTCTCGGCTTCCTCGATCAACTCGTGCAACGATTTTGTCTCGTCGAAGCCAAGTGAAACCATTTGCTGCGACGCTTTTATTAGACGACGCCTAAGCGCTTTCTGGGCGACTATATCGGCATATTGTTCGACATGTGTAGCCGTCGGTACGAAATTAGTTAGTTCTGTCAGGTAAGCGGCTCCACCTACGCTGTCCAACTCGCCACTGCTTTTTAAATGATTAGCTAAGGTTAGTACGTCAATCGGTGAATGGTGCTCATATAAACTGAGCATGGCCCGGAAGATTAGCTCGTGCCGTCGATCAAAGAAATCGTCAACTCTTATTCCGTCGGCGATCTTCACGATTGCATCACTGTCGATAAGAATTGATCCGAGCAGCGAGGCTTCGGCGTCTATGTTCTGTGGCGGTTCCTTTAAGGGTGTTGTACTGTTGGCCATGGCTTTTTCTCTTACTCTCGATTCAATTGCATTATAGCTTAAGCTGCCTAACCATACCTAACGGTTATAAACAGTTTATCCCCTGTTAGTCTTCGGCAGTCTCTCCCAAGCCGAATACGTTTGCTATTGCCGATAGGTCGACTTCATTGCTGTCGGTTGCGGTTTTAGTTAGTAATGACGTATTTACGACACAGTCCAGGCTAAAACTTTGATGGGTTAATTGTTCGATGGCACTTAAGAGGATATCACGGTTTTTGGCTTCATTAACCCGCTTTTGATGAAAAGCGAAGGCAAACTGCAATCGTATTATGCCCGGAGCGGAGTTGTCTAGTTGGGCCATTCTGATGATGCCGTACAAGGTATTGTGTTTAGATTTTAGCAGATTAAGCACTGCCGGCCACTTTGTTTCATCGAATAAAGCGCCGGTTTTGGGCTTGTTGCTAATCGGACCGGTTTTAGTTTTATCTTTAGTTAGTGGTTTACGGTCTGGTTCGCTTATGCTATGCGTGGACACTTTAGGTGTATCCGGTACAGGTACAACCCCGGTCGTGGTAGGAGACGGCTTGCCGGGGTGTTGTTTTGCGCCGCTATCGTATCGGGGCAACGCTTTAAACAAACTTAATTCTAAAAAGCGCTCGGGGTCAGGTGAAGCTGGAACGTCAATAAGGTCGCCCAATAGACTAAGCAATTCATTGTGTGGCAGTTGATCGGTTCCATCGATCAGCTGTTGTCTTAGCACCTTGGCCATTTGGGAAGCTATTACTGGTGCTGAATAACCCTGTTCAAACATTCCGTTGATAATCTGGGCTAGGCTTTTACTGTCGCCTACTGATAGGTGACTGATTAATTCTGCTATCGAACTTGCTGCGGGCGTACCCAATAATGAGTTAATGGTTTCGGCGGTAATCGGTTGCTCATAGTTTGCGGCTTGATCGAGTAATCCGATGCTGTCCCGGAAACTGCCTTGACCGTGTTCGGCTATCAGCTGAAGTGCTTGATCATTAATCTTAATTGATTCCTGTTTGGCGATCATCTTCAAGTGGGTACAGACTTTATCGGTAGCTATTGGCCTGAACTGGAAGCGTTGCGTACGACTTACGATTGTAGCCGGCAGTTTGTGTGCGTCGGTAGTGGCTAAGATAAATACCACATGCGCCGGTGGTTCTTCGAGCGTTTTTAGCAACGCATTAAATGCTTCCTTTGTTAGCATATGTACTTCATCGATAATGTAAACCTTGTACTTTGCGCTGGTTGGGGCAATGTAGACTTTCTCTCTTAAATCACGGATTTCATCGATTCGCCGGTTGGAGGCGGCATCGATTTCGATAATATCGACTGGCGATTGGTCGTTTCGATAGTCTAATCCGTTAATGTCGTGGGCCAGAATTCTAGCAATCGATGTCTTGCCGACGCCTCTCGGACCGGTAAACAAATATGCATGGCTGATCCGGTTAGTCTTGACTGCCCGTTGCAGGGTTTTTGTAATATGATCTTGGCCAACAATATCTTCAAGGGTTTTTGACCGGTATTTACGGTATAACGCTTGTCCCATAATTTGATTTAATTATAGCTCACAAGAGATATTGCATGCGTTGTAAATTGGTCTAGAGAGCGGCTTCTAGTGCGGCCCACTCGGCATTGCTGTCATCTTCGGGAATGTTAACACTAACCTGATCTCCGGGTTTGGCTTTGAAATAAGTTACGCTGGCTAATAATACCCGATAGTTCTTGTTATTAACGTTTACGTAATAATGACCGCCCTCCAGATTTAGCGTACCAACCACTTGTTTACGTGGAATCGGGCCGATTTGTTTGTACAGAAACGCCCCATCTTCGGAAATAGTAAGTTTAAGTATGTCACCTTGCACAAGTTTGGATTTGGATGCGTAATTGGCAGGTACCGGATAGGTTTTACCGTCGCTGCCAACCATATTCTGACCGTCAAATACGCCTTCTATCACCTTGCCCAGGGTTTCTTCGCGGGCAATCGGTACGACTTTCTCATCATCGCCAACTAAACTGACCAATAACTCGGTTGCGGCAGCGAGATTGGTTTCCGCTTCGCGAATTAGCGACCTGAGTCTTTTAATCTGTTTGTCTGGTACGTCAGGCATTTTTTACGTTTCTCTCTTCTTTCCCGTTTCGATTCAAGTCTCTCTAGCGACAGTTATCCATAAACTATCATTTATGGAAAATAAAGTCAAAGAAAGTTGTGGATAAAGTTCATTATAAATTATAAACTGTAACGTCTTAAGTTGATTATAATGACTTAGCTATTTGTTCGCCAGTTATAAGCTTCAGCTAGGTTGTCATAATAGGCGGATAGTGCCTGAGATATACTATCATTGTCAACCTGGCCGTAATTTGCTCGGAAAAGTGTATTGAATGATTCGGGATCCTTTTGTTGCAGTTCATACAGAGTAGATACTTCGGTTTTGTAATTGCAGATAAAAGCAGGCTTACCGTTTTGCAGCTGGACCATATCCGGGAATTCGCCGGCATACTGGGCTTGAAACTCGGCCATTGCTTCGTTAACTTCAGTGCCTTGATTGTTGTCTCCTGTCAAACCCATTCGCCATGAATGTTGCTGTATTGATTGCGCCGAAGCGGCATGGAACAGTTCGTGTCGGGCGGTTTTTATAACATGGTCCGGTTGTTTTATTGACCGGTCTTTGGACGAACCACCGTAATGAATTCGTATCCTTAGACTACCGGGATGGTACATGCCGTCACACTGATTGTCGTATTCGGTTTCACCATAAATTAAATGATCCAAAGCGGCATGGTCGGTTTGTTGAATCTGGGCCAGGCTGCGATCAAGATGGGTCCGGTGCAGTCCGGTCTGTTCGGCTAAACGGATCATTGCCTTAGTAGCTTCAAGTTTAGCTTTGTTTAACGCGACACCGTAAAGATCACGGTGCAATTTTTCTAGCATAACCGAACGACCTGCTAAAAAACGTCCGATAATGATCCGATTTTCCCGGTTAACAGCCAAATAAGTTAATACAAAAGTAGCTATTTCTTGTTTACGGTTATCATTATGCTGCCGCAGAATGTTGCACAAACGTTCGACACCCGGGTGATCATTAAGCTGGAACAGTTTATTAAATTCCACTGCCCAAGCTGCCTCCTGATTCCGTTCTACTATCTTGCTGGCATCAGCCAGAAAATTCCACGATCCTAAATCTCCGCTGATGTTCTTGCAAGCGATAACTGATAAAAAATTCTGTGTCGCCCGTTCGGCCAACTTATTGGTTTGCGGGTTGATTGCGGTCAATACTCTGCTGCGTTCGTCACTGGTAAAACCGGATACATCGGTAAGTGTCGTATGGCCATTAATAAACTTGGTAATAGTGTCAGTTAAGTCCTGAGGCATCGTCAGTCGTTCGGCCAAAGGGCTTAAGTTAGACGATAACGTTTCAATAATTCTGCTACTGGCCACCGGTTTAAACGGTAGTATTATTGCTTCGTTTGGTGTTTTAGACAAGCTCTCGCCCATGTTTTATATCAGCCTATTGTTTAAATGTTAACATAGCCAACATAATGCCGCCTAAAATACAGTCGACGGCTTTATGCTGTCGATTATTTAAAGCTAAGTCAGTTCAACAGTCGCTCCGGCTTCCTCAAGTTTTTTCTTAGCCTCTTCGGCGTCAGCAGTTTTAGCCTTTTCTAAGATTGTTTTAGGCGCACCGTCGACCAATGCTTTGGCTTCACCTAGTCCGAGGTTTGTAATATCTTTTACCGCTTTGATGACCGCTACTTTTTGGCCCCCGGCGTCTTTAAGCACTACATCGTATTCGCTCTTGGCAGATTCGGTGGCGGCAACTTCTCCTCCAGCAGCAGCCGGGGCTGCAACGGCGACGGCGGCGGCAGCCGGTTCGATTCCATATTTATCTTTCAGGACATTACTAAGTTCGTTGACCTCTAATACTGTCAAACCAACCAGTTCCTCTGCTAATTTTTCAATATTTGCCATGTTAAAACTCCTTGATTTAGATTAATTTACTTTTGCCTGCAAGCCGGCAACAATACCCGGCAACTGTGAACCGGCGGCGTTAACCACTTTTCGGATTGGTGAGCCAAGTATCGAAACCACCGACGCAATCATAACCGGTTTACTTGGCAGTTCAGCTAAGGATCCGACTCCCTCGGCACTTAGCCATTTACCGTCAGAGGTTATCGCACCGACAAAACTTAAGGTCGGCTTTAACTTGGCGAAATTAGCCAGACTTTGGGCCGGTGCAACTTCGTCTTCCGGGTTAAAAGCGTAAGCAAGCATGCCCTCCAGTGGCGCGCTATCAATATTTTTAAGCTTGTCCAGGTTCTTTAAAGCCTGAATTACCAGCCGGTTCTTGATAACTTTAACCGTCGTGCCGTTGTCTTTGGCTTGCCGCCTTAGTGTCTGCATGTCTTTTACCGCCGTGCCCTTATAGGTGGCAATAACGGTCATTTTTGATTCCTCGAGCAACTGCTTCACTTCCGCGACTACAGCTTGCTTCTTCTCTCGAGTTAAAGGCATTAGATTTCCTTTCTCATAGGTTTTCTGCGTGTACCTTTCGGGGTATCGACCAGTAAGAACCCCGGAATATTCATAGTTGCCATTAATAAGTCTTCGGTAATCTACCGAAGACTTTAAAAGAGCTTGTCCGGATTAACTTCCGACACCTCGGCGACTTTTTCAAGGCTTTAGCCCGTCGCTGTCTTCGGCAACTTAACAGTTAGAATAGCAGAGTTTTTGTTTAATAGCAACTTTATATATCGGTGATGAGGTTAGTGCCTCGCGGTGATTCTTAATACTGCCTAACTAAATCCGATCAGCTGATAATATCAGACCGAATAACTCGGTTTGGATGATAGCTTGATGGAAACCGTTAGACAATGGTCGATTATGTTGTATGGCCTTCAGGAATGGAATCTTTTTGGCTTTACTTGTTGCAATTTCGGCCGCCTTCACGGTCGGAGTTTTTCAATGGATTATATCTATAGACGGCTGACGCACCAACTTAGTTAGACAGCCCTGAATCATAGGTACAGATATTAATTTCGGTTGTTTGTTGTCGGTACTTTGCTATTTACCGGCTCCGTGCGCTACTAATTGCTTATTTTTTTTCTTAGTTCGATTTACTTGCCAATATTATCCGGTTTATTGGTATTGATCCGGCCACCGACTTTATTGGTGATTGAGATTCCAATGACTGCCGACGCAACGATTAGCAAAACGCCGGTTACAGCTGTCCCGCGGTTGCGGTGTACGTCACGTTTAGACTCACGATCAGCAAGTTCACAGAATTCGATTATGGATATAATGACATGAAAAATGACAAAATCAATGTATTGACGTCCGGGGTTGACTGGGCGTATAAAGAAGAAATGGTTTTTAATCAGAAGCACGGAAACATGTACATTCTAGGCAGATGCGGACTGTGCTTCGAATTGGTTGGAGCCACGCGGATATAACGCATTAGTACAGTCCAAAGCCAAATTAAATAAGGCTTCAACCGAATAAATTGAAGCCTTTTTTAAATGTTGATGGAGAAACAAAATGGATTTTACAAAACACCGAGACGTACTTAACGGCAGGGCTAGTAATGCGGAAATGGTTAAATGGTCTGGAGCCTATTTCGGTGTTATCGATACTTCTTGGCTACTGGATGATGCCATATCGACCGGGCGGGTAGTCGGCCAAAAGCCGGAAGCAGATACTACGATCAATTCTTCGAGCATCAATCGGGCGTTAGCGGTTGTAGCACTGACAGAACCATCACCCAGAGCAAATCATAACTCTGTTAGCTTTGAAATACTGGGCATTGACAAATCTTTAGCTTGAGAGTAAGCTAACCACGGTTTATTAAAATGAGTGTAGTTCTGGAAAAAACAAACAACGCTATGACCGCAGGTAGTACCTGGGGTTATGTTGAGCGTTCGATGGATGCCTGTCATGAAGACTTTAAATACCATTATGCCGGCAATAATGCCGGCAATAAGAAAATAAAGCTTGACGATAAGTATTGGCAGGAGTGCTATGTCGATCAACTAAAGCAACACGATCTCGATAAAGATGCGGAAAAATTTGTTGCTCTTGAGTTTTTGAAATGGGCAATTGATGGTATTAGTAAAAATAATAGCGAAACTATCTATGTGCCGGCAATAAATGAGTTCTACCAACACGTCAATAACGAGTTACGGGTTCATCTTGGTAAGATGATGGCTGACCAAAGCGATAGCTATCGGTATAGCTTATTGGTCGTGCCGAGTATTGACTGGAGCGATTGCGAAAAGTATCGGCGGTTTAGTACAACTCTCGCTGAGAGTCAGCGCAAATTTCAATTCATCGGTCGGGTTCTGGCTGACGAGGTATTGCATGAACCTGAAGCGACTGATGTTACCTGTCAATATATTATGCATGACTCTTTACGAGATATTATCGGGATTAACTATCATTTCACACCATCTGTTTAGTGGTGTCGCTGTCCTTCTTGCCGTTGGGCGTTGAATTAATTTCTTGATCGAGCTGGGCAAGCTTGTACTGGGTATAACGTTCGGCGGCAAGTCGGGTTAATTTGGGGTCTTCATCTTGGTTTACGAACGTCATTGCATTGCTTAGCAGTGGATGGATGTTGGATATTACATCATGCATTTCCTGTACCAGTTTGCGGTAGCCGGGATGACCTTGCGGGCCGGTTCTAAGTTCGTGGAGATGGAACGCTTCGCGGGCATTATAGGTAACTTTCCAGCGCATACGGTGGCCGAGAAGTGTAGCATATTGAGATTCATTGATGTATCCGGACGCCTGCAGATCACTGTATAATTTCAGGCTTATATCGAAGCAGGACTCGAATTGCTCGCTTAGCCCAGCATCTTCGACAAGCTTAGGGATGTCATAGCCGTAACGCGGGCTTAATTTTTGCCATTCCATGTCATCGACCATGCGGTGACGCTGCAAATCGCGGAAAATGCCATAATCACAAACCAAGTCCCAGCTGTAGTGGACTTTTTCCAGGGCTCGTCCCGGTCGTTGGCGGCGATTTAGCCGTTCGCCGACGTATGTACGGATAACTTCTTCTTTTTGCTCGTATGACCATTCATTGACCGTTGCGCGTATGGATTGAAGCGGCATGTTGCTGTGTTCATATAACATATCTGCGACCAGGTCCAGCTCGTTTCTCGGCCAAACATCAGTTAGTGTTATGCTTTTGCTGCCGTTATCAGACAGGTTTGAGTCTAAGATATTATTGGCTAACTGCTGCATTGCACGCGCAGTATTGGCCCGATAGGCAATCATTGCTCCGCCCCGCTCGGGCTTATCTGCTCGTTCCAAAAACATGGGGATGACTTTTCGGGCTTGTTGTAAGATCGCCTGACCGGTGCGCCGTGCCTCCGCCAGTTCGTCGCTTAATAAGTGCATAATTAGACTCTCCAGTGCCTGGCCGGATGCATATATTCCGACTGTCGCAGTGGTAGCGACTGGTAGTAGCGGCCTGATGGCATCGCATGCTTGCGCTTTAGTTGCCGAGCGGAATGCGGCGTCGCGCTCAGATAGCGGAACGTTGCTAATCGATACCACATAGTCGGTCAGCTTATGGACCAGGTTAGAGTAAATGCTGAATATTTTATTCATCGCCTGTGTGTAGTTTTGTTCGGTTTTAGTGTCTAGTTCTGCCGGTACGTAATAGCGATACTTACCACGTTTGTCTTTTTTATCAAAGAATATGTATCGTGTCGATTGCTCTAGATATGCGGCCAGCCTGCCCCATTCTAATTTTTTAGTCAGTAGATTAGATGCGTTTTCAACTACCAAATGCACGCCGGCTAACTGTTGGACCGAGTCATCACCGTAAGCTGTAATAATACGTCTTAATAAATTAGTGTCCTTGCCGGCTTTACCGGCGAATTCCTCTAACAGGGTTATGCGCATATCATCACCTCGACGGCTAAGTCTGGCCATAGCTGCGGCTACGGTTGCTGGCGGGAGGAAGTTGGTAAAGGCGTATACGTCACCGTCAGTATCGGTTACTGCCTGCTTCAGGAACTCAATTCCGGCGTCGGTAAAAAGATAACCGCTGTCGGTTTTAGCAATCAACGGACGTTCTTCCGGTTCAATAGTTTTGGCCGGTTCGGCGTTTAGCTGCGGTAGCGGCGGTTCGGATTTCAATACTTCTGCGATTGATGGAATCTGGCTTTCAGTGGCTATGTTTTTTTCTCTTATGCTAAGAGTCTTGGCGACAATTTTCCAGATTCTTTCGGTAACCACGTCTGTCGTTGTGTCGGCAAAAACTATCGGCAGTTGTCGCTGGTTTGCTTCCCATAGATAGCCGGCCCTGACTCGTTCTAGAAATGCAGCATCTAGATTGTCGAATCTATCGCCCTGATTGCGCTTAGACTGCCGTTGTATCAGGATTGGTACCGGAGCGTCAAGTACGATTGTCAGGTCCGGTTCGACACCGTTAACCGCGAAAGCAATAATTCGGTTAATGGTGTCATAATCGGGTACATCGCCTCTACCGTAATACTGAATTGCTAAAGTTGTCAGGTAGTTGCGGTCAACTAGACAAATAATACCCTGCTCAATACTATGCTTGATGACCTGAAGTGATTGGGAACGCGCGGCATTGTATAACAGTACCTCAGTGTGTGTATTCATCGGATATCTAGGGTCTTGGGTTAGGTTACGGATCGCCCGAGCCGTCAGATCGCTCTGTGAGTCGGGCTCTCTGAGAGTTCGAACCGGCAATCCGGCAACTTGTAAGCGGCGGGCCAGTTCAAGTATCTGGGTGGTCTTGCCAACCCCCTCCGGTCCTTCAATGACGATGTACTTGCCTCTAGTCATAAGCCATACCACTGATCGGTAAGGGTAATGTCCGGTTATCTTTGTAGGCTTTTGGCAGCATCATGTCCGGTGACCAGATTTTAATAATTGTTTCCAGATCACTACCTTGCTGATACTTACCGCTGAAACCGTTATCCCGGCCTTTACCATAATCGCCGTCAACCGGACCGGTTTCTAAAAATACAGCCTGGGCTATTCTCTCGCCCACCGGTAATAATACGGTTTCGCGATCATTCAAATTATATATTTCCAGAGTTAACCGGTTAATATAGCCCGGATCTACCCATCCGGCATCAAAGCAAACTGCAATACCGTTTCTGCCCCAGCTTGAGCGTGATTTTAATTCATAGGCGCCGGGCGGTTTAATGCCGAAAAATTCGTGAGTGTGGGCCAATATCCGTTCGCGTGGCTTGAGACTGATTACCGGGTGATCAATTGGGATGTTGGCTAGTGGCAGGAAGCCGTTTTGTTTGCACCAGTCACCATGGGCCGTGGCTTTATACGGGCCGTCAAAATATCGTTCGACATCTTCTTTGTCGAAAGGATTATAGATCGTCCTTTCATTCATGCGCTCAATGCGATAAAAATAGCTGCCGAGTGTTACGTCGAGACTGGCATGTGCGATGTGTTTTGGATTATACGGCACGCAAATTATATGTCCATCATCGATTGCCGCTTTTATTTGTGTATTGCTGTAAACCGACAAGAGTTCCCCTCAGTTAGTTAAAACTATTTTACGCATTTAAATGTCGATTAAGCAAATGTAAAAACTACTACTTGCTGACAATTAGCCTGGACAGATACTTTTTCCTAAATGCTCAATCTGATGGACGGCCCCATGGTGGTTGCCAGATGGGCACCGATAACGTACGACCCTTTGATACTTGCCGGTTTGTTATTGTTAATACTGGTCATAACCGCTTGCAGATTTGTTAACAGTCGGGATGGTTTGAAGCTTATTTTACCAATGCCTATATGGATGATGCCGCTGCTGTCAACCCGGTATTCGACCTTACCGGCTTTGGATTCGCTGATCGCTTTAATGACGTCATTAGTTACGGTTCCGCTTTTCGGATTAGGCATCAAACCGCGCGGGCCCAGCAACCTTGCGTACTTGCCTAATTTTGGCATTTGAGAAGGTGTGGCAATTAATACGTCAAAGCTGAAGCTACCGGCTTCCAACTCTTTTATGATGTCGGATTCGCCTACTAAATCGGCGCCGGCAGTTTTAGCGGTATCAACCATGTCGTCACCAACGAGTGCGGCGACGCGGATTGTCTTACCTGATCCAGCCGGCAATAACACATTGTCTCTTACATTCTGATCGGCCTGCTTCGGATCAACGGCTAATCTAACATGCAATTCAACCGTGGCATCGAACTTAACTGGGCTGGTTTTGCCAATTAACTCGGTTGCCTCTTCGAAGCTATATCGCTTGCTTTTGTCGATTTGAGAGTAGCTGCTCCTGTATGCTTTAGAACGACGTTCCAGCTTTGATCGCGTCGGTTTGGCAGCCGGCTTTGCTTGCGGCCGATCATCTTCTTTTACCAGCTTGCGTTCTTCTTTTACCAGCTTGGCTTCGGCTGCCTTGAGTGATTTTTCGCTTCGCTTACCCGCTTTGGCGGCCGGTTTAATTGTTTTAACTGGTTTAGGCTCCGACTGAAGCTTGTCTTTAACTAATGTGTCTGACTTGGCATGAGTCCGATTGCTTTTAACTTCACTAACAGGCGACTTTTTTTCTGCCGCGGACTTCTTGCTGCCGGTCTTTATATTACTTTTCTTGGCTTCTGCCATGTCAACTCCTTAAGTTCTGTGGTCTTAGCGGCCTAATCAGCCTCCCACATGATTAATTATGTCCTATTTTTCGACTTCAACACCCATGCTTCTCGCCGTGCCGGCAACCATTTTTTTGACCGACTCAATATCCTGAGTGTTCATGTCTCTGGCTTTATCTTCGGCGATCTTTGTTAAATCGGCTTGCGATAGTTTCTTGCTGATTTTTTCACTATTCGGGCGACCTGATCCCTTATCTATCTTAAGAGCTGATCTGATCCGATCATCGGTTGGGGTGCCAACAACCCAAAAATTCATTGTCCGGTCTTCAAATATAACGATATGAACCGTCAGTTCACTGCCCTGCATGTCTTTGGTCTGTTCGTTAAATGGATTGATAAAATCCATCATATTGACGCCATATTGTCCCAGGGTACTGCCCACTGGTGGCGCCGGGCTAGCCTGGCCGGCCCTTAACTTCATTTTCAAATTAGCCCTAACGGCTTTGTCTGCCATTTGATTTTCTCCTGATAACCGGATACTGTTTAACGGTTGAAGCTGCCCTTGAATTGGGCTTTGTCCGTTTTTGTCCGGGTAATATGCGTAACAGCTTGATATATTAACAAACTAAGGTGTTAATAGCAATAGTTACGGGATTAATCGGCTAAACCCGTTTTACCTGCAAACTGTCTAGCTCGACGGGTGTTTCACGCCCGAACATGTTAACCAGTACTTTCAGTTTTCCCTTCTGTGCATCTATTTCGTTTATGCTGCCGTCAAAACCTTTGAACGGCCCGTCAATGATATTGACCACTTCGCCGATATTAAAATCAATCTTATGCTTCGGTTGCTCCAGACCCATTCGTTTTTGGATTTTTTCGATCTCATCACCTTCGATTGGTGTTGGATCGGTACCGCTGCCGACGAAGCCGGTTACACTCGGGGTGTTGCGGACGATATACCAGGCATCTTCGCTCAGCTTCATTTGAACTAAAACATAACCTTGGAATATCCGCTTTTCGACGATACGGCGTTTGCCGTTCTTAATTTCAATCATCTTTTCTTTGGGTACCAGCACCTCGAATATCTTGTCGCCCATGTCCAGGCTTTCGGCCCGCTGGCGGATGCTTTCGGCTACTTTTTCCTCATAGCCGCTGTAGGTATGTATTGCATACCAGCGCTTGCTGGTGTCGTACCGCTTATTGGTTGTAGCTGCCATAAATATCTCCTATTTTTTGCTGAGTAAAATTAGCTTAAACAAACGACCTAGCCCGAAATCCAAACTGGCAATCACTGCCCCAAAAACCACCGCGAAGGCTAAAACGGCAAATGTCAGACGGCGGGTTTCGCGGCGGTTAGGCCAGCTAACCAGCTTCAGTTCCCGCCAGCTGCTGATGATATAATTGATCAGCAGAATCTTGCCAAGATACTTAAAGATCCGTCCGATGAACCGAAACAGCTTAAACTTGGACATAAACTTGCCTAGCCTCATGAATGGCCAGGCAATCTTTTTAAACGGCCAAGCAATCACTTTCCTTATGCGTCCCGAGCGTTTCGGCTTTGGTGGTGTTTTACTGGCTGCACGTTCCCTTACTGTTTTCGGTTGCCGTAATCGACGTTTAGGCTTAAGTTTGTCGGCCATATCCAGTCTGTGTCATCCTCTTGTTTAAACTTAAAAAGCCTACCAATAGTTATATTGTAGGCCTGATCAAGTCAAGTTTAGCAAAGATGTTTACTTAAGTCTAGAGCCTGCACTTCTGCTAGAATGAATCCGAGGATGAATGACTCTATCGCCGTGCTGCTGATTTGCGGCTTGATACAGATAGCTATTATAAACACTCGTGCCTGGAATAGCCGACGTCTGAGTGCCGATCTGTTGTTTGTGGCGACTCTTTTATCGTCGCTGACGTTAATCTTATATGCCGCTAATCGGTTGTGGGCCTTAGCGATGGCGGTACTGTCTTTATATCAGCTGTTCAATCTCTGCCGGATTGCATACAGTCGGATACAGACTGATCATCTGCAGCGAGTCACGCGAATTACGGCGCTTCGTCTATGGCTGCTGCAGTTACTGGTAACTGTAATCGGTGTGCTGCTGACCAATATATCCGGTTTATACCAGTTGAGATGGATAATACTGTCGGTTGTTGATGTATTTGCGGCAACCGTATTGTTGGCGTCGACAATCAGGCATAAACGAGTTACTCATCGGATTCATCTTAATACCAAGTTGCTCGATTCGACCGCACCGACACTATCGGTTGCCATTCCGGCCAGAAACGA
Organism: Candidatus Saccharimonadota bacterium; assembly: GCA_027365775.1. Classification (GTDB taxonomy): domain Bacteria; phylum Patescibacteriota; class Saccharimonadia; order Saccharimonadales; family UBA4665; genus JAJZWH01. The sequence continues at coordinate 12,123 of DAHXLX010000004.1, read as the reverse complement.
AACCGATGACTTGTATGAATGTTTGCTTTCATTGCTGCAATGCGATTATCCGAAACTGGAAATTTTGGTGCTAGACGACCAGTCTACTATCAAACGAACACCGGAAATAATTCGTTCGTTCGCGCACGACGGAGTAGTTTTTGTCGCCGGTCGACCGGTTGAAAAGGGCTGGTTGGCTAAAAACTGGGCATATCAGCAGCTATTAGAGGCGGCTAACGGTGATGTTGTGTTATTCTGCGGTGCCGATACCAGGTTCTCAAAAGGATCGCTTAGATTCTTGGTGTCTTCGCTGGTATCGAGGAATAAAACCGTCGCTTCGATATTACCTCAAAACATCATGTCTGCAGGTATATTAAACAAACTGGTTCAGCCGCTCAGATATTGCTGGGAAATCTGTCTGCCTAGAAAACTGTTTAGGCGTCCTCCGGTGCTCAGCACCTGTTGGCTTGCTAAACGCAGCTTCCTGATCAGTAGTGGTGGATTCAAAGCAGTTAGCCGTCGGATTGTTTGTGAAAGTTATTTTGCCCGAAACGCAGCCATTCACGATGGCTACAGCTTCTTCCAATATGATGGAATCAACAGCGAGAAGAAATACTCCGATCAGCTGGAAACAGCAATCAGATTGCGCTATCCACAGTTACACCGTCAGCCGGAACTAGTTGCATTAGTTAGTATGTTCGAAATCGGCGCTGTTCTCGGATCGTTCTGCATGTTTGTCGGTGCGTTGGTCGCTGGATCTTGGATAGTAGTTGTTATAGCCGGTATTGCCACTTTATTATTAACGATAACCTTCGGCATGGTTTCGGCTGTTACGTACCGAAAGCAAACAATCGGCGGTTATCTGGTATGGCCTTTGGCTTGTCTGTTTGATCTGTACCTGCTTCATGTTTCAATGTACCGATATGAATTTGGTACGGTCCTGTGGAAGGGTCGAAGCGTGGCGCCGCCGGTCATGCATGCTGAGGTGACGTAGAATTTTTGATAGCGGCTTTTAAGTTTGGTGCATAGATCGTAAACGTCGAACCTTTGTTGAGTTCACTTTTAAATGAAATTGACGAATTGGTCAGACGAGCCAGCTTCATCGTAACGTAGAGCCCCAGGCCAGTACCGTTGGTCTGCCTGGTACGATAGTCCCCGGAACGGAAGAATTTATCGAATATCCGTTCTTGGTCAGACTTGCTGATACCGATGCCGGTATCGCTCACGCTAATTTCAACCCCGGAGGGTTGTTGTTTGGCGGCGATAGTTATATGGCCTCTTTGGGTGTACTTAAGAGCATTAGTAATAAAATTTTGCATTATTTCTCTAATGTACAGCTTGGATGAATTGAGCAGACCTAAATTCGGATCCAAATCGGTTACTAACTTTAAGTTCTTATTGTCGGCTTCCGACTGATAATTATGGACCAGTTCAGTGATCAGGTCATGAATGTTGATCGGCTGGATTTCAAGTGTCAGTTTTCCTCGCTCAGCCCGGCTTAAAGTCGCTAGATCGTTGATCATATCCGATAAATATAACACCTGATTGTGAGCTTCCTTTAGCGCCTGGATGACTTGTTTAGTGTTATTGCTGGTTTGGACTATCAGCTGGGCGTTGGAGATGTTTCCCTCGGCAATTGTGATCGGCGTGCGAAGCTCGTGAGATACTACACTTATAAACTCATCTCTCTCTTCTTCCAGTGATTTTTCACTGGTAATATCGCGCATTAACAGCACAAAACCTTCTTGGGCTTTCTTGCCATAACCGAGGTGAACCGGAGCGATACTTAAGTACAGGTTAGACATACTGCCGTCGCTGTAAGCTATTTTAAGATCTCGGTTTGTCGTCGGTAGCTTGGTTGCTTCGACCATTTTAACAATGTCCACCGGTTGGTTGTTCTTGTCTAGCGGTTTAAATAGCTCACCCAGCGATTCACCTTCGCTAATGTTATTTCTATCCAAGATGTTTAACGTTGCGCCGTTGAACAACACCACATTTATATGTTTATCGACGGCGATTACACTATCGGCCATACTGTTGATTAGGCTGGTCAGTCGACTGTAGGCCAGGCTGTCGAAAGATTTAGCTTTTGGCATGGTGACGGTTTTTTCATTTTTCATGGTTTTAAAGACTCACTATTTATATTAACTGGTTCTAACAAGATATGATAGATTACACGGTTAAAATGCCCGGCCGGTATTGACTGATAATCTTTTTTTGTTGTTTTGCTTGGGGTAAAAAGGTTTCTAAGCTTGCCCAGAAAGCTGCACCGTGATTTAAGTGCAGGGTGTGGGTTAATTCGTGTAGAATTACGTAATCGATCAGTTCCCAGGGCAGCTGAATGAGATATAGGTTTAAAACAATCCGTTTTTCCTGGTCGCAACTTCCCCAGCGGCTGGACATACGTTTAACTTGTACATCTGTATAAGTGAGCGAGTGAGCGTTTGATAGGGCGTCCAGGCGCTGTGGCAGCAAGCTAACCGCTTGTCGGCGCAGGGCTCTAACGGCGGCTAGTCTGGCGGCCCATTGTACCGATGGGTGATCATAATTCAGCCGGTCGGGAAAAGTAATAGTTATATTGTTACCGTTGATACGTGTTTTAATCCGTTGTTCGTTGTGATCCTGGTGAAACTTTAACCGATGAGCTCGTCCGACCGGCTGATTGTCGATTAACGGGGTCAATTTCGGTCGTTTCTGTTCTATCCATAAACGTTTAGAATTTGCAAAATCCAAACCGACTTGATAGGGTACCCATTTAGGTATCGATACTCTGACTTCGCCTTGGGGCGATATGCTGAGTTTCAGGTGCCGGCTGGATTGTCGTTTGATGATCATAACGCTTCCGACGTTCGCCAATTCAAATTTTTTAGCTATCATTTTTATTTCATGTTGTGGTTTGGTGATACCTATCGAATGATTATATTGCGCCGCCGGTTCAAGTCCACTCTGCCGGCGGTCGGGTCGGGAATAAGATTAATTAACCCTGGCTTAGCTACCCCGGAACTTACGTCGTCGATGTGAATTACATTCATGTCATGGAGTTTCTTCATGATGGCACTGAGCTGGGTATTGAAAACGTGTTTACCGCTAATAACGACATAGTCTTCGGCGGTTGTCGGGTTTTGCATATGAGCGGCAATATTGTCGAAGGTACTGCGATCCAGTGACGGCGAGTAGCGGTCATCGGTCTTACGCCGATCACGCTGCTGGGTACGGACAAATGCTGATTCGACATCAATTTGGATCCATATGACCAGTGGCTGGGCGTGAGCTTTCCTAGCTGCTTCACGCATCATGTGCCTTTGGGCGGCCCGCAAAACATTTGTATCATAGATAACACTAATGCCGGAATTTAAGAACTCTTCGGTCATGTAATCCATTAACTGGGAGACAACTGCATTTTCCTGCCGGTCAAAACGAGGGTTTTCGAACAACTCGCTTTTGATTCTATCACCATGGACGTGCGCCGCACGCAAGTGGTTTGATAGCTGTCTGGCAACATAACTCTTACCCGACCCGGGCAGTCCATAGAGCATAAACAAAACAGGTTTGGTCGGCACTACTTTACTCATTATTACTCTTGTATAGCAGATTTTACGCTAATTGGAAAGCATTTAGCGCTTATTCAACAGCAGTTTACCGCTAATCTAGGCACTCCAGGTTGCCATTGTTTGATCCGTTTTCCAGAACATAGAATATGGCAAAACTCGCCGGATCATGCGAACCGGCTCCCGTATTGTTGCCGTTACAGGTTTCGCCAAAAATTATCGTGAAACTCTCGGTGTTGATTTTATCCGGAGCAACGTCATGCCTGTTCGGAGCAATGACCTTAGGAGTTATAAGATTAGTAGGGGATGGAAAATAGAGGGAGTTACAATTGAGGTTGCCACCATATGCTGCCGTAGCGCCAATGTCCGGACCGGCGTCACTGCCCCACAACCTATCGCCGCCGACGTCGTAGTAGCTAAACTTTACAGTATCCGTGTAATGGATTTTACCATGCGAGCATCCTCCACTTGAGTAATAACCCAATTCCAGGATATTAGTTGCTTCTCTGCCGTTAGCCAATACATCGGTTCGCATTAGGTTAGGGTATACCCCATTGTTATCTCTGAAACTTGTTATTGCCGCGCTCAGTTGAGCCATGTCCTGTTTGCGTTCATAATTCCTGGCGTCTCGCTGCAGCGTCGGTACGACGATAAAGACGATTAATAAAATTAAACCGGCGATCGCCAAGACAATAAGAGTTTCTAATATCTATCGTGAAACCGTAGTTCTGTTGTTTGCGATACGGCCGGATACAAGCCATGATTATTAACTACATTAGCACAATCATACTGCTAAAGCGCTGCTGGCGGTTAGTGTAACGAAGATCATTACCAGCTACCAACCGATGAGTTTGCCCATTAGCATGCCACTCATTAATCTGACCAATTCTTTTTGGCGCGTGGCTAAGCTTTTTTTAAGGTCTCGTTCTGCTTTTTCACTGGCCAGTACTATCTGACTTTGCCGGTACGATCCGCGGCTGGCGCTATATACATCCGGGTAAACATCTGCAACAACCTTATGCCTTATATCTTTAGTGTATCCGCTTACTGAAGACTGATTATCGTTCAGGGCGATAGTGTGTCGGACCGAATATTTGCCGATTCGTTCCGACAAGCCGATTCTGGCCGTATTTGGAGTATCGTTATTTACGCTCGTGGGCAATATATCGGTTTGAAAATAAATTTGGTCATCGACTTTTGGTTCTTGAGCATCTAACACTTTAGCTAACGCATCGCTTAATCGAGAGCTTAGATCATTTATGTAGCCGATACTATAAACCGGATTTCGGGCCGCCAGCGCATAATAAGAAATTGCACCTGGATTTGACTCGGCTAATGCAGGTATGGAGTCGATATAAATGCCTAATGGTTGTTTGACGACCTGCAGGTAGTCCTTTACGTCTGTCACCGCCTGCTCAAACGCCTTCAATCCTGGCGTCACTAACACGTCCGAACCGGTGTTTTTGTCTATTTCGCTCATGTCAGATGTCTTAACTTCTATGTTACCACTTTTGGTGAGTTAAGGTATTATATTTACGTCGAATAATTTACGACATAATAAAGGGGAGTAGCTCAGTTGGTAGAGCACCGGTCTCCAAAACCGGTGGTCGCAGGTTCAAGTCCTGTCTCCCCTGCCACAGATTATTAAAGGCATGACATTGATATTGATCGGGTATAATTAATTAAATAAGAGGTTGTTTTAATTAACGAAATATGGGAGCACGTCAACAACGCGGTAAACTGAATGATCTGTATATAGCCGGAGTGAAGCCCGATCTGACTTTATGGAACCATTTAGCACATGAACAGACAGAAAAAAATCAGCAGCTTAAATACGCCGTTACCAAAACCATACCGAAGTATGCGTTTAAAGATGAGCATAATAACTTTATCCGTTGTATAGCTAAACCGGACCCGGAGGATAGCACCGACACCCAAGATCTGTGGCAAGTTTCCATCAACCGGTTCCTGGATGAAAAACACACCGTCGCCGAAGAGACTATCGCCATGGCGCCGTGCAATTTACTTGTCCCACGCCGGTTTCAAACCGATTTGGTTACGCATGAGTCCAAGGAGATTTCAGTCGGATTATCTAGTGAAGTTGATGTATTTGATTTTGCACGCATTTCCGTTTCCGGTAGGCGAGAGCTGATGCTGAAAATTGCCGCAATCGGGTCCACAGCTGTTGTTGGCGGAGGAATAATAGCTGTTTGGTGGTTCCGCCGGCAAAACCAATAGTCATATGCTGTTAATGTTTTAAGTCGTATACTAATCAATCAACTATTACTGATATTTAAAGTTTAATTAGATGACTATTGGAAACGATCTAATCCTGATAGCGGCCGATAGTAAATTGCAGGGTTAATCTTATCGCTAGCATACTTTATTCTGGGCCGATACTGTAAAATAGTGTTTATGTTTATATGGATAATTTTTCCGTTGGCCGTGTTGGTGTGTGTGATATTTATAGCTTTTAAATACAAGGGCATCTTGCATATCAAATCGGTTAAGCTATATCGGTCGTTAGTTGTTGCTGCGGTTGTTAGCAGTATTGGCGCTATTGCTGCCGGTGCGTTAGGAAGCAAATCGATTCGAAGTTTTACCAGAGCTCATATCAACAACTGTCCGACCAGCTATCCTTATCAAATACCGGTACTTATTTTTTCAGCTATAAGCGTTGGCGCCATCGCCTGGGCGCTGTACCTGGCATTTAAGTCTAAACAATTTAATGTCGGGCTAATTACCATCATCCTGTTAGTTTTGGTACTGGGCATAAGTTATTTTGCTTGGTTTGTGTCGTCTTTTTGCGTTAGCTATTGACATTAACTAATCGACTGACCAGTCAATGTTGGTATGCCGGCCGTCGGCTGTATAGGCCGGATTTTGCCAGAACGCACCTGCCCTGTCGAAAATTTGCACGATGCAATACCTGCCTAATGCCAGCGGAGCGCCTAGGGGATGAACAGTATTGGCGTATTCTCTGGAATCGGTGTAAAAATAGACTTGAATCCGATCTTCACGATCGGGAAATTCAGGGTCGGCCGCCGAGAATGCTCCATGTGGTAAGTCCATCCAGTAACTTGGTTCATCCGGAGGTGTAGATTCTGTTGTAACTTCACTAAAACGGACTGTAACGATACCGGCATTGCCCCTCATTTTGAGTATGTCTTCGACCCGGTTTTTTCCGGTCATGGTAACAAAGGCTAACAATCCCGGCTTGAGACTACCTAGGTCGTTATAATATCCGGACTGTCTGGTTTCTAACCAGGCGTTCTCTTCTGTTATCTGCTCTGCGGCGACCATATGCTCTAACTGTTCGGCGGTAATAGATTCGGCAACCAAATGTTTCTGCAGTATCTCCCTCAAATGTGCCGCCGCTAGTGCGCCGGCTTGTTCTGCCAACATGATATTTCTTTGATCGACCGGGCTGAGGTCGTTAAACAGTTCAAGACTTTTTAATTCTCTGTCCATAATACAAATTTATAACCGAGTGAGTTTGCTGAAGCAAGCGTAAGCAAATAAATTCGCCGAATTAATGTAAAAAAATTACATAAAAGGTTGTGCTTATTGAAATTATTATTTACAATGATAAAGAACTAACTAAATTAAAGAAAAACAGATTAATGAAAGTGTTAATGCTCGGCTGGGAGTTGCCTCCGCATAATAGCGGCGGGCTCGGAGTCGCCTGTTATCAGTTATGTGAGGCGTTGGCCAAGACAGAAGTTGATCTGGAATTTATATTGCCCTACCAGGCTGAACACGATATTAAGTTTATGAACGTATTGGCCGCTAGACCGGAGGGGGTTCTGGAGATACTGAAATCGGGCATTGCCTATGATAGCTATAAATATGTCTATCACGATGGACATGAAGAATGTAAAGATATCTATTCGCAGGCTTATTTCTATGAAAAAGCAGCGTCGGACATGGCTAAGAAAATGAGCTTTGACATCGTCCATGCCCATGACTGGTTGACATTCCGAGCGGCGCTCAGGATCAAGGCTAACCGAAACTGTCCGATTATATTACATGTACATTCAGTTGAATCGGACCGGGCCGGCGGACATCGTGGTAATCCTCTGGTTCATGAAATAGAGGAGACGGCTATGCTGCAAGCCGATAGTGTCGTCGCTGTCAGCGAACACACTAAAAAATCAATTATTCGTGATTATGGTATTCCGGCGGATAAGATCGAAGTAGTGCATAACAGTATCGATACCTCACATCTAGAAGCGCTGGATAGCAATAATGCCTATCGTTATCTTATGCAGTTGAAGACCAACGGCTATAAAATCGTATCCAGTATCGGGCGACTGACTGTCCAAAAAGGAATAACCAATCTGTTATATGCAGCTAAAGCGGTTATTGATAAGATGAATAAAACAGTCTTTTTGATTGTTGGCAGTGGTGAGCAATATAACGAGCTGATTGCCCTTTCGGCTGAGCTAGGCATTGGTGCCAACGTGGTTTTTGCCGGCTTTCAGCGCGGAAAGGAATGGCGTGATTCGTTCGCGATCGCCGACTTGTTCCTTATGCCGTCAGTATCCGAGCCATTTGGATTAACTCCGCTAGAAGCCGGGTTTTACGGTGTACCGTCCTTAATCAGCAAGCAGGCCGGCGTCAGTGAAGTACTTCATAGCTGTCTAAAAGTGGATTTCTGGGACATAGACGAAATGGCTAACAAAATCGTTGGCTATTTACGAGGTGACGGCCTGCGTGATTTGCTCTGTCAACAACTTAACAATGAATTATCGGGCATGAGCTGGGAACTATCGGCTAATAAGATCAAACGACTGTACGAGCGGCATTTGGCGGGTGTCACGGCATGAAATCTATAGTTCTGTACCTTCATGTTCATCAACCATACCGTATAAGACACTACACGATCTTTGATGCTGGTAAAGCACACAATTATTTTGAAGCCGACGCCAATTCAAATGAGAATAACCGTAAAATACTGGACAAAGTGGCCGCAAAAAGTTATCTGCCAACCAACGATCATCTATTGAAGTTGCTGCACAAATATCCCGATTTCAAGCTTAGCCTGTCAATGTCCGGCGTTTTGCTGGAACAGCTAGAAGCCTGGCTGCCGGAAGTGCTTGAATCTTTCAGGCGATTAACCGATACCGGACGAGTGGAAATAGTTTCCGAAACTTATCACCATAGTTTAGCTTTCTTTTATTCGCTTGCGGAATTCGAGACGCAAGTTGACATGCACCGTTCAATCATCCAACGACTATTCGGTCAGGAGCCTAAAGTATTCAGGAATACCGAGCTAGCTTACAATAACGATGTTGCCGTCTGGGCCCAAAAAGCCGGTTATCAGGGGGTTATCACCGAGGGTTGGGATCCGATACTTGGCTGGCGTAGTCCCAATTATGTCTATCGACCCTCAAGCGCCAAAGACATCAAGTTGCTGCTCAAGAATTACCGGCTAAGCGACGATATAGCTTTTCGTTTCGGCGACCATAGCTGGAAGGAGTGGCCGCTGACCGCTGACAAATTTGCTCACTGGTTAAGTGAGGATAATGATGCCACAAACTTTAATTTATTTATGGACTACGAAACTTTCGGCGAACACCAATGGCATGAATCGGGTATATTCGGTTTCCTATCGGCATTACCAAAAGAATGGTTAAAAACCGAAAGCCATAACTTTCTGAAGTTAAGCGAAGCCTGTGAGCAAATAGAAGCTGTCGGTGAAATTGACGTTCCAAATACGATTACCTGGGCCGATACCGAACGAGATTTAAGTGCATGGCTTGGTAACTCGATGCAGCGACAAGCAATTAATTGTCTTTACGGGTTGGAGAAGCCGCTGCTTGAACTGAACGACTGGTCGCTGATTGAAGATTGGCGAAAATTGCAAACATCGGATCATTTTTATTATATGTGTGTAAAATGGTTTAATGACGGTGATATCCATGCTTATTTCAGTCCTTATGAAACTCCGTATGATGCTTACATAAATTTTATGAACGTTTACCACGACTTGAAATCAAGGATGATCGAAAAAGGTGTTAGTTTGTAAAGTCTAAGGGGGTGGTATGGGAAGACCGATCGTACTCAGTAACGGACAGTTATTTGTAGGACTTGATGAGTCTGGCTTAGTGCATGACTTCTATTATCCATATGTTGGATTGGATAATCTTACAAACGCCCGTAGTTCCCAACATAAAATCGGTGTTTGGGTAGATGGACAGTTTTCCTGGATTGATGACGGTAGTTGGGAAATAAACGTCGACTTCGAAGAACGAGCCTTAATCAGTGATATTAATATGCGTTCAGCCAGGCTCGGTATCGAATTAGAGTTAATCGACTTCGTTGATATCGAGTATAATGCACTGGTTAGGCGAATCAGGGTTAAGAATGCCATAGCCAAAGATCGCGATGTGCGTTTATTCATGCATCAGGTGTTTCAGATCTCCCGCGCCGGACGAGCCGATACCGCCCTTTATGTGCCCGATGACCACTACCTACTCGACTATAAGGGCCGTTGTTGTTTGTTAATTGCCGGTAAATTCGTCGATGGCGGTGATTACGACCAGTATGCGGTAGGCAGCTATAACATCGAAGGTAAAGACGGCACCTTTAAGGATGCTGAAGATGGCGAGTTGTCCGATAATCCGGTTGAACATGGTGGTGTAGACAGCGTTATCCGTTTTGCCCGTAAGCTGGAAGGAAATTCCAGTTATGGCGTGGATTACTGGGTGGTGGCTGCAGACAGCCAGACAGACGCCCAAGTTGTTCATACTTACCTTAAGCATTATGACAATACCGACAGATTAATAAATGTCAGGAACTATTGGCATAACTGGCTAAATCCGGCCATAGACAAAATCGGTAAGGTCAATGAAGAGCACCACAAAGCGATAACAAAAAGCTTAATGGTTATTAAAGCTCATTGTGATAGTCGTGGTTCGATTTTGGCCAGTGGCGATTCGTCAATTTTCAACTATGGCAAAGATTATTATTGTTATTGCTGGCCGAGAGATGGTGCCTACGCGGTTTGGCCATTGATCAGGTTAGGTATGTTTAACGAAGCCAAGAATTTCTTTGGCTTTGCAAGGGATACCATGCACCGCGACGGCTATATGATGCACAAATATCAGCCTGATCGATCGATCGGCAGTACCTGGCATCCGTTAGTACATAACCGTGCCAAAGAACTGGCAATTCAGGAAGATGAAACAGCTAGTGTTATTTATATGATCGGAGTTTATTATCAGGCCAGTAAAGACGAGGCATTTATTGAGAGCTTCTATGATACGTTTATAGCGCCATGCGCACATTTTTTGTGTCATTTCGTCGATTCGCAGACCGGGCTGCCTCATGCAAGTTATGATTTATGGGAGGAAAAATTCTTAACCAATACCTACACTACCTGCACGGTTATCGCCGCACTCGATACGGCAGTTAAACTAGCCAGATTGACGGCTCATCCGGACGATGAAATCAGCTGGAGCCAGGCCGCAGAAAAGATTAGAAATAATCTAGATAAACTTTATAACCCGGAGGGGTACTTCCGTAAGGGATATATCATGGATAACGACGGTAATTTGATTTATGATGAAGTTTTAGATATATCTTCTTTGTATGGTCCGTACATGTTCAGTGGCTTGACTCTAGACGACGAAAGAATGGTAAAGACGGAGGATGCGGTTAAACATCGTATCGCGATGGTAGTTCCGATTGGGGGTGTTGTGCGATATGAGAATGATAACTACTTCAGGAGCAAGCAAAAATACGCCGGCAATCCTTGGATAGTAAGTTCTTTATGGCTGGCTCAGTACCTTATTGGACGTGGCGATAAGGAATCGGCCAAGGTATATATCGATTGGGCAATGGCCAGGCAGCTACACAGCGGCATTCTTAGCGAGCAATTCGATCCGGAAACCGGCCAACCATTAAGTGTCGCGCCATTGGTGTGGAGTCACGCCGAACTGGTAAATACCCTGCTCGATTATTACGGAATATGAGCTTAGCGTTTAGGAGCCTCGTTCCGGCCGAGGTTTTTCTTGGTTTCGGTGAATATTACCGGTCGTCTGAGTTTGGGGCTGTATTTACGCAGTGACAGTTTATCTGGCGTATTCACGGTGTTCTTTGTGGTGTAGTATAACCGTTCACCGCTTTCTTCGCTTACTAGACCGATAATTTTGCGCTTGTCGCCTTTCTTTGCCATAGACTATAATCCTATCAGTTCAACTTAATTATGTAAATGGAGCCGACAGAGGGGCTCGAACCCACGACCTGCTGTTTACAAAACAGCTGCTCTACCAGCTGAGCTATGTCGGCACTATGACTTAAAAGTGTAGCAAAAACAGATATAATTTGCTATATTGAATCGGAACAAAGGCCGCGATAGCTCAGTTGGTAGAGCGCATCCATGGTAAGGATGAGGTCCCGGGTTCGACCCCCGGTCGTGGCTCCATTAACAACGCAGGGGTGACGGAGCGGTCAATCGTATCTGACTGTAAATCAGACGGCCTTGCGCCTACGGGGGTTCGAATCCCTCCCCCTGCACCACTGATTTTTGTTCGGTATTAAGCTAGACACTTCTATAGCCAAGAATATTTTATTATGATTTTGTCGGGCT
>DAHXLX010000015.1 GCA_027365775.1 Candidatus Saccharimonadota bacterium | reverse complement strand
AGTGGGGAGTCAAGCTACCTCTCTCGCCTACTATTAGTGACGCGTACGCCGTAGCAAGCAATAGTGGCGTGGGTTCTGATGGAAAACCGAACTTCTATGTTGGTCTAACGCATTTGAATGATAGTGGCTGCAACGCTAACAATAGTAATTCCGGACGGACCGGTGCCATTGGTTTACTGGGTCACAGTCCCGCAACTCAAACAGACCCAATATCAGGCGAACTTATATCGCAAGAATATCCGTATGGTACTACCATAGGCAGTACATACTATTATTATGAGGATAGGACTTCAGGATTAACCTGTGCTTCGACATCCGAGCTACAAAGTATCACTTTAGCCTTTGAAGCAGCAGCCAAACACATCACTGCTGACTAGCTTCCCTACTCTCTGCAGGGAACTGGCTTTATTGTCAAAATTACGATTGACGTTCGGCAATTTTCCTGCGACAATGGAGGTAAGAGAAAAGGAGGTGAGATATGGCCCAAGGTGTTGGTAACCGCCAGCTAGGTGAGTACATCCGGTCGCGACGATTGTCCATGGGGTTGTCATTGGCCAACGCCGCTGAAGCTTCAGACCTCGACCCTTCTTACTGGAACAAGCTAGAGAATGGGCATTATCAGAACCCCGCTCCGCCTCACTTAAGGACCATAGCCGAAGTACTGCAGGTGCCGGTCGAGGATCTCTATGGTCTGGCAGGCTATGACGTGCCCAAGCGGCTGCCAAGCTTCCAGCCCTACCTGCGCGCTAAGTACAACCTACCGCCGGAGGCCATCTCCGACTTAGAACGCTATTTCGAGTACCTCCGTAGCTACTACGGGATCCCTAAGGACGAGCCGGTGTTCCCGCCCAAGCCCAAGGCTGCACCGAGGCAGGTGGCGTCATGAACCGGGGTATAATCGCAACACTTCGGGACATCGTGCCGCTCCGGCCCCTCACTAGAGAAGAGGCCCTGCGCATAGCCGAGCTGCAAGCCCTGCGTTTCCTGGAACTCTCGGGCATAACTTGTGGCCCAGTACCTGAAGACATCATCGCCGACTTACCGCGTGTGCAGGTTGGACGGATGAGCCCGCTACCGGTGTCCGGTGCGACCCACTGGGCCTCACAGCGGTGGCTGATCGTGCTGAACGGCGCCGAGCCGGCGACCCGCCAACGTTTTAGTCTGGCCCACGAGTTCAAGCACATCCTGGACCACCGGTTCATGGACGTGCTCTACCGCAACATACCCGAATCAGCCCGTCACGATGCCGTCGAACAGGTATGCGACTACTTCGCGGGGTGCTTGCTCATGCCGCGGCCGTGGCTCAAGAAGGCGTGGGGCGAGCGGGTCCAGACCCTTGATGCGCTGGCAGCTCGTTTCGAGACCTCGCAGGCCGCCATGTCGGTCCGCCTACAACAGGTCGGGCTGGCTAAACAGGCCCCGCGCTGCGTAAACGACACCACTGGCTGGGCCTTGCCGAGCCTGGTCCCGGCGCTGGACACTTGGACGTATAGGCGAGCCCCCTCGCTCGCAGGAGCAATGTAAGGAGAACAGTGATGGGCAAAGCAACCACTTCCCGACAGCCGACCGCCGGCGCCCGTGCTTACAACGGGTCAGCAGCGTCGAGGTTGAAGTTGGACAGCTATAAGCCACGGGCAGTCATCTACCTGCGGGTATCGACGCTCGGCCAGGTCAACACCAACCGGGATGCCGAGGGCTTCTCGATCCCTGCCCAGCGTGAGGCTTGCCTGCGGAAGATCGAGGACTTGGAGGCTGTCTTTGTAGACGAGTACATTGACGCCGGCGAGTCCGCCCGGTCAGCCGACCGTCCACAGCTCCAGGCATTGCTCGAACGTTTGGCTAGCGAACGGGATATCGACTTTGTCGTAGTTCATAAGGTTGACCGGCTCGCCCGGAACCGCGTTGATGACGTCGAGATCAATCTGGCTATCAAGAGGGCTGGTGCCCGGCTCGTTTCAGTGACTGAGAGTATCGACGAAACTCCGTCCGGCATGCTGCTGCACGGCATCATGTCCACTATTGCCGAGTTCTACAGCCGTAACCTTGCGACAGAGATAATCAAGGGAATGGAGCAGAAGGTCAAAAAAGGCGGTATGCACGGGCGCGCTCCAATCGGCTACATCAATGTACAGACGTTTGACGGTCAGAGCAGCAAACCTGTCCGTACTATCCAAGTCGACCCAGACCGTGCCTCACTTATCACTTGGGCCTTTGAAGCCTATGCCACCGGTGACTACACCTTGCGGCAACTGACAGAGGCGCTTACTGAAAAGGGCCTCAAGACCCGACCGACGCGCCACAAGCCAGCAGCGCCGCTCTACATCCAGAACGTCCACGCCATGCTGCAGAACCGGGTCTATGTCGGGCTGGTCCAGTGGAGAGGGACCGAATACCGCGGCCAGCACGAACCGCTGGTGAGTGTCGAGACCTTCGCCACAGTGCAAGCGATACTGCAGAGCCGGTCCCAGACCCGAGAGAAGCCCAGCAAGCATGTTCACTACCTCCGCGGCTCGCTCTATTGCAAGCGCTGCGGCTCCAAGATGGGCTTCGTACGTGCCCACGGTCGCAGTGGCATCTATGACTACTTCTTCTGTTGGAGCCGGCACAAGCACCTAGGCTGTGACCTGCCCTACGTACCGGCGCACATCATTGAAGCCCAGGTAGAGTCAAGCTACGACTCGCTGCAGCTCAGCGGCGGGATGCTGCTTAGGTTCCGTGACAGCATATTGAACGCCATGAAAAGGCAGTTGGATGGTGCCGAGAAGGCTGCTGAGAGGGCACGCAAACGAATCATCAAGCTGGAAGCTGAACGGCGTAACCTGCTCCAAGCCTACATGGCTGAGGCTGTACCGATTGACCTGCTCAAAGAGGAACAGAACCGGATCACCCGGGAACTAGCCCAGGCCGGTGGTGAACTGGCCAACAGCGAGGTTGACTGGGAGACGGTGAGCAAACGGGTCAGTGCCGCGATCAAGCTGGTCAGTCAGCTGCATGACGTCTACCTGGGGGCTAGTGACGCTACCAGGAAGCGGATCAACCAGGCCGTCTGGGAGGGCTTCGATGTTGACGATCAGGGAGTTGTCGGAGCCAGGCTGACCGACCCGATGGCGGCTCTAGTGGCAGAAGACCTGCTCAGAGCCTTGGGGGCGGAAAAGGGGAACCAGGAACACCTTGACGGTGTCCCTGGTTCGCGCTTGACAAGTCTGGTGGAGTATGGCGGAGTCGAACCGCCGGCCTCGGCAATGCGAATGCCGCGCTCTAGCCAACTGAGCTAATACCCCTTACCTCTACCTATTGTAACCGATAGCATATATAATAAAGCACAACGCTGCGAGGCGGAATGAGTAGAGCCAAAACCTGGAAAAAAATTGTTATAAGTGCGCTATTGCTGGTGGTGCTGTTCTTTATACTTGGTTTCGTTTATGTTTTCATTGGTGACGGCAGTAGTAGCAAGCTTACCCAGGTTAAAGCAATTAACGTTCATTACGCTACGGTTAAACCGCCGCCCAAGCCGTCGCCAAATACTCCGGTTGGTGTCGCACTCGAGGCCTTGGATTCGCCGGTCGCTCCCGGATCTAACACCTCAATGATCATTACGACAACACCTACCGCCAAGTGCGATATTACTGTAAGCTATGACGGCCGGAAGAGTACCGACTCCGGCTTGGTTCCGAAAACCGCCGACGCCTACGGTAGCATCACCTGGTCCTGGACCGTCCCCCAGAATACCCCATCGGGCAATTGGCCGATCTATGTTGCCTGCTATTTCCATACCAAATGGGCGCAGCTGGACGAAACTCTGGATGTAAGCAATAGTGCGCAATAAGCATCAGTTCCGCAGGATTAAGTTTGAATATAGCGACCGATATATACATAATAGTTACCGTCTCGACGTTAATTGATCAATATGAACCAGACTACCAAGAATACTATTCCGCTCCGGCTTACGGTTAATCATAAATTAGATAGTTACCGTAGCCGTTTTGCGTTGGTCATGGTGCTGGTGGCGGTCATCGTCATCCTGATCGTTGCTATCATCTTCAGGCAACCGGCAGATCCAATCCCCAAATCAATACTTTCGGCAGTTCCCTATCCGGTCTATTATCCTGATCAAAATCGTCTGCCGGCGGGCTACAATTTTAAGCTAAGTTCAGTTCAGTTAGTCAAGCCAAACGTAGTTTTTTATGCGATCGATTACGCTAAACAGCAGATCATCGTTTCAGAGCAAGTCATGCCTGGCAACTCGGTAATTAATCATTTTACAAGTGATTACATACCGCTGCACACATCCGTGATGACGGCAATCGGTACAGCCGTCATCGGCGCGTATAACGATAACCACACTGTCCGGACAGTTCTAAGCCTCCCGGTAACTAACGGTCCGTGGCTGATAGTAACCGCCCCGGCGAATATTAATCAACCGGCATTAGATCAGGTCTTGAATTCTCTCATTAAAGGGTAGCTCAGTAACCGTTGACTGCCATTTGAGTTAAGGTTACATCATCTCCGGTACTGGCCGTTCCCCAGATCGGAAAGATATAGAGATTGTTAGCGGTATTGGTAATCACCGTCGATGACGTCGTCGAAGCAATCGGCAACACCTCAAGACTGGTGGTACTGGCAGGACTGGTCTGAATGCTAAGCGTACCCTCGCCTTGCATACTGGAAGTAGAAAAACAGATGATATTGTAATTGATCTGGAAGTAGTAATTACTGGCCGATACTGTCGACGTTGCCGGTGTAAGCGTACCGATAAGAGTGTCGCTGCCGGCACTGCTACTGCTGCTGCCGTAATAGATACCGAATTGTAAACTACTGCCGGTCGAATCGGTGCTGTAATAGCCGTCCCCCAGCACTTTAATCACTCTACCGGTCTGGCAATAATTAGCCGGCACGGCAGCGCTGGTTGAAAAAGCGGCACAGTTGTTGGTGCAATTGTTAACCGCCGACGATGGAGAGGCGTTGGAGTAGAGCAATCCGGTACAGGTCTCCCAGACAGCGGCCACCCCGCAACGGAACGTTCTGGTGGTTGCATTGTAGTACATGCCGCCATCTACCTCCGTAGGATCATTGGAAGTACCGGTTTCATTGTCCAAAACCAACAACGATGGTGTCGTTTCACCGCTCGCCCCGGCACCAATGTTTACCCTCAACGCAGACGTATCGACCGATAACACGTTAACACCGCCTGGCGTTTGCACCTGTAAGGCAGCCGTTGATGCCGTAGAAGGCTGAACCAGGAAATTGCCGGTATTGCCGATACTGTCAACCAGATTACCGGTGCCGTCCAAGGCATCGAAAATATTGCCACTGCCACTGGGATTTGCCTGCAGGACACCGGCGACGGAACCGCTATAGGCGGCCTGGATATTAAAGTTGGCCGATTGGGTTACGGTGGAGTTGGCAATCACCGATGAGCTGGAATAAGCCGCTATCAAGGCGGCAATAGTAAGCGAAGCACTCGCAGTCGATTGAACAGCCGTCGGTTGCACCGTAGCGCTGACGGAATTGTTATAGGCAACCATATGAGAAGTCAGGCTGGTATTGGCGTAGGTAAAACCGGCTGTCGTACCGGCGCTCATGGTCGAACCCGCCGAAGCATAACCGACGTATAGGTCTTTACTGCTTTGCGGTGTCAAGCTGGGGTAGGTGACAGTAGTAGAAGAAGAGTTATACAACGTGGCGCTCGAGTCTACTACCCAGGAACCGCTGGTGCTGCCGGTGGTAAATTCCATCGCCGTAAGGTCATTAGGATTACCGGTTGAACCGTTGAAGGTAACAGTTATCGTATTGGCACCGGTTGAGGTTACGATACCTTTCCACATTTCAATCGTTGTCGTGCCTGAACCCGAACCGCTCGATGTACCGGTAACTTTCGTCCAGGACGATACTCCGCCGCCGGATACACTACTAATGGTACCAGTGCCGTTAGCCGGATTAGAAAACAGGACTAGTAAATCATTATCGGATGCCGGATCATCGGCCAAGGTCGTTACGCCTTTGCCGTTAGTTGACCACATATTAACATAATTGATCGCTACGCTTGTTACCTGGTTGGCACAGGAAGAAAACACCAGCTGCGAGGCATTAGCGGGACTGGTAGCCAGACATTCCCCGGGGGCCGGTGTCGTTGTCGGCAGATTAAGCGTGTAACTTGAACCTACCGCTGTAGGCGCAGCGATAGTAATTGAGTTTGCATTGCCGCTGTCGTTAAACACCAGTTGTCCGCCCACGGCGTTGGCAGTACCCAGCGTCATGCCGGTTGTCGGATTGACGGCAACGATGTTATTGCCGCTGGCATCCCGAAGATCAAGGATATCTGCGGAACCGCTGCTGGCAGCCTGAAGCACCCCGGCAACCGTTCCCGCTGTTGCCGCCTGAACATTAAAATTTGCCTCTTGGGTTGAAGTGGAATTGACGATCACCGACGTACCGGTATAACCGGCTATATCCGCGGCGATAGTATTGTAATAACCGGCCGTCGACTGAGATGCCACCGGGAATGTCGGCGTGCCGCCGGTTACCGATGTGTCATAGGCCAGCATATGCCCGGCCGTAGTCGAGACATAGGTATAGCCAGTCGTCGTACCGGCACTCATGGTATATTGCGCCCAGGCATATCCGGTATACAGTTCACTTGAGTTGGTCGGTGTCAGGTTCGGATAGTTAACAGTCGTCGATGTGGTCGTGTTATAGTTTACCCCACTGTTATCGATTGCCCAGGTGCTGTTGGCGCTGTGCATGGTGAATTCTTCCACTGTCAGTTCGTTGGTTCCCGGATTCGACGAGTATGTTACGGTTACGGTAGAGACGCCAGTGGCAGTGGCTACACCGCGCCACATCTCAACCGTTCCGCCGTTAGAACCGTTGGCGCCACTGGTAACTTTAGTCCAGGTATTTACACCGCCGCCGGATACAGCGCTAACATTCACGTTATTAGTGGCGTGCGAATAAAAGATTAACAAATCACCGACATTAACCGGCGAGATGGACAAAGTGGTCACATCGCTGCCGGAGGTGTTCCAGTTGTTAACATAGGTAATCGATCCGGCCGATACTTGGGTAGCGCAAGAAGTAAAAATCAGTTGGTTGGCATTGCTCGGGCTGGTACCAAGACACAAACCGGCAGTCGGCGTATTATTCGGCAGCGTCAAAGTATAACTGGCGGCGATGGATGTCGGTGCTGACAGGCCGATAGAATTGGTATCACTGGTGTCGTAAAAATTAATATCGCCGGCAATATTGTTCGATGAGCCTAAAGCGACCTGGTTGGTCGACGTATTGACGCTTAAGATTGTTTTGCTGCTGCTGTTGTTTACCTGGAATGCAGTTGGCGAACTAGCCGAACTCTGGAAAGTAGCCGCACCATTATATCCAAAAGTAGCGACGTTGCTGCCGCTGCTGTTCCGCAAATCGAAAATATCTCCGGTGCCGCTGCCGGCAGCCTGCAGTACGCCGGCGATCGAACCGGAGTTTGCCGCCTGGACATAAAAATTAGCCTGTTGGACCGAAGTCGAGTTATTAATCGCCGTACTGGTGACGAAAGCGGTAAGTATCGCCCCGACAGCATTAGACTCGCCAGCGGAACTTTGATTTGCCGTCGGCTGATACGACGTATTGGCATTGGTAGAACTGTCATAGGTAATGATGTTATGCTGCGTACTGGTCACAATATAGTTGAAGCCGGTCGTGGCACCAGCCGATGCCGGCGGATTCTGAACCTGGCTGTAACCGTAGTAAAGCTCATCGCTGCTGATCGATGTAAGCTGCGGGAAAGTAACTACCGTTGAGGAGGAATTAATCTGGGCACCGGTACTGTCGACACCCCAGGTAGTTGAAGCGTTGACACCGGCAGCGGTAAACTCGGTAGCGGTAATTTCTTCCGACCCGGGCGAAGCGGAATAAGTGACCGTTATCGTTGAACTACCGGTAACCGTCACTGTACCGACCCACATTTCCACCCGGTTAACTGTACCGTTACCGTTATTAACCACAGCTTTAGTCCAGGAGCTTACTCCGCCGCCGCTCACACCGGTCACCGTTACACCACTGGTCGGTATCTGGGTAGTCAGGATAATCTCATCACCAACCGCCATCGGCGAAATGTTCAAGGTGTTTGTGGCGTTGGCATCCCACTCGGTCACCTCCGTAATACTGGCGTTAGTATTTGAACAGCTGGCAAAGACCAGTTGTGAAGCCGAAGAGCTGCTGGTTTCAATACACAGCCCCGGGTTAGGCGCCGAGTTTGGCAGCGATAAGGTATAATTCGCATTCGCAACCGTACTGTTTAAGGTAACCGTGTTGGTGTTGGTGCTGTTCTTAAACGTTAACGCACCGTTTAGCTTGCCGGCCTGGCCGAGAACTGTCTGGCCATTAGTGGTATCAACGCCCAATACCCGGTCGGTGGTCGTGCTGTTAATGACTGACAACGCACCGGTTGACGTGGTGCTGATAACGTCAGTTGGATTGGTCGCATTGCCGTTGATAGTATCGGTTATCCCTTCGCCCTGGAGAACTAGATTGCCGGTCTGACTACTGCCGCCGATGCTAATACCGCCGGTAGTCGTGGCCCCACCCAGACTGTAATTAGAGGCACCAACTCCGTTAACAGTGTAATTGCCGGTACCGACGTTGACCGATACGCCGCTTGAACCGGTGGTATTGCCAATACTTACACTGCTGGCATATTGCGTACCGATAGTTATAGTGCCGTTAGTACCGGTACCGTTGGCTACGCCTGCATCGATCACCACGTTGCCGCCGTTACCGTCAGTACCGCCGCCTGTACCACCGCTGAGCGTCAAAGTACCACCCGTAAGTGCCGTCGTGCCGCTGCCCGCCGTACCGGCAGCTATATTAATCGCCACTCCGGCAGTTGCCGCGGCCGCCGTTTCCACGGATATATTATGGGTAGCGACGTTATTACCGAAATTTACGTCACCGCTGTTGCCTAAAATAAACGCATCTGCACCTGCCGACTGCAGATCCAGCAGATCACCGCTGCCGGTCTTGTTGATAAAAATACTGGCATTGGTTGAAGCATCGGTTTGCACACCCTGGCCTAGCTGGACAAACTGGCTACTGCTTAAGCCACCGAGTTGGCCGGAGTTCAGAGCGTAGGGACTGGCGGTCAATCGTTGCATTGGCAGCATTTCGCCGTCCGGGTTACAGGCAGAGAACGTTGAGCAGGTGGTCGATGTGCCGCCGATGTTAACCGACAACCAGAGCGTGTCCTGGTTCCAGTTAATACTGCTACCGAAGGGATTTAGCGAGCCGAGTTCGACCGAGAAGAAACCATTGACAACCTTTACGCCCTGATTGTTGTAGTCTAAGTAATCCTCTGTCCAAAGCAATGTACCGGCTGGCGATCCGGTAGTGTCACCGGCGCTCTGACCGTCGCCGTTTTCGTAGATTTTAAATTCGATATTATAGTAGCCGTCGGGAACCGTGGCGCCTTGGGCGTTTAATAATCTGCCCTGAAATTCGATCGTCTGGTTGATGCCGGTGGCGGCATAGGCCTTGGAAAATCCACAGATCAACAATATAAAAGCTGACGCTGCGGCTAGTTTTAATAGTAATAAGCGGATCTTTATATTTGTTCCCGAACCCATTTTTCTCTGGTTTTTTATCTGGTTTTTCTGCAGAGAACGCTTAAGTTCCCCTCAACATAGTTACGCTTATAACTATAAGCGTTTAGCTGTAAAATTTCAATCGGTCTAATGAGTGGCGTGCGCTGAAGGACCCAGAGTCGGAGTTGGCTTCAAAGCGTCGGCTAGCACGTGCTTCTCCCGTTTTTCACCTAACCAGAAGCTGACAACTAAGGTAGCGGCAATGGCATACAGTGGCCAGAGTACCAGTAAAGTATTGGTCGGTGACGGCTTAGAGGTTGACGAAATACCGGTTGCCGGTTGGCCGTTCACAATCGCGGCAACGTTTAAAAAAGCTACCCGCTGCTGGCTGTCACTGGCCTGAATCGATATCTTGTAGGTGCCGGGTTTGTTGTAGACATGGCTGGCGTTAACTGTGGTGTTGATACTGGCTGGCAACACCTGGTTAGAGTTGTCTCCCCAGTTAACGTTTAGTGCAAACGGCGCGACTCCGCCAAGAATTTTGATCGGTACGTAGAGTGTCTGGCCGGGAAAGGTTCCCCGGTAAACGGCACTGGTTTGCAGTATCAGTTGGGTGCCGGTGAAGTTGATATTGAATAACGAAGAAGCCGGTGGTATCTGGACGTTATAGGTAACATTGACCGCGGCCGAACTCGGTCCGGCTTGGTTTAGTACATTATAGTCGACAGCCGTCAGCGAGTTCTGGCCATATAACAGATCAATTTGGACCGAATAGCTGCCATTGGCATTGCAAGGGGTTGAACCGGCAAAAATGTCGTTCTTATAGATCTCCACCAAGGTCGATGACGGGCAGCTGCCGCTGACCGTGACCGGCGTATTCTGAAATACCTGCTGATTAGTCGGAAAATTGATTGTCGCTGCCGTCGCCGGCGGTTTACCAGGCATCACTCCGCTCAGGCTGACCGACGAAGCCTGAGGTGGTGGACTGGCCGAAGCGAAACTCGATACGGTTAAACCGGCCAAAAACACACCCACCAGCAGAACAATTGCCGCCAATGCGGCATATGATGTATGCTCGTGAGGTCTTAGTCTACCGCTGTGACCCCGGCTATTTAGTCTGACCTTGGCGGACATTTTTATTTTTTAGGCTTATTTTGTGCTTTGTCTAGTATATGTTGATTATATCGCTTAATTAGCCAGCGAATCAAGAAGAAGCCACCGATCAAAACCACTATCCAGAGAACAATTAAGTTTATCGGGATCACCCAGAAAGTCATTGTCCCGGTCAGCGTCTTTTTAGGCGTTCCATAATCGATGTTGATCGACGCGCTATATCGCCCGAAAAACAGTTTATGATTTGAATTAATTGCCGTAACTACTTCTTGAAACCGCCGCTTACTGGAAGGTAGAATGTTGCCTTGTTCGCCGTTGATATTCATGGCCATGACTTCACGGCCGAACATATCCTTAATGGTAACAATACCGGTCGGTATGACATGCTCATTACCGCTGTTGAGGAGCACCTCGCTGAGCGTAAACGGAGCACCCTGCAGAAAACTGCTGGGCTTGCTCTTGCCGTTACCCGGACTAACATTAAAGCTGCTTAAAGATAAGTGTTCGATAATATTGCCGTTAACGGTTAGTAACACCAGCGCACCCAGGCTGGCGGACACAGCAACGCCGTTTTTGCCGTTAAGCGATGGTGCTTGGCCGGAAAAACGAATAACGCCGTAATGACCGCCCGGCGAGGCGTCTAACGGAATGGCAACATTAATGTTCAGCTTTTCAACTTGTTGCGGCTTAAGCAGCAGGGGCTTAATCGGTTGGATAAATCCCTGTAGCGAGTAAGGGTCCGGCTGATTGTTGTTGAGCAGAATTTTCGGTACGCCGGATTCACCGTTGGCCACGAAATTGTCGATCTGGTTGGTAACAATCAACGGCGAATTGGAAACGTCGCGAATATAGACTTGTGCCGAAATAGTTTGGCCGGGACTACCCCTTAAGTTTATTAATGGCGGGGCAATCTCCAGAGCCTGACCGCTATTAGTCGCCGCCCCCATAGCTGCCCCCGGCAGCAGTTGGGCGGCCACTACTATCAGGACTGCTAAAATCAGGATAAGTTTTCTCAATATGATCATTATTGTATCAATAAGTCGGCGTACAAATGTACGTTAGAGTTGTTGTATACGTTCCTGGAGGCAAATTACCCGGCACGTTTACAATATAGGATACAGTATAAATCTGCGCATCGGTAGGCTGCGGGCCTTTCGTGGTGTTGCCGTCCGAACTATCCGCCACCGTTGAACCGCTTACGAACTCAAAGCTGTTGGCGGTGTTATAACCGGTTTGCGGATAGCCCATATAATTGACGCCGTCAGACGTGGGGGTGATTGCCGTACCGACAGCCGGTGTGGTGTTGACTACTAGATTCATCCCGAACTGCGACGTACCGATCGTCGAAGTGGCCAGTGTGGTCATTGGATTTACCTGGTAAGAACCGTTAGTCAGCGTGCTGCCGTTAACTGTAATGACATAGCCGGACAAGGCATTGGTCGACGCGGCCATTTGAGAGGTGGTGTAAGCGGTTGCTGAAGGTGAGAAAGTCATTGGAAAGTTAATATTACCGGAGGTCGCCGTCGAGCAGTCCGGGACGCCGCTGGTTTCGCTAACTGTTGCCCCGGTACAGAAGATCAGCGTTTCCGGCATGGTTCCGGTCAGCACGATCGGATTGGCGGTGGAAGCCGCCACCGTACCAGTGTCGATCTCTGTACCGCTCATGGCCGTACTCGACCAAGTGCTGATGCGCACGTAGAACGTGTAATTGGCGGAAGTAGGGTTAATGACACCAACAAATTGAACTGACAACTGGGTGTTAGCCGCTGCCGCGTAGCCAGTCGAGTCCTGAATGTAGAGCGTACCGTTCGACTCGCCGGTCGGTTCGGTGAATCCGGTTAGGTTAGACGATGTCGTGCCCAAGGTTGCACTGGTAGTGGTTAATCCGGTCGGTACTCCCGTACAGCTACCCTCGGCAGTCGTACAATACTGAAAGCCGATTGACTCTATAGTTGCCGCAGTTGGTACGGTGAATGTAAACAAATGGTCGACCGTACCACCAGGATCAGAGCCTCCTACCACCGTACTGGCGCCGGAGTCTGATTGAAGGGTTAAACTTCTGTTTGTTATTTGGGCTGCTTGAACGCTCGGTTGCATGAACAACGGACTGAAGATTACCCCAGTTAGTCCCAATGCCACCGCTAAGTACAGCTTCCCAAGGATCCGCCTCGGAAACATAACCCGATATTAGCATGAGCGGATTTATAATGTAAAGCCCTATAACTCTTGCAATCGTAATTAAAACGTTGGCGTACAGATGTAAGTAAGGGTTGCGGTATAAGTACCGGCCGGCTGATTACCTGGCACGTCAACGATGTAGGATACAGTGAAAATTTGCGCGTCTGTGCCTTTGTCACCGCTACCGCCGTAACCACTGTCACCTACCGCATCGCCTTCGTTATATAAGAATTTATTGGCAACACCGTAATTGGCCGTTGGTTCGGCAAAGTAATTAACACCGTCCGAAACCGGTGTAATCGCCGTTCCGACGGCCGGCGTGGTATTACTGACCAGATTAAGCCCGAATTGCGACACGCCAAGTGTCGGCGTAGCCGGCGCACTACCAGTCATATCGGCGATGGTATTACTACCGCTGGTTAGCGGACCGCCGAACAAAGTAATCTGATAACCGGTTTGAGCGTTGGTTGAAGCGGCCATTTGCGAAGTAGTGTAGGCAGTCGCCGTCGGCGAAAACAGCATCGGGAAGTTTACGTCCGGATTGGTTGCCGTGGTACAGTTTGGGACGCCGCTGGTTTCACTAACCGTCGCACCGGTGCAAAAGACCAGCGATTCGGGCATTTGTCCGCTGATGAGCAATTGATTGGTCGTGGCGGCGGCTACATTACCCTGATCGATAATTGTACCGGTACCGGCCGGTCCGCCCACCGCCGTCCAAAGAGTGATTCTGACGTAGAACGAATAGTTAGGCACGTTCGGGTTGACAATACCTACCAGTTGAATCGAAAAAGATAACTGCGCCGAGGTTGGCGTGAAGCCAGCTGAGTCATCAAGTACCGGATCAAGCTGAGTATTGGCTGCGTCCGGTGTAAAGCCAGTCAGAAATGACGAAACCGTACCGACCGAATAACCGGTGGTGGACATCGCATAATCGGTATTCAGATTACCACAACTTAGATCCGCTTCCTCACAATACTGGAAGCTGATCGAATAGATCGGACTGGCGGGAATTGCCGGCAGAGTAAACTGGAACAGATTGTCAACCGTACCGCCCGGATCGGAACCGCCTTCGTACGGAGTAACCGTCGAATCGGCTTGCAGGGTCAGACTCCTAGGCTCCAATTCACCGGCGGCCGCTGAACTTTTCGGCGAGTAGATTACCGAGACGATGCTGAAACCCATCAGTATTACCGCGGCAAGATAGAAATATCTCTTAATCCTAGCTAACATGTCCCTGTTTTTGTTTTTTATTTTTGGTAGTTTTATTTTTTGCTATCCAAGTTGATCTTAGCAACTCTTAACTGCCCTGTCAACACAATGAATGATCTTGCTTGGCTTAAAGCCTTCTAATAGGTCGCGGTACAGACGATATTCTGATCGGAAACGTACTGGCCACCCGGCGTCAGATCGGATACGTCAACTATATAGCTGATAGTGTATATGGTTTCGCCCGAGCTCTTGCCGGAATAGGCGATTTCATCACCGTTAACATAGCGATAACTGTTGGGCGTATCGTAATTGGTTGCCACGTTACCGTAACCGAATTGGCCGAAATTAGGATTAGCGCCAAAACTTATCGGATTGGTGTTGGCCACCAAATTAATCCCGAACTGTTCAACCCCGGGCTGCGGCGAGCTGTTGGTAGCCAGCGGCGTGATCTGATGGCCACCATAGGTTGGCGGCGTGCCTTCGATCTGCACGATATAGCCGTAGCTGGTGTAATCAATAACGTCGAACTGCGAGGTCGCCGTCGCTGTGGTAGTCGGCGAAAAACTGCCGAAACTGGGACTGGAACCGATAATCCCGATGCTTAGGGCCGGCGAATCGGTCGTCAAATGACCGGCCTGGACCTGATAATTTGTGCCAGTTGACGTTCCGACGCCAATAATCGCACCGGATTCTCGGGCCTGATAATTAGTCGATTGGGCACTGACCAGACCGGTTCCGCCGACAGATGTTTCCTCCAGCTGATAATTAGCCGACTTGCTCAGAGCCGCAGCACCGATGTAGCCACCAGACAAAATTGCCCATAGCAGCACATAACTCAAATAGATGAAATGTGCTTTCCTCCTTCCCATGGTGCTCATGTTTTACTATTATATAGTTTATCCAGGCCTAATATAAACAAGGGAAAATGTAGGTGGCAAACGCTCCCGATCAACAGAAGACCCAGGCAGCAACTACCGGCGACGCTGAAACACTCGAACCGGTAAATAACGATGCGGTCGAGACTAAACCCAAAGCTACTAACCGGATAGCTCATAATCCGGTCGATAGTGAAAAACGCCGGCATGCGTTAGCGTTTAGACCGTCACATAAGGCGATGTTTATCGGACTTGCGGTAGTTATCGTTATCCTGGCAATCAACGCCGGGGTATTGGCGTTCCTGTTAAAGAAAGAGAGCGCCAACCAGAAAGCCATCAGTGACAAAGGAGTATCAATTAGTCCGTCCACACTTAAAAAACTCGGGGTGAATGATACGCAAATCGGTAGTTCAAACGAACAACTGGTCGTTAACCCATCGGCTCAATTCAACTCCCAGCTGAAGGTTGCCGGTAACGTCCAGATCGGTGGACAGTTACATCTTAATTCGACATTTAACGCCACTACGGCGGATATCAGCCAGCTCCAGGCCGGTACGGCTAATGTTAACTCGATTAACATCAACGGCAGCGCTACCGCGTCTACGTTAAGCGTCAGGAACAATTTTGCGGTTAACGGTGCCGCTCAATTCCAGAACGCGGTTACCGTCGCTCAGCTTCTAAGCGTCGACAACAGTGCAGCCGTAGCCAACAATTTATCTGTCGGTGGCGATTTGAGCGCTAACACGATTGCCACCGGCGGACTAGTGTTGTCCGGCTCAATCCAAATCGGCAGCCACATTATAACCGCCGGGCTTAATCCCTCAGTAACGCCAGCAGGCGCGACGCTGGGAACAAGCGGTTCAGTCAGTATCAGCGGCGATGATATAGCCGGCACAATAGACGTTAATGCCGCCGGCAATGCCGCCGGCACCGGACCGGTCGTGTATGTGCTGTTTCATGCCGGTTATTCAACCAAACCGGTGATTGTAATAACGCCAGTCAACAGTTACGGCGAATTTTATGTAGCCGGGGTCAGTACCAGCGGTTTCGATATAGACACCGCCAGTCCGTTAACGCCCGGCGCCTCATATTCGATCAACTACCTAGTTGAACAGTAAACGTCAGATATTCAGAAACAACAGCACTTCGTCGTCGCGAACGCATACGATGCCGTTGCTGGCGCTGATGTTGATATCTTCTTTCTCGGTACCGATAATAACTTCGCTATTGGGGTCGATAATCGAGAAGTAATCGGCATGACCGGGCAGAATATCGAATGTACCCACCTTGTTTGTCGCCGTAACCGAATAGGCGTCTCCCTGATAATATATTTCAAACGGCGCCCGGGCCTGGACTTTGAGCAGCTGGTTCTGGTTCATGTTTAGTGGTCCCTACGCTTATGTTTCTCCGGCTTATCAGGATGCGCTGGTTCAGCCTTAGCCGGTTGGGGTTTGTCTGTTTGTGGCGAGTTTATACCAAGTATTTCCTCGATCCCCTGGAGTGTTTGTTCGCGGGTATAATATTCACCCGGTTTGCCGGTCAAATGTTCAGCTACGGCAAAGTCCTGAGAAAAAAAGCTGATCAGTTTCTTGGCGTTCTGGTAATCCTGGCGGTCAACCGGTGACAGCTCGTTCTCGCCAATAATCGCGATAATGTTTTTGAGCGAGTCATATTTTTGCATAATCGTCTGTACCTTGGCAACCAGATCATAATGACGCTGCCCGACGATTTGCGGTGTCAGCAGCGACGAGGTTGTCTGCAGCAGATCGACTGCCGGTCTGATGCCTTGCTCGGCAACCGAACGAGATAATACCAGTACCGAGTCCAACTGCTGGGAGATCGACTGGACAGCCGGATCGGAAAGATCATCTGCCGGGATATAGACTGCCTGGACAGAGGTTATCGAGCCTTTTTCGCTTGAGCTGAGGCGGTCCTGGAGACGGCGTAACTCCGAATAAACGGTTGGTGCATAACCGCCTTCTGATGGAATCAAGCCGAAGTTGGTAGATATCTCGGTTAAGGCTTGGATATGACGGTAGATATTGTCGACGAAGAACAATATATCCTTGCCTTCTTCGTCGCGGAAATATTCCGCAGCGGTAGCCGCCGCCGGGCCGACCATTGATCTTATAGCCGGCGTGGCATCCATTTGACCGAAGAACATGACGGTGTTTTTCAACACATCGGTTTCCTTAAGCGTCTCATAAAGCTCGTTGCCTTCCCGGATTCGCTCACCGACACCGCAATAGATCGACAGACTCTTTTTATTCCTGGTCACGTTATGAATCATTTCCATGGTCAACACCGTCTTGCCGACACCGGCACCGCCGACAATGCCTATCTTGCGGCCCTTGACGAACGGTGTCATGAAATCGATAACTTTAAGACCGGTTTCCAATAGTTCCAACGAATGCGCTTTGCGGTAGCTTTTAATGCCGCCGGCTTCGGTTATTACCCGGCGGTTGGTCGTGATCTTCGGTCCGTCGTCCAATGGCTCACCCAAAGCGTTAAACACCCTGCCGAGTGTTGCCGGACCAACCGGTACCGATACTTTTTTACCGGTCAGACTGACTCTGAGGCCACACCTTAATTCGATACTATTATTGATATTCACGCACACCGCGACTGATTCTTTAAAGTGATCAACCTCCAAATAAACGTCAGGACAACCTTCTACTTCCAGCAGTTCTTTCTCTTCCGGTTGCCGGTCGATGATTTCCACTTCAACCATCAGGCCTTTGAGTGATGTGATGGTGCCGACATATTTCAAGTTATTGAATTTCGGCTTGGATTTAGGCATCGGTTCTTACCCTTTCCTTACGTTTGAGGCTGATCATCACCTCACGCATCCGCCGGTCATTCTCCGCCCGCTTCGAGCGATGATACTCAAGCGTATATTGACTGACCAGCTCCATCGCCCGTTTTTTAGCAACCGCCATGGCATTAAACCGGCTGGCGTCCTGAGCCAAACCCGACTCTAAGATTGCCTGCGCGAATGCCAATGTCAGCATCGCCTCTTCCATTATGTCAGCTATCTCATCGAGCGACGGCTCAAATATGGTTTCTTGAGTGGAAATTACTTCAGCGCTATCCGGTGCGTCTTTAGTCATCGTTTGGATCTGTTGGATCAGGTCAATCGTCTTAATATCCTGAGCACCCAAGGAAATGTATTCCTCGTAGTAAACCTTAACATGCCGGTAAGGCCGGATAGTTTCAATGACCGGACCGACGTTCACGTAACTGTCAGTCATCGGCACGCGAAAGTAACGAATGTAGCCGACACCGCGTTGCATCAGCTGCTGGGCGCCATGCGACCCGAGCACGACAATATCGGTTGTCTTCGGGTCGTAGTCCCGCAACACGGTTTCAATTAACCGTTGATCGATATCCCCCGACAATCCGGCTTCGGCCGATATAATCACATAGACGTTGCGTCCGTTATCCTGATGGCCGCCTCCGGTTATTCTTTTATCATCATCAACCCTAAGTGCGGTATATTTGCTCCAAAGTAAATTAAAGAACTCCTGCGACATCAAAACTTTATTCTTAATCTTGGCAACCTGGGTGCTGGCTAAGCTTTCGAAGACACTGGTCAGATCCTCGACGGTTTCGATTTCTTCGGTATCTTTCTTAATATCGTTAGGCCGTCGCATGTTGAGCCCCCGCCTGCTGGCCGCCTGTTTTAGCTGAATCGGCCCCTATATCTTCTGTAGTGGTCGAATACTTCTTAAGCAGCTCGGCTTCAATCCTGTCCAGGTCTGTGTCTTCTTTGACTTTATTTGATTCCTGTTTGGCCGCCTGTTTTAAGGCACGAATATCGATATCTACTTGAGTGTTTCCCTGGAGGATCGTCTCCAGGATCAATTGTTGCTCAACCAGGCTGTATAGTTCTTCCGGTGTCTGCTGCAACGCCTCCAGCAACTGACGGCCCAGCTTCAAATCGCTGGCCGATTCTTTGGATAAACTTGATCCGAAATGAGCGAATTCTTCCGCCCGGTGGTACGCGGCAAGCTTTTGAAACAGCGTTCCGGACAACCGTTTTTGGCGCACGGTTTGCGCCTGGCCACCTACACGCGATACCGATAAGCCGGCATTGACCGCCGGACGTTGACCCTGACGGAATACGTTTAAGTCAAAGATAATCTGGCCGTCGGTAATTGACATGATCGATGTCGACAGGTATGCGGTAATGTCATTATTCGGCGTAACCACAACCGGTAGGGCGGTCAGGGTTTTTTGACTGCCTTTAAGCCGTCCCGCCCGTTCAAGCAGTGACGAGTGGGCATAGAACATATCACCAGGATATGAGTCGCGACCGGGATCGACTTCTTGGATTAATGACAACTGGCGATATGCTTCGGCATGACTGGTAAGATCGTCATAAATGATAATGACATCATGCCCGGCCCGCCAAAGGTTCTCGGCAATAGCACAAGCCGAATAGGGCGCCATATACGACAAGGTCAATGAATCGAATACGTCGGCTATCACCACGACCGTATGGTCCATCGCACCGGATTCCTCCAGGCCGGATAATAACGCTTCGACGTCAACTTTACGTTTACCGATCATCGCGTAGATGACTATCCGATCGGTACCGGATTGGTTGGCACTTAGCTGCCGGAGAAAAGTGCTTTTACCTGATTTACTGTCGCCGAGAATGGCGATACGTTGCCCGAGTACTACCGGAAAAAACATATCCACCGCCGGGACACCAGACGCCAGCTGTTGGTTAAGTTGAACCCTGTCCATAATACCGGGAGCCTTGTTGAATATGCCGGAGGTTTGCCTGGCTTTAAGCGATCCTTTGCCATCGACCGGTTGGCCCATCGGGTTAACCACCCTGCCGATAAGTTCCCTGCCGACCGGTATCTGTAATAAATCGTTCTCGACTACCGCCAACGTACCCGGCATGATCTTTTCGGAATCGATGTTGAACAAGATAACCCGGTCGCCATAGGCTTCTCTCACCAGTCCGTGCTGGCCGTCTTCAAATAGTACCTGGGCACCTAACCGAACGCCCTCAAGACCTTTAACTTCAACGATAAAGCCATTGGTTGACCTTACTTCTCCGGTCAGATGATCAGCTTCTACCAGCTTCTGAAACTTACGATTATCAAACACGTTTAAGTACCCCGGCAAATGCTGATTTGTTATCGAGTATCTGACGACGGTAAGACCAATCGTAGATATGGCTACCGGCCGAAATTACCATCCCTCCAAGAATTGACGAACTGAACCGGAAATCAATCAACAGATCTGGGCTTACGTTCTGCCTGAACCAATCGGTAATGTCCCGTTTGAGTTTAGGCGTCGGTACGTCAGCTAAAACCAGCCTGATCTGCGGCATATTTGATAACTCATTGTCGAGGGTTAATAATAGCTGCTCTAACCCGGCCGGTGTCGGTTCGCTGCGGCCGAAATATCGGCTCAGCACGGCTTTAGCGGCCAGGGACAGTTCGAGGTCGGTTTTGCCTAGTCGATTGGTCACCCTTTTTTTGATAATCCTGCTGCGCAGCTGTGACCGATACAGTTTCAACTCATAGATTACTGATTTGACGTCCTCGGTGGAAATTAATTCAGCCGGCAAGCTAAACTTCATTTTTTACCGCCTGCTTCAGTTCGTCTTTATGCGCCTCAAGCTGGTCGATCAGGTATTTCTCCTGACTGCCAAGATCAATCTCGTGCCCCAGTGTCTCGCTTAAGAACGAAACGGCGGCATCGGAGATTTTGTTATCCAACCGCTCCAGCAATTGCCGCTTTTCTTGTTCGATATCTTCGTTAATTTTAGCTCGCATATCGGCGCTGTATTGATCGATTGCCTTTCTGCCCTCGGTTAGTTCTCCGGCCGCCCGGTCCTGGTATTGCTTGAACATCGCCTGGAAACCCTCAAGTTCTTTAGTAATGATATCGGCGGCCAGTTTTTTAATAGTTTCGTTAATACGATCAGACGTTTGTTTAAGTTCCGACTGCAATTGTTCGGCCGAATGGTTCAGTATATGTTGAAATTTTTCCGAGGACTGCTCCAATAATTTTACCCGCATGTCATTGGGTAGCTGGTACTGGTCCGAGCCGGGATGTTCTTTCGGGGGTTGTTTTTTGGCGGTGATATGCGCCCGGCCATGGGAATAGGCCAAGCTAACCAAAACACCGATTATGAAGACGTCGATGTATAAGAATGTCTGTAGATACGGATTCATGCCACCCTCTAACTTACCCTAGTTAATATCATGAAAATAGCGAACATGGCAACCATAATAATGCCGATAACCAGTGCCGATAGCTGGAGTACGTTTCGATAAACTGCCGATTGGGCCATCGGGTTTCTGCCTACCGATATGATACTGCCGTGAACCAGCGAATACACGATGCTGACAACGACAATCAAGGTAATTACAAAAATTACGGTGCTCAATATGATCGGCAGGGTTTTGACTTGCTTGCCGGCCAGTGAATTTGCCAGGTTCTGTAACGCCGCCGGGATGAGCGTCTTATTCGGCTGTTTGGTATAGTAACTGACGCTTACCAGTACCGGAATGTCCCCGATGTCGATGGTTTGCTTGCCGCTTGGCGTATTGATAGTTTCCTTTTTGGCGGACGCATTAGGGAATGACGTCTGAGCGGCGCCGATAACTTCGCCATTATCGGCCGCCAACATGCCGACGCCGTTGATTGGTGATGGCGTAATCTCGTCACCGGCGGCAATATCACCGTTATAGTCGGTTACCAGAACCGGGTTAACACCGCTGGTAGCCACCTGGACCTGATTAGTGCCGCTGATCAGCGATACCTGGGCATTATTATTGGCTATTACCACACCGACAAGTGACTTGGCGTTAGACATATTCGCCGCAACCACGTCATTAACCGTACCCTGTTTGATACTGACTAGTGCACCGATGTTCAAATTTTGAGTGGTATTGAAACCCTGAGTGATCACCGGGTCAGCGCTGACTCGAGGCCAGACGAATAATAAGCCTAACCCGATAAAGCAACCGGATACAGCCAGCCACTGTCGGCTGTGATTTTTAATCGTCAGTAATATTTTTGTTTCACCCATCTTTTAACAGGTCAACTTTCTGCTAACGTTATTATATCAAAATCTAAACAGTTTAAGTTATGGCCGTTAAGTTGACTTGTTGACAGTGAGACCCTTATGCTTATGGATAAATGAGACTTAAGTCTAGCCAGTCGGGTTACACGTTACTTGAACTGTTAGTAGTTATATTGCTGATCGTCGTACTGGTCGGTTTAATAATAATCTGGCGAACGGTAAAACCATAATTTCTAGCCATCTTTCGTTTTAATAGTCGAGTCTGTGGCATAAGCGGCTTTGGTTAATCAATCATGGTGCGCGGGGCGGGATTTGAACCCGCAAGCCTTGGTAGGCGAGAGATTTTAAGTCTCTTGTGTATACCGTTCCACCACCCGCGCATTTAGTTTTTCCTGGAGGCGCTGACCGGAATTGAACCGGTGTAAAAGGTTTTGCAGACCTCTGCGTAACCACTCCGCCACAGCGCCAATCATTTCAATCTAGCCTAGTATATCCTATATGCATCGATGTGTCCTCTACCCCGTAGAACGTATCAATGGTAAACGTTTTTCCCTGACGGCCGACAACACGGCGGCAAGCAGCATAAAGGCCATTGAAACATAAAAAGCCATATGCAGGCCATTGGTAAAGACCGAGGCTAAATGACCACGAAGATTAGTGGTACCGACAAATATGGCAAATGCCAGATGTTTGCTGATCGAGCGGGAAGCAACCAGGATCGCGGTCGAAAAAGAGAATACCATACCGATGTTAGAGAATGTCCGGAGCATACCGGACGAGATACCGAACATTTCCGGCGGAGAGGCTTTCATGACCGCCGAATTGTTGGCCGGAAAGAAACTGCTTGAGCCGATACCGTTTATAATGCTGGCAATTACCACCACCCATAATCCGGTGGTTAGAGATAGCTGAGCATAGATTAACAACGCCACCACCTGTACCGCTAGCCCGGCCGTCGCCGGTATGATTGGCCCTTTCCTGTCGGCTAGCCGACCGGCGAACGGACCGATGACTGATCCGATTACGTAACCGGGCACTAACAATAGCGAGGCATGGATCGGTGAAAGTCCCCTCGGTCCTTGCAAGTACATGATGACCAAAAACAGAACCGCGAAGTTTGCCAGCCCCTGGAACAGTGCCGCCAATAGAGTGGGTGTCATCGTCGGAATTTTGAACAAGGACAAATGGAGCATCGGTTCTTTTTGCCGTCGCTCAATGAAATAAAAAGCGATTAGCAAAATTATGCCGCCAACCAAGTAACCGAGAATAACTTTATCTAACGAACTGGTAGCTAGCCTGGTAACCGACCACAGCACACCGAATATCCCGACACCGAGCAATATCATGCCCAAAGGATCGAGACGATGGCTGACCTTATCGGCCTTTTGGTGCAATACTTTTAGGGCAATCGCCAATGCCGCTAAACCGATTGGCACGTTTATACCGAATATCCAGCGCCAAGAAACGTAAGTCACGATAATTCCGCCGATTACAATACCCAGCACCGCGCCTAAGCTCCAGCCGACGGCGTTGTATCCATAAGCCTTACCCCGTTCGTGTTTAGGATACAGCCCGGCAATAATCGCCCCGCTGTTAGCCGACACAAATGCGCCACCGATAGCTTGAATAATGCGGAACAGAATAATTGACTGCTCATTCCAGGCTAATGCACAAGCCAACGATCCGAGTACAAACAGCAGAAAGCCGACTTCGTACATCTTTACCCGACCAAACATATCTCCAAGTCTGCCTACCTGGGTAGCTAACAGGGTAATTACCAGTAAATAACCGATCACTATCCATATAATTGAAGATAAGCCGACCTTCAATCCCTTTTCAATCTCCGGCAAAGCCAGCACAACTATCGTCGTATCGATTGCCGTAATCAGCACTCCGGTCATAACCACCAGCATTGCCAAACCGCGGTGCTTGGCTAACTTAGCGTGGTATGACGTCTGTTTTGTCGCGCTTGATACTTTATTCACCGCCATAAGTAGTGCTTAGTATATCACTGGCAAAACTAAAGCCGTGCCCGGACTTGGCCGGTTCTTAAGTCGTGATAAAATTCTTCTGATGAAGATAAAGCATTCTCGACAACAAGGAGTCACTTACACACCGCTACTGATAGCAATAATATCGTTCGTGATAGTAGTCGGTGCCGGCTTTTTGGTTTACTCCAATCTGGCAGCAAAGAAACCGGGCAACGGTTATTCGCCACAACCAACCAGAATTCAATCTAATGCCGGAGCTAGCTCTTATGCCATACTCAAGCCAGCCGATGTACCGCCTAAAATTGGCGAGTGTTCACAAACCCTTTCCTATGCCAGTAACGGAGATCCGTCGCCAATCAGCTGTGCCAACGGCGACCTGAACATCCTTGACTGGCAAGCGGTCGCGGCATTAGAGCCAACGGTCATGAAACTCGGATATAGCGCGACTCAAGCCCAAATCCAACACGCCATATGCGTAGACGGTAATGTCGCCGACGCCGATTCCAGCGCCGCCATCAGCGCCCCGATTGAAACCAACGCCTACGAGATTGCCTCACTCTACTACGGCTGGAAGTTCAATATTAATCCATCGGCTTTACTGCTCAGCGGCTGCTAATAACGCAGTATGGCTAACATGTCGACGTCCTTAACCGGCATCGATGCATGATCCAGGTTAATAACTTTGCCGCCCTCATTCAAGACAGTTTGTGCCACCTTATTCACATCGTCAGCATACTCCGGCGATGGGTAGCTGATAACCGGCACCGGCCGATTGTTGTCACGGATCGTATCTGAAGTATAATGAAACGCCGCCAGCAACAATTTATCGATACGGCCGGCATCGGCTTGCGTCAGGATAGCCGTATGATCGGCTTCCGTGAGTCTCGGTGTTTTTCCGCTTAATTGTAGGTATTGTTTGATTGCTTGGTTGTGATCCCGATCTATTAGGTTATGGCGCACTACGTCCATTGCCGACCGATAAAGTTCCTGGAGGTTGTTCTTGCCTGATCCGCCATCGATATGCTGCGGAAGCAAATTCGGATAACGTGAGAGCGCCCTGTATTCGGCTACCTCCCTGGTTACACCGGCAAGGATTAGAGGTAAATCGCGGTTCGTGTGTTTAACTACCAGCTGATCGATCAATCGCCAAAACCGAAGACGATCATCTCTGGCCGGATTTTTATCTGATCCCCGGCCGTTAAATCCACTAATGCCGCCGGCTGTCTGGTTTGCTCCCGAAACCGACCATTGCTGTTCGTTTTCCCGACCGTTTTCGTCGATGCCAAGACCGGCTTTAAGTGATTCAGGCAATTGGAGATTGGTCGGATACAGTCCATATAAGTCACCTTTTAACAGCGCCGGGTGCCGCTGAGTTAACATTAGAACATAATATTCACGGTAATCATTGACTAACCCCAGCACCGGTGCCAAGTGGAAATGATCGGCAACGGCAATGTATTCATTGGTATCAAACGGCAGATAAAACATTTCGAAACGACCTGGGCAAGCACATATTAGCAAACCCTCGGTTTGATGCTCTAAGAAAGTAGTGTCACTTAAAATTGAATCGATTTTCTTGGAAAATTCAATAATATAATCGTCGCCGAATCTGGTTTTGATCGCCGTAACTACCTTGGATTTTAGATTTTTGAGTCTGATTTCTTCTTCGCTTAAATGAATGGTTGATACAACCCAGTGCATCGGCGTATATATACTTACCGCAGGTATACGTACATCCTCTTCTAGGAGTTGTTTGAGCGCCAATGGAGTAAGTTTTCTTGGTTCCTGCAAAATTTCCCAAAACCTCCGTTTAAATTCAGACTAATATTATGCTTAATCCTATCTGCCCGCCGTTAGTAATTTAACTTGGTCAAGTTTAAGTTTTGCTTGATGATGATAAATTAACGGCACCAAGAGATTGGAGACCTGATACGCTAACGCGGCCAGTATTGCAACTGACAGCGCCGTGCCGACCCAATGCAAACTTAACGTCAAAGATACCAGCACTATGCCTGCCCCTGCTAGCGGCAAACTTCGACGGGTGAGTGAATAACCGGAAGCGTAGGCAATCAATAGCGCCTGCCAGGACAAACTGATATCGAAAAGCTGAAGTGCCCCCCACAGTGCGAAGATTTCACCTGTCCAGTAACAGATCATCCCGAGAATTAATCCGCTCATCTGTTTCCAGCTCTGATCTTTGAACATACCGAGCATCATATCGACGAGATGACTGGCCCTGGGAAATCTGCTGATACTGTGCCGATAGAATAGCACGCCAATCAATAACAGCGTGCCCAACGGAACGATAATCAACCAGGGCAGTGACAGCGATGTGGCTACGGAATGATCGGCGACGGCATAGATAGCCGCAATTAAGACGGCCGGCGCTAAGGCCATATATTCCCAAATTCCTAGATAGAAC
This sequence comes from Candidatus Saccharimonadota bacterium, assembly GCA_027365775.1. GTDB lineage: Bacteria > Patescibacteriota > Saccharimonadia > Saccharimonadales > UBA4665 > JAJZWH01. The sequence continues at coordinate 29,033 of DAHXLX010000015.1, read as the reverse complement.
ACCCGAGCTTTAGCCCCCTGCGGTTTATGTAAGCGCATGTCATAGACAAAGCCCCCGCCACGCGTGAATGGCTGGAAGCCCTCGAAAGAGTAAGTTTTAGCATCTTTAAAACTTAGCTTAAAGACCAGTTTGTAAGGAATTACATACGCCCAGTAGGCAAATGACTGGGCGACAATCACGAATGCCAGCCAAACAATGTCGGCATGCGACAATTGCCGAATTACTTTTCCAAAACCGCTAGCCAAGCTCAGAACGGTCGCCGTAATCAAAACCAATATAGATACAGCGATTATCACAGCAATTCGTTGCTTCGAATATTTAGCCATAAAAACATAATATTGCCGAATGCTTAAGAATTACTATAAGAATACAAGCATGGCTAAGCTAAGCTAATTTATGAAACATATTCGGTTACCGGCTCCGGTTTCTGTTGGCTGCAAATCAATTACTTTGTCTAACAGCTCAGCGGCGTGCCCCAGCGTAAAAGCTTTATCTCTGGTTTTTACCGGATGGCCGAATGGTGCAATATCTTCATCGTCGTTTAAAGCTGACAACACGTAGAACGAGGGCAATGGCTCACAGTTTGACAAATAAAGAATAACGTTGCGAACACGGAATAACGAGCCCAGAGATCTCGGCGGGGCCGTCAATCTGTCCTCCGGGGATAAGCCAGCCGGTACATTGAACGGCTTAGGCGGACGTTGGCCTATTAGCTTTATCTGTATCGCATCAATCATCATGTATATGTCGTCGAAAGGATCAAGCATCAAGTCATGACTAAGACAAAACAACCGACCATCGGCTTTAATAACCTCATTGGTCACTGTTCTAAGTATCGGTAGCTGCTTTGCCGGTTGCGGTTCGGTGAAATAACTGTATAGCAAAACCTCATAGCTAAGTGTTTTAGATTGTTCATTATCGCCCAGCCCACAAGTCGACTCAGTTGCTTCATAATCCAAGTCAATTGCCTTACCTTCGGCATCAACATCGAGATCAAATAACGCCCAGCCGCTACCATTTTCGATGGCTGAGTGGACGATCAGTTTACCGATAAAAGCAGTTCGGTAATCAATAAAATCCGACGCCTGCGACTGTTCGAGCAACTCGAGATTTAACTCATGCTCTTCGTCAATTGCAGCCTCAGGTATCCATTCCGGACCATCCTCCGGATAAACCGGTCTGTTCATTTTTATCTCCTTTATCTCCGCAGTTGTCAATATTATAACTCTGGTTTTGTAGATCGTCTAATAGGTTATCTATTTAAGATCTTCATATTTGGCGAACTGTCTCGGATGCACGTTTGCCAGCCTAAGCGCAACACTTGATAGGCTTACCGCTAAGCGCTGTTTACGATTAAAAACCGGTAAGTTGTTTCTTTTATCAGCTCGTAGATCCGTGTCGGCGCGTTCTAGCAATGCGCTAAGCGATTCTTCTGATTCCGGCAGCGCCGTAGCAATACCGACCGACACGCCAACACCCAAGCCGGGATAACCTCCCTTGGCAATAACATATTCTTGGGTATTTAGTTTAATTCGCTGTTTAATTTTTTTGGCCCCGGCCTCGTCGGTCAGGCCGAGAATTTTCCACTCGTCGCCGCCAACTCGAGCCGAATAAACGACGAAATCTGATTGACGGATCGAACTGTCAATTGTTCGCAGTAGCTCATCACCTGCAGCATGCCCGATACGGTCATTCAAAGCTTTGAGCGAATCGGCGTCGGCAAAAGCACAACTAATCGGCAAGCCGCGCTCCCGCGCCTGCTTAAAGATAATTTCGCCCCCCTCGAGCCAGGCTTCAGGACTTAAATCTCTAAATCCGCCTTCGCCACCCGGAGGCCGATATATGTTACCTATGATCTCGGTAATCTCGCTATTTGAATAGTGCCGTCTGTCAACTTCCATAATTTTGGATATTATACAATGTTAGTGAAACTTATCTACATAAAATCCTGGATAAAGCTCATGACCGATTGTGAATGTTGTTCGATTTCTATGACTGAGTAATGGATTATACCGGCCCATTCCGACTCCTCGATCCAACTGGCGGCAGCTAAACGCATCTCAGATGCGTGACTGGGTGCCACTAACTCATATGAATATGAGTCATGGCCAAAGACAGATAATTTTACAAAATATATTTCATCATTTTTCTTGGCGATCAAATCTATGGCATATCGCGACCGGCGGAAATTTAGTTCGATAACTTCAAAGCCACGCATCTCGAGATATTGGCTAGCCGACTGTTCGGCGCTAAGTCTTTTTGGATTACCGGCCATGAGTCAATATTCTAGCAAACCAACCGGCTGTAATATGTGAAAATGCCAGCAGCTCAGCTTCCCGATAATATTTTATTTAAATCGCGTTTCATTTGTTCGAAGTTATGGTATTCAATCGCTTGCATGCCGACACCTATTGCCGCATCGCAGTAATCAATCCGGTCATCGATCAGCACGCACTCGCTAAGCATTAATCCCAGTTTGGACGCGGTTATGGCATAAGCCTGAGCTTCGGGCTTGGCATGACCGATCTGTCCGGATGCGATCACCAAATCAAAACACTGTTCAAGTTGCCCATCGCCGAAACGGCTCGCTAAACTTTCGAGACTACTGACGTTACTTAGGATAGCAGTCTTATAACGCGTCCTTAGAATCTTTATATAGTCTAGTAACTGGGTGTTAATCTGCTCTTCTTGTTTTACCCTTTCAATGTATTCCTCAGTACTTACGCCAAGCTTATCGGCGATTGCCTTGCGGTAATCATCCGGTTTAATCGAACCATTATTTGCCGCAACCACCAGCCCGACAATCTCTTCGATGTCCTCCAGACTGACCCCGAAATCACTTACGATATGCGCCAGGCTATCAGATACCAGAACGCCGAAACAATCGAATACGACCGCTTTAATCACAACCATAATATAGCATGCTAAGCGTCAAAAACTGTTAATTAAGCATAGACCCGATGATCATGCCGCATCAGTTCGGCTCGTGTTTGGGTTATGAGAGTGGTTAATCCTACACCTAGAACACAAATAACCGCCAATATAAATCCTAAGCCTAAACTGTCAAGATTATGCACCTTTAATCCGGTATTAAACGCAAATAATGCGGCCGTCGGAAAGACAAGCCCGAAAATGCCTGCCAGAATAAATGCCCCGCCGCCCCAAGTCAGCGTGTTGGCGGCAGTTTTCAAAGCCACCCGGCGGACGGCATCAGTCGAAAGTCCCTTCCGAGAAGCGATAAAGCCTAATAACGCACCCGCTAATGCCTGCATAATCATTGTACCGATCCCGAACAAGGCGCCCGGCACCCATCCCCATAAATCCGAATGTGTCGCCGGAGCAAGTACCGTATAGATAATTAAGGCAAAAGCGCCAAACCCCCAGCCGGCAACAAATCCGTGTACAGCCGGCATCCAGGGTTTCGGATCGGCTAACCATTGCTCGTTAGCTTGTTTATTCTCCAGATGGTGTGCCTTGAAAAAAGGCAACTCAAAATGAAAGATTGTTTTCCGGCGCATAATCATAAAGCCGGCGATCAGCATCAGCGACCCGACCACTACATAGACGGTGTTATTCAACGAGCTTAAGCTATAGAAATGAGACACTCCTAAATATGCCAGCTCGCTGGCAATGGCCCGCTGTAAGCTAAACGCCAGCGAGAATATGATCCCGGAACGCAGTCCCCTCTTTGTCGAATAACTGCCGATAGCATAACTAAAGGTTATTGGCCAGGTATGTTCGTCAGGCGTAATGCCATGGATCATACCCAAAAGCAAGGCAACCACAACGATCATTACCCATCCTGATATATGGGTGGGGTCCCACAGATTAATGAACGCGATATGCCATAACATTGCTTACATAATATATTGGGTTAATATTTAATTGCAATTTTGTTGCAATTACATTTAATATTGAAACATGGCCATAAGCAACGCAGTTTCTTTTTCTTTCAGACAGAATTTAGCTGCCAATGGACTCCGCCTTACCAATTCGCGTAAGGCGATATTCAAAGTATTGGTCGAGTCAAGACCGTTAACGTTTAGCGAGCTGCTTGCCAAGACGGAGCGCATGACTGACCGCGTCAGCGTTTATCGGAACATTGCCCTGTTCGAGCAGCTGGGAATTGTCAATCGCATAAAAGTCGGCTGGAAATATAAACTGGAACTGTCAGACAGTTATGGTGTGCATCACCACCATCTGATATGTATTAAGTGCGGACGCATATTCGATATAGCCGAAGACCAACACATTAACGATTTTATTAAGGCCATTAGTCAAGACCATGCTTTCGTCCCCCGGTATCATAGTTTCGAGATCGAAGGATATTGCCGTTCTTGCGCCGAGCCGGTTCAGAGAACAAGTGACATTAATTAGTTTTTAGTGCCCCAATAAATCAATCCCGAGTGCCAACGCACCAATCGCTAGCGCCAGCTTAAGAAAACGGCTGGTTTTTTTCTTTTCCGGATTGGGCTTGCTCGCTTCTGCCATATAACTATTTTATGTCATAACACGTTTTATTTATGCATAAAATCAACTTGGCCGTTCGACGGTCGCAATAACTAAACTGTGGCCGACTTTGATCCTGGCCGTCAAATCGTCTTTGACCTGGCTAATTGTTTGATAATTTATCCGCCATCTCGATCCAACACCACGACGATACACAACGATAAATGCGGTATTGAGTTTATAAACCTGTCGTCAGCACATCGGTTGTGGCTATTGATTGGCGAGCGGCTTTATTACACTTTAAACAATAAGCCGATCAGATAACCGGCTATCGCCGCCCCCATGCCGATAATCACCATTTGGATTGCGCTCTTGACGGTATTGCCCAGTGCCAGTTTCGCTTTATAGACACCGACTGCCGCCAAAACCAGGACCGATAAAATTAAAGATGCGATCAGAGCCGTATGGACCTCAAGGAAAAAGTACGGGACCAGTGGCAGCAATGCACCGCACAACGTAGATATACCGACATTAAAACTGTAGCTATACACATCCTTTTTTACTACCGGCATTAAATCAAGTTCCTCCCTCATCATGGTGTTGACCCAAAGTTCATGGTCGGAGGTAATATGATCAACAATATCTCGTAGCAGTCTGCCGCTGAAGCCTTTAGCCTTGTAAATGTCGACTATTTCTTGCCGTTCAACGTCTGGCAGGTCTTTGACCTCTTGAACTTCCCGAGCCCGTTCGGCGGCGTAATGATCATGATCGGCCATCTTGGAAGTATAGGCAACGGCGGCCATCGACAAAGTCTCGGCAATGATCGTTGATAAGCCGCCGACTATCACAATCCTGGTTGAACGGGTTGCGGCGGATAAACCTAACAGCAAGCCCAGTACACTTACCAGACCATCTTGGCCGCCGAGTATTATAACGGAAATCCTATTGCCTTTTTTGTGTGGCTCATGGCCCTGCATGAGTCAATAATATCAGAGACAAACTAACAACCGAATTATCCCATCAGTTGAAACAATTTATAAGCCGCTAGCTACCGCTAACTTAGAATCAAAACCGGCCAGCCTGCCATAACTGATGCTGCCAAGCTAAAATCTTGCTTCACCCGATTAAACGTACAGACCGGACTAAAACCGGACACCAACCAGCGGAATACCTTGCAGAAGATCATTAAACAATTGAATTACCTGGTTTCAGGATAGCCAAATTCCGCGATATACGCATTACTGTATCTCGCATCGTCGGTTACGTCCCGTCCGAACCACGACGGCGGCCGGAATTTATCAGCTTCAGCTACTGTTGAAAACTCCACTTCAGCCAGCATGCGTCCACTACTATCACCGCTAAAAACGTCTAATTCGATCATGTACTCATCGAAAGGAATCAGATAACGATTTTTTTGTAATCGCCGGCCGAGCGTACCCGGCCATAATTTATCAAATTGCTGTTTAGATAATTCAACCTCATATTCTTCACGCTTTATCAGGTGATTGGCCAAGGCTCTTTTTGAGGTTAAAAAATATTTTTTATTGTTTTGTCTAACCCTCACCGCACCTTGACTGCAGCTAACCAAATATCCCTGCTTAATAAGAGCTACGGGATAGTTACTTAAATCGAGGTTGTTCGGTAACGAAAAGACAATGTACTTGCGTTCTATTTCCACTGGCGGCTTGACTATATTATGCATAAGTGTTTGATTGCCTTTCGTTAACAATTGAGCCTATTGATTCGATTGGTTCCTATCGATGTTCATTATTAAGCCGTGCATGGCCACATTATATCAAGACAGTAATTTAACTTTTACGCTTAACCAATCGGGCTTAAACTAGTATGATGTCAAAGTATTTTATTAATCAGGTAATTAATCAGCTGCATTATTAATATAAATTAGGGCATTAGAATAATGAAATCGAACGAACTGGTTATGAATCCAAAGCGGTCATTCTCGCCTAGACCGACTAAGACCGCAACCAACGCCAATAATCAAAAGCCTTTAATCATTCCGATTATCTCTTATCTGCGCCACCGAATTACGACAATTATTGTACGGTTGCTGGCGGTTTTCACGCCGTATGTGGAATCAGAGCTGTTGGGCCTGCCCAAAATCGTCAAAGCCGGAGACGTGTGCATTGATGTCGGCGCTGCGGCCGGACTCTATACGGTCGAGTTGTCGCGGCTGGTCGGGTCAAAAGGCAGAGTCATAAGTGTCGAACCGTTATCTATCGCGCATCCTAAACTTTCCCGCTTATTAGGCTCAAGACGACAGCACAACGTCGCTCCCAGGAACATTGCGCTTGGCGCCGTATCCGGCAAGTCGATAATGAGCGTACCGATTGGAAGGTACGGTCCAGTTACCGGCAGATCATTTCTGGCTAGTGAAACATCGACCCTCGGATCGAACGACGAATTTAGACAGCATATGAACGTTAAAATAAAAGTTGATACTATTGACAAGTTATGTTCAAAAGCAAACCTTACCCGGCTCGACTTTATTAAGATCGATATTGAAGGAGCCGAATTAAATGCGCTTAAAGGCGGCCGTAAGTACATTGAGCGGTATAAGCCGGCCATACTGGTGGAAATTGAGGCACGACACCTCAAGCGTTTCGGCTACCACGCTGATGACATTATTGATTGGCTGAGTCGATTTGGATATAAGATGTATACCTGGCAGCATGGCTGGCGGCAGACCGAAAAAGTCACATTAGACAAACGAAATTATCTATTCAAAGCCAAATAAGATCTTAAAGTCTAATTTATCATGTTAATTATCCCACTGTGAACACTATTTAAATACCCTAAATTAACTTCGTATCATGCAGTTTTATAATTAAGTTCTTCTAGGCGATCGCCATTTAGTAATTTATTCGGCAATTGATGTTTAGTTCGCGATTTAACAGGCTAGCCTGAATGACGCCTTTTTTCGACTTAAACAGGAGTCAATTATGCTTATAAGACCCGAAATTGCGGGCCGCGATAAGCGACGTGCTATAGTTGCGGCCTCTTTTATAACCTCTTTACTCGTACATCCGGTCTATTATAAGAACCATGAGCAGCTCAAATGCATCGTTTACCCGTCCCTTAAGTTAATTCCGCGAATTGGCGCTACGGCAACGGCCAAAATGATTGGCCCTAGGCAAACAACCTATCATGAAACGGACTTTCAATCAGCTCCTGCCACTACCAGCACAACTTCAACGACCAATATAAGTTCAATAACCACCACTACTTTATCGCCGGCTCAAAAAGCAGCGCAGCAAGTTAGTGCATCCGAATATGCCCAATGGTCTAAAGTGAATATCTGTGAAGAAAGTGGTAACTGGCATACGCCGGATGGAGGCCTGGGTATTTTGCCGGTCAACTGGGTTTATTACGGCGGTTATAAATACAGTCGTAATGAAGCGTTAGCAACCCCTGATGAACAGATTGTCATTGCCAGAAGAATACAACCTAACCCGCCTGACCAGAACGGATGTGACGGCCCCTGGTAATTTATTTAAAAGCCGGTCGAATAGTTGCTTAGCTGGCTGCTGTCGGTGCCACTAGACCCGATGCTTGTCTGGTTCAGAGCAGTCATCGCACTATTAAGATCTGAAGCGTTATTGATTTGTGGCGCCGGCGGCGTTGAAGTCGACGGTGATTGATAACCGCTCGATATCGTTGTAGCCGTCGTCGACGGGCTGCTATTGTTATTGTGCCAAACGTAATAGCCGACAGCGATTATTGCCGCTACCAATATTACCCCGACTACAAGTTCGACGATTGCGAAGCCTGATTGAGAATTCTTTTTCACCTTATTGTCCTCCATTTGTTCGGGATTGATTCGAAGTAGAAACATTCACGCCATTAGCCGTTGCCACACCAACAATCAAGTTCTTAACGGCGGTGCGGTAATCGCGCAAGTCAGCGATTTCAGTCTTTAGATAACCCTGGAATGCAGTCACCATGCCTTTCGGATTGGTGGACGAGCAGCTGAATGTACTGTTATCCTTTAGCGTTCCGAAATCATTTTCGGCTTGCGTGTAGGCTGCGTTAACCGAAGCTACTAACTGGCTGTAATTACTGATTGTTTTGCCCCGCTTGGTGTAAAAGTTCTCGACTCTGGTCGCAATTGTATTAAACAGTTTGAGTTGGTTTTGAGCTCGGGTGTCAATCCGGCTGATTATATTCTTAATTGCTACCTCACGATTTTTACAAGCCCTAAGTTGTGCTGCTTGTAGATGACTTTGGCCGGGGTTGGTATTGCCGCTCTGGCCGGGATTATTGGAGCTGCCGTAACCCGGACTGCCGACCGTTTGTGCGTGCGCATTCGCTTGTGGCGACAGTGCAAACACCGCCGAGCCGCTTAAGACGACAAAAGCCAGTGCCGAACTGATTAGCCCGAATTTAGTAACCCACTTATTCATGCCTATCCTTTCAAATTTATTTATTAGATTAAGCTTATGTCTAAATCATCTACAAATCAATACCACTGCGGTTACCCACTTCATCGTGGACAGTTCGGCTCTGGGAACAGTTATGTTTTAATCCATACCTGGTCTTTATTGTTGCTGCATTTGCCGACTAGAAGCTGGGTGCCGTTGGCGGGATTGGCATTTGGGTCATAGATACATTTACCGATTGAAGAATTTATTAGCCGGCCATTATTAAATTGCCATATCTGGTTAGGTCCACCGATGCATTTAGAGACGACAACCTTGTTGCTGGTAGTCTTTCCTATCTGATACGTACCTAAACATTGTCCATTTATCTGCAAGCTGCTGCCACTCGCCAACAACCATCGTTGCGATACCGTTCCATTACAGTTCCAGATATCTACTTTATTAGGACGATCCGGATAGCCTACCCCGTCTCGGTAATCGTCCAGACAGCTATTTGGAGATATAGCCGACTTAAAGCCAACTGTATCGAGTCTATTATCTGTTGCGCTGACCGGAGTAACTACAAGTTTCTGGTATTGGTTGTTTGACCAATTGTTGGTAAATGCGTCGGCCTCGATACCTGCTAGCCCCGATGAGTACGAAGAATCAATCGCCGATCCAACCGTAACGCCGTCAATCATGGCGTCGATTTTGTAACCATCAAACCCCAAACTGATTGTGTGCCAGGTATCCAAACCCAACGGGCTGACACTGCCAGACGCAAGAACAACCGGTTTGGATGGTAAGTTGGTATCTTGATTCTTTAATATCTGCCAGCTGCCGGATTCGCTCACGTTGAACAAATAGCCGTCAAAATTACCAATATTACCCGACCGGTTGCCATAGCGGCCGATTACGCCACCGGAACCTGATGGCTGCTGGAATAACAGGTCTACGCTCACCGTATAATTTGTCCAGCTGCTGCCGATAATCGCATACGGATAGCTAACGCCGGCATATCCATTGCCCCATAAAACGGGTAATTGGGCTGTCATTTGTTGTGTACATAATCCAGTTTGACCACCCAGGCAACCGGTTAGTGCGAACGAACCGTCCTGCGATGAAAGCAAGGCTGGTTCGTTACTGCCGTCGTTAACCGATAGCTGATTTGAATACGGCAGTGGTATGTTTTGAGCGGGTGGGCTGGTTGCTGCAACTTTAGCTTGACCGCTGGTAGACGTAAAAGTTACTACCATACCCGGTTGAATCGTGTAAACAAATTCATTATTGACAGGATGGATGTCCGATTCGTGGATGAACCATTTTGATGGCTGGTTATTGGCCCAGACATCAGTTTGCCACACATGAACCACGGTATGAGGCAAATTGACTATGTTGATGTGTAGCGTCTTGGGCTTAACCTTCTGACCGTAATACGTACCGGTATTCTCGGCGACCAATGACCAGTTTGTCTTCGATGGCGATTCAAAACTACTATAAGCGCCAGTATTAGCGATCGGGCCATTCGCACCATTTACATATCGCCATCCCGGCTGAGTAAACTGCGTGGTTTGCGCGATTGCCCAGGTCATTAAATTGATCGAATAGTGACCCGTCCAAGGTTGTTCAGCGGTCAACAGGCCGCGTTCCTGAAAAGGCAACACCGATAGCATCGAATCAGCCATTGGCCATTCCAGATAACCGGTAATCCCTGCTTGATCGTAGCCGTTAATGATTGACCTGACCATTGCTGCGGCACCGCTGTCGGCCGGCATTCCGCCCAGTTCACTTTCCCATAATGGAATACCAAGCTTTTTTGCAGCGACCGATGAATTACAGCTATAACCGCTAGTCGGATTGCTGGCGCAGGTATCATGTACTCCGATTATATTAACTGCCTGTCTGAACTTAGGATTATGCGACAAAGCCGTAGCTATTGCCCATGGGCGGACTACGCTATCTGCTGCAACTATCTTGGTGCCGCCGTAACCATGGCGATTAAGTGCGCTCCGAAGTTGTTCGTACCAACTGGCGTTGTAGCCTTCTTCATCCCATCCGCCAATGTAACTTATTTTCAATCCGTGGGCTTTAGCACAATTCAGCCAATCAATGACATAATTGACATTCTTGTTGGTCCAGAGTGAGTGAGGACCGTTGCCGGTCCACCCCGGCGCACTCCATTGCAAGCCGTATAGTCTGATGTTCGGATTGCGGGCAACTGCCTGATCGGCAACCCACCATTCATAACCCGAATTACAATTTATTTTCCCCTGGACAGGTTCAATCGATGCTTCCGACCCGTCGGTCAAACCGGCACCGCCGCCAATCTCCAGTTTAAGCAGTTGTAAACTTGCGCCATAATCCGGTTTAAACAAATAATTCAGGATTTGATCACGTTCCGGCTCAGGATAGTCGATCAGTAACCTGGAAGTGCCGCTGCCACCCGAAATCGCACCGATACCGTCAAACACGGCACCGGCCATTTTTCCATTTATAGTGATATTGGTTACTCCCGTTGCGCCGGAAATGACTGATGAGGTTAGAGCCAATCCCAAAAACAATATGCCGATTAAAATAAGCCGGGTTCTGATTTTAATTGTCGTCAGCTGTTTAAAATATCCGAATAGTTCCGGTTTTACTAATTGCAAGTTGGTCACTTTTTTAAGTTTCATCGGTAATTTGCAATCTTGGAATTTCCACCATATTTTTTAGTCTCGTATAAGGCTTAACGGATAATAATCTAAAATCCAATTTAGCTCAATTAGACTATAATATAGGTTTTGCATATTGTGGACAAAAATCGATACAGTTGAATCCGTCAGCCGCATAAACTGCCCACAAGCGATCAGGCAAGGCATAGGTTTTAGCTATGCCCTACCCGGACTTAAAATCGGGTTTAGGTCACTAACGTATTGATTATTTGCCCGAAGCCAAATTAAGCCCAGGCATCAAAATCGGCTTCAGCAATTCAGACAATCCGGCAACTTATTGTTTTGGTTTATCTGGCATTGTTGACGATAATATCGGCAGTACAGCCGATTAATCTATCGAGTTAACACCGCCAGCTCATAGCCCTTGATGCCCAGACGGTATTTGCTGATACTGAACCTAACTGAAATAACTTCTGGGCTATGATTACGCTTAAACAGTGCCGTTCTACACAATACATGAGTCTCCCAGGTTGTCAGAATATAAACTATAACTTAAGCCCAACGCCATAGCTGATCAGATTCACATAAATCCAGCAATAAATTGACAGGCTGTTGGTTCTTGACTCACTAATATCTGGTCATAATTCGAACCGGCTCAAGCAGCCAGTTGATAAAATTCCCTTGCAGCCGAATGGATCAGAACCAATCTACCAAGTATGCGTTGCACTTCATTTTCAAGCGTAGACAGACCGTCGTTTAAAACCTGCGTAATGTGGATTTTTGCCTCGCGTGTACCTTCATGCTCAAGGTCAACAGTATCAACCTCGACTGACGCGGCTGGCGGCTGGAAATCCGGACGCGTTAAGACAGCGATAAACTGCTCAATATCCTCTGCCTCATAATCTATTCCCAGCTGCTCTAGCAACAGCGTAACTTGTTGTTTAAGCTGGTCCAAAAGCTCTTCGATGCGTTCCGGCTCTACCGACTCTGGCTCAAGAACTTCGATTTCCTGTCTTGTTGCAATAATCTCCTTTAGTACCGGTGTGGCCGCATCCTTTATATCCGAACTTGCATTATCTAAACGCTCAGCAATCGTCAAGACAACGTCAGCCATTGGCTCTGATTCCTGCTCCGGCCGGAGTTCCACCTGATTATCATCTCCGGCAGTTAATACTGTGGCGGCCGGCGATTCGTCGGTATCTTCACTAATAACGACCACTTCGTTAAGCAGCGACTGCAGTGCTTCAGTAAAAGACTCATATATCTCAGGTGCGTCTAGCTCCAATACATCATCCCAGCTGTCCTGGTCTATGGCTTCGTCAATAGCTTCACTGTCCGGTTCAACCGGTGAAAAGCTGACAATTGCGTCCGGGGATGGTGACACCATGGCAACTTTAGCCGTTTGTGCAATGTCCATCACAACCGGTGGCATGTCAGCCTGGGCGATAGCTGCTTCAGCTGTATGGCTGACGATTGGTTCGGTTGGAAGTGCAGGCTGATCGGCTGGCTGCAGGTATTCAGAGCGAACAGCTTCTATGGCAACTACTTGCTGCTGATACGCTTGTCCCGGACTGTCGTCTTGTCGAAACAGGTCTGGCCGGTCCGGTCCGACAGCTTCAGCGGCCAAGACCATTGCCGCTTGATGTGACGCCGCCTTGTCTGTATCGGTGTTCGGCGGTTTCATGCCAGTATCCTCTCGACTAGTAAACCCAAGCACTGGAGCATCAACCAATCTTATCTCCGACTGCTGAACCGGCGTATCCACTCCGACGTTTTCAGAATCAGAAGTGGTAACCTGGGTTGTTAATACCCGGTCTTCCTTTGATTTGTCAGGCTCAGGCCGTTCTAGCTCGGCTGGTTTATCAGTTGTTACTTGATCACTACTAGGCTGTGCATTAACCTCCGGTACTTGCTCTTGAATGGTAAAACTATCTGTTTGTTCGGCAGCGATGGCAAGTCGTTCCGCAATCTTGCCCAACGCTCCATAATTACCTGCGTCAATCTCCTCATAGACCGACCGCATTTCTTTTTGTGCCTCTAAGCTGAGTTTTAGGAGATACGGACATACACGATTGGCAATCGCTGCATCGAACTCTGCTACGCCGCCTCTTAGTGCTTCAGTATGAACTGGCATTAGCTTGATGTGCGGCCTCTGCGGCAGCACCGATTACCTGGGCGATAAACCCTCTTGGCCAGTCTTGGGTCAAATGTTCAATGCGACAGCGTGTAATGAGATCCACCATCGAACCCTCTTGACCACGATAGCTCACAGTTACGTTAGCTAGTTTATCCAGACTGTACATGTTTAGAGCTTTCTTCACGGAATCGGGTTCCGGAAAACCGTTGCCGTTATCTACAAATGGAGGTTTTGTCTCGACCATGCTTGCTCCTTGATGTTGGTTAACTGTATTTATAGTAAGGCATAAGCGTTATAGGGTCAATTGAAGAAAAGCAAATAGCTAAATCGCTGCTACTCAGAACGAGGCTTAAAACAGCCGGCCAACGGTATCCATTTGAGTTTAAAAAAAGCATAAAAAGCCTAGGTTTTTTAAAAAGCATCGGCAGTTGTTTCGCGAAAGACAACACCAGATTCGTTTGACTGAAATATATATGTTCATGACAAAAAGCTGTCATCGTTTACTTGAGCATAAGCCATCGGGACTCGAGTATCCGACTTAACAAATTATTAAGCTTAGTGCTTATTAAACGTATGCCGAGCGTGTCGTTTTTTGTAGCGCTTAAATCCCCAATAAACCACGGCATTTATCAACGTAGGCCTTGGCTTGAGCGACATCTTTTGATGATCGACTGGTGTTATTATCCTCACAAAAGTCTTCCAGTAAATGAATCACCGTATGGGTATCAAGGTCGTCGTCAATAGCCGACCTTATACATTCCAACAAATCGCTGGCAGCTTCCGGAGTCGAGTGCGAAAAACTATGATTTAACTTATCCAGAAGGTTGGTCGATTCATCAAGAAGGTCGGGTACCCATTCGCCACCTTCCCGATAATCATAGTGCATTAAAGACAACCTTATGGCGGCTGGCGAATATGACTTAAGCAAATCTTCGACAAAGATCATGTTACCAAGAGATTTACTCATTTTTTCTCCGAGGTATATGATAGGAGCAACGTGGAGCCAGTGTTGCGCCAGATCAGTATGCCTTATGGCTCGTGTTTGGGCAATTTCACATTCATGATGCGGGAATATTAAGTCGTTACCGCCACCATGCAAGTCAAAAGGCGTATCAAGCAACGTGTAAGACATTACCGAGCATTCGATATGCCAACCGGGTCGCCCGTGTCCAATATCCGTATCCCAGGCGGCCGGATCGTTTGGATCGGTTATACCTTTCCAAAGCAGAAAATCCATCGGTGATCGCTTACCTTCCCGATAAGGATCGCCGCCTCTTTTTTGCATAAACTTAACCGCTAAACCTTCCGGTAAGTTGCTGAATTCACCGAATTTCGGGTCTTTGCTTACATCAAAATATATATCCTCCTCAACTCTGTATGCGAAACCATGACTAAAAAGAATCTTAACGGCGTCAACGATCTGGTAGATATATTCACTGGCCTTTGGTTGAACGAATAACGGCCGGAAGTCGAGGGCTGTCATGACTGTTTCGAACCGTTTTATTTCTTGGCTAGCCAGCTCACGATAATCAATATGCAGTTGTGCCGCCTTTTTATATATAGGCTCGTCTACATCAGTGATATTTCTCACCATTTTTACCTCATGACCGGTGTCTTCCAGTCTCCTTTGAATAAGGTCATAAGTCATAAAAGTAAAGATGTGTCCTAAATGGGCCGAGTCATAAGGCGTAATCCCGCAGACATAGATACCGACTGATTTAGCCGGATTAAATATTTTGTGGGCTTTAGACGCCGTATCATATAGTTTCATCATAATGATGTAGTTTTTTTAGATAAAATATATTGTAATGTTTAATGATAAAATGGCGTAATGCGGCCAACTGAATTCAGCGAATTAAAACCAGCTATAGTTTTAGGCATCGCGGCACATCCGGATGACTTAGATTATGGTGCTGCAGGCACGATGGCAAAGTTTGCAGCTCAAGGAGCTAAGATCCATTACTTAATTATAACAGATGGAAGTCAAGGTTCGTCTGACTATAAGGCCTCGCCAAATGAACTTGCTAAAACCCGGGAAGCCGAACAGAGGGCTGCGCTTAAAGCATTTGGATCATCAGAAAAAAATGTCACATTTTTAGGCTACCCCGATGGTGGTTTAGAAATAACTATGGAGATCAAAAAAGAGGTAGTGAAGGTCATCAGAACAGTACGACCTGATGTTGTAGTGACCATGGACCCTTCGCTCCTATACTCAGCTGAAAGAGGTTTTATTAATCACCCGGATCATCGTGCAGCCGGACAGATAGCGCTTGATGCAGTCTTTCCTCTAGCCAGAGATCATTTGGCCTTTCCGCAGCTATTCAGTCAAGGTTATAAGCCTCATAAAGTTAAAACTGTTTTATTGACTAATTTTGAGCGGCATAATTATTACGTGGACGTAAGTGAGTATATCGACAAGAAGATTGCCGCTCTAGCCGAACATAAAAGTCAAATCAGCAATATAGAAGATGTCGGCAAAATGATTAAAACATGGGCTAAAGCACTGGGAGAAGAAGTCGGTTGCAAATATGCTGAAGCGTTCATGAGAATCGATGTCCGTTAACGCTAAACAGGTGATTAAAAAGGTAGGTATTGACATGAACAACCCTAAACCTAAAAACAAGCTAGTGATGTATGGTGCTACGTGGTGTCCGGATTGCCATCGTAGCCGTAAATATCTCGACGATCATCACATTGCTTATGACTGGATCAATATTGAAGAAAGCGTTAAGGCGGCCGAACTGGTCAGCAAACTTAATAACAGCATGAAGATAATTCCAACGATAGTTTTCCCCGACGGTTCAATACTGACTGAACCGTCTAACATGGAGCTGGAAGAAAAACTGGTCTCATCTAGGCTGAACCGCTAAACCGTTTAACCGATTCTTTCATATCAAGTGTCGCAATGTTTTTTGTATGTCACGGCCTTGGCATCGGACTCGGGCAGCTTTTGTCAGCCTTTAAGTATATTCTCCTTATAGAACCACGCTTTTACGGTATCCATCACCAAGAAGTAAATGACTGTCATTAATGCAGTAATGCCCAGCAGCACTAATCCGAAATTGGAAAAAGACAGCAGCTTTTTAGACGCCGGTATGTAGACCAAAGCGATTGCCAACACTGAAATAATCGCAAAACCGAATTTCATCGGCCCGGATAATCTTGGCGCTTTCCAAAAGTGATCTTTGTTCCGGATAGAAAATATAACTATAAGCGCGGTAAACGTTAAGAATAAGTATAATCCTGTAGCCGCAACCCCGGCAGAATGGCTTTTGATAAGGTTATAGTACATGATCTCAAATACTGCCGTGATCGTGCCGAGAAGCATTGAGATAAACATCAACGAATGAACATTAAACTTGCCGGGGCGTTCCAGTTCAGTTACGTCGACATTATCAGTAGCTATAGTGATGCACGGCAGATCAGTTAGCAGACTGGTCAGCAGAATCTGCACGGGTAGAATCGGTAGGTTAGCTACTGACATTAGATATAAAGCCGATAGCGCAAAGAAATTGCCCCAATTGCTGACAAAAGTAAACCTAATATACTTATTAATATTGCTGAAGATCGCCCGGCCATACTTAATCCCGTTGACAATGACCTCAATGTCATCTCTAAGCAGTAATATATCCGCATTTTCCTGAGCCACGTCTGTCGCATTATTAACTGCGATTGCTACATCGGCAAGCTTTAAAGCCGGGGCATCGTTGATGCCATCACCCTGGTAGCCCACCACATTACCCTGCAGTTTAAGCAACCTTATAATTCGATACTTTTGTTCCGGATTAAGCCTGGCGAACGCACTGTTGACTTGAATTACTTTCGCTAGTTGGACATCTGATAGCTTATCAAGCTCATCGCCCGTATATATACCGCGCTCATCATCAACTAAGCCAACTTGATTGGCTACATATTGGGTTACTTCTCGACTGTCGCCGGAGAGGATTTTTATGTCAACGCCAAGTTTTTCGGCTAATGCAATCGTATGCTTGGCTGAAGGTCTAAGCGGATCTTCAAGCGCCACAAAACCGACAAACTGTAAGTCTTGCTCATGCTTCAAGATGTCGAAATGATCACTCGATGTATAGTTAACTTCTTTATAGGCAATAGCCAGGTGTCTTAAGCCGCGTTTTCCGTCGACTTTTATTTTGCTTAGATAGTCACTCTTTTGGGGACTTTTAGTAATATCCAGCAGGGTTTCGACTGAGCCGACTTCAATAAGATAAGTTTTGTTGCCATTGCTGGTTACGACCCGCCTTCGCCTTGCCGCCGGGTCGAACGGTAGCTCGACCAAGCGATTGAAAGACCGCGCCTGCTCTTGTATGTCTTTAGGCACATAGTCCAAAAAAGCTTTATCGAATGAACTCTGAAACTTTTTACGCTTTTCATCCATACTCTCTAAACTGCAAATGGCAAGCAATTGAAATAAGTTAGTGTCATCTGCCACCACTTCCTTGACGGTTTGTTTGTTCTCTGTTAGTGTACCGGTTTTGTCGCTGCACAAGATATTTACGTTGCCAAGATCCTCTACTGCCGTAAGGGTTTTCGCGATGACATGGCGCTTAGCAAGATTAAGCGCCCCTCTAGATAGAGTGACGGTAACGATCACTGGCATAGCTTCCGGGACGACAGCAATCGATAAGGCAATAATAAACAGCGCAAACGTAGCTATATGCGACGTATCATGAGTAATGATAATCTTCAAAATGAGCACTGCCAGTAAAGTCAAAAAGGTGACCTTAACCAGAAATCGGCCAAAAGAGGAGAGTGATTTTTCAAACTGGGTGGTCCGTTGTGTCGAACTAGACAAATGAGCAATTTTGCCAAGTTCTGTATTGCCGGCCGTAGCGTAAACAAACCCGCGACCTTCGCCTTGTTCGATAACACTCCCGGCATAAACCAATGCTTGTTCGCCGGAAAGACTTTTGGCTACAGCTACGGACTCGCCGCTCAGCTGGGATTCATTAACGCTCAAGTCTTGAGCGCTAAACAACCTGATATCGGCAGACACTACATCTCCTTCGCGCAAGATAACCACATCTCCAGGCACAAGCAACCGTTCAGCTACCAGTACCTGTTTACCGTCACGGATGGCAAGCACTTCCTTACCGACTAACTTCTGCAATTTTTCAACTGCCTTTTCGGATTTGTACTCTTGATAAAAGCCAAGCCCGGTATTGATTATCAGAATTACAGCGATAACTATGGCGTCGTTAAGGTCGTTTAGGATAAAGGACAGCACTGAAGCAACCACCAGCAAATAGACAAGCGAGCTTCTAAACTGCTTAACTAAAAGTTTGAACGTACTGCGTTTGGTTTCATTCTTGAGTATGTTAAAACCATACTGTCCCAGCCGGTTCTCGGCCTCGGAAGACGATAAGCCGCTGGTAGAAGTTTTTAACGAATCCGCGAGCTCATTTACTGAGACGTGTTTAAGTTTATTTTTGTCCATGCTTATGGTTTATAATACCATCAGATTAACAAACAAGGTATCTGTCTAAAATGAATGACCCGATAGTACTTGCGTCTGTGGTGCATATTATAAATCTGCCCTTAACTCGTTTACTGGCATTTATTGCAATCAGTTTTATTGCAGGACTTTTGATTGGATTACTGTTTTAGCCAATAATCAACATCAAGCCGGAGCGTCCTCAAAGCCTTAATAAGCGCAAGGCGATTTTTATGACGGCATACAAGCTACTAAGCCAATGCATGTGCTGGAACTGATTGCAATAGGCGACATTCAATATGCCATCGGAAATACTTGGGTCAATTCGTCCGAGTAATAAAAATCTACACCAAGTTCGCCATACGTATAGCGGGTGCCGTCAACAGTTATGGTGGCACCGCCAATTTGCGGATTCGGTTTTGGTATTGACCGATCAAAACCGATGTTATAAAGCGTGACAATGACATCGGGACGATTAGAGATATCATAACCGGCACGTTGCCATTGATTGGTTATTTCTTTAATAAACAGCGCCACATATAGATATGAATAGTAGTGGTCGGTGCTGTCGCTTAATCTAGCCAGCAGGTTGGTGTCACGAGGATTCTGTACGCTAGGGTAGGCTACGAGCTGTGCCATGCCCGGTCCGGCATAGAAAGGAGAGTTGGTGTCTCTAGTATATTGCTCAACACGCTGTGCTGTCTGATAATGAAACCCGCCGATACCGTAGGTCATGTTCGCCGCTACGCCAAGTATCTTTAGCGGCTCGAAAATCTTTTTAAAATCTTCACGGTCCGAAGTGAACCAGCGTAATTGCTCCGGAACGACCGTGGCGGCAATCATTCTGGACGAAACGCCTGTTTGTTGGGCAACGAGATTAATCACCTTCCTGTCCTTATACAGACCATCCCTTATAACCGCATATTCAGGGCTTTCATTCCATACGCAAATCGGCACTTGCGCTCCATTGCTCAGTTGCTTAACACAGCTCATGGCCGTCGGAGTATATGGTACCGAAGCCGCGTGAACTGTAACTTTGGGCAAAGTTTTAAAAAAGCTATCGCGAGATATGCTACTGCCTTCTACGTTGAATATATGATATTGCATACCCACAAAGACACCGGAAAAAGTTAGTCCGACTAATGCAAACAGGCACAGAACGATATAGCCGGTGATGAGTAATGCCGATTTCTTTTTACGCAACGATTTTTTAATGTGTCGCTCCAGTATCTTTGAAGCCACTCGCGGCTCTATGGACACCAACAGTTGCTCGGCACTATTTTCAACGCGGTTTTCTGAGCCTTTAACATGCCCATACCTGTAGCCATAGGCAGACTTGTCCCGATCATAGTACCGACTCACCGATCTCATTGTTTAAATTTGTATTTGTTTGTTACCTGACAACTAGATGATAATGCATAAATAATAGACGGTCAATGACTATGGCGTATTACGGCAAGAGGGTAACCCAATCAAGCATCTCTTAGTAGTGGTATACTACTGGGCATAATGAATAATGATAATCCGAATTTAAGCCAACCACAGCCATTACCGCATCACACTCCTTCAGCTCCGGTAGGCTATCAAATATCCCCGAATGATCAGCGCACGATAACTTCAAGTAATAAAAATTCAAAGAAACTGCTTTATATTATAATAGGCTGTTTTGTCGTTGTGCTCGCTGTCTATATTACCTATCTGGCTACCACCGCCTATACAATTGGAGCATTAGATAAAGCCTATGTAGTCAATGGAGCAGGTATGTCGCCAACGCTTAATAATGGCCAAAAGATATTAGTGGCCAAGTATAACATACTTGGCACAAAACTACTGAATACCTCTGTATCGATAAATGATATAGTCATAGCTAACGTAACCACTCAGGGCAAGCAGCAGCAACTGTTGAAACGGGTAGTCGCCGTTGGAGGTGACCGTGTCGTTATCGCTAATGGCAGACTAACGGTTTATGATTCTGTTAACCCGAGTGGTTTCGACCCTAGCACCAGCTACGAACCTGCCGGCACTACAACTTCCGGGAATGTCAATATTGTCGTACCATCTGGTTATGTTTACTTACTAGGCGACAATCGACCTGACTCGTTGGATTCAAGAGTGTTCGGGCCCGTTCCCGTATCATCTATCGTGGGCATAGAAATTGGCGTCATACCCTCTTAAGTTAAAATCTCCTGGTTATCAATCACCAATTGCAAGAAACTCGAACGTTAATCAACCATCAGTACCCACTAACCGACTAGGGTTAGCATCTTTAATATTTTTTGTTTTGTACATCCAACTATGGTCGATCATCATTTTTACAGTCACTGCCGCACAAGCTGGGTATAAAGATTTTAAGCCAGTTGACATTATTGAGACCATCACAATCAGCGGCCTTATAGGCTTGTATTCATACATTCATTTATAGTCAGCGGGTAATTAAGAGTTTCTGGTAATTGTTTACTGTTTTTAGTAATTATCTACCACTACCCATAGAAACTAATCCTTGATAAATAGTATGGTAATGTATTTGCTGATGCGAAGAATCATAGCTCTACTAATATCGTGCTCGCCACATAAGCACCATTACCAATACTTATAGGGTTGCTGCTATAGGTGCATAAATTAAATTCGCTGGATTAGTTACAATCATTACGGTTCGACTTACTTAGAAGTTATGCCGCCAGCATCAAAATACCTAGTTAAATTACAAAGTAAATATTCAGCTCTCAGCAAGTTTATTCAAGGCCACTACGATATTTGAACTTGCCTTTTAAATACAAAACTACTTTTGCTTGGAACATAACCACATTAAAAATATTTATCTATAAAAGTTTAGCCATCATTCTGATGAAATCGTTAAGTGAAAAACGATTTTATATAGTCTAAATCTCGAATGCATTTTGAATATATAAATGCTGGTCGTTACCAATTACTGTAATGCGTGCACTGTAAATTCAGGTGTAGGAGAACTGTTTTGTCCATTTGTGGATGAAACATGAAACCGCAGAAGTGCATTAAGCTCGTTATTTAGAGTGTCAGATTGGGCGGTACCTAGAGCAGCACATTTAGTTTGCCCATTATTAGGTGTAAAAGATATATAAAAGTCGGGAAACTGTTTTACTAATATACCTGGCGAATTATAAACATTAGCGTTGGCAGGATATTGACCATTAACTCTGGTCAACAAAAACAGGGGGGCATTTGAGGCATCACAAGCTGAACCGTAACTAGTTAAGGTGGAGGTTGAAATTCCCACCGTTACGCTGCTTTCGCCATTAAAGCTGGAGGTACTAGTTTGCGCGTAAGTTAAGTCACTAACATTTGCCGGAACGGTAAGACTTATGCCGAGCGGAGCAATAGAAATATTGTCTGTTGCCGGTGATGTGCTCGTTTTATTTGAACTTGAGCCGGAGGGCGGGGGTAGATTAGCCGATGTCACACCAACTGAAGCTGTGCTCGACTTATGGTTATTGTGGTAAACCATATAACCTATTACGCCAATCACTAATAATATTAGAATTACCAATAGGACCTCTACCGTACCAAAACCGGATTCATGTTTTTGTGTTATTTTCATAATGATTTCTTCGCAAAAAAAACGAATTTAGATTAATAAAGTCGGATTATATCGCATTCCGCCTAGCTAATAATAAACCAAAAGATACCAATGTTCCTGTTTCGACAGGTTATGAATGGCATGATCCAAAAGTATTATTAGTTTATCTAAAAAATAGTATTGACTATATCCAGTGTGTGGGTTGCCCGCCATATTGGTACAGACCCATAGTTAAAGAGGACAATTATGGACATGTATAACCTAAGACAAATTCCCCGATTATGTTAGAGAATTCTGCTTCAGATTATCCACGCCAGAGTTATTTGAATCAAAAAAGTTATATTGTGATAAAACATTAATTCTTGTACCAATAGGGCAGTTTAAGCCTTTTCTGTTAAAGGCAATCGATTGTCTAAAGGCCTTCAATTTTAAAGAGTAGACTATGGCAATAGTATCAGTAATATGACAAGCGTTAACTTTATTGCACACGCATTGTAGCGTTCAATTGCTTATGTTATTATTAAAGAAATCGTAAAAATATTAAAAATGGATAATCAAAACCAACCAACTAATCAACAACCGCAAAACAACGGTAATTTATTTCCGCCTAACCAACAATCAGCTCCTCAGGCACAGCCTACATATCAACCGAATACGGGACAACCTAACAACGTCCAACCTCAGACAGCGGCCTATAGCTCCGAACAGTATCAACAACCCCAAGTAGGTGGTGTTGTTGTAGGCGGTCAATCGACCGCTTACGCTAACCCTGTTGCGACTAGCACGGCGGGTGGCAAGTCGTTCCTAGTGGCGTTCTTACTTTCCACATTCTTAGGTTCACTTGGAGCGGATAGGTTTTACTTGGGAAAAATCGGCACTGGACTACTAAAACTATTTACGCTTGGTGGACTAGGTATCTGGGCTTTCGTTGATTGGATACTGATTATCAGTAATCATATGAGGGCTAAAGACGGCACACCGCTTCGTGATTATAAAAAGAATCTAAAAGTAGCACTTATAGTCTTTGGATGTTGGATACTATTATTGGTTGCTTTTGGTGTTTTTAGCATCATGGCTATCGATAAAACCGTACATAATTTAAACAAATGCAGTAATGGCTGTAGCTTCAGCTTTAATGCCGGCACGAGTAATAGCGGTAATACATCACAGGCAACCAATGCAACCACTGATACTCCTCTAGGTCAAGCAGCCGAAGGTACAGGCGACGCCAAGGGTTGGTCAGTGAGTATTGCAGTTAATCAGAACCCCCAAACTACAGGTGACGCACCAAATTCAGGTTGGCATTACATTGAAGTGGTCTTTAAGATTACCAATAATAGCGGTCACTCGGGTTTTTTGCCCGGCACATTTTATTATCAAACGGCAAACGGTAAACTTTATAACGACACCAATACAGAAGGTACGGGACCAAATATAGACGCTAAAAATGTGCAATTAGCCAATAGCAACCTACAACCGCTAGTTGCCGACTCAGTCAATAAAGGCCAGACCGATACTTCTCACTACCTGATATTTCAAGTACCTAATGGCGATAATGGTAAGCTGATATGGTATGACGGTATTTTTCAAACCGACACCAAATTAGCAATATTCAACCTGAAATAAAAAGAAAAAAGGTCATGAATCCCGACGAAGACACACAACAGCAACCACAATATCCTCAACCCCAACAACCAACAAATTATAGTCAGCCTGCTGCGTCTCAACAGCCTCTTCCCCAACAACAGGCTACCCAACCGAATCATTTTTATATTAACCAAGAGTTAAAGTTTGGTCGTGAAACTTTCGCAGTTACGGATGGACAAAACACAGTATGCGTTGCTAAGCGCAAGATAATGGCTGTTAAAGAACATATGGACATTTATAGGGACGAGGCTGCTACACAACTAGTCTTCACTATTCAGCAAGAAAGAGTTATGGCTATGTCTAAAGTCTACGACGTAGTAGCTGCGGACGGGCACAAAATGGGCGGTTTTAAACTAGAAGCTATGCAATCTATGATGAAAGAGCACTGGGACATATTAGATGCTAACGATAATCCCATAGGAGTTATTGACCAAGATACTAATACGGCTATGACAGGTAGAGCTGTAGATATGGTAGGAGGTGTCCTTGGTGGTTTATTGGGTGGTGGTGGTGGCGCTATGGGTGGTGTGGCTGCTGGTAACGCTATAGGTAGTATGATTCCGCAAACTTTTGTAGCGTCGATTAATAATCAGCCGGTTTGTAGATACCATGAGCAGATGAATATAGGCATTTTATTCAAAATGGACATAGATTTTAGTAGTGACACAGCTGGTGTATATGATCGAACGCTGGGCATTGCAGGGGCTATCCTACTTGCCAGTAAACACATGAGTCAAGATAACTAAAAAACGTAAAACCTCATGCCAAACACCTTCACTAATGTTACGCGCACAGGCTTCGGTAGCAGGATTATGAGCGCTATCGTGGGTGTTCCTATCGGTATAATCCTGATTGTAGGTTCTTGTATTTTGCTTTACTGGAATGAAGGGCGTGTAGATTATTCAAAGATTGCCAGCAAATCCACACCTGTACAGGCTAATCGGATTGACCAATCGAAAAATGGTCAGTTTGTGTCGGTCACCGGTAGCGTTTCCACTGGTCAGCAAATAGGTGACGGTGCTTACTTGAAACCCGGTCCGTATGTTGCCGTACAACGTACCGTAGAAGAATATGCTTGGGTGCAAGATGAACAAACCCAGTCCCATAACAATTTGGGTGGTTCATCGACGAATACCACGACCTATACTTATAAACAAGAATGGACGAGCGACCCAGCGGACTCAAGTACTTTCCAATACCCGCAAGGTCATCAAAACCCCACGCTGCCTATTGAAAGTAGTACTACCGAAGCTACATCAGGATACGTGGGTGCTTACTCTTTTGACCCGCAAACCATCAAGCTACCAGCATTGCAAGATTTAAGCCTTAGTTCCGCTAACGTAAATCTACCGACTTCTCCTAGTGCGGCTAATACTACAACTACCGCTACGCCCTCAAGCATTCCGGCTTCTTCAACCGTTAGTCCAATTTCTAACTTAACTATTGCCAGTTCTCAATATCTTTACGGAGGAGGCGGTAGTCTAACGGCACCTCAGTTGGGAGCTATAAGAATCAGCTATCAGGCACTACCTGCCGGTACTACTGTAACGGTTTTCGGAACACTCAATAATGGTTCTTTAGATTCTTACACCGACCCCAGCAACCATACTATATATGACTTACTTTATGGTGGTAGGCAAACAGCTATAGCTACATTGCACTCTCAATACGAAAAGACTATATGGATATTTAGAGGTATAGGTGTTGCCCTGATTTGGCTTGGTCTTATGATGTTATTCGGCCCACTCGACATGTTGCTTGACTTTATACCCATAGCAGGCGAAATCAGTAGCACGATTGTTTTTATAATTACACTACCTGTCGCACTTATTCTCGGCGGTACTGTTATTATTGTGAGTTACTCAGTACATCATCCCATAGACTTATTCATAGCCGTTATACTTATAATGGCAATTTGGATTGGAATATTTAAGCTAATTAAAAAAGCTCGCAATATACCTAAACGCGGAAGTGGCGGTTATCTACCACCTGCAACCCCACAACAGCCAGTTAATCCTTATCAAGCACCACAAAATCCAACGAGCGGTTCTTTATTCCCAAATAGCAATGCAGTACCTCAATCCGTTCAGCCAACTTCATATAGTCCAACACCTCCTAACCCAACGTATCCACAGCAAGTTGTAACTCCTGATCCACAACATGATCAACCACCCATCCCCCAATCAAAACCGTGAAGGTTCTACGGTCGTCGCAATAATGGTTTCATTGGCCTTAATGATAATTTAAGGTTTAGTCGGTTCGTATGTCTATCAAAACCAGCAGAAGTAACCTATAGTAAAAAATCAGACTTCAAGCAGTCAAACTAGGGCAGACTCAACAACGTCTACGCCAACTTATCCTGCTTCATATAACGGCTGGCAAACATATCATTTAAAAATATCTAATATAAGTTTTAAGTACCCTCCAAGCTGGACGTTCTATCCCAATGCTGCTGGTATCGTAAACCTAACTACTGACAGCGAAGATATTTTAATTGACGGTCCTACTCGTACCATAAATGGTCAGACATACCAGTTTGCTTTGAAATTTTAGCTTCAAAAAAATAGTGCCGGCTATGGCTTGACTGGGGGCAATTCAGGAAACCAGTACTACACCGTACAATCAATAGTGGCAAACAATTTAAACAATAAGAAGTTATATCTTGTAATCGGCAGGGTCAGCGAACCTACTTATGGCACAGCAGCCGGTACGGCGTCATATATAGAAATTGGTGACGGTAATTATAAGATCGGCTATACGTCTAATCATGGCTCGGTTATTGCAATAAACCATACATTTAAAGGCTAGTCTACAAATGATTGGTAGTTTTGGTACGGTAAATAGTCAAGGAATAAGTTTTGATAATGCTGCTTTTGATACGCAAACCTTTTAGAGTCAGCCAGACGTACAATACATGCAGAAGATTGCTGAATCGCTGAGCAACTAGACCTCGCCCAAGCAAAACACCAATAACCCGTTCAACCAAGCTGATATAACCACCAGGAACACGCTACTCCCCTTTATATATATGAACGCTTCAGATGCTTGTTATTCATCAGTTAGTAGAATGCTACAGAGTTTCTAAGCTAGTCTTGTACTTAATTATTAATTTATCGGTTGAATCGTATAAAGAGCTGCTTTAAGAGCAGCGGTGTCGGTGATTATATCGTGCTCAAATGTCGGGTTATCTGAGCACATCGTACCATTTGGTATTGTAAAGTCTACGTAATAAGTAGGAAATTGTTTAATTAGTGCCGGCTCAACATAACCAGTGATTACATACTGCCCGCTAGATATCCCCATCTCGCCAAGCACCCCTTGCGATCCGCAAGTAGGAGATAACTTCTCTAATGCTTTAGTAGTAAATGTGACCAAAGGTACTCCGGGTCCGGGTGAGTAAGTATATACTAAGTCACTGATCGAGTTTGGCACCCTGAATTCCAGCGATAATTCGGGTATTTTTATGATTGTCGGCGATAAATTAGAATTTGATGTTTGATTTGACTGGCGGTGGTTATTTGAAGATGTTCCCGATGAGCTTTTAGCGGCACTAGTAGCAATATTGGTCGGCACAGTTTCTTGGTTCCTTGTATAGACCAACCAGCCGACTACTGCTATTAAGGCAACAACTAGTACAATTAAAATGCCTTCAAAGACGCTAAAACCTGTTTCGTGTTTATATATTTTATTCATAGCATAAGCATATCAAATTAAAATGCGATCAAAAATAAAACCGGCAGGATCAAACGAATAATATATTGGCGGCTGGCAACCTACTATTTGTACCGACTAAGAACCGTTACCGGTCAATTGTTGTTTTGGCGGATGAAGTATATAGGGCTAGATATATGTTAGGGAATTAGTCGTTAATGGTTTTGAAGACTAAATATTTTTAAT
The DNA here is from genome assembly GCA_027365775.1 of Candidatus Saccharimonadota bacterium. Taxonomy (GTDB): domain Bacteria; phylum Patescibacteriota; class Saccharimonadia; order Saccharimonadales; family UBA4665; genus JAJZWH01. The sequence continues at coordinate 874 of DAHXLX010000015.1, read as the reverse complement.
TGATTTTTCTTCTTCCTTATAGTGTAAAAGCTCTTTTAATTTGTCTGCTCCGATACTGATTAAAGGCAATTGGCGTGATCAAATATTTATATTCTCATCAGTGATAATATGTTAATAGAAAAATAATTCAATCCGGAAACATGGAATTATACAAACATTGTGTTTAGCAATATGGTCTCTCATCAATTTATAGATATACATAACTCAATCGATATAGTCGGTATAATTGGCTTAGCATTGTTTTTGCTCGCAGTTTATAGACTGAGTATTAAGAAATTATCAGGTAAGCCACTTTGGTATGAGCTAGATGTAGTTGGTAGTGTTATTTGTCTTAGCATTTACTCTTATTATAAAGGAGCATATTTAGGGATTATCACTACCCTAATTTGGGGCATCTTAACAATAAAAGGGTTAATTTCTTATAGGGAGAGACGTAACATCAAAAAAGACAAAATCTAAGCAACCAATAAGTGTCGACACTTATTAGGCATACTCAGCCCGTAATCTTATGTTCAATAGTAAATTTAGCTAAAGCATAAGCTTTAACAAATACTATTCTCGAAGAGTATATTAGGGGTAGGATTTTAATACACCAAGCTGATGGCCAGAGCCGAACTTCTGATTCTAATACTCAGCTTCCGATCAGGCTTCTAGCCACTATATCTAGAACAGCCGACATTAGTTGATCGGATTATTAGGATATCTGATATCATTAAACATTTTAAGTGCCGGCTTGAGCTAATACGCTTAGGTACAGCAGCTCAGCTTTGAAACATCCCTAGTAAATGACATCGCAGCCAGCTTTATGGCTTCAGATAACGTCGGGAATACCGGCAGCATATCGTCCAAGTCATCAATAGTATTTTTATTCTTA